>JAFSCF010000011.1 GCA_017436905.1 Clostridia bacterium | reverse complement strand
TCAAAATTCTGTCTGACTTTACTAATATAAAGTGCATTTTTAAAACTCTTTGGACTTTTCAAAAAGTCCCGCTTTTTTTATGCTGTTCATTTTTCAAAGATCAATTCCGTCGCCCACTCTTGACCGAGCGACTTGATTATTATAACACGTCTACGCACCGTTGTCAAGAACTTTTTTAAAAGTTTTTTAAAAAAATTTTACTCCGTTCGCAGAGTGCTTATTTAATATATCACAATTAAATAATTCTGTCAACCGATTTTTTCAAAAAAATTTAATTATGGCAAAATACATAAAACAAACGCATTTTTTCGGTGTTCAGTTATACATTTTCTTATATTATTTCTCATTCTGGCTATTTTCCACACCGTCATTTTCCGCTGAAGATATGTTATCGGCGGTTTCGTTGTCGCTTTCAAAATAGGGCAGCAGGCTTATTTCTTCAAAACATTCACGGTTATATCTTGTGGCTTCGTCATCAATATTATCTACTTTCATAATGCCTTTGCGGTAATTTTTCTTCATATTATAATACCTCCGAAAAGAATTATCTTTCGAAGGTATTATTTGCACTATATAAAATTTTATTACTTTAATTTTCGCTCTTTTAACGGCGCATAGCATACAGTGGCGCAATAAACTTCTGCTGCACCGTTTAAAAGCAAAACACGTCTGCATTCGCTACTGGTTGCGCCTGTGGTGTAGATATCGTCGATGAGAAGAACACGTTTTCCGACGAACGACAAATCATGGCTGATATCAAACGCACCTTTTACAGCACGTAGTCTTTCGGCACGTGTAAGTTTATAAAAAGGCGGATTATCCTTAACCTTAACCATAGCATTTTCGGCGAACGGAACGCCTATCCTTTCGGCAACCTGGCGGGCAATTACGGCAGACTGATTATAAAGCCTGTTTCTTTTGCCCATAGGTACGCATACAACACATTCAATGTTGCCGTACCATTCGCAGGTGCGCAAACGCTGATGAATAAGTTTTGCAAATGTAAACCCGTAATACTTTTTATTGCTGAACTTAAATCTGTTCATCGCTCTGCGCACGAACTTTTTATGAGGAAGAACAGAAATGGTTATTCTGCCGCTTGTGTTTATGGTTTGACCGTAACGGTCGACCGTGGTTGTGCAACGGCTGCAGAGATTTATGTTATCCACAACTTTTACAGGTCTGCCGCAAACAACGCACGGGCGCACATAAAAAACATTAAGAACACGCCTGATAAAATCACGCATCGGCATTCACCTCTGTAAGTTTTTCTTTTAATGAGGAATATCGCATTACTGTGCGGTTATTATCTACCATTTTGCGGATAATATCTTCTCTGCCGACAAGCACAACCAGATTTTTTGCACGTGTAACGGCGGTATAAAGCAGATTGCGGCTTACCAGCATATACGGCGCATCGTAAACGGGAACGATAACAACGGGGAACTCACTACCCTGACTTTTATGTACGGTGGCGGCATAAGCAAGGTCGAGTTCGTCGAGGTCTTTAAAATTATACGTAACACGTCTGTCTTCAAACACAACCGCAACGGTTTTAAGCATCTGGTTAATATCCTGTATATAGCCGACATCTCCATTGAATACACCGGTGCCCTCTTCAAGTGTTTTAACGTCATACCACTGGAGGTCGTAATTGTTTTTGGTCTGCATAACTCTGTCGCCCACACGGAAGGTTACGTTGCCATTGCTTTTTTCGGGCTTGCCGTCCTCAGCAGGGTTGAGCGCCTGCTGCAAGAGAGTATTTAAGTTAATAACGCCCGCTATACCTTTTTTTGATGGGGAAAGCACCTGAATATCAGCAGAGGAAATTCCGTACTTCTGCGGAAGTTTATCAAGACACAACGATGTGATATATTCTGCACCGTCTGTTGCAGACGGCAGATTGGCATAGAAAAAGTCGGTATTCTCCGAATTGCAAACGGGGTACTCGCCGCCGTTGATTTTGTGAGCGTTTACAACTATCATACTCTCTTCCGCCTGACGAAAAATTTCTGTAAGGCGAATGACGGGAACTACTCCGCTTTCAATAATATGGCGCAGTACATCGCCTGCACCAACCGACGGCAACTGGTCTACGTCACCAACCATAATAATGCGTGTGCCGGCTGCTATTGCACGCAAAAGTGCACTCATCAGCAAAATGTCAACCATAGACATCTCATCTACGATTATAACGTCCGCCTCAATTGGGTTGGACTCGTCAACCTGAAACATAAGGTCGCTCTCTCCGTCGCTGTAACCTGCCTCAAGCAGGCGGTGAATGGTTTTAGCCTCTTTGCCGCAGACCTGACTCATACGTTTGGCGGCTCTGCCGGTAGGAGCAGTAAGCACAACTTTTAAGCCGTTTGCGTGCATAATATCAATAATTGTATTTATAATTGTAGTTTTACCTGTACCGGGGCCGCCGGTGATTACAAGTGCACTGTTTTCCATAGCGCTCTGCACAGCAGTTTTTTGCATATGGGCAAGTTTTATGCCACGGTGAGCCTCGATAATGCCTATTTCACGCATTATTTCGTTTTCATCAATTTCGTATCTGTTGGCAGTTATTTCGTTGATTCTGCGTGCACAATACTTTTCTGCATGGTAGTGAGTAAAATAGTATATACGCTCGCCATCGGGAGAATCTTCGCTTATAAAACGTCTTTGGACTGTTAGCGAAGATATTGCCTCGTTTACAACGGGTATGGACACACCAAGCAAATCGGACGCAAGTTTTGCAAGAATTTCCCTCGGCAGGTATGTATGCCCGAAAAGAGTGTTATTAAGATGAGTATAAAGCACGCCCGAACGGATACGGTTTGCATCGTCGGCATTTATGCCCATAGAGATTGCCATTTTGTCGGCAGTTTTAAAGCCAATCCCCTCTATCTCGTCACAAAGTATGTACGGATTTGATTTAATAAGTTCGACAGCACCGCCGCCAAAGCGTTTATAAATTTTTGCGCACAGTTTGACGGAAATATCGTACTGCTGTAAAAATATCATAAGTGACGATGCGCCAATCTGCGTTATATACGAAAGGTTTATTGCCATGGCTTTTTCGGCGCTGATGCCACGTATCTGCGTAAGGCGCAGGGGCTCTTTTTCAATAACGGTTAAAGCATCTTCTCCGAAAGCATCAACAATCTTCTGCGCAGTAGCGGCACGTACGCCCTTGATAATGCCGGAGCCAAGATATTTAACAATGGACGCTTTTGATGTGGGCATCTGCTTTTCGTACATCTCTACTGCAAACTGCTCGCCATAGGTGTGATGCGAAACCCATTTGCCGGTGAGTTTAACCGTTTCGCCCTCGGCTGCGCCGTGCATATAGCCAACTGCCACAAAGAGGTCGTCTTCGGTTTCAATCTCTACGACCTTGTAGCCGTTATCGGCATTTTCAAATATAACTGTTTTAATCTCTCCGCTTACGGTTTGCACATCATCACCTCCAAAACATTATACATCTATTATATATTATATAGAAAAGTTTTTCAAGAAAAAGAATACTTGACCTTGCAAATGCGATATGGTATAATTTGTGTGTCACATAATCGAATATTTCATACCCAAAGGGAAATGCTACGGTAAAAGGCGTTTCCTTAATTCCCTTTGGGTAAAATTCGATATGTGACAATATCAAGGAACGCTTTTTCGGTGCGTTCCTGATGGAGCGCACTTTTTTAATGCGCATTTTTATATAAAATAAATTTGATAAGGAGGAACAACTAATTATGAGTGATCCAAATGAACGCTACGTCAATACATCCACTGTATTTCTCAACGAAAAGATAGATGAGGAAGAATACGGTTACAAATTAGACGATATAGAGCGTATGGAGTTGGATAAGTTGAAAAGCCGTATAAAAAGAAGAATTTGCACCGCTATTGATGAAGAAATTAAAATGGCTGTATACAAGTTGAAAACAGGTAAGGATTTTTATTAATCCTTACCTGTTTTTTACCTTTCGGCAATCATATTTTTAAACTTGAGTTTACTGCTTTGCCACAGTTCGTACGTTTTAAATTTTACCTGAACGGGCAGTTCTCCGCTGTTGGTTACCATAGCATACTCTTCTTCGGTAAGCGACGCTTTTAAAATCTCGCTGCTGTCTGCAGGCATTTCGGCGGTTGCGGCATCTACAAAACACAACGGCGGAAAAAGTACGCACCACCAGTTTTGCCCTGCGCCGCTGCCGATTATTACCTTTAGAGCATCGTAAGTTCCTGCAGGCAAGGTTACATCACCATATGTTTTGGTAGGGAAATCACTTTTGCCTAGCGAGATTTCAACGGGATAGTTTAAGCCCCAATCGACAATAACCTCCTGTGCAATAAGGCGGATATCTTCCATATGGGCGATTATTTCTGCTCTCGCCTCGTCCTTTTTGTAATTGTCGGCAAAGTGCGTGCCGACTTCTGCAATGATAGCATCACGCACGGCAAGTTTAAGTTGCTGGTCAGAGGCAGAGTCGCTATTTGCGATTACGTGCAGGCGTATAAGACCGTGTGAAAGCGACTGCTCTGTTTTATCTGCATAAACAGAAAATGCAAAGGTTATAATAACGCCGACGCAAAGTGCAAGTATTGCATGGCGCAGACGGTTATTTGTTTTTTCCATTTTTATTCGCTCCTGTTTTATTTTTTACTGTATATAGATTATCTGCCCGAAATAGATTTTTTATACAGAAACATTGTTAGTAAGTAAAAAAGTCAGTATTTTTTACCTGAGTATATTTATGCGAAAAATACTGACTTTTTTAATACACTCTATTATAAAAAATAGTTTTCGTTTTTTAGATAAATACGAAAACAAAAGAAGTGTTATTTTTCACCTGGGCATATTTATGTGAAAAATAACACTTCTTTTTATATCATACAATTTTATTTTATATTTATAACTGCCTTTCCGTCAAACGATGTTCCCTCTGTTACAGATTTTACATATTCGTTTGCACGCAGATGCTGCATAACGCTTTCGTACTCGTCAGCAGTTATATTAACGATGATTTCGCCGCCGTTGTCGGTTATCTGGCTGCTGTCTAATATGGTAAGCAGAAATTTTTTAAACATTATCATTGCCGCATCGCCATTGTTATAAATAACAATCTCGGCAGGGATAAGTTCCGTTACCTCTTTGGTTGCACTTGAACCGCCACCGGAAGAAATATCTTCTGCAACCGGCTCTGCATCACCAGTTTCTTCTGCCACCTCTGCGGTAACTGTCGGCTCTGCCATTCTTACCATTGGCGCACTGTCTGTAAGCGGAATCTGTTCTTCGTGGGCAGTAACATCAACCTCTGTCTGCGGTGCAATTTCCTCTGTATAAACGACAACATCTGTTTCTGCTGTGGTGTTTACAACATCAACCGTATCTGTTTCGACTGGTTTTGAAAGTTGCTCCGGTTCTTTATTTTGAGGGGCTACAGTTTTAGTTGTGTATACAGGCTCTTGCTTTTTATTTTCAACTTCTTTTTCTTCGATTGGCTCAATTTCGGGCACGTCAATTACTTCTTCAGCCACTTTGCCGGACATCTCAAGCGCAGCACGGTTGGTATCTTCGGCTACGTTTTTATAAGTATCGTATACGCCGTATTTGCCGACAACTGCTATCACAAGTGCGGCAGCCATAACAGATGCGGCTTTGTAATACGGAAAGGCAAACACCTTTTTAGTTTTATTCTCTTTTTTAAACTGCTCGTTAACAAGCGCAGTATGCAAACGCCTTGCAAATCCTTCGGGCACGGGCGCAGTGGTTAAAGATAAATCGGCAGACACCCTTTTTAGCATATCATACTCTTCGTGGCATACCTCGCAGCAGGATATATGCTCCTCGTATGCGCATGAGGATTCTTCGTCCAGTTCGCCGTCTATGTAAGCATTTGAAAGTTCACGTGCTTTATCGCAATTAATCATTTTTTCACAACCTTTCCGCATAAATCACTTTTGAAAATATCCGGTAGAAATCAAAATGTCTTTAAGTGACGTCCTTGCTCTGTTAATGCGTGATTTAACCGTACCCACCGAGCATTTGGTGATTTGGGCTATCTCTTCATAAGAAAAGCCGTTGATATCACGCAGGACTATCATCTTTTTGTGGTCATCTTTTAAGCGGCCTATGGCAGTTTTAAGGTCAGATGCCGCCTCAAGGCTTAAAGCGTGCGCCTCGGGGGTGGCGTAGTCTACACCAAGCGCATCTTCGGCGAGGTCGTCGCTGCTTACGGCAGATGTACGTTTGCGCTTGCGCACTTCGTCCATACACACGTTGGTAGTGATCCTGTAAACCCAAGTAGAAAACTTCGACTGGAATTTAAAATCACCAACCGCACGGTAAATTTTAATAAGTGCGTTCTGCGCGGCATCTTCGGCATCGTGAGTGTTACCCATTATACCGAGGGCAATATTATAAATTTTAGTATGATACTGCTCTGCCAACAGTTCAAAAGCACGCAAGTCGCCTTTTTGAGCCTTTTGGATAAGTAAGTTCAAAGCCTCCTCGGTCAATGTATGCACTCCTCTCCGTTGCTGCCTCCTACACATATAGACGACGGCAGCACCAATTTTGTTCCCTCTTTTGTGAAAAAAGATTACTTACACTTATTTTATATTATAAATCAGATATATTCAACACAATTTTGTAAACAAAACTTCCGATTATCAAACCAGCCAGCATACCCGTACAGAAAAGCATTGCAAAAAACATATAAAATCCGCTTGCTTCAAGATTATAGTCACCTGTAAAAAATGCCATCATTTTCGCTGCAATCTTTATATTGCTTTGAAATAAAACAAATAATATATCAAATGCAACCAACGGAATAATAAAAAATCGTATTTGCCGTCCGTGTTTTTTAATGAAATACGCAATAACCATACCACAGATAAGCGGAATAAAAAATATGCTGAACATAAGAAAAAGAGTATTATTAATAAAAAGTAATTTTGTTTTAACAGTTATCACTGTTAAACCTATTGTCAGCAAAAACAGCATTACCGATATTGCAAATTTTTTCATAGCCTTCACCTTTAAAAAAGTTTTTAAAAAAATTGATGTAATCAAGAGATTACATCAATTCGAAACATCTTTAACAATTAATTAAATTTATAATCAATTCCTTTTTCGCAATACTTTTCTAACAAATAGTATATATTAGATAACAATGGTATGCTAATACCGTTTAATGTCCGTGCATAATATAGGGAACGAACCACCGTATCAACAAAAGAATCATTATGAAAAGTATTAGGTAGTTCAAAGTTGTTTGAATGTTCATCAGCAAGCGCATCAAAATAAGGTTTATTTCTGGCTTCGACAAACGCTTTTAGTAATTCCCAACACGAAAGAAAAGCCAATTGTTCATTAATCCTGCTGATATTTGTTCGAGATAATTCTTCATTACTTTCAATATTAGAGTAGTATATCAGCCTGGAATTTATGATAGAAGAGGTCATGCAGGCGCAAACTTTATGCCTGTCTAAATTGTCTTTTTTTTCGTTTGCATCTCCATCCATTTTGTGATACATGCTTCTTATAAATATTTTTTGATTTATATATTCTTCATACAAAATCGCAGGTTCATCTTTAAAACAAAATTCGCTGTATTTATTAACGAAACTTTCTGCTATCGGTTTTACAATTTTAGTGTAAAACTCATCGAAATCACGTTTCTTCATATAGGATTACCTCTGAACTTTCTGAAAGTTTCAAAAATGCAGTAACTTTTTCAAAACCCTCTTCGCTGTTATCATCTTCACCAGAACCAACATAAGGGCTCTCCATTGAAAATGTGGGAGTGGCAAATTGTATAGCAGGAACTTGGGTTCTTTTTTCTATGCGTGTGATTATTACATAAACAACACATAAAGTAGCCGCCAGTAACCCTAAACCACATAAAATATTTTCCACACAAAACACCTTCCGATTAATCTTTTAATTTAATTGAGTAACAAACAATTTGTATGCAGGAACTGATCCCTACCAAAACACACAAACTACGTTTCCCAAAGCAAACAAGCATATCCGGTATCAGATTGAGCATATTCTCACTTTGCAACGAATAGACTAACGCAAATGAAACAAGCAGAATTACGCACGTAATAACAGATGAATACCTTATAATTGTCGTAGCGGTATTGTGATCTTTTTTTTCATTTGCCCAAACACCCAAAAAAGTGACTAAAAGTGGTATATACGCAATTTGTATTTCTTTAAACGTTTTGAAAACTATAACAAAATGTTGCAAAGCTAAAAACAGAAATGAACACATAAGCAAAACTGAAGACACATTCTTTTGTTTCATTGTCGGACCTCTTTATAGAAAATTATTATAACAATAAAACAAACCGCATATCACATTACAACATTATGTCTATTTATTATATGATATTTTTTTCAAAAAGACCATGTCAAAAATATACAAAAAACTCCGTGCGTTTATGCACATTTTGCACTTATTGCAGTGTTGGTTATGCAGTTGAAATATTTAATTGTTGGTAATTATTGTTATACATTTATACATATAGATTACCACATACTACAACAAAATGCAACATTTTTTCTGTTTTTTATATAGTTATATTTGCTTTTATATAACGAATAGAAATTTTATTCTTAAAAACATTATCACTATGCACAAAGATACATAAAGCGGAAACCGCTGAACTTGTAGGTTTCCGCTTTGTTTTGTACTGATAAAATTAACGTTTGCTGAACTGGGGAGCACGACGAGCGGCTTTGAGACCGTATTTCTTTCTTTCCTTCATTCTGGGGTCACGTGTTAAGTAACCTTCAGCTTTAAGGGTTGCTCTGAAAGAGTCGTCAACGCTCAAAAGTGCACGTGCGATACCGTGTCTAACAGCACCTGCCTGACCGGTAAAGCCACCGCCTGTTACTTTACATACAACGTCGAATTTACCGAGTGTGTCTGTAGCAACGAGGGGCTGTCTTACGATAACTTTAAGTGTTTCAAGACCGAAATATTCGTCAATGTTTCTGTCGTTTATAGTGATAACACCGGTACCGGGTACCAGTCTTACTCTTGCGATAGATTTTTTTCTTCTACCGGTTCCGTATAATTCTGCCATTGTTTATGCCTCCTCCTTATTTAATCTCGCCTGTATACATTTCAGGCTTCTGTGCAGCGTGGTCATGGTTTTCACCTTTATACACTCTGAGTCTTGTGAGTGATTTTGCGCCCACTGTGTTTTTGGGAAGCATACCTTTAACGGCAAGCATCATAGCCTTTTCGGGTTTTTCAGCCATTAATTTTTTGTAGCTGATTTCTTTCAGACCGCCGATATAACCGGTGTGGTGTCTGTAGAATTTCTGATCAAGTTTTTTACCTGTAAGGATAGCCTTGTCAGCGTTTAAGATGATTACGAAATCACCACAGTCCACATGAGGAGTGAAAGTAGGTTTATTTTTACCGCGCAGAATTGAAGCAGCAGCGCTTGCAACTCTACCGAGCGGTTTGTCAGTTGCATCAATGATGTACCATTTTCTTTCCACTTCGGCGGGTTTAATCATGAATGTACTCATTTTTGTTTACCTCCGTTTTTCGATTCTTGTTTCAACTCTTGCTATTTTAATACAACTTAAAATGTTTGTCAATACTTTTTTTCAAAAAAATTAAACCTTCCTTTCCAAACTCTTGTTTTCTTCCGTTTTCTTCGTTTTTCTCTTTTATTCTCGCTTTCGATTTTCATATTTTTTGTAAACAAGTGGCTTTTTTTACTTATGATATTGATTTTTTTTAAACCTTTTTATATAATATATGTATGTTTTTGAAAGGACGGTTTTCAAATGGGTAAATTTACAAATCCTTTTTTGGTTGCTTTAAAACTTTTCGGTATACAACTTATAGTAGTTTTTGCATCGGTTATGCTTATGCCTACGTTTTATGCGCTTATTGAGTCAAACACAGGCATAAAGGTATACAGCAGTATAACTGCGTTTGTTTTTTTGTCGTCATATTATTCCAGAGTGTGGGACGCCGGCAAAAAAGACGGCAAACACGTTAAAGTTTATAACAAGCATAACGAAGATAAAATTCAACTTGACTACAAGAAGGGCATTATAATAGGCCTTATTGCGGCAATCCCTAATATAATCGGACTGATTGCGCTGATTGCAGCATCGGCAAGCGGCCTTACAAACACAATCTACCGCATATTGCAAAGCACTTTTATGGGCTGGCTTGGTAACGACAACTTAACATATATACCAAACTGCGTTATAGTAACGCTTATACCGATACTGCTCTCAATTCCGGCGTACATCACAGGCACAAAGGAATTTTCGCTTACAGACAAGTACCTGCCAAAAATAATTTATAAAAAAAAGCCAAAGAAAAAGAATAAATAGCACAAACAAAAAATATCCTTGTAATATCTGATATTACAAGGAGTTTTTTTATGATAGTGGTTTTAAAACGCTCTAATTTATTTATACTGGCACTTTCGGTCTTCCTTTCCGCCGTTACGGTTAATATGGTTGACCGTGCAGACATTGTGCCTGCAAATGCCGTCCCCGTTTCAGACAAGGTGATAGTGCTCGACGCAGGGCACGGCGCATCTGACGGCGGAGCGGTAAGCAGCAGCGGCGTAACAGAGAAAGACATTAACCTTAAAATTGCTTTAAGGCTACAAAAACTTTTAGAGCAAACGGGCGCAACCGTTATTGTAACACGTGCCGATGACAACGCAATAGCACAGAGCAAGCGCAGCGATATGCGTTTGCGAAAAAATATAAAAGAAAACTCTGCCGCCGATATATTTGTAAGCATACATATGAATAAATTCTCACAATCAAAATACAGCGGGGCGCAGGTGTTCTACTCCCCCGACGAAAAAAGCAAAGTGCTCGGCGAGGCTATACAAACCTCTATGCGTGAGATTTTAAACCCCGACAACAATCGTGAGGCTAAAAGTGCAGGGGATTCTATTTATATATTAAAGAAAAGCGATGTGCCGTCAGTTATTGTTGAGTGCGGATTTTTATCTAACCCCGAAGAAGAAAGGCTTCTAACACAATCGGACTATCAGGACAAAGTGGCGTGGTCTGTTTATGCAGGAATAACATCTTATTTCGATAATGAGTGAGGGTATGTATGTCTGAAAAAACATTTGAAATTTCCCAAAACGGAGTGTCGGGCAATATATCAATAAATATTGATGATGTTATTGAAGTAGATATGCAATTAGCGCTTGATTTTCCTTTGCCCGAAACGGACGTAATAAAACTTAATTTAATTTCATCAACCACTCCCGATACAATAATAAACTGCGGAACTGCTGAAATGACAGACAATACTTTCCATTTAAACAAAGTCATAAATACTTCCGAACAATTTGACACGGCTGAAATTGTGCACAAAAACGTTTTTACAGAAGAGGTTATCTCTCTTGCACGTGTATGCTTTGCAGAGGAAGTACCTGATAATACTGACGATATATCAGAAATCAAAAACAAACTTTTGTACCTTGAACAAAATCCTGCGTATATATCGTATCTTTCAGTAGCAGAAGAACTTAAATCACCCATAGAAAATGCTATGGATGCACTTGAAAATCTGCACCGCACATTGTCGAAAGGCAATATGCCCGACACACAAAAAAACATAATGGCAGGCATACGTTCTGCAATGAGCAAATACGAAACCGTCACGCATAATATGCCGATTGAGTTTATATGGCACAGAGTAACCTCTATAGAGCCACCTGCAGATATAACGTGTTTTAACCATATCATATACACGCCTGACGTACTGACCTGCTTTGCAAGGTATGGGCATTATCTGCTCGGCATTAAAAAAGGCGATGACGTTATATGCTTTGCAATACCAACAGAACATAACGCCCCCAACCCAATAAGCCATATAGACGACTGCGCCGTATATATCCGCCCCGATGGATTAAAGTTTGAATACTGCACCGTATGCGTTTCTTTAGAGCCTGACGGACAGTATTTTATGCCGATTTGTGAATAATTTCAAATACATATAGATATTTACTCCGATTTGTGCTATACTTGTATCGGGGTGAGATTATGGTTGCAGGTATTACGGGTCGTTCAGGCTCAGGCAAATCGTATGTTGCGCAAATTTTTGCACAATACGGCTTTACTGTTATAGATTTAGACGCCGTGTCACGCAGTGTGACAACGGTTGGCTCTGTATGTCTTAACGAAATTACCGATACATTCAGCAAAGACATTCTTTTGCCAGACGGCGCACTTAACCGACGTGCGCTCGGCGAGATAGTTTTTAATAATGAACAAAAACTTAAAACCCTAAACGACATCACCCATAAATATATATTGGAAGATATGGAGCGCATCATTGCCGAAACCAACGGCGATATATTAATAGACGCACCTCTTTTGTTTGAAGCAGGGCTTGATAAAAGGTGCGATTTTACCATTGGCGTAATTGCAGATGATGATATACTTATAAAACGTATATCCACCCGTGATAAAATATCTGCCGAAACTGCCGCTGCAAGGCTTGATAAACAACACAGCAACAGTTTTTTTGCAGAAAAATGTACCTATATAATAGAAAACAACGAAACATCAAAACAACTTGAGCAAAAAACAAAGGAACTTATACATCTCTTACGGGAGGTGTACAATGGTTAATTATATAAAAAACAACTCAAGACGCATTATTGCCGTTGCGTGCGCACTGATTGTATGTATAATCTGCTGCATCCTGCTTTTTACATACGGCGGCAGGGGGCTTTCCAACAATGGTGACTTTTACCGAGTGATGGACGCCAATGGTCTTAAAATGGCAGATGCAACCGACAACAGATACGTTTTTAAAAGATACTATACAATGGATATTGACAAAGATAATATCGCCTCGTCATTGTTTTCCACTGTCGAGGGCGAGTATCTTTATAAATCCCCGCATTTTGTGTTTATAAAGGCATCTAAGTTTTTAAACTATGTTGCTAACCGAATAACAGGCAGTCCTGTTAACCACTACGATATTTTTTATCTTGCGGCACTGTACATTGCGTTACTGGCATATGGTGCATACCTTATAATATATTTCTTCAAAAAACCTGTTCATCAGGCAATTGCATCAATACTTTTTATCATTATGTTCTGCGATGCAGGGCATCTGCTTTATTTTAACAGCCTTTACGGCGAGGGGTTACAGTTTGTAACACTTACGCTTATGGTTGGAATTATACTATCGTTTATTGATAAACGTATAAATATATCAAATATAATAATTCTTCTTTTATCAATATACTTTTTTGCAGGCTCAAAACTTGCAAATATCCCTTTAGCGTTACTGACGATTGCAGCGCTGTTTGTATTTATAACAAATATGAAAAAGGCGCACAAACTCACCTTCTCTGTCGGTGCGGCAATTTTGGCAGTTTCACTCTTCGTTATGTACGTTTCAATCCCCTCGTGGATGAACGAGCAAACCACGTACCAAACGGTTTTTTACGGCATTTTAAAAGAGAGTACTACTATTGAACAAGACTTATCAGAACTCGGTCTGCCACAAGAATATAAATCTCTTGCAAACACCCATGCGTATATGGACGAATACCCCATAGACATCACAAGCGAAGATTTCCGCAGTAATTTCTACGACAAAATCGGCAAACTTGACGCTGTTCTGTTTTATGCAAAGCACCCTGTACGATTTATAAAAAAAGCCGCCATGGCAATATGCGAAAGTGTGGCTATACGCCCCGTATATTTAGGCTCGTTACCAAACACACGTATGGGGCAGACGGACAAATTCAGCCTTTGGAGTAATCTGCGTGGCGGAGAGAGTATTTTTACCAATCCGTATATCGTGTTGCCCGTACTTTTTATATTTGCAATCACTGCCTTTGCACTAACCATTTACTGTGTTGTAAAGAAAAAATATTTTAAACCTTTTCAAGTTTGGTCAATGTTACTTCTGCTTGCGTGCGGAATATGGGCAAACATTCTGTTGCCCGTTGCAGGCAATGGCGAGGCTGACCTTTTAAAGCATATGTATCTGTTTATACATTTAACGGATATTTTGCTTTTTATATGTATTATGACGGTAGTCACATTAACCCCCATAACAAAAAAATCCGCCTGCATTGCAGTTGGTGCTTTAGCAGTTGTAACTTTATTAAATATCCCCTATAACAAACAAACTATTACTTTTGGTACATATAACGGTGAGCCGATACAGTGGTTAATTATGAGCGAGGAACACGACAAAATTAAACTTATTTCAAAAGACGTGCTTTTTGATGCACCGTTTGATGCTAACGGCAAGTACGGCTCTAACATATGGACGGAAAGCGATATAAAGCAGTACCTTAACGGCGATTTCTTAAAAGATTTTACAGACGACGAACTCAACCGCATATGTGAAACCGTTCACGAGGTAACGCTTTCACAAAATAATGCACATTTTGCGCAGTTCGGTCAGCACTCGCCTTTTTGGAGAGCATCACGCAAAAAGGCTGCTGATATGCAAGGTGCAACGTACAGAATTATTGCAGAAGATAAAGTTACTCTGCCAAACCTCTACTCTTACAGCAAGGGCGAGTTTGACAAATCAAATAAATGCTTTTATACCACCGACCCGTACGGCTCTTCAGACAGCATGGTAAGGTATATAGATAAAAATGGCGTACCCGTATACTGCGATGCATCACAGAAGTTAGGTATACGCCCCGTAATAACTATAGAAAGGGAATGATTTTATGCAGTTTATTGAGTTTTTGAAATCTGTTTTTTTAGGGATTGTGGAGGGCATAACCGAGTGGTTGCCCATAAGCAGTACAGGGCATATGATAGTGGTAAATGACCTTATGGGTACAGACACGGGCTTTTTCGGCTCGCAACTTTATCTGTACGTTATACAGTTAGGCGCTATCCTTGCTATAGCAACTTTGTATTTTAAAAAACTGAACCCTTTTTCTCCGTCTAAAACAGTTAAGGAGAAAAAAGACACATGGCAGATGTGGTTTAAGGTGATTATTGCGTGTATACCCGCCGCAGTTATAGGGTTATTGCTTAACGACTTTATGGATACATTCTCCACACCAAACGTGGTAGGCGCTATGCTTATCATATACGGCATTGCGTTTATATTTATTGAAAAAAGGCACAAAAAACCCACAGTAACCTCTATGGAGGGTATGAGTTATAAAACTGCGATACTTATAGGGCTTTTTCAGGTACTTTCAATCGTTCCGGGAACGTCACGTTCAGGCGCAACAATACTCGGCGCAATGCTTGTTGGCACATCAAGAGGCATAGCGGCAGAGTTTTCGTTCTTCCTTGCGATACCTGTGATGGTAGGAGTAAGTTTTTTAAAGATTGTTACCAACGATTATATTATGACAGCACCCGAATGGGGACTTCTTTTAACCGGTATGGTAACTGCATACATAGTGTCAATGGCATCGGTTAAATTTTTGGTAAACTATGTACGCAACCACGATTTTAAAGTTTTCGGTTGGTACAGAATAGTGCTCGGTATAATAGTGATTGCTTTCGGTGCAATCAAAATGATATTAGGCGCATAAAATATAAATGCTGAACGAAATTAATCGTTCAGCATTTTTTAATTTCCATATATCTTTTTATAAATTTGTGCCCGTCTTTGCACACGCAGTACGTAATCACGTGTTTCCACATATGGGATATTATCTAAATTTTTGCCGTCGGCACTGTAACGGCTGTCGGCAAGCCACTTTTTAACATTGCCCTGCCCTGCATTGTATGCAGCAAGGGCATTTTCTATGTCCTGACCAAATAAATCAAGTAAGTATCTTAAATAAGCACAGCCTATTTCTATGTTTACCTCTGCCTCGTAAATCTCGCCGTCTATGCCATACTTTTCAGCGCACCAGTATGCGGTGTCGTCTTTAAGTTGCATAAGGCCTTTTGCAGATTTATGGCTTACGGCATCCTCGGAAAAGCGACTTTCTGCACTTATAACGCCCATCACGAGATATTTGTCGAGATTATACTTTTCGCTGCATACTTCTATGCTGTCCTCATATTTTAACGGGTACAGCGTTTTTAAAAGAAACGGCAACGAAAGAACCACCAGTACAGAAAGCAGTACAACAACCGCAACAATTTTTAAAATATTTCTCATTTACTCAAAAATCTCCCAACTGCATAGTCGTGTGCGGCAATCTCAAGCGTATCATCGATAGGTGCAAGGTCGGCTGTGCCGTACCTTTTTTCAATCGCTTTGGAAAGTATATAGTCTGCCAGTACGGGGTTTTTAGGCAGCAGGGGTCCGTGTAGATATGTTGCAATAACATTTTTGTATACTACACCCTCTGCGCCTTTGCCGTTGTGACCAAACCCGCACAATACTTTTCCAAGCGGGGTATGTGTACCAATATCCACTCTGCCGCTGTGGTTTTCAAAACCAACTATAGTTGTACCGATAAGGTCGCTTTCAATAACTGCGTTGCCAACAAATTTTTTGTCGCAATAATCTGTAGTTATATCCAAAACGCCTGCGCCCTCTACAGTTGCCGACGCAGTTTTATAATATTTACCCAATACTTCAAAGCCACCGCAAACAGCAAGTATTACACCGCCGTTTTCTGCATACGCTTTTAAATCAGAAGAAATTTCTTTTAATCTGTTGCAAACGGTAAGTTGTTCACGCTCTCCACCGCCACCGATAAATACTATATCGGTATTTTCAAAATCAATGTCGTCCTCTATAACATATGTTTTAATTTCGGCATCTATGCCACGTGATACGAGTCTGTGCTTCAACGTGGCGATATTGCCCGAATCGCCGTAGAGATTGAGCATATCGGGATAAAGATGTGCAATGGTGATTTTCATTTATTAACTCATCCTTTATCAGAAATTGTTTTCAGTATATTCTGTGTAGCGAACAGCACAGTATAGTTTACCAGCAGATAGCACACCTCTCCATTGCCACCCGCTATGCGGCGCAGAGTGTCGGCAGTAATATCTACTGTTTCCACATTTTCAAAACCTGCGTATTTTAATCGCAGAGCAGTATCGTGCTTACGCTCGCCCGATGCGTATATGGATTTAACGCCAACCTCGCCGAGTTTTTCAAAGTCAACATCCCACAGCCACGATATATCCATACCATCAGACGGGCAGTCGTTAATGGCTATAAGCACATCTTTTGTGCGTTTGTCCGCAGCGAGTGTTGCAATCGCCTGGTTAAACCCTGCAGGGTTTTTAGCGAGGTTTAAAACGGTCAGTTTGCCGCCAACCATAAACGGCTCCATACGTCCTATCTGCGGTTTGTATGCACCAAGCACTTTGTTGATATTATCGCTTTTAAGACCAAGCATATCATACGCAGCATACGCCGCCAGAACGTTGTAGATATTATAAAATCCTCTGTAGTTAAGGTCAAGACGCACCTCTCCGTTTATGTCAAAGGCAAGTTTTCCGTCAAGGTCAATATTATCTGCGGAATAGTCTATATACGGACGTTTAAAATCACAACCGGAGCAGTACCAGTCACCCAGTTGGCTGTAGTGGTAGTAGTTGTACTTTATATCCGCTCCGCAAACTGTGCAGAATCTGCCCTCGTTGGTTTCTTTAACGTCTTCGCTGCAGTTTTCGTTAATGCCGTAATAAACTGCATTTCTGCCAATACCAAAGGTTGCGCTCATAGGGTCGTCGCCGTTTAAAATTAACGTGGTATCGCCAACCTTGTCAAACGCCTCGTTCAAAAGACCTATGGTATCTTCTATCTCGCCGTAGCGGTCGAGTTGGTCACGGAAAAGGTTTGTTATAACCACCTTATCCGCACGCATATGCTTAACAGCGTGGCGAAGCGATGCCTCGTCGCACTCTATAGATGCATAGTCGGCATCGAGATTTCCAAAAACAGATGCAGACTCTATAAACGAGCACGCAACACCTGCCAGCATATTAGCACCCACCTTGTTGCATACGACCTTTTTGCCGCTTGCCTCAAGCAGCGAGCACAAAAGATTGTTTGTAGTGGTTTTGCCGTTTGTACCGCATACGAAAACTATCTCTTCCCTCACCTGACGTGAGAGATGTTTAAGTATATCAGGATAAATCTTCATTGCTATAACGCCGGGTGTGTACGATCCTTTTTTACCGGCAACACGTCCAGCAAAAATAAGCAGTTTACCCGCCAGAGTTGCAAGGATAATTCTTAATTTTTTCATATATGCAAATCCTTATTTTTAATTGTATATGAAAACATATCTGAAAATGCTTTAGACAATGGCATAACAACTGCTATTGCAATTGCGTAGTCTACAATATGATGTATTGATGTACCGATACCTATAACCCATTGCACAGTTCCCATAGCCTGTTCGCTTAAAATACTTCCCATACCGAAAAGTGTGGCAATAACCCACACAATGCCCATATCAGAGAGTGTGTGCAGAACAAGTGTTACCAAAACAGTAAGGAAAAAGTTCATACGTTTGCGAATCATAAGTGCGCCAACCAATGTAAATAACACATGCATTGCTGCTCTGGCAGATACTACCGGACCGAGCGAGAATAAAAATCCCACCGCTGAGCCAAGAGATGTTATAACCGCCGCCATAGGCGATATAAACATTGCTATGATAAGCGGTGTGTGTGACGCCAGCGTAGCCGAAAAAGGCGGCATAACAACCTTAATTGGCATTACCATAGGTATAACAATGGCAAGTGCTGTTAAAAGTGCTGTGAGTGTGAGTTTTTTTGTGTTCATGATGTAAAATCCTCCTTAGAATATATAACAGGTTTTTTAAACCTTGTTTATCAGAAAAGCGGGGTAAATGGTCTCATAAGGCTTTGTGCAATACGTGTGCCGAGCGGCTGATTTTCACATTCTGCAAGCGTTATCTCGTGTGATTTTTCCATAGTTGCCAAAATGTCATTTTTGATATTTTCTATACACTTGCAGCCGTACAGCCATGCACCACATTCATAATGCAGATACAAACTTCTGTAATCAAGATTTGCCGTACCAACCGTTGCAAGTTTGCCGTCACAAAGGAATGTTTTTGCGTGTATAAATCCGGGAGTGTACTCATACACACGCACACCTGCTTTTATAAGGCGCCTGTAGTATGAACGTGTTGTTATATGCACAAAACGCTTGTCCCATATATGCGGAGTTATAATGCGCACATCAACTCCGCCTTTTGCGGCAAGTTCTAAAGCAGTTATAAACTCCTCACCCACTATAAAATACGGGGTAGTGATGTAAAGATACGTATTTGCACGGCTGATAAGGTTTAAATATACCGACTCGCAAACTCTTTCGTCGTCACCGGGGATATCTGCATACGGCATTATGTAG
The DNA here is from genome assembly GCA_017436905.1 of Clostridia bacterium. GTDB lineage: Bacteria > Bacillota > Clostridia > UMGS1810 > UMGS1810 > SIG455. The sequence continues at coordinate 87,507 of JAFSCF010000011.1, read as the reverse complement.
CCGTCGCTCTCCACAGGATAAGAATAATCCAGATAATCACGGTTGTCAACAGTGAAACTGAAAGTATTCCACATTTCTAAAAACATATTTGTAAAACTTTCAACCGCCAGCCCTTTTATCATAACGCCGTTATCTTTCCAATGGCCGCATCTGTCGTGCTCGTTTATATACTCGTCACCGAGGTTAATGCCTCCCGTAAATGCCACTTTTCCGTCAATAACACAGATTTTGCGGTGGTCACGGTTGTTTTGTATGGCCGACATAACGGGGCGGAATTTGTTAAATTCAATACACTTTATACCTTTTTCATTAAGTTGCTTGTAATAATTTTGCGGCAGAAGTAAAAGCGAGCCCATAGAGTCGTACATAACACGCACATCTACTCCTTCTTTTACTTTTTGCTCCAAAAGGTCTAAAATCACTTCCCACATACGCCCTTTGGCTATGATGAAATATTCCATAAATATAAATTTTTCGGCTTTTTCAAGTTCATCAAGCAACTGCTTAAAAAACTCTTCGCCTATATGCAGGTATTTTACAGACGACTTTTCGTAAACGGGGTACCCTGCATATGAAGATACATATGCCGCCTGACGTGCCGCACCTGCATCTTCGGCAAAAAATGCTTCCATAGTGTCCTCGTTTTGTTTAAGGGGCGGAAGCAGTTGTTTAGACACTCTGCTTAGTTTAATTTTCTCGTTAGACGACTGCAGTTCTATAATAAGGTACAGCAATCCGCCGAAAATGGGGAATATAAGTATAGGTATACACCATGCCAGTTTAAACTCAGGCGAGTCGTCCCTGTTTACTATATACTGAATGACAAGCAACGAAAGCAGCGTAAGCCCCCAGTTGATATACTGCGAAATCTTTGCGCCGTGAAACATAAGCATAATGAAAAAGCCTATCTGCACACATAGCAGAAACGCAACTATGCTTATACGGTTAAACAATATTTTAAATATCTTTCTAAGCAATTATGCCACCTTCTATTTAGCGTCAAACCAACTTTTGCCGATATTAGCCTCTGCCACCATCGGCACAGCGAGGTTTACTGCGCTTTCCATACACTCGGTGAGTATCTTTTTAGCCTCTTCAGCCTCGCTTTTATGAGCCTCTATTATAAGTTCGTCGTGCACCTGAAGTATCAGGCGTGACTTTTTAAGTTTTTTAAGTGCCCTATAAACACTTACCATTGCAATTTTTATAATGTCTGCCGCACTGCCCTGAATGGGAGTGTTCATCGCCATACGCTCGCCCGATGCACGCAGCGCAAAGTTTGACGAAGAAACTTCGGGTATATATCTGCGTCGTTTAAACACGGTTTCCACCCAGCCCTGCTCTTTAGCCTGTGCAACAGTATCGTCCATAAACTTTTTAACATTCGGGTGTTTTATAAAATAACTGTCTATATACTCTTTAGCCTCGGCAACAGATATACCCAAATCACCGGCAAGCGAAAAACTGCCCATACCATACACAATGCCGAAGTTTACGGCTTTTGCACGTGCACGCAGAAGCGGCGTAACCTCGTCTGTTCCAAACACGTTTTTAGCAGTTGCAGCGTGAATATCTTCGCCCGAAAGAAACGCTTCCGTCATAACCTTATCACCCGAAAGTGCCGCAAGCACACGCAACTCTATCTGCGAATAGTCGGCATCAACTAAAACATAATCTTCTTTTGCAACGAACATCTTTCGAAGTTCCCTGCCAAGTTCCAGTCTTACGGGAATATTCTGCAAGTTAGGCTCTGTAGAACTTATGCGCCCCGTCATAGTAACAGTCTGCTTAAATGTTGAATGTATTCTACCGTCTGTCGGGTCAATAAGTGCGCTCAATCCGTCTGCATAGGTTGATTTTAATTTAGTTATCTGTCTGTATTCTATAATTTTTTCTATAATTTCGTGCTTACCGAAAAGTTTTTCCAAAACTTCTGCATTGGTAGAGTAACCCGTTTTTGTTTTCTTTACTGCTTTAAGACCAAGTTTTTCAAATAGGATTACACCCAGTTGCTTCGGCGATCCGATATTGAACTCCTCGCCTGCAAGTGAGTAGATTTCACGTTCAAGTTCGTCTATACGTACACCGAGCATACGGCCGTATTCGGCGAGTTTTTCCCTGTCTACCAAAAAGCCCTCAAGTTCCATTGAGGCAAGTACCGAAACTAAAGGCATTTCTATATTATCACACAATTCACTCTGTCCGAGTTCGGCGATTTTTTTTGTTTCGTATTTATAAAGTGCGCCGAGTGCACCCACTTCGCCGCAGGTGATTTTAGCAAGTGTTTCATCGTCAAGTTCGTCAAACTGTTTTCTGCCCTTGCCTTTGCCGAGCATTTCATCGCAGTCGGCAATAGTGCAGTTTAAAAAAGCATCTGTAAGCGCAGCGGCAGAGTAAACCGAACGTGACGCATCAAGCAGATACGCCCCCACACCTATATCGTAATAGTTAAATATACTTACGCCGTATTTTGCAAGCAGCACCATATCCGCCTTAATATCCATAGAAACTTTTTTGATATTTTCATCTGCCATAGCAGAAGATATGGCATCTGCAATGTCTGCAGAGTTTATTCCAAGTCCTGACGATATGCGAACACACTTTCTGTCGGACAAAAACGCAAAACAGCATATTTCGCCCTCTGCAGTATATACTCTGTAAAAAAGATTTTCTTCAACACCGCAAAGCAACTGTTTTAATTCGTCAACTGAGAAAATCACTTTATCTTCAGGAAGAGTAAGGCTTGCCGTTGCCGTACCGCCTATTTTTTTAAGGAACGATTTAAGGTCAAGATTTGTAAACAGTTCGCTCAATCGGGCATTGTCAAAATCTTTGATATTGTCTTTTTCTATTTCGTAATCGTCGGGAACAAATCTGTCTATAGTTGCAAGATAGTAACTCAAATCTGCATCTTCTCTGCCTGCGGCAAGTTTGTTTCTTGCGGCAGTTTTTACAGACGGAGAGTGCAAATTATCATAAAGGTTTTCTATACTTTTAAACTCGCCTATTAGCGCAAACGCAGTTTTTTCGCCAATGCCCGAAACGCCGGGGATATTGTCGGACGTGTCGCCCATAAGTGCTTTAACCGCAATAAACTCGTGCGGTGTAACACCGTATTTTTCTTCTACCGCTTTAGCGTCGTACACTTCGGTAGTGGTTGCACCCATACGTGTAGTGGTTAAAAGTATTTTGGTAGTTTCGGACGCTAATTGCAGGTCGTCTTTATCGCCGGTTAAAACTAAGCACTCCACTCCGCCCTCATCGCAAAGGCGGCTTACTGTGCCGATTATATCGTCTGCCTCGTACCCTTCTTTTTCGTAAATACGTATATTCATAGCAGAGAGTATCTCTTTTAAAACGGGCATCTGCATCGCCAGTTCTTCGGGCATACCTTTGCGCTGTGCTTTGTATGCTTTGTAATGCTTATGACGGAATGTCGGTGCACGCATATCAAAAGCAACAGAAATATAGTCAGGAGAGTATTCTTCTATATTTTTAAAAAGTATATTCAAAAATCCGTATATACCGTTAGTCGGCAAACCTGCACTATTCGTGAGGTTTTTAATAGCATAAAAAGCACGGTTTATGATGCTGTTGCCGTCTATAATCATATACTTTTTCATAACGCTCTCCTCATTTCTCTGTTAAGAATGTATAAGTATCTTAATCTGCCTAAATATACTCAAGCAGATTAAGATGCTTATACATTTTTATTATACTCTCTATCTCACATTGCGCCATAATGCACTTGAGATATTTAGGTGCATTATGGTTGCAATGTTTTGTATCGGTACTGCAATTGTTGTATATGTGTTTGAAACTGTCTGAGTATATTTATGCAGTTTTAAACACATATACTTTTAATCACTCTCTGTTTGCGATTGCCTCTTTTATATATTCGTCTATATCGCCGGATGCGATTTCAACCGCTTTGTCAAAAGCCTTGTCCAGAGTTATTTCCTTATCCTGCAGATATGAATGTATGCTTAACTGGGTTGTAATGTCAAGCACGCCGTAAGGGTACAGCCCTGCCGATTCCTGATACTTTTTAACTGCATAGAAAGTATCTTCGTCATACTCGGTATCGGGTACACCTACGGAATAGCCCATTACATTAAGCCTCTGTTCAAGTGCCAAAACGTCTGCACCGGTATCGCCAATGCGCATAACACAGTCATAAGTAATCGACTCAAAATAGTCGTCGCTGTAATCAACCGTTTTTGGTGCAACGTAATAGTCAGGCTCAACACCTATACCGTTTATTGTTCTCTTGTTGGGCGAAAGATATTCCGCCACAGTAAGTTTGTATCCGCCGCCGGTTAAAATTCCGCCAACGGTCTGCATAGTGCCTTTGCCGATGGTCTGCTCGCCCACTACAACGCCTATGCCGTAATCCTGCACAGCCGCCGCAAAAGCCTCAGCCGCACTTGCGGTGTAGCCGTTTACAAGGACAACAAGTTTATTTTTAAACCCGTCAACATCGTTCATAATGGTTGTGTTGTCAATTGAAAATTTGTATTCAAGGTGCATAACGGGTCCTTTTGGAAGTGTCATTGCTGCAATAGCCTCTAAAGTATCGAGCGAGCCGCCAGGATTGTAGCGCAGGTCTAATATGATGCTTTTTGTATCTTTTAAAGCATCAAGCGCTTCAGCCATAAACTCGTGTGCGTGCTCGTCGAAAGACGAAAGTTGCAAGTAGCCGATGTTTTCGTCTAAAATCTGGTAAAACCCTGCAACAGTTGTGACAACGCTACGCACCATATCGAAAGTTAAATGCTGCCCGTCACGCATAACGCCAACTGTAACGGACGTTCCTACAGGGCCTACTATGTAAGTTCTTGCAAGTTCAATCTCCATACCACGAATATCTGTACCGTCTGCAGAGATTATAACGTCGCCTTTTTTGAGTCCTGCAATTTCTGCGGCAGAGCCTTTGTGCACCTCTGTAACCATAAGCCCGTCGGAAAACTCCATAATGGTTACACCTATTCCGCAGAACTCGCCGCTGACATTCTCTACAAACGATTTGAATTCTTCAGCAGTAAAATACGTGGAATACTCGTCAAGACTATCGTACATACCTTCCAAAGCGGCATCAAGCACCTCCGGATGCTGTGCTATTACCTCTTTTAAAGCATTTTTATATAAGTCACCCTCGTCTGCGCCGAATTTGTAGTTGTTCATAATAAAGATTGCCATAGCATCAACAACCGCATCTGCCCAGTACGCCTCAATGTCGGTGCCGGTTGCGTCTTCAGCAAAAACCACGGTGCAAGAGAAGATAAGTGTTACAGAAAGAAGCAATGCTGTCAGTTTAGAAAAAACTTTTTTCATCAGTATCTTCCTTTCATTACATTTTTTCGGGCGCAGTAATTTTTAAAATATCAAATACGTTTCTGATAACTGTGCGTGTAGCGTGTACCAGTGCAAGACGTGCCTGAGTAAGTGCGGCATCTTCGCAGTTTACTTTGCACGAGTTGTAGAACGAATGGAACAGTGCCGCAAGGTCGAGCACGTATCTGGTGAGTCTGCTGGGCTCTAAAGTTTCTGCCACCTGATTAATTTCGTCAGGCAGAGAAATAAGTTTTTCAATAAGTGCCGCCTCTGCGGGGTCTGTAAGCAGTTTAAGGTCTGCATCAGCGTTTAATGTGATGCCCTCAGCCTCTAATGTTCTTATAATACTGCAAATTCTTGCGTGTGCGTATTGTACGTAGAATACGGGGTTATCGCTGTTCTGTGCAATGGCAAGGTCAAGGTCAAAGTCAAGGTGACTGCCTGCCTGACGCAGATTAAAGAAAAATCTTGCGGCATCGCAGCCGATTTCGTCTATAAGGTCGTTCATTGTAATCATCTTACCTGTACGTTTGCTCATACGTGCAACCTCGCCGTTGCGCATAAGGCGTACAAGTTGCATAATAACAATCTCAAGTTTTGAAGAGTCTATGCCAATAGCATCCATAGCTCCTTTCATACGTGCAACGTGGCCGTGGTGGTCTGCGCCCCATACGTTAATTACCTTGTCAAATCCACGTACTGCAAACTTGTTTTTGTGATAAGCAATGTCAACCGCAAAGTATGTGGGAATACCGTTTGCACGGATAAGCACTTCGTCTTTTTCGCTGCCGAACTGAGTTGTTTTAATCCACAGCGCACCGTCTTTTTCGTAAGTTATGCCGCTTTTTTTAAGGTCTTCTATGGTCTGGGCAACCTCGCCGTTTGCGTGGATTGTACTTTCTCTGAACCACACGTCATAGAATATTCTGTACTTAGCCAATCCGTCAACAAGTCCCTGAACGTTAAGTTCAAGCGCATATGCAACGAGTGCATCACGACGCTCCTGCTCGGTTGAGTCGAGGTATTTATCGCCGTTTATTTCGATAAAATTCTTAGCGTGCTCACGTATGTCGTCACCCTGATAACCATCTTCGGGGAATTCAAATGCGTCATCGCCCTTTAACTGCTGAATGTATCTTGCCTCTAATGATTTTGCAAATTTTTCAATCTGCGCACCGGCATCGTTTACATAGAATTCTTTTGTAACGTCAAATCCTGCCCACGAAAGAGCGTTCGCTAAAGTATCGCCCAGCGCACCGCCACGTGCATTGCCCATATGCATAGGGCCTGTGGGGTTTGCCGATACAAACTCTACCATAACTTTTTTGCCGTTGCCGATATCGGTTTTACCAAAGTTTTCGCCCTCGGCTAAAACGGCTTTAAGACCGTCATAACGCCATGCGTCGTTTAAGTAGAAATTTATAAAACCGGGACCGGCAATTTCAATCTTGTCAATATATGTGCCCTCGGTTTGCATAGCATCAACCAAAGCAGTTGCAATCTCTCTTGGCGGACGTTTTGCAATTTTAGTAAGTTTCATAGCGGTGTTTACAGAAAAATCTCCGTTTTTTCTGTCGGCAGGGATTTCGATTTCAATATCGGTTGAGCCGAGTTCCGCTTTTGCAAGCGCATTGGCAACTGTTGTTTCAATCTGGTCTTTGATTTTAGATATTATGTTCATTAGTAAGTACCTCGCTTAAAATTTTCTTATGTTAATTTCAAATGTGTTTTTGCCCGTGTATATATTGTTCATACTTATACTGTAGGTAACCGATACCTTGCCGCCGTCGAGAGTTAAATCTGTGGTGATATCGTCTGTGGTTATACCCATTATCATTGTACCGAACGGAGTATCATAATAACTGGTGGTCTGCCTGCCCTTTATGAACAGTAGCGTGGTAGACACCTTGCCCGAGCGCACAATAGAAACATATTCACCGCCGACCTCAATGGTGGTCGTTGTGCCCTCCATACCGGTTGCCTCGGTTTCTTCGTATTCTGCAAAATATTTGCCGTCTTCCAAAGTAAGGTCACATTCAGACATCATTTCAATATCGGTGTTTTCCATAAGTGCGTCTGCATATGACTGCATACCTTTAACGGATATAACATAGTCACGTTTTTTCATTAGTTTTCCTCGCATAGTCAATATTTTTCAATGTCAATTTTTTCTACCTGACCGCCTATATCACGGTTCATAAAAAGACTCGCCATTTTTTCAAAACCGTCAACGGTATCACTCACGTAATAACGGTGGTTTTCACGTATGCCGCCGTCAGAGAGCAGGTCTGCCTCTTTTAAAAACTTATGCACATAATGAGCCGTTTCGTATCCGGGGTCAATCAAAGTTACGTTATCGCCCAAAAACTTTCCTATAACATTTTTAAGCATGGGATAATGCGTGCAGCCAAGTATTAAAGTGTCAATGCCCTTTTCTTTAATTTCTTCAAGATACATTTCGCACGTAAGGCGGGTTATTTCGTGGTCGGTAAGTCCGTTTTCAACAAGCGGCACAAAAAGCGGACACGCTTTTGCAAATGTCTGCAAAGACGGATTGCGCTCTGCAATAAGTTTGCCGTATTTGCCGTTGGCGATAGTACCTGCTGTACCGATAATTCCTATCCGTCCGTTACGTGTGGCAGATACAGCGGCGTCTACAGCAGGCTCTACTACGCCGATTGCAGGAACTTTGCACTCACCTGCAAGAACGGGAAGCGCAACCGTGCTCGCCGTACCGCACGCAGCGACTATAAGTTTGATGTCGTGGCTCATAAGAAAGTTCATATCGCCACGAACATATTTGATTATGGTTTCTTCAGAACGTGATCCATACGGAACTCTGCCCGTGTCACCGAAATACACAATGTTCTCGTCTGGCAGAACTTTTAAAAGTTCGCTTACACAGGTAAGTCCGCCGAGTCCTGAATCAAAAACGCCTATACTTCTGTTATCCATATAAACAGTCCTTTTTATTACTCTCTATTCCTCGCAAGCGAGTTCTACAAGCCTTGTGAGCAATTCTTTATATTCAATACCACAGTATGCAAAAAGTTTAGGGTACATACTTATACTGGTAAATCCGGGGAGGGTGTTAATCTCGTTAATCTTAACGTCCTCGCCGTCAACGAAAAAGTCTACTCTGGAAAGTCCTCTGCCGGAGAGCGCCTCAAATGCTTTAACTGCTTCAGCACGCACATTTTCTATAGCACTTTCGCTGATGAGCGCCGGAATGTGGAGTTGTGATTTTGATGTGGAAGAATATTTAGAGTCGAACGTGTAAAATTCTTCGTCAGCCACAACCTCGCCGACAGTTGAGGCAATCACATTTCCGCTGTTGCCGAGTACTGCGCACTCAACCTCGTGACCGGTAAGAAGTTCTTCTACAAGTATTTTTTTGTCGTATTTAAAAGCGTTATCCATAGCAGATACAAGTTCTGCCCTTGTTTTAGCCTTGCCAATGCCGTATGAAGAACCTGCATTTGCAGGTTTTACAAAAACGGGGTATTGGAACTTGTTTTCTATTTCGGCAATTTTTACATCTCTGTCGTCATAAGAATGAACAGTAACCCAATCCGCCTGAGCGATGCCTGCGTGTTCAAATACTATTTTAGAGTATTCTTTATCCATACCGACTGCCGAGCAAAGCGTACCGACACCTACGTACTTAACGCCTGCCATATCAAAAATGCCCTGAAGTCTGCCGTCCTCGCCGTTTGTGCCGTGGAGCACGGGGAAAAAAACGTCTGCTTTTATCTTTGTGTAAGATTTGCCGTCTAAAACAAGTATGTACGGTTCAAGTGCATTGTGGTCTATGCAGACACGTTTAAGGTCGCCATTGTGCCATGTGTCGTTTTCTATATTTTCTATACTTCCATCGTAAAGATACCATACACCGTCAGACGTTATGCCAATGGTGATGATATCGAATTTATCTCTGTCAATGTTTCTAAGAACCGATGCACAACTTCTTAAAGAAATGCTGTATTCAGCGGATTTTCCGCCAAACAGAACGCATACTGTCTTTTTCATTTAAACACCTCTTTGAACATATTATCCCTTTTAATATATTATTATATCACACATAATGTGAAAATGGAATGATTTTTTTGCAAAATTCCTTGATTTTTCATAGAAAAAAGAGAAAATTATGGCTACGAAGCCAAAGTGGTTTATGGTTTTAAAGGTCGACCTATGGAGGAATTGGCAAACAAATTACAGCGAAAGCGTGACTGCTTAACCGCAAAACGGCGCGTATTTAATTACATATTACAAATATAGCGCCGTTTTAGCACAACTAGGAATGAGTTTCCGTTTTGTGCGGCGGTGAAAGAGCAGGAACGCTGAGTGTTTAATTTGTCCAATTCTGTAATCAGTCGACAAGGGGGTTGCCAAGGGGGAAGCCCCCTTGGAGAATCTTTAATTTTAAAAATAAATTTTTAAATGTACTTTTATGACTAAAAGTACCAAAAGTCCCGGGGGGTCGGATTCCCCCGGACCCCTAAAACCGCTTAGGGGTTTCACCCCTAAGAACCCCATTTGCAAAAACAAAATGCCCTGCGTAAATGCAGGGCATCAAAATTAATCTGTTGTGTAGGGGAGCAAAGCGATGTGTCTTGCTCTTTTAATAGCAGTTGTAAGTTGTCTCTGGTGTTTAGCACAGTTACCTGTAACACGTCTGGGTAAAATTTTACCACGTTCAGAAACATATCTTCTAAGTTTTGCTACGTCTTTATAATCAATGTGTTCAACTTTATCAGCACAAAACGCGCAAACTTTTCTGCGGGGTTTTCTGCGAAAACGTTTTTCTTCCATTATAAGTTACCTCCTTATTTTAATTAGAAAGGAAGGTCATCTTCAGCAGGCATAGGAATAAATCCGTCGCTTGCACCGAATGCCGCACCGCCGTTATTTGCCGGAGCCGCCGCAGGGCGTGCTTCGTCAGCAGCAGGGCCTCTGTCGCCTGCAAAGTATGCCTCATCTACGCTAACTTCTGTAACGTATCTTTTCTGACCATCCTTATCGTATGACCTGGTCTGCAATGAGCCGACCACGCCGAGCATTCTGCCTTTGGCAAAGTTTTTGCTAATGAACTCAGCAGTCTGTCTCCAAGCCACGCAGTTGATAAAATCAGCGTCGTACTCACCGTTGGCATTTTTAAAACGTCTGCTAACCGCCAGAGCGAATGTGCACACGCTTACACCGTTGGGAGTGCTGCGGAGTTCAGGATCGCGGGCGAGTCTGCCCATTAAAATTACTTTGTTCATTTTTAAACCTCTCCTAAATTACTGCTCTTTTCTGATTACGATACTTCTGATGATACCGTCAGTGATACCGTACACACGCTCAAGTTCAGCGATGAACTCTGCCTGCGAAGAGAACTCGATAAGGGTGTAGTAACCCTCTCTCTTATGGTCGATTTCGTAAGCGAGTCTGCGTTTGCCCCACTCGTCTACGTTATCAACTGTGCCGTTAGCGGCAATGAGGTCTTTGAATTTCGCTACCAAAGAAGTTGTTACTTCCTCACCTACTGTTGTGTCGATAACGAAAATCGTCTCATACTTGTTAATTACGTTTTCCATTATATAGTCACCTCCTCCCGGACTTATGGCCCTTTGCCGTATGCAAAGAGCAAGGAAGCTGATACCAAATCAGCCTTTTTATTGTACTATAAGAACGCATCTTTGTCAACATTTTTTATTTTTAGCGTAATTTTTCATTACAAACGTACAATTTATATAGGCTTTTTATGGTGTTTTTTGCAATTTTTAAGAAAAATCACGGCTTTTTGCAAGATAAGAAAAAAATGCTTGCATTTTGAAAAGTTTTCTGTTATAATACTATTCGTATCTATTTGGATTGATTTAACAGGAGGTGTTTCATATATGGCAAAATGCGAAATTTGCGGAAAAGGTGTAGTGTTTGGTATTAAAATGAGCCACTCTCACAGACGTACCAACAGAACATGGAAGCCCAATATCAGAACTGTGAAAGCTACCGTTAACGGTACTCCCAAAACTATGAAGATTTGCAGCAGATGCTTGCGCACATACAAATCTCAGCAGGCATAATGATTTAGTTTGAACACAAAATCATTCCCGTCAGTGTAAGGTTTTTGTTATGTAAATTGTTTAGTATTATCATTAAAAAGGTCTATATTTTTTGCATAAATATACTCAGGCAAAAAATATAGACCTTTTTAGTTGTTCTGATATCATTTCAAATCTTTAAAATATTTATCTACCAACCTGCGCATAACAAAATCGGGTTTGTACCTTGTAGACAAAAGCAGGCAATTTCTTCTCATCGCAGACATTTCCTGCTTATGCTCCATCGCCCATTTGATACTTTCATAAAGCGTTTTTGCGTTATCATCAGGGTAAACCCAACCCGTTTCAAAATTTCTTATAACCTCGCTGTTGGCACCAACATCGCTTGCAATTATAGGGACAGCTGCAGCGTATGCATCTATCAGAGAAAGCGAAAATCCCTCGCTCTGCTTTTTCGACGGAAACAGCATGGCTATATTATCTGTAATTGCATCTGTTATTTTATCTGAATCTGCGCACCCCATATATTCAACACAATCATGTTTGATAAGCGATTCAAACTCTTCTTTATAATCATCGTCAATATCGCCCCATATTTCAACCCTGATTTTTTCTTGGTTATCACAGTTATATTTTAAAACTGCGTCTATCGCATCTGCAATACCGCTTTCAGCCGTAATTCCGCCTGACATACAAAACTTATTATTTCCATTTTCGCTTACCTTCTCAAGCGCATTTTTGATATTGACCTCTTTGAAATTAGAAATAACATCACAGTTTAATATGCCAAGTGCCGTAAGGTCTTTCGCCAGTTTTGAAAATTCTACCCAGTTAGCATCAAGTTCATTTAAATATTTGATATACTTGCTGTTTCCCTTTAATTTTTGAGCAAAATCTCCGCCGATAATATTGTTATATATACGCTTTTTAAAAATCTTTTTCACAAAGCAAATAATAGGAAGATATTTTAAGCAATCTGAAAAAACAACTATAATCTCGCAATACTTTATGCATTTAAATATATCAAGCATTACAGAAACTTTATACGAAGTTCCGCAGCCAATATCTACACACCGAACATCATCAAAGCCGCGTTTTTTCAGTTGTTCATAAAAAATGTTTGTTTTAGCCGCACCATTGCCGTCAAAACATCCGATGATACCTGTTTTTTTGCTCATATTAACAAACCTCTAATTCTATATTTCTATTTTTTAAGTATACTACAAGAGCCACGCTTCTGTCAAACAGAAGCGTGGCTTTTATAACTTTTAATCATCGTTATGTATTTTAAAAATACTCTTTAATATTCTTCGCCAGAATTTCGGCGCTTTCCAAACAACAACTTTCATATTCATACCTCCTTTGCTTATTATCTTATGCAAAAGCGCATCATTTGGTGCGGTGTGTATAAAATGGCAAATTGAGGCAATAATACTGACGGAGGTGTTTTCCGATGAAGAAAATCATACTTAAAACCGCTAACAGCAAAGAAAACAAGTCAAAAGGCGGCGGTATTTTTTACACAATACTGTTTGTGGCTATAGTCACCGTTGGCACTACTGCGCATATAATGCGTACACGCAACGACGCTATTGACAAACTCGAAACCCAACCGCCGCAGGTGGCGTCAACCATACCTGAGCAGATACCGATTCATGTGGCATCAATCCCCGAAGTCGTTCCTGAAACAGAACCCACTCTTCCCACAGTGGAAGAAGGGCAATGGCAAAGCGACGATGTTCTGCCCGTAACAGATGTTATTGAAGAAGAAGCCACACCTGCCGTAGCACCCATAACCAGCCTTATACCACCCGTCGGTGGCGATATTTTTAAAAAACACAGCGACACCGAACTTTCCTACTCAAAAACAATGGAGGATTGGCGTTTGCACAAAGGTGTTGATATATCCGCCCCAATCGGCACAACTGTTATAGCATCTGCAACGGGCGAGGTAAGCGAATGTTACACAGACACCGCCTGCGGAGTAAGCATAATAATTGACCACGGCAACGGTCTTTCAACAAAATATTCCAACCTTGCATCAACCGAAATGGTAAGTGTTGGTCAGGCCATAGAATCGGGCGCGGCAATTGGCGTGGTGGGTGATACTGCCGAGTTTGAAATTGCAGACGAGGCACATCTGCACTTTGAGGTTATAAAAGACGGCAGAAGCGTAAACCCTGAAGAATATTTCGAATAGTATAATATAAAAAAAGGATATATTTTTGCACAAATATACTCAGGCGAAAATATATCCTTTTTTATCTTAATAACTCTGCTTTAATGTACATACATAGATTTAAGTTTTTCAAGCACTTTTCTTTCAAGCCTCGATACCTGCATCTGCGAAACGCCAAGCCTTCCCGCGACTTCTTTCTGGCTTTTGCCTTTATAGTATCTGTCAAAAATAAGGCGTTTTTCGTCAGGCGTAAGTTTGCGCATACTCTCGCAAAGAAAGTCCTGATTTTCAATCATTAAAAAACTGTCTTCTTCCACACCTATTATCTGCGAAAGGCCTGTATCACTGTTGTAAACAGTATCCTCTAAAGAACGCATATTCACAATATCAGCATATCGCAGAGATTCCGCTACATCTTTATCGGCGATTTTAAGTGCAGAGGCTATTTCGTCAACTGTAGGAATAGTTCCCTGCTGCTGCTCATGAATCATACGTATTCTGTCTGCCTTGCGGAAAACCTCGTAAAGTTTTCGGGGTAATTTTATAATAAACCCTTTGTCACGGAAATACCTTTTAACCTCGCCCATAATGGTAGGCATGGCAAACGTAGAAAACTTTACTCCTCGTTCGCAGTCAAATCTGTCTATAGCAAGAACAAGCCCCATACACGCCACCTGAAAAAGGTCATCGTACTCAATGCCTTTGTTCATATACCGCTTGGCGATAAACCGTGCAAGATACTGATAGTTTTCAAATATTTTATCGCGGAGTGCCATATCTTTTGTACGGCAATACCGGCAAATAATTTCGTCCTGTTCTCCGCAGTTAAAGCATTTTTTGCTTTTCTCCATTGTGTCACCGCCAACCATTCGTGAGTGATTATTTGATAATAAACTCTAAAATATCATCTGCCGCCTTGATTTTGGCAATCATATCGCTTTCCAATTCACCCTCAGGCAAAGGTCTGAAGCATGCATACAAAGTATCGGTAACCATACCTTTGCTTTCAAGATATTCATTACCTTTAAGGCTTAATCCCATTAAAGTTCCGTCTTCGGCAATATATACATCTTCTTCACTAAAACCATATTTTTCAGCCTTGTCGGATATATCGTCGAAAGCACCCTGGGACTCGTACATCTCAAGCAAATCTTCGTCTACCAAAAACAGCATAGAATCGTCTGCTGCCATGGCAATCATCGCCTGATAACCTGCGGCAACATCTGCCTCGGTTTGTGTTTCCAACGGCAGCGTAACGATATTAACATGTGTTTTGCTGATGCCGTCGCCATCTATATCAGGAATAATTCCTGCTGCGCACAAATCAGAAGCAATATTTTCAGAAGCATCTGCGGATGCATAATTGCTTATAAGCACGCTTACAACAAGGTCGTCCTCAACTTTTGTAGCGCAACTGTGCAAACTTGAAGCCAATACAATAACCAGTACAACCGCAATTATAACGTGCCACTTATAATAATAAACAAAGTCTGAAAAATTAGTGATTTTTTCTTTTTTCATAATTACCTACCTACTTATTAACATTTATCTATGCCAATTATATCTTATATAACAATATCCGTCAAGCGATAAATTGTTAACAAAAAAGCAGCCTCTCGGCTGCTTTTGATTATTCCTGGGATATATAAATCACGCCGCAGGCATTAGTGCCTATATGCGCACCGATTGTAGCACCGATATTTACAAGTTGGCTGTCATCGATTTTGTATCCTGCGCCACGCATAGCCTCTGCTAAAAGTTCGGCATTTTTGCGATTGTGTGAATACACCAGATACACAGGATAGTTCTTATCGGGTTTTACTTTTTCTAAACGAGCACAGATGTTTTTAATACCTTTTCGCATACTGAGTGCTTTTGCAGGAACTTCCACCCTGCCCTCACGTGAAACCGTTATCATAGGCTTAATATTTACAAAAGAGCCTACAGTGTACGACGTATGCGAAATGCGCCCGCCTTTATAAAGATATTCCAAAGTATCTATACAAGCGTAAATCTCAACTCTACTACGGAGTTTTGTGATTTCCTCGGATATTTCAACAGCCGATTTGCCCTCATCACGCATTTTAACTGCGTGCTCTACAAGAACTCTCTGCCCCGCAGTTGCGCTCAGCCCGTCTACAATATAGCAATTATCATACTCAAGCATATTTTTAACAAGACAAGCATTCTGATAAGTTCCGCTCAACGCTGACGAAATCGTAATTATCACTGCATCGTCGCCGGCAGATTTTGCACCTTCTAAAATCTTCTCAAAATCATACGGAGCAGGCTGAGATGTTTTGGGGAAATCATCTCCGCTTTCAAGCATTTCATAAAACTGTGTTTTTGTTAAATTAATATTTTCTGTGTATTCTTCGCCACCGAAGTTTATCTTCATAGGGATACACACAATATTTTTATCCAAAAGTTCATCAGGCTCAAAATCAGCCGCTGAATCCGTGATTATACGTACCATTAATTTACTCCTTGTTAAAAATTCGCACCATTACACAAGCCTCACCACTACTGTTTTTAATTTCATAGCAAAGCCCACCATCAATAGTTTTGTGGCATATATCTATCTGTTCACCTTTTTTAAGTTCTTTGCGGTAGCGCACAGTAAATTCCGTAGGACAAAAATCATCAGGCAGATAGTTAAAGACAATCTCTGCTGATTTAACATTGTTAAGATGATAATTTGTATCAAGATCACGATTTTCAACAACACGTGTATCTATAACATCAATCTCTGCTTCGGGTTTAAACCTCTCAAAAGGCAAACCGTTGTCCGCCTCGTCAACCTTGTCGAACGCATCTATACATTCAGCAGGAATTCGTGTTATACGCATTTTTTCTGTATTAACAGTGAACCAGTCAGCAGTTGCCAGCACTTTAAGTTCATCGTTCTGCCACACTTCATACAAACGCTCCGATTCGCACGATTTAAGATTCATAATGCCTGTTTTAACAGTTATATTGCTACTACCATCAAGCGGTGCTACAAAACGCACACGCCACCCCTCAAGCAGCCACGCAATTTTAAGTTCGCTAAGTTTTGCATTGTCGTAGCCAACAGAAGACGAATGTCTGATTGCAACATCCTGCAAAACATCAAGAATTGCGCTGATTTTTATGTTTCCATTTTTGTCAAGGTCACCGTAGCGGAACTCATATTCTTTTATAAACATAATTAATATACACCCATCTTGCGGAATTTATTATATCTTTCGTCAAGTAAATCCTTGGTGGATTTTTTACGTTTTGCATCAAGTTCTTTTACTATAAATTCTTTAAGGTCATCGCAGATTTCTTCTGATGTTTTGCCTTTTTCTTCAATAACCTTCTCTATAGCGCCGAATTTATTCAAATCGTACGCAGTAAGTTTAAGTGCTTCCGCTGCGTCTGCCGCTTTTGCAGAATCTTTCCACAAAATTGACGCACAGCCTTCGGGAGAGATTACCGAGTAGACAGCATTTTCAAGCATTACAACAGTATCACCAACGCCAAGCGCCAGCGCACCGCCTGAACCGCCCTCGCCCACTACAACAGAAATCACGGGAACTTTAAGCCCCATCATTTCAAAAAGGTTTTCAGCGATTGCCTCACCCTGACCACGCTCTTCCGCATCTACGCCGCAGTATGCGCCCGAACAACCTATAAAGCATATAACGGGGCGTTTAAACTTTTCTGCCTGCTTCATAAGGCGGAGCGCCTTTCTGTAACCTTCAGGCGTAGGGCAACCAAAATGGCGCTGCATACGTTCTTCTATAGTTGCACCGCGTTCCATAGCAATCGCTGTAACTGGTCTGCCGTTTAAAAAGCCTACTCCTCCAACTATAGCGCCGTCTTCTCCATAGCGTCTGTCGCCGTGGAGTTCCACGAAATTATCTATCATTCTTTTAAGATAGTAGCCGCCGGAAGGTCTTGCGTTGCTTCTTGCAGCCTGTACTCTTTCATACGGTTTAATTTTGTCCGACATCAATCATCACCCGACCTTTCATTCTACGTGGCTATGCATTTTAAGGAGTTTTGAGATTGTATATTTTAATCTCGGTCGCTCTTCAATAATGTCTATAAAGCCATGTTCAAGCATAAACTCTGCACGTTGAAATCCGTCGGGGAGTTTTTTGCCCGTGGTCTGTTCGATAACTCTGGCGCCTGCAAAACCTATTAACGCTTTAGGCTCTGCCATAATGATGTCGCCAAGCATTGCAAAACTTGCCGTAACGCCGCCTGTGGTGGGGTCGGTTAAAACTGCAATATACAGATTGCCGCTGTCGCTGTGGCGTTTAACCGCACCGCTTACCTTTGCCATCTGCATAAGTGAGTAGATGCCCTCTTGCATTCTGGCGCCGCCCGATGTGCAAAAGCCTACAACGGGAAGATTTTTCTCGGTAGCCTTTTCAAAAAGACGAGTGATCTTTTCACCCACTACGCTGCCCATAGAGCCCATCATAAAGTTAGAGTCCATAATAAAAATTGCGCAGGGATTGCCGTCTACTTTAGCTGTTCCGCAGATAACGCCCTCGTTTAATCCGCTGGCAGTCATCGCTTTTTCTATTTTATCATTATAATCAGGGAAATTCAATGGGTTTTTGCTTTTCATTGATTTATCCATCTCTTTAAAACTCTTGTTGTCTGCAATAAGTTCCAACCTTTGTAGCGCACCCATGCGCATATATGTGCCACATTCGGGGCAGATATATGCGCTTTGGCTAAGAACAGAGGATTCAACCTCTACTCCGCACTTTTTACAGGTGCACTTATCAGGAGAATTTGTTTTGTTATTAAATATACTCACGGTAATATCCTCCGTTTAATTCTTGTCTGTTATAGCAAACGAAAATTCCGCACTTACGCACAGTTTTCCGTTTACAAATCCCTGACCTTTAGCAAAATAAAAAGGCTCACGGATTTTGATAATCTCACATTTGGTTTCAAATAAATCGCCGGGTACAACCGGTTTGCGGAATTTAACCTTGTCAAGTCCTGTAAAGTAAGGCAGTTTGTCATCAGGAATTGCGCCGTCTAAGCATACGCATACAGACTGCCCCATTATCTCGCAAAGTATAACTCCCGGAACTACGGGGTTATCAGGAAAATGACCTTTTAAAAACCACTCGTCACCAACAATTAATTTTTTGCCGTGAGCAATGCCGTCAATGCACTCTGCTTCGTCTAAAAGCAGCATATTTTCACGGTGCGGCAGAATATTTTTTAATTCTTCTTTATTCATATCTTAATCCTCGCATTTAACAAACGCCACACAAGCATTATGACCGCCAAATCCCAATGAGTTTGAAAGAGCAATATCTACCTGAGTGTTAAGTGCGTTGTTTGGTGTGTAGTCGAGGTCGCACTCAGGGTCTGCCTCTTTGTAACCGATTGTTGGTGGAATAATGTTATCACGTACTGCCAAAACTGCCGCAATACCCTCTACTGCACCTGCTGCGCCAAGCAGATGTCCTGTCATAGACTTGGTGGAACTTACATGTAATTTATACGCATCTTCACCGAATACGTTTTTAATTGCTTTTGTTTCGGTCTTATCGTTAAGCGGTGTGCTAGTGCCGTGTGCGTTAATATAAATATTTTCGGGATTAAAGTCTGCACCTGCCTCTTTATAGCAATCTGCAATAGCACGTGCAGAAGCCTCCGCACTGTCATCGGGAGCAGTTACGTGAAAAGCGTCGCAAGTGCTGCCGTAGCCTTTAACCTCTGCGTAAATTTTAGCGCCTCTTTTTACTGCGTGCTCGTATTCTTCAACAATAAGCGCACCTGCGCCCTCGCCCATTATAAAACCGCTTCTTCTTGCGTCAAACGGAACTGATGCGGCGCCTTTGTCGGTGCTTTCGGAAAGCGCCATACAGTTTATAAAGCCTGCAACTGCAAGCGGATTTACACAAGCCTCCACACCGCCTGCAATGATGGCGTCGGCATATCCGCCTTTGATTGCCCTGTATGCTTCGCCGATTGCAGTAGTGCCCGATGCACACGCAGTAGATACGCTTATGCAAGGGCCTTTAGCACCGACCTTGATTGCGATATTGCCTGCGCCCATATTGGAAATCATCTTAGGTATAAACATTGGCGAAACCCTCTGCGGTCCTCTGTTTAAGAGTGAATTGTGTTCAGTAATAAATGTGTCCATACCGCCAATGCCTGTGCCGAAATAAACACCAAAGCGCTCAGGCGCAACATTTTCTGCAATGCCGCTGTCCTCAACTGCCTGAACTGCCGCACCAACTGCGTACTGAACAAACTTGTCTGTTCTTCTCACATCGCCTTTTTCCATATACAAAAGCGGATCAAAATCTTTAACTTCGCCAGCCAGTTTAGCTGTAAATCCCTCTGTATCAAACTTGGTTATAAAATCAATCCCGTTTTTGCCGTTTTTTAAACTTTGCCAAAAAGTGTCAACTGTGCAACCAACGGGGGTAATAGCACCAAGACCTGTAATTACTACTCTTTTCAAATCTGTTCCCTCCTTACATAGCCAATCCGCCGTCAATGCGGATAACTTCGCCTGTTATATAGTCAGACGCACCGCTTGCCAAAAATGCTGCAAGTTCAGCCACGTCCTGCGGTTTGCCCAATCTTTTTAATGGAATGGATTTTAAAAATTCTTCTTCACTACCGAGGTCCTTTGTCATATCTGTAGCGATAAATCCGGGAGCGATGGCATTGCAGCACACGTTTTTGCCGCCAAGTTCTTTTGCCACGGCTTTTGTAAGACCAATAATGCCCGCCTTAGACGCAGAATAGTTTGCCTGACCGGGCAGACCTATAAGACCTGATATTGATGCAATGTTTATAATCTTGCCGTACTTTTTGCGGATAAAACTTCTGCCGCACGCTTTTATCATATTAAAGCAACCTTTAAGATTTACATCTATAACTTTGTCAAAATCCTCTTCTTCCATAGTAAGGATAAGATTATCTCGTGTGATGCCTGCATTATTTACGAGTATATCCACACCGCCGAAGTCCTCTGTGATTTTAGCCACTGTTTCTTTGCACGAATTTGTGTCGGACACATCACAACAATAAACCTGTGCATCGATTTTATATATCTCTATAAGTTTCGATTTAAACTCGTCTGCGGCGTTCATATCAATTATAGCAATATTTGCACCCAACGATGCAAACTTCTCTGCAATCGCCGCACCGATACCTCGCAAGCCGCCGGTTATAACTGCCGTTTTTCCGTTAAGCATTTTTAATCGCCTCCACCGTCTGCATAAGTGTTTCTTCGTTTTCTACGTTGTATACATTTACGTCTTTGGAAATCTTTTTGATAAGTCCGCAGAGCGTTTTGCCTGCGCCTACTTCTATAAAATCGGTATATCCGTCAGCAATCATATTTTCTATTGTGCTCTGCCATTTAACGGGGCTTTGCATCTGCTGTTTCAAATATGAGCATACATCTTCGCCGTAAGGTTGTGCAGTAAGGTTAGCATATACGGGCAACTGAGGTGCACTTATTTCAAAATTTTCAAGTGCATTAACGAATTTATCTGCTGCGTCTTCCATAAACGGCGAATGAAATGCCGCACTTACTGCCAGCGGAATTGTTCTGCCGCCAAGTTCTTTTACTTTTTCTGCAAATGCGTCCATACTGCTTACAAGACCGGATACAGACACCTGACCGGGGCAGTTATAGTTAACTGCATACAGGCGGTCAAACTCTGCTGCAGTTTTAGTTACGGTTTCGGCGTCAAGTTTTAACACTGCGCACATAGCAGTTTTTTCGCCGCTTGCAGCATCGTTCATTACTTCGCCACGTTTTGTAACGATTTTAAATCCGTCTGCATAAGTATACGCCTTTGCATAGGCAAGTGCCGCCACCTCACCAAGTGAAAATCCTGCAACGCCGTCGGCATATATGCCTTTTTCATTAAGTTCAAGTGCCGCACTCAACTCAACTAAATACATACACGGCTGAGTGTTTTTTGTCACTTTAAGTTCCTCGTCACTTCCTGAGAATGACTGCTCAATTGTGCCGGGGCGAAAGGCTTCTGCCTCGTCATAAAGTTTTTTTGCAGTGCCGCCCATATCGTAAAGCGATTTACCCATACCGCTGTACTGAGCGCCCTGACCAGAAAATACAAATGCTATCTTACCCATTTTCCTGCTCCATTCAATATAGATTCCGCCTCAGAAAACATCTCTTCAATCATCTCTTTAGCGGTTTGTTCTCTGTTTACTAATCCTGAAATCTGCCCTGCAAGGAAGCAGCCTTTTTTCTCATCGCCGTCGGCGACTGCCGCACGCAAACTGCCAACTGCCATCATTTCAAGTTCTTCGTCAGAAATTGACGTGTACTCTGCCTTGGCATAATTTCTGGAGAACGGCGATTTTAAACTGCGCACAGGATGACCTAAACGTCTGCCCGTAACTATGGTTGCCGTGTCGCCTGCTTTTAAAAGTTTATCTTTGTATGTACGGCTGATGTTGCACTCTGTAGCCGCTAAAAATCTTGTGCCGACCTGAACGCCTTGTGCACCAAGCATAAGCGATGCCGCAACACCTCTGCCATCGGCTATGCCGCCTGCTGCAATTACGGGAATATCCACAGCATCGCAAACCTGCGGAACGAGTGCCATAGTAGTCATTTCACCAACGTGACCGCCTGATTCACCGCCCTCTGCAATAACTGCGTCAGCACCTGCACGTGCCATAAGTTTTGCAAGTGCGCTTGACGCTACTACGGGTATAACCTTAACACCTGCTTCTTTCCACATAGGCACATATTTATCGGGGTTTCCCGCACCGGTTGTTACAAGCGCCACTCTTTTGCGAGCAATAAGTTCTGCAATTTCGTCTATATTTTCACCCATCAGCATAATGTTTACGCCGAATGGTTTATCTGTTAATGATGCGGCAAGGTCTATCTGCTGCTCTATCCAGTCAACATTTCCGTTAGCCGCTGATATAAGCCCTAAACCTCCGCCGTTTGATACTGCTGCAGCAAGGTTAGCGTCTGATATGTGCGCCATACCGCCCTGCAGTATAGGATATTTAATACCGAGCATTTCGCATATCGGTGTATACACCATAAATTCCACTACCTTTCATTAATGGGCATAAGGAAAGCCCTTATGCCCATCAAAGATTGAAGATTACGCCAATTTTGCGTCAATGTAAGCAGACAGTTCTTTAACTGATTTGCCTACTTCTGCAGCCTTGATTTCGATGCCGAACTCATCTTCCATTTCCATCATAATCTCTACTGTGTCGAGAGAATCGATGTCGAGGTCCTCAAAGGTGGTTTCGTCTGTGATTTCAGCAACGTCCATCTCTAAGTGGTCTGCCAATAACTCTTTTACTTTTTCGATTGTCATGATAAATTCCTCCAAATTTTTATATTAAGACAAATTGTCTTGTTTACCATTCAATAAGACAAGCCGCACTTGATAAGCCGCCGCCGAATGCACACATTGCGATTTTGTCGCCACGTTTAAGTTTGCCTGAACGTGCAAGTTCGTCAAAAGCAATCGCCACGCTGGCTGATGATGTGTTGCCGTATTTGTGTATGTTTATAACAAACTTTTCCTTAGGCATTTTAAGGCGTTTTGCGGCAAAATCCATTATCCTGATATTTGCCTGATGCGTTACAACATAGTCGATATCGTCTAACGTAATGCCTGCTTGCTCTGCCACATATTTAATGTCCTCAGCAATTTTATTTACTGCAAACTTGAATGTTTCCTGACCGTCCATAAATATGTACGGATGCTTTAGCGGTGTTTTATAAAAAGGTGACGAGCCTCCGAATGACGGAATTTCTATAACCTCATCGCCGCCTGACGTATACAGCCTTGATGCAAGGTACCCATCGCCTTTGGTTACTACCATTGCGCCTGCGCCGTCACCGAATATAACACACGTACTGCGGTCTGTCCAGTCAACGAGTTTGCTTAATCTTTCAGCGCCGATAACAAGCACGCTTTTGTATGTGCCACGCTCAATGTACGAAACAGCAGTGTCAAGCGCAAACAAAAATCCGCTGCACGCAGAGTTTACGTCAAACGCAGGACAGGTTGCGCCGATTGCCTTTTGTACCATACCCGCAACTGTCGGCGAAAGTGTTTCGCCCGAAATGGTGGCAGCAACAATTAAGTCAATGTCAGCACCCGATAAATTTGCAGCCTCCAGCGCATTTTTTGCCGCTTTGGCAGCCATATCGGCAGCAGTTTCGTTTACAGATACGTGTCTTTCTTTAACACCTACCCTTTGCATAATCCATTCGTCAGATGTGTCTACAAGTTGTGCAAGGTCATCATTTGTAACGACCTTTTCGGGTATGTATGCGCCCGTACCTAAAACTTTAATTGACATTTATATTCCTGCCCCTTTCGATTTGATTTTACAATCTTCAGCACAGAGTGTGCTGGAATAATCTCTCGGTATTTGCTGGGTTTACATTATATTTCGACACTTTTCAGCACAGGGTGTGCTGAAAAAATTTTAAACAGAAACTTTCATTTCTGCTTAAAAAATTATTTTTTTAATCCTTCTAAAAAGAAACTCATTCCGTATCTGAAATACTCAACCGCCTCTTCTTTAGTAAAGCGTCGGCAGATAGCGTCGGCATTAAAGCCGCGCGAAAAGCACCATATAGAATAACTGAGTGCATCGGCATCAATATCTTTTTTTATAAGGTCTTTTCCTTTAGCGTATTCAACCAGTTTTTTAATCTCTGCTCTCCACCAGATATAGTTGGTGTCGTTAATGGAGTCGTACTCAAATGCATACTGGCTGAACTGCTCTCTTATATCATAAGTTGCAATCAGAACCTGAGTGAGCACATCAAGAACATATTCAAAAAAATCTTTTTTCTCATCATATTTTTGTGCCAGACACTCACGCATCTGCATAACTGTATTTTTATAAACAATTTCAAGCACTTCGCCGATGTTGTGAAATCTGTTATAAAAAACTCTGTTAGTTATTTCAAGTTCGCGAAGAACTTTTCGCACAGTAAGATTATGTGCTCCTTCGGTGGTGGCAAGTTTAGCAGCAGCGGCAATTATCATATCCGACATTTCGTCATTTATGAGCATTATATCCTTATTTGCCACAAAAAGCACCTCCGTTCAGCACACTATGTGCTGAAAATATTATATCATATCATATTATTCATTGTCAACAATTTCCTTAAAAAATTATTGCACAAAAAAAGATGCCCGCAGGCATCTTTTTAATTTTAATATTATTACTCAACCTCAACAGGTGCTTCGGGAACGGGAGTAATCTCTGCAACAGGCTCGTCAGATGGTAAAGTCATTGCAGGAGAGCCGGATTTTACCACGATTACAGACGGGTTATTGATAGGCGGCAGACTCATTGTCATCGCATCGCCATATGTAACTTTTAAAGTAAGACCTTCAACAAGTTCTTCAAATTCAACGGGTGTGCCTTCTTCGTCTGTGATAGTTGTTTCGTCGCTGATGTTAAGCACAACTGTGCCCATAACGATATCGTTAACTGTAATCTGCTTTTCTTCGGCATTTACAGAGTCAATCAAAGCAATATCTTTAGTTTCAGCATCAAAAATTCTGATAGAGCCGTCTGCTTCTGTTCTGTATGCGCCGCTTAAAACCTGAGTGATAAACTCTGCAGGAACAAATGTAACACCATCAATAAGAATAGGCGCTGTGCCGAGCATCATAGGAGCAGTTCTTGAGAAAGTGTAGCCGTCTTCAAAAGCGTTCATTGTTATATAAACGGGGCCTTTTGTTAAGATGATTGTACCTGTTTCGCCCTGCCACTCAACGTCGAAACCTAAAGTTTCGGTGATTGCACGTAAGGGGAGCATAAGCATACCCTCGTTTTCAAAAGGAACGGGAGCGTCAATTTCCACGCCGTTTACGTTGATTTTGAATTCAGGTGTAATCATTTTTGTAGCAATCTGATTTTCTGCTACTACTTTGTTGGGGTCATACTCAGCAAAACTTGTTACTGAAGATGCAGCCAGGACTGCGGTTGCGGCTATAACAGCCAAGGTTCTTTTAATCATAATTATGTACCTCTCTTGTTTTTATTTTTTGATTTACACCTATAAGACGATGCAAATCAAAAAAAGTTCCGTATTTTTTAAAAAAATTTTATAAAACAAGTATTTCTTCTTTTTTATCGGTGTTGGATTTAGAAAATACACCTCTGCCGCCGTCTGCGTTAGAGAGCATAAGTTTAAGCCTGTTCTCCTGATTTATCTTAGTTGCACTTGGGTCGTAATCGATAGCCACAATGTTCGCCATTGGGTGACGGTCTTTAATCTTGCGCATCATACCCTTGGCGATTATATGGTTTGGCAGGCAACCGAAAGGCTGTGTGCAGACAATGTTGTTTACACCGCTGTCTATGAGTTCGAGCATCTCGGCAGTTAAAAGCCAGCCCTCGCCCATTTTAGTGCCTTTGCCGATGTAGCCCTCTGCCATATCCTTAATATGCGCAAACGGTGTAGGCGCACGGAAAGTCCCGTCTTTGCGGATAGCGTTTATCATCTGCTTCTGGCGCATAGAAAGATACTTTACACCTATAGCGGCAGGCATTCCTTTAAAAAGTTTGCCGCCGTAGAGTTTTTTGTCAACAAGTGCGTTTTCAAAACAGTATAGCAGAAAATCCGTAACACCCGAAACAACGGGCTCGGCTCCCTCGTTTATTAAAAACTCCTCTAAACTGTTGTTGCCAAGGGGAGAGTATTTCATATAAATCTCGCCGACTATGCCGACACGAGGTTTTTTGATGTTCAGCCGTTCAATTTTGGCAAAGTCTTTAACGATTTTTCTGTAGTTTTTCTTAACACGTATAAATCCGTTGGTGCGCATCTGGTCGATAAGATTATTAACCCACTTATCTAAAACTTTATTTGTGTCACCTTTGTTCTTCTCGTATGGCAGGCATTGATTTGTAAGCCACATAAGCATATCGCCGTACATAAGCGCAAAGGAGAGTTTTATAAGCAGCGGCACGGTAAGGGTAAATCCACTGCCCTTTTCAAAAGACGAAAGATTTAGCGATATAACCGGCACATTGCCAAAGCCACTGTTTTCGAGTGCTTTTCTAAGCAGAAATATGTAGTTTGACGCTCTGCAACCGCCGCCCGTCTGGGTGATTATAAGCGCAGTTTTGTCTGTGTCGTACTTACCACTTTTAAGTGCGTCTATCATCTGACCTATAACGAGCATCGCAGGGTAGCAAATGTCGTTATGCACGCTTTTAAGCCCCTCGTTTATAACGGACTGGTCACAGTTTGAAAGCACTTCAACATCGTAACCGAAATCCCTTAAAAGAGGCGCAATTATTTTAAAATGAACAGGCAGCATAGTAGGCGCCAGTATTTTATGAGTTTTGCGCATTTCTGCTGTGAATTTTGGAAATCTACCATCTTGCACGGCAGACACCTCCTTACTTTAAGCCTGTCAATGACAGCAATCCGAAAGATTCCGAAATTCCGCCATTTTAGGCGGGTTCGGATTATATTGTTTCGGCTGCGCTCAGGTTGTCGTCCATGGCAGCCTGCAGGCTTCTTATTCTTATCTTTACTGCACCGAGGTTGTTAATCTCGTCAATTTTAATCTGCGTATACAGTTTTCCTCTACTGCGCAGAATGTCACGCACTTCGTCGCTTGTTACGGCATCTATCCCGCAACCGAACGACACCAACTGTACCAGTTGAGTGTTTTCTGCCGTGGTTACAAATTCAGCCGCATTGTACATTCTGGCATGGTATGTCCACTGGTTTAAAACGGCAAGGTCGGGCTTGCCTGCAGGACGTATGCAATCTTCGGAGAGCACCACAAACCCAAGTGACGAGGCAAGACGGTCTATGCCGTGGTTGATTTCGTTATCGATATGGTACGGTCTGCCCGCTAAAACAATCGTTTTTGCACCATTTTCCTTGGCGTATGCAATAGCAGCGTCACCCGCTTTGAAAACCTGTTCTTTATACTCTGCGTATTTTCTGTACGCACACTCCGCACTATGACAGACCTCTTTGGCGGTTATATCGGGGAAATACTGTTTAAGCGCCGCCAGAATTTTTTTGGTAAATACCTTTTTGTCGTTGAGTTTTATGTACGGATATATAAAGTTTACGCCATTTAAATTCATATTGGCGGCAATGCTCTCGGGGTAGTATGCCACCACAGGACAGTTGTAGCAGTTGTCGGAGATTCCTTCGTCAAAATTATATGTCATACACGGGTAGAATATGTTATTAACGCCATCCTCTATAAGGTTTATAATATGTCCGTGTACCATTTTGGCAGGGTAGCAGACAGTGTCGGACGGGATAGTGTGCTGACCTTTTGCATATACTTTTCTGCTGGACTGACCTGATGTTACAACCTCAAAACCAAGTTCGGTAAAGAACTCGTGCCAGAACGGCAGGTTTTCGTACATATTAAGCACCATAGGTATGCCTATTTTGCCACGCTTGCCCTCTTTTGACTTTAGCGACTGCAAAAGTTCTGTTTTAAATTTATAAAGGTTTGGCAAATCCTTTGCTGCACCGCCGCCTAACGGCTTTTCACAGCGGTTGCCGGATATAAACTTCCTTCCGCCTGAAAATTCGTTTATGGTAAGTGAACAACGGTTATTACACAATCCACATCTTGTAGCCTTTGATGTGTGTGTGAATTCGCCCAGTTCATTACGTGTGATTAATGTGCTTTCGCCCTTGTTGGCACGTGCATAAAGCGCTGCGCCGTAAGCACCCATAAGACCTGCAATATTGGGGCGGATAACGTCTTTGCCGATTAAACGCTCAAAACTGCGCAAAACTGCGTTGTTTAAAAATGTACCGCCCTGAACAACAATGTTGTTGCCAAGTTCGTCTGCGTTCTTTGCACGGATAACCTTGTATATAGCGTTCTTTACAACGCTTACGGCAAGACCTGCGGAAATATCTGCAACGGTTGCACCGTTTTTCTGCGCCTGCTTAACTGACGAGTTCATAAACACAGTACAACGTGTACCGAGGTCAACGGGTTTTTTGGCAAAGTTTGCAATCTGTGCAAAATCTTCTGCACTGTAGCCTAAAGATTTTGCAAATGTTTCTATAAACGAGCCACAGCCCGAAGAGCAAGCCTCGTTGAGCATAACGCTGCTTACTGCGCCGTCTTTAATCTGGAAGCATTTAATATCCTGACCGCCTATATCGATGATGAAGTCGGCATTGGGGTTAAAATGCTTTGCAGCGGTATAGTGTGCCACGGTTTCTACAATGCCATAGTCAATGCCGAAAGCGTTTTTAAGCAGTTCCTCGCCGTAACCCGTAACGGCTGACGAAACAATCCTTATGCGGTTGCCGCAAAGTTCGTATATCTTTTTAAGTTCCGCTTTTATAATATCCAACGGCGAGCCGAGGTTGGAACGGTAAAAACTGTATAAAATCTTTTTTTCTTCACTTATAAGGCATACCTTTGTGGTAGTACTGCCTGCGTCAATACCGAGGTAAGCATCACCCCGATAAGAAGAAATGTCCTCTTGTGCAACATCGTTTGCACTGTGGCGTGCAATAAAGTGGTCAAACTCCTCACTTGTTTCAAAAAGCGGCGGAAGGCTGTTCACTGCAGACTCCTCGCTTTTTTGAGAGAGCAGGGCGCATATCTCGTCGTATGTATAAACTCTCTCGCAAGTATCGGCATAAACCGCCGCACCAAGCGCCACAAAATACTCTGCAATATCAGGGAAAATTGCGTGATCTTCGTCTAATTTAAGCGTTTTTATAAACCGCTGACGTAAGCATTTTAAAAATGCTAAAGGACCGCCGAGGAACAGTACATTGCCCTCTATAGGGCTACCCTGCGCAAGCCCTGCAATAGTCTGGTCAACCACCGCCTGAAATATGCTTGCGGCGATGTTCTCTTTCTGTGCACCTTGATTTATAAGCGGCTGAATGTCGGTCTTAGCAAAAACGCCGCAACGTGATGCGATGGGGTAGATTGCGTTGTGTTTAAGACCGAGTTCGTCAAGTTCGTCTGCAGTAACATTTAAAAGCGATGCCATCTGGTCGATAAACGCACCCGTGCCGCCTGCACACGTGCTGTTCATACGCTCCTCTACCGTGCCTTTTAAAAAGATAATCTTGGCGTCCTCACCACCGAGTTCTATAACAACGTCGGTCATAGGGTAGTACCTGCCGACAGCACCTGCCGTAGCGAATACTTCTTGAACAAAATCTATACCGCTAAGTTGTGCAACACCCAAGCCTGCAGAGCCTGTTATGGCAACTTTAATGGATTTACCTTTTAAAATGTCGCTAAGTTGCGTAATTTTTTTCATGCAAAGGGAGCGCACTTTGGATAAGTGTCGCTCGTAACTTTTGTATATGATGTTGCCTATTTCGTCCATCACAACGATTTTCAATGTGGTGGAGCCAATGTCTATGCCAAGTTTATAGCACATATTATCACCTTATTTTTCTGCACTCTGTGTAAAATCTTTTGTCGTGCGCATGGCCCATAGAAAATGTTTTACGGGGAAGTGCGCCGTCTAAAATAACAGTTTTAAAAAGTTCTGATTTATCCATAACGTCAAACAGTATGCCCACATTTCCGTCTTTTGCGGCAAAGTCACGTACAACATCGTCGCCGTGAATATAGTCAACTGTTCCTGCGTTGTTTTTAAGGTACTCGTCAATTAAATTCTGCAAACTGCCCACAGCAATATTGGCTGTTGGATTTGATATGCTCATCGTTTTAGAATTGCCGTTTGCGATATATTCAAAAGTCTGTCCGTCTGTACCATCTGCAACGCCGTTGTCTGCAAGGAATTTTTCAAATGCGCAGATGTCAACACCGAATAAAACTCTGTGGATAGGCTCAAACACCATTGCATCGTCGTGCAGGTTCACAATCTCGGCAAGGGCATATCTTGCAGGGTGCGTGTTTACGTCAGCACCGTCGGCTTTTAGTTTTTCCCAACAAGCCTTTGCCGTTGCAAGTGAGTGGTTTCCGTCACCCATTGCAAACGCTAAAGGCGCAGACTCGTTTACGCCGTATTTTGCATTGAATTTGTCCAAGTTACAAAGTTCTGCCAAGAGGCGGTCAATTCTTTCGCAAATATCGTCGGACACAAAATATCCTTTGATGCTGCCTGAATTCTGCATAAGGGTAAAGTCGTATGCTTTTTTTAAATTCTCTTTTTCATCTGCAAGCGGCTCAATTATCGCTTTTTCAACATCATCAATTAATATCATAATGTGGGGTGACTCTAAATGTGCGTTTTCTCTTACACGTACACGTGGGGGAATACGCTCTAAAATTGTGCCCTCGGTAGCACGCACTGCAGAGGTTGAGCCTTTGGAATAGTCGTAGTGCTCTAAGTCAATCTTGCCGACAATACCTTTGCGCACCATGCCGTCTGCCTGAGTGCGCTCAACGTAAATATATGTCGGCTCGCTCTCTGTAAGCACACCGTCTTCAATATATTTATCCATAGCGGCGCAGATGTTTTTAATTCTGTCGGCAACGTCGTCTGCCTCAAGATAAACCTCAGGCAAAACCATATTGAGCATAGACGGAGCATCGCCAACAAAATCTGCCACCGCCTGCCAGTATTCGGGCTCAGATGTGTACTGGTCACACGCAACCACACTCCATTTGCTCATATCAGTACCCTGTTTGGGAAGCAAAATCTTCGCTTTGGAAAACACTTTATCCATTATATATCTCTCCTATATATGTGATTTTTATAAAAGGTCCTTCTCCACCTATACTATTTTATTGTAGCATATATTTTTTTAATAATCAAGTGTGGGTTTTAATCATGGCTGCGAAGCCATATCGATTTATGGTTTTAAACGTCGACCTATGGAAGAATTGGCAAACAAATTAATGTGAAATTGCTTTTTGGCTTCCAAACCCGATGCGATTAATTCCATATTACATATAAAGCATCGGTTTAGCACGCATAAAATGAGTTTTTATTGCGTGCGGTGGAAAAAGACAAAAAGCAATGAGCATATAATTTGTACAATTCTGTAATCAGTCGACAAGGTAAGTGACACCCCAAATCTTTGATTTGGCTGGTGGAACTTATGCAAGCGAGCAAAGCGAGTCGTAGGTGCCAAGGGGGAAGTCCCCCTTGGAGAAACATCTATTTTAAAAATAATTTTTAAATGTACTTTTATGACTAAAAGTACCAAAAGTCCCGGGGGTTCGGATTCCCCCGGACCCCTAAAACCGCTCAGGGGTTTCACCCCTAAGAACCCCTTTTTATTCCATTATTATATTAAGTGCGAAAAATGTCGAAATTTTGTATACGAACAACTCTTGACCTTTAAAATATAATATGGTATAATTTACACGTCACATACTTGAATAGTAACACCTTTTAATGCGGAGAATGCCTATTGGTAAAAGGCGTTCCGTTTATATCTGCATTTAAAGGTGAGATATGAGTATGTGACAGTACGTGGAACGCTTTTTCGGTGCATTCCAGCGGAGCGCACTTTTTTATTGCGCAAAAACACAAATTACCCCTGCACCGCTCTGTTATAGCACAATCTTCTATAAAGTTTTTTATTCAAATTTTTATCCCGTTTTGAATTTTTTCCAAAACCATAATAGAGCGATGCAGAGGTAATTTAAAAAAGGCTTGCAGAATATTCCGCAAGCCTTTTTGATTTATAGTGATTATTTGCTGAGGTTATTCTCAAGGATCTCAAGTTGTTTTGCAATTTCAGCGGGGAGTCTGTCGCCAAACTGTGCGAAGTACTCTTTCTGGTCTTTAACATCTTCCATCCATACATCTTTATCAACTGTAAGCAGTTCTTTAAGCACGTCTGCATCAATGTCAAGGTCAGTAACGTCGATATCTTCCATATTGGGCAGATATCCGATTTCGCTTTCGTTAGCGTCAACTTTACCTGCACAACGGTCAAGAATCCAGAGGAGAACACGCATATTATCGCCAAATCCGGGCCACATAAAGTGTCCTTCGTCGTCCTGTCTGAACCAGTTAACGTGGAAGATTTTAGGTGCTTTGTCAGCATCCATCTTTTTGCCCATCTCGAGCCAGTGACCAAAGTAGTCAGCCATATTGTAACCAACGAAGGGTTTCATAGCCATTGGGTCACGTCTTACAACACCTACAGCACCTGCTGCTGCAGCGGTTGTTTCAGATGCCATTGTAGCACCTACGAATACACCGTGTTCCCAATCTCTTGCCTGATATACCAATGGAGCAGTTTTAGCACGTCTGCCGCCGAATACGATAGCCGAAATCGGCACACCCTGTGGGTTTTCAAACTCTTTTGAAATGCATGGGCAGTTGATAGCCGGTGCAGTAAATCTTGAGTTGGGGTGAGCAAGTTTGTTACCTGCTGCTGTGTATTCTACGCCGTTAACCTGAGCGCCTTTCCACTCTGTAGCATTAACGGGCGGATTTTTATCAAGACCTTCCCACCAAACGGTGTTGTCGTCGTTATTGATAGCAACGTTAGTAAAGATTGTGTTCTTTTTAGTTGCTTCAAGTGCGTTGAAGTTGGTTTTTTCGCTTGTACCGGGAGCAACGCCGAAGAAACCAGCCTCGGGGTTGATAGCGTACAGTCTTCCGTCATCACCGATGCGGAGCCAGGAAATGTCGTCACCAACTGTCCATACTTTGTAGCCTTTTTCTTTAAGGTACTCGGGCGGAATAAGCATAGCCAGATTTGTTTTACCGCAAGCAGAGGGGAATGCAGCACAGATGTACTTAACTTCGCCCTGTGGGTTCTCTAAACCTAAGATGAGCATATGCTCAGCCATCCAGCCCTCTTTCATACCGAGGTAAGATGCAATACGGAGTGCAAAGCATTTTTTACCGAGCAGTACGTTACCGCCGTAAGCGGAGTTGATTGACCAGATTGTAGAATCCTGAGGGAACTGAACGATGTATCTTTCCTCGGGATTAACGTCTTTTTTAGCGTGCAGACATTTTACAAAGTCACCGTCTTCGCCGAGAGCGTTGATAACAGCGTCACCGATTCTTGTCATAATAGCCATGTTAAGTACAACGTAGATGCTGTCTGTGAGTTCTATACCAATCTTTGAGAAAGGTGAGCCAACGGGACCCATTGAATAGGGGATAACGTACATTGTACGGCCTTCCATAGAACCGTCGTAGAGTTTTTTAAGTTTAGCATACATTTCTTCGGGGTCCATCCAGTTGTTTACGGGACCGGCCTCTTCTTTGGTGGGTGTGCAGATAAATGTTCTGTCCTCTACACGGGCAACGTCATTTTCTGCTGTTCTGTGGTAGTAGCAACCGGGGAGTTTTTCCTGATTAAGTTTAATCATTTCCCCTGTTGCGCAAGCCTCTTCTCTTAACGCTTCGAGCTGAGCCTCGCTGCCGTCAATCCAAACGATTTCGGCAGGTCTGGTCATGGCAGCCATCTCGTCAAGCCAAGCAAGAACTTTTTTGTTGTTGGTTTTCATGATAGTTTCTCCTCCTGTATTTATATTAAAATCTGATTCTTTCCCATATTATACATTATTCTATATTTACCTTTAAAACCCTTTTTTATTTTAAAGAATTTTTTCACAAATATAGCGATTGTTTTTTGTTAAAAATATAACAATTCTACAATTTCTTGCGCAATATTGCAAATTCCGCCACGGGTTTGCTCATTTTCATATAAACTGTCATCTGCGCATTAGGGGCAACGTCAATATCCTCTCCACGCTCGTTTTTCATATCCTGCGCTACTTGAGTAAAATATCCACCATTCGGCACAAGTACTTCCAGTTCATCACCGGCAAAAAATCTGTTTCGCTGCTCAATAGTTGCAATGCCTGTCGATGCATCATACTCTTTAACAACGCCTACTATTCCGTATTCACGGATATACTCGCTGCTTTCAAAATTATGAGCATCAGCATCGGGTTTGCCAAAGTAGAATCCGGTTGTGTACCCTCTGTGGCTGACCTTTGCAAGTTCTTTGAGTACCGATTCGTCTGTTTTATACGCATCGGGATTTTCCATATATGCATCGATTGCCGCACGGTATGCACTTACAACCGTAGCAACGTAAAGTTCGTTTTTAACTCTGCCCTCTATTTTAAAACTGTCTATCCCTGCATCTATAAGGGCAGGGATGTGCTCTATCATACACAAATCTTTTGAATTGAATATAAACGTGCCACGCTCTGTTTCTACAACGGGCATCTGCTCGTCGGGACGTGTTTTTTCGGTAATTGTATATTCCCAACGGCAAGGGTGTGCACATGCGCCCTGATTTGCACCTCTGCCGGTAAAATAGTTGCTCATAAGGCATCTGCCTGAATACGATATGCACATAGCACCATGTATAAAGCACTCTATCTCGCAATCTGTTTCGCTTTTGATTTTTT
Source organism: Clostridia bacterium (assembly GCA_017436905.1). Lineage (GTDB taxonomy): Bacteria > Bacillota > Clostridia > UMGS1810 > UMGS1810 > SIG455. The sequence goes on along the minus strand of JAFSCF010000011.1, from coordinate 52,603 downwards.
TAATCTCGTCAAGCGAAAGTTCACGCGCAGGCACAACCCTTACCGCACCGAGTGTCTGCCACGCTTTAACTGCAGATGCATTGGTGGTGTTTGCCTGCGTGCTTATGTGGATAGGAAGTTTCGGTGCTGCAGCCTTTACTGCGGAAAGCGCACCTATATCAGATATTATAACGCCGTCAACCCCTATAAGTTCTAAATACTTTGCGTATTCTTCAAGGTCGGCAATGTCGTCATTATGGCAGAAGATGTTTACTGCTACGTATATTTTTTTGCCAAGATTGTGCGTGTAGCGCACCGCCTGCTCAAGTTCTGCACGGCTGAAGTTTTTCGACGCAGTTCGGAGCGAAAACTCTTCCCCGCCTACATAAACTGCATCAGCACCATATGCAAGTGCATATTTTAATGTATTGAAACTTCCTGCCGGTGCTAAAAGTTCAGGTTTTTTCATATATATCACCTTTTCATGTAATCACATTTTATCAAATTTTATCAAAACAAGTCCAAATATACATACAAACACCCGTTATCACTATATGTATAATCGGTAAAAACATAGAAAAAGTTACCTTTCTAACTTTATCCATTCTAATTAACGAATAAACATATGGAATCAAATATGTTCCCGCTAATAGCATAGACAACGAAGCAACAAGTCTATGGATAGTTCCAATAATACCTTCCCCACCCATCATATTAATATTAGCTACTGATATCAAAGTTCCTATCCACGTAATCATCGACACAGGAATTGGTAGTGCCATAAGGATATAGTATACTACACACAATGTTTTTTTCATGTTTCTTTTCTCCTTTTGACAAAATCCGACATATTTTGGTTTATAATCAGTATCCTCTTTATTTCCTTTTCTTCCTAATAATCATAATTCCGTCTTCAGTTTTCAAAAGTTCGCTTGTTACTCTTTCGTCCGCCTGCACAGTTTTTATAAAAAGGCGCAGATTAGTAACAATCGTTCTGTGTTTATGCTCTACTTCGCCCTCTTTTTCGACAAGCCCTGCAAAAAGCACGTTATCTGCAATTATAATTCCGTCGTCGGAGAGCAGACGCAGGCAGTCTTCGTAATATTCTATATAATGCGACTTATCGGCATCTAAAAATATTATATCCACTTTGTTATCCATTGAACGCAAAAGAGTAAGTGCGTCGTCCTCTATAAGTCGGATTTTGCCTGTAAGGTTTGCCTCGGCGATATTGCGCCTTGCCATAGCGGCACGCTGCTCGTCACGCTCAACCGTTATGATAATGCCGTCATCTGCAATATAACGGCTGAACGATATAGCAGAATACCCAATCGCAGCACCGAGTTCGAGCATACGTTTGGGCTTAATTTTTTCTATTATTGAACACAAAATCCGCTCCGTTTCGGGGCGGACTATGGGTACATAATTTTCGTGCGCATAACCGCGCATTGATGTTAAAAGTTTTTCAATCATATCTTCTTCCTGAATAAAGTTCCTACTTTTTTACCGTCGAATATATCGTAGAGAATGTCGGGGTCTGCACCGTTGGTGATAATCATATCAACACCTGCGTTTGTGGCAGTTTCGGCAGCGGCAATCTTGGTTACCATACCGCCAGTACCACGGGATGTTCCCGTACCGCCTGCAAGTGCATGTATGTCGTCCGTAATCTCCGCAACCTCGTCAATTATGCGTGCGTCATCAAATTTGTGCGGGTCTTTATCATACAGACCATCTATATCAGAGAGCAATACAAGCAAATCAGCCCCCACAAGTTCTGCAACTATGGCAGAGAGTGTGTCGTTATCGCCAAACTCAATCTGCTCGGTAGAGATGGTATCATTTTCGTTTACAATCGGGATTGCGTTTAAAGAAAACAGCATCTCAAACGTGTTTTTTGCATTGGTGCGCATCTGCTCTTTATCTGTAACGTCACGGGTTAAAAGTATCTGCGCAACTGTGTGAGAGTAATTTTCAAAGATTGTACTGTAAAAATTCATAAGTTCACACTGACCAATCGCCGCAAGTGCCTGTTTTTCTCTGGTGCAGTCGGGACGTTTGGCAATGCCTGCCTTACCCATACCAACACCTATAGCACCTGAAGAAACCAGTACCACCTCTATACCGCTGTTGCGGATATCGGCAATAGTTTTAACCAGTTTTTCAATTCGGCGTATATTAAGGCGGCCACCCTCGTAAGTGAGGGTAGACGTACCTACTTTTATAACTGCTCTTTTAATTTTATCAGCGTTTGCCATTTTGAAGTTCCGCCCTGCTGTTGCGAAGTGTATCGGTAAGTTTTGTAAGGCTTGCGCTTGACTGTGCGTTTACATCACGCAGACCGAGTTCTGCTTTTTTAAGCACATCATCTGCAAACTGCAAAGTGCCGAGTCTTATTTCACGGCTGTTTGCCTGAGCAGCGGCGATAATCTCGTTTGCTTTAGCATTGGCACGTTTTGTAATCTCGTGCTCGTCAATTAAAGAAACGATTTTCTCCTCAGCGCCTTTGATGATGAGGTCAGCCTTCTGCTGAGCGTCACTTAAAATTCTCTGTCTGTCCTCGGCAACTGTTTTTGCCACACGAACTTCCTCGGGGATATGTAAACTTATATCTCTGATAATCTCCATTATTTCTTCTTTGTTCACAAATGTTTTGTGAATAATGGGGAATTCAAAGCCGTTGTCTATAATATCCTCCAGTTCGCTCAATAATTCGATTATATCGGTACCTCTTTCCATTTGTTCACCAATCCTTTCAAAAGTGGTATATTTATTTTTTCTGCATAGCACGTTTGGTAATTTCATCTATCAAATCGTCAGGCACCAGACCGCTTAAATTGCCGCCGTACTTGGCAACCTCTTTAACAATGCTGGAACTGAGATATGAATATTTGTTGCTGGTCATCATAAACATCGTTTCAACCTCACGCAGCAACTTATGGTTCATCAGCGCCATCTGGAATTCGTACTCAAAATCCGACACGGCACGCAAACCTTTTACAATAACATTAGCACCTTTTTGTGATATAAAGTCCACCAAAAGTCCGCTGAAAATGTGCACTTCCACATTTTTAAGCCCCATTGCTGCAACGGAGCGCCTTATCATATCAGCACGTTCTTCTTCTGTAAACATAGGTGATTTTGCACTGTTTACAAGTATTGCAACATAAACTTTTTCAAAAACTCTGCTTGCTCTTTTAATAATATCAAGATGTCCGTTTGTAACCGGATCAAACGAACCGGGATACACAGCGATGTTTTTCATAGAGTTTTCTCCTTTGTCTGCAAAAGATACACAGCCGCCTTGCCGTACTTGCGCTGACGGTAAACCTCAAATCCACGGCAGTCAAACCCGTCTGGTTCAGAACACTCCAATACAATAATTCCGTCGTCACCAAGCAATGAGCGTTCTTTTATAATATCCAGCGCAGTGCTGTAATATCCGGCTTCATAGGGCGGGTCTAAAAATATGATGTCATAACACCCGTTACAGTTACTTAAAAAAGTCTTAAAATCAGTATTTGAAACCTTAGCACTTTCAAGACGTGTTTTTTCAAGATTTTTGCGCACACACTCGCAGGCTTTTGGCGAAATATCCACAAAATCTGCAGCCACAGCACCACGGCTGAGCGCCTCTAACCCCATAGCGCCGCTGCCAGCAAAAAGGTCAAGCACACGTGCACCGTCTGTACGGGTAAATATCATACTGAATATCGCCTCACGCACTCTGTCGAGCGTGGGGCGGGTGTCGAGCCCCTCAGGAGCGAAAAGATTTGTTCCTCTTGCTCTGCCTGATATAATTCTCAATTAACCATACCACTCCTATGATAATACTGATTTTATTATATAGTTATATGTGCGTTTTGTCAAGCGAAAATTCGTTTCTTCGGCATATTGTAACATAATTCACGATTTATACATTGCTGTTTTACATTACTTATTCTTTATTTCAGTAGTTGTTCATATACTTATTTTAAGATTAATGTGCAATAAAACTGTACAGACTGACAAGCCAATGATATTTTTACACATAAATATACTCAGGTGTAAAAATATCATTGCTTGTTTGAAGACGTCTGACTTTATTTGCTTTATAAATATAAGGAACGTGAAGAATGAAAAGAAAAGAATTCGTGACAGGGGTAATGTCGCTTACATTATCTATGCTTGTAATACAATCCATGTCAATGGGTTTTTCCGTATACGTATCGGGCAAATTCGGTGCAGCACAGATGGGGCTTTTTCATCTGGTGATGTCGGTTTACTCGTTTGCTTTAACCGTGGCAATGTCGGGCGTGCCGTTGGCGGCAACAAGGCTGGTTTCCGAATCTGCAAGCCGCAGAGCATCGGGAAAAATAGTTAAAAAATGCCTTGCTATAAGCCTTGTATTCGGGTTTGCCTCGTGCATGTTTGTGTTTGCTTTTGCAGATAAAATCTCTGTGCATATGCTTGATGAACCACGCACATCTCTGCCTCTTAAAATCCTTTCTCTTGCATTGCCGTTTATATCGGTATCGGGCGTTTTGCGTGGGTATTTTACGGGGATACAAAAAGTTTCGTGCATAACTGTAAGTCGTATAGCAGAAGAGTTTTCGTATATGTTTATAATGCTTGCACTTATGAAAGTGCTCGGCACACAGCAGACGGGCGTTTTTATATCGGCTGTGGGGCTTGCACTTTCTGCAGTTACGGCGTGTGTGTGCGATATTGCTATGTATGCAATCTCAACACGGCGACACAACTCATACATACAAAGCAAACACGGACTTCGCTCTGTTCTTGGCATATCTATGCCGGTGGCAGCAGGCTCGTACCTGCGTTCGGGACTCGTTGCAGCGGAAAATCTGCTTATTCCATCAGCACTTACAAAATCAGGCACTACAAACGCACTTGCACGTTATGGCACGGTTAAGGCTATGGCGATGCCGATTATAACTTTTCCGTATGTGTTTCTACAGTCTTTTACGTCTTTGCTTGTTCCTGAAATATCCGCAAGGAAAGCAAAAGAAAACAAAAACAGTGTTCGCCGTGCGGCGACCGCATCACTTAAATACACATTTGTGTTTGCATCAATCATAGCGGTTGTGCTTATAATATTCGGCAGAAAACTTGCCATTGCACTATACGGCGACGTTCAGGCAGGCAACTACATAACCGCACTTGCGTTGCTTACAGTACCGATGTATATAGACTCTGTTACAGACGGACTTTTAAAAGGACTTAATCAGCAGGTCTATTCGCTTAAAATTAATATAATTGACTCTGCTCTGCGTGTGCCGATAATTTATTTACTGTTGCCGCATACTGGCATATACGGCTATATCGCCGTTCTCTACGGAAGCGAACTTTTAAACCTTGCTCTTTCATTTAAACGCCTCAAGAAAATTTTGTGAAAACACTTGTGCACGCCAAAAATGTATGATATACTATATATTGGTGATTTTTATGGGTTACGGATATAGTTATGAATACGACAGCGCCGCAGCCACCGTTACAATTTCAAATCTTGAACATTTTGACCCCGTGCACACTTTTCTGTGCGGTCAGTGCTTCCGTTGGGAGCAGGAGGAGGACGGCAGTTTTACAGGAATTGCGCAGGGTAAGATTATAAATATTAAAGCAGAGGACGGCAAATTATGCCTTTCAAACTGCAGTGAAGATGATTTTTTAAATTTCTGGTGCAGGTATCTCGACCTGAACACAGACTACGGCACTATTAAGGCAGAGTTGTCGAGTGACGACCACCTTAGACGTGCAATGGATTTCGGCTGGGGGATAAGGCTTTTAAATCAGGAACCGTTCGAGTGCCTGATATCTTTTGTGATATCCACACAAAACCAGATTCCGAGGATTAAAAAGATAATTAAAAAAATGTGCGAACTGTTCGGCGAAAAGATTTCGTTCGGCGGAAAAGATTATTATACTTTTCCCGATTGCGAAACACTTGCAAGCCTTACAGAAGATGACCTTGCACCTATTAACGCAGGATACCGTACATCGTATATAATAGACGCTTCGAGGAAAGTTGCCTCAGGCGAGATTAACTTAGAAAAACTCAGTGCTTTGCCCACAGATACGGCAAAGGCTGAACTTATGAAGATAAAAGGCGTAGGACCAAAGGTGGCAGACTGCACAATGCTTTTTTCTCTGCAAAAGGGAGATGCTTTCCCCGTGGACGTATGGGTGCAGAGAATTGTGCGTGAACTCTACCTTGGCGAGGGTGCGTCTTTAAAGCAGATAAGTGCGTTTGCCAAAGAGAAGTTTGGCACAAACAGCGGTATTGCGCAGCAGTACCTCTTCTATTACGCACGCGAAAATAATTAAAAACCAAACTTTAAAACCAAGGGGTTTTTATGCCCCTTTATAAATAATGACTCTTTTATATGTATTTGATTACATATTTTTGGAAATAATTAAAAAGCAAGGTAAATAAAGTTGTAGTGTATATTACATCACAGGATATTTGTGTATAATTAAACCTGAATATCGTCAGTTGAATTATATACAAATATCCATTATGAAAATTTTTGTCAGATATAAATACATTTGTGTCTTCGTTTGCTTGAGATGTTTAGGCAAACTCCGACACAAATGCATAAGAACGCAACACTCTTTTACACACCTTGCAAGAGAGAATAAAACTTAACTACAAGGAGGATTATTGTGGCAAAAACATCAAAACTTAAAATAATTCCTCTGGGCGGCTTAAACGAGGTTGGCAAAAACCTTACTGTTATAGAGTACGGTAACGAAATTTTGCTTATTGACTGCGGAATGGCTTTCCCCGATGAGGAGATGCTGGGAATAGACCTTGTAATTCCCGACTTCACGTATTTGGTGAAGAACCATCACAAGGTAAAGGGCATAGTGCTCACACACGGTCACGAGGACCATATAGGAGCTATACCGTTCTTTTTAAAAATGATAAATGTGCCAATCTACGGCACAAACCTCACACTCGGTCTGGTACAGAATAAATTAAAAGAGCACGGCTTGCTGTCTACTACACAACTTATCCGCAAAATACCGGGCGATATTTTCAAAGTGGGCGGATTTAATGTTGAATTTATACGCTCTAACCACTCTATTGCAGACGCAGTTGCAGTTGCCATCACAACCCCTGTGGGAACAATAGTGCATACAGGCGACTTTAAAATAGACTCTACCCCCATAGCGGGCGAGATGATAGACTTAACACGTCTTGGTCAACTTGGCAAAAAAGGCGTACTGGCACTCATGAGCGATTCCACCAATGCAGAGCGCCCCGGATTTACAATGTCAGAGCGTTCGGTAGGCATAAAACTTGACGACGTTTTCAAATCCACCAAACAGCGCATAATCGTAGCAACATTTGCATCCAACATACATAGGGTGCAACAGATTATAACGGCGGCGCATAAAACAAACCGCAAGGTGGCACTTTCGGGCAGGAGTATGCTGAACGTGCTTGAAACGGCAATAAACTTAGGGTATATGACAATCCCGGATAATATCCTGATAGATATAGACGATGTTAAAAAATACCGCCCAAGCCAGATAGTTATTATAACAACGGGTAGTCAGGGCGAAACAATGAGTGCGCTGTACCGCATGGCGTACTCCGACCATAAAAAGGTAGAGATTGTAGCGGGAGATTTGGTTATAATTTCGGCAAACCCTATACCGGGTAACGAAAAACTGGTTGCCAACGTAGTAAACGAACTTATGAAAAAAGGCGCAGATGTTATCCACGACAGAAGTGCCGAACTGCACGTTTCGGGCCATGCTTGCCAGGAAGAACTTAAAATTATGCTTGCGCTTACCAAACCCAAGTATTTCATCCCCGTGCACGGCGAGTACAGTTTTTTAAAAACACACGCAAACCTTGCTACGTATTTGGGTATTGATAAAAAGAACATTTTCATTATGGAAAACGGCAAAGTACTTGAACTTACACGTGACAGTGCAAGAATATCGGGTGCAGTGCCTTCTGGCATAACGCTTGTAGACGGCCTTGGTGTGGGCGATGTAGGAAATATCGTTCTGCGTGACAGAAAACGTCTATCCGAAGACGGTGTGATAATCGTGGTTGTGTCAATTTCACAAGAAACGCACTCGCTTGTAGGTCAGCCTGAGATAATCTCAAGAGGATTTGTATATGTGCGTGAGTCGGGCGATTTGATGGATAATTTGCGTTCGGTGGTAGTAAACTGTATGGAAATATGTAAAAAGAATAAAATCTACGACTGGGCTACTATTAAAAATAATCTTAAAAATAAAATATCGGAGTGCCTGTTTGAAGAAACAAAACGCAGCCCGATGATAATACCGATTATAATGGACGTGTAAAAAATATTTAAAAGGCAGAAACAATTTTTGTTTCTGCCTTTTTTGTAGGGGACGATGCCCACATCGTCCCGCTTTATTATTCTTGTTCTTCTTTTTCTTTTATGCGTCTGTCTAAAAACCTGTTAATCGCAAGCAGTATAACCGCCAGCGCAGGCGCGCCCAAAAACATACCTACAACACCAAATAATCCGCCACCTATAAGGATGGCAAATATAATCCAGAACGGGCTTAAATCAATAGAATCACCAAGGATTTTAGGTCCTAAAATCATTCCGTCGAACTGCTGCAGAGCGAATATGAAAAGTCCTACCCAAACTGCCTGCAACGGCGATTCAAAAAGCACCAGCAGTACAACAGGGATAGCGCCGATAAACGGGCCGAAATAGGGAATCATATTCGTAACGCCCACGATAACGCTGTAGAGCGCACTGTTGTCTACACGCAGCATCTTTAATCCGACAAAGCAGATAACGCCGATAATAAGCGAGTCTATAGTCTTACCAACAATAAAGCGTGAGAATATTCCGTGTGCTTCCATAGCGTAGCCGCCAAGTTTGTCGGAATTTTCGGGTTTTAAAAATGCACGTGTTATACGCTTAACGCCCGAAAGCAGATTGTTCTTTTCCAATATAAAATACACAGATATTATAACGCCGAAAATAAGGTCGAGTATAGTGCCGGTTGCACTTACCACACCGCCAACGATTTCAGTAATAGCGGGATTTAACGAGGTGAACTTGTAATTGCTGAAAAATGCCGAGAGTTCCTTTTCAGCCGCCGCAATGGCATTGAAAACCAGTTTGCCTACAACAGAATGGTTCCACTCGCCGTTGCGCAGTTCCATCAACCTGTTAAAATAGTCGGGCATATGGCTTATAATGTCGGCAACACTTTTAACCAGCAGAGGTATCAGCATATTAAGTATCAGCACAAGCACAGCCGCCGCAATGGCATATACTACGATCAGGCTTAAAGTAGTTTTGCCCATTTTGAGTTTTTTGATTTTGCCGAATACCTTTTTTTCGAAAAAGGTTACGGCTGGGTTTAAAAGGTACGCAAGAAGTCCCCCGACTATAAACGGCATAAGCAACCCTTTAAGAGTTGACAGCACACCTTTAAGCGCAATGGCAACCTCTTCAATGTTCATAATAATTTTATATGCAAATATCACCGCCACTACAGTAAGCAGGAATGAGGCGGTATTTTTTGTTTTTAATGCTTTAAGTTTTTCAAGCATCAGTATCACCCCGTAAAAGAATAGTTACCATTATTATACACCAACTCAGCAAGATTGTACACATTTTTTGTTATAAAACAGGAATTTTTTTCATATACATTTTGTATCAAACTGTATTTATACAATTTATCATAAAAAGGAGGATTACCATGTCCGTGGAACTGGAAAAGAAAATTATAAAAACGCACCGCACCTTAAACGCAACGGGTACGCAGGCGACTATGGACAACGACATCATAGTGCCCGACACACAGCCTGATGTAAAAACGGTGTTGCAGGCAGAGATACTGCCTATGATATGCGAAAAGCATATCCAAAGGGACTACATTATTTTAAGCGGTAATGTAGACTATTCTATTGTATACCTAAGCGACGAGAAGGACGCACCGCCAAGAGTTAAGTCTATAAGCACACGCGTGCCGTTTACGCATCAGATAGAAGCGTCGGGTGCGCAGGAAGCAGCATTTGCAGGAATTAAGGCAGACGTTGTAAGCGTAGACTTTTCTGCTGTGAACAGCCGTAAAATCAATATTAAGAGCGTGGTGGATTTTGAAAGCAACATTATCCGTCCGGACGATTTTCAGGCGGTCAGCAACGCAATAAGCGAGAGCGAACTGCCGTGTAAACTGCAGGAGATCGTTTCGTTTTCGCTTAAAGACTATGCCGAAAACGAATTTGAATTGAGCGACGTTATGAGCATACCCACCGGCAGCGAAATGATAGAAGATATTTTAAAAGTAGATGTGCGTGTTGCAAGTAAAGAGATTAAGTCTATAAACGGCAAACTTGTTGCGAAAGGCAGTTTAGAAACACGTGCACTATACACCGATACAGCAGGACAGTTACAGAGTATGGAAGGCGCTATACCTTTTACAGAGGTACTTAGCATTGACGATGTTTACGAAAATGATATTTGCGAGTCGGAATACACACTTACTGACCTGCAATACAGCGCCGCTGCCGACAGCGACGGCGATGCGTCTATGATAGAAGTGCGTGCACGTATAAATGCCGCCACGTGCGTGTATGAGCAAAGTGCCGATAGTGTGACTGAGGATTTATACAGCCCCGATTTTAATGTGTCGCTTGCACGTGATAAGGCAAAGGTGGCACAGATGGTATGCGCATCAAGCGATAAGAGCATTATAAAGGAAAATATCAGCATACCTGCCGATGCACCGTCTATAGCAAGAATTTATAATGTGGTTGTAAAACCGTATGTAGAAAGCGCAGAGATTTCAGCAAATAAGGCAAATATATCAGGCGTTGCAGATACGTATATAGAATATACCTCTGCAAATACAGATGCGCCCGTGTGGAGCCACAAGTGCGAAATACCATTTGAATATTCGGTATCTGCTGACTGCGGCAAAAACGCACAGATAAGCGTTCTGTGCGATGCTGATGATATTTCGTATTCGGCAGCGTCGGCAACATCGGCAGATGTGCGTTTCAGCCTAAACTTTGACACCAAGATTATAGAAGAAAAAGAGGTTACTTACATAAAAGATGTAGAAGCAGACGAAGAAAACGCAGTTAATAAAGGCGCAATGCCGGCGATAGTTATATACTTTGCCGCCAAGGGCGAGAAAATGTGGGATATATCTAAACGCTACCACACCACAACAGAGGCAATATGCGCCGCAAACGGTTGTGACTTCCCCGAAGTGCTGACAGAGCCTAAAAAAATAATGATTCCAAGAAAAAGTGTTTGCTGAGTGATATAGAAATGAAAAATCCCCTTTACAAAAAGGGGATTTTTTGTGTTTATCTCATTTTATGATTATTAATCCAACTTAAAATTTCTTCGTACTTCATTTCACCCGATGCGACAGAAAGACCAAGATTAACGACATCTTCATTAGTGCAATTAAGTCTGATTCCGCCTACTTCTAAAAAAGTAAGCATTACATATACACCGATTCTTTTGTTTCCATCAACAAAAGCATGATTAGATATAAGAGAAAAACCTAATCCTGCCGCCTTTTCCTCTTTAGTTTTGTATAATGGTTTGCCATCAAATGTAGCATATGCATTTTCAAGCGCACTTTCTAAAAGCCCAGCATCTCTTACACCTACAGAGCCGCCTGTTTCCTGCGCAATCATCTGATGCAACAGAAGAACTTTTTCTTTGTCAAACTTAATCATTTTGCCAACTCCTCAAATGCAGGTTTAAATCTATTCATAATTCTGCGTGCGGCAACATCTATTTTTTCATCATCGGTAATTTCAAAATAATCATTGTTTTCGACATCTACAAGTAAAAATTTTGGTTTATTATTTTTGAAAATGACCGCCTGACCATTATTTTCGGCAACCCTTGCAACTTTAGAGAAATTTTGATTCGCTTCCGTCATGGTGGTGATGGTATTAGTATCAATATTCATATTATCACTCCTATAATTTATACTATGAATATTATATATAATTTATACCATATTGTCAATATATTTATAAGAATATTTTTGAGAAACACCAACACACATAAAAGCACCGCACTCCAAACCGGAGTGCGGTGCTGAAATCATTTAGAAATTCCAAGTTGTTCATGAAAATATTTAAGTGTGGTATACTTAAATTTCTTTGCGCTATAATAGTTGGTTTTTCCGTTCGCAAATTTAATATAATCAAATACAAATTTTTTGAACTGCTTTACTATAAAAGGATAATTAGCATTTAATTCAATATATTCCTTATCGTTTATTCTTGCTGCTGCACCTATGTATTTGCTGTCGTTTACAATGACAGCCTTTGTATAGTCAAGACCTGTGACTGTATTTGTAGGACGCGTTGACTTTTTAAACTTATAGCAATTATTATGCGGAACATTCGTTCTGAACGGAACGGCAAATGTGTTGTTTTCAATTTTAATAAGAACAACCATATAAGGACGATTTTCCTTGTTTTCAATTTCGGGATAATCGCTACTGGTATATTCACAATAAAATTCCGGCGACAGATAATTCAATTGATAATCTTTTTTAGTGTTCATTTTATTTTCCTTATACAAAGAATAAAGCCCTTGCGCAAAGCACAAGGGCATATCTTCCATTGGGATTTCTTTTTGAAAGGTGTTACCCTCACACCCAGTCTTTAGTGGGGATTTCTTTTTAAAAGGTGTTACCCTCACACCGTATCTTCGGTTATATTATAGCAGATGTTTTGAAATTTGTCAATATATTTATAAATATAATCGAATTTTAGAAGATACATTATATTATATGCATCTATTAAAATATAATTCACACACATAAAAGCACCGCACTCCAAACCGGAGTGCGGTGCGATTTATATTACTTTAAATACACTATTTAAGTAATTAGCAGTAATTATTCAGCAACTACACCGTTGAAGTTAATTGTGTAAATTTCACCATCAACGTCAATTTTAGCTGTTGTATTACCGAGAACAAGGCTAACAAGATAGTCCATATTACCATTATCTACAAATGCTGTTTTGTCAACAAATCCACCACCATTTTTCTCTGTCAAAACAGTTGCAGTACCAAGACCATCAAGGTTAAGAATTGCATAGTAAGCAGGTGCAGCATCGTAACCAGCAGCAGAGTAGTCAATAGCTTTAGCAGTACCTGTTACATAAATGTTTTTGCCATTCTGATTAACAACAAAACTTCCAATTTCAGCAACAGTTTTGCCATAGTGTGTACCTGTAGATGTAGAAGCAAGAACAGCAGGGATATCAACCTGTGTATCAACTGCGATTACGTCTGTAACTTCGCCATCAACGTATCTAGCGAGAACTGCGTTACCTTTAACACCGTTAGAGTTAACAACGTTGCCACCTTTGTAAGCGCCAACTTCAACTCTGAGGTTTCTGGGATTAGCGTTGTTGAATCTGTATTTGTTAGAACCAGTTTCGACTTCGATTGTACCAGCAGTTGTGAAGATTTCGTTACCATCAAATTTAGCATTTGTGATACCGTATTTGTATGTATCTTCGCCGTAAACTGTAGCACCTGTAAGGTCAATGTTGTCTACTGCTACGTATCCGTTGCCGCTTACGTTAGCGATAGGAGCAATAACTGTAGCGTTACCATCAGCATCTGCTGTGTAGAGGAGGATAGAACCTACGCCCATACCAGCAGCGAGAGTTGTAGCAGATGAAGAATATGCACCTTTAACTGTGTAATCATCAGCAAGGAGTGTTTCCTCAGTTACGAGGATTGCTTTTTCTTCATTTTTGTTGTTTTCAACAACTGTGAGGCTGTAAGCTGTGTTGCCTTCAGCGTCGTTAGTTGTAGCTTTACCTGTAACAACAGCCCAACCAGAAACTTTGCTTCCGAGAGCGTTACCACCGCTGAGGATGATAGCAGCAATGTAGTCGTTATCTTCGTCGATAAGTGCTACAGTGTATTTAGCTTCGTCGATAAGAGCATCTTCAGTAATAACTTTAGATTTCTCAATATCTGTGTTGTTGATAGAGAAGAGGAGTGCGCCAGCTTCGAGTTTACCAGCACCAGCAAATCTTCTGCTGTTTGAACTGTATTCAGCGTTTGCTACAGGAGCATCAACAGTGAATCTGTCTGTTACACCAGCAGGTGTGAGTTCTGTGATTTCGCCGTTAGCGTTTGCTTTGTACTGAACAACGCTATCTACAACAGCATTGTTTGTACCATCAAATATTTTTTCGAGGTAAACACCGATTGTCTGACCATCAGCAGCGCCATTAGCAGCAGCGAATGATGTGCTAGCGAGGTCTGTAGCAGCATTTACAGCGTTTGCTCTCTTGTAAGATACGAGAGAATCATTTGCTTTTCTTACTTTGAGTGTTTCAGCGATGTTGTAAACAACAACCTGACCGTCTTTGTTAAGGAGTTTAACCTGAGCAACGTCAGAGTCAACACCAGAAGATACTACAGCAACTTTAAGGATGATACCGAGGTTGCCAGAAGCAGCTTTTGTGCCATCGAATGCGAAGATGTTGCCATTGATATCAAGATAGAAAGCACCTTCAGAAGCGATGTCAATTTTACCTGCTGTGTATTCAGTAGATACTGTGTATGTAGCATCACCGATTGTAGCTTTTTTACCAGAAGTGCTGTTAGGATCCCAAGCAGTAACTGTACCTTCAACTACGCTTTCACCAAGAACAACAACGTCCATGTAAACAGCAGGGTTCCAAGGAGCAGAAATGTTGTCAGAAATAACAGCGATAACGTCGCCTACAGCGATGTCTTCAAATGCTACGTCGTTACCATCAACGTCTTTGATTGTGATTGTGTAATCTTCATCTTCATCGTCGAGGTCAAATGTAGCAGCTTCTGTTTCAAGCATTAACTGATCAGCGTCAACTTCTTCTACAACAAAGTGTGTATAAGATTCAACAGCGATTGCATCATATTTGTTGTCAGCATCCCAGTCAGTAAGAGTTACTCTTGCAGCAACTGAAGCGTTAGCAGCATCAATAATATCAGAAAGTGTCTGATAGCCTACGTTAGCACCGCTATTGTTCCAAATGATATCAGGAGAGTTCACGATATCAAGTTTTGTAGAGTTTTTAGCGTTATCATCTGCAAAGTAAGCAATTGTCTTTTTATCTGTTGTTGAGATATCTGTTCTTGCACCTGTATCAATATCTGTGAGTGCGAAAGTAACAGTAGATGTTTTTGTTTCGTCAGCAACAGCAGCGATTACTGTGTATTCGTTGTTGTCTTCCTGAACAAAGATGATTGCTCTTTTACCAAGTAAATCAGCAACATTTGTTTCACCTACAGCAACACCATTGAGCATTTTGCCGTTACCAGTTGACCACTGATAATCTTTGTTTGTTGTCTTGTAGTTGTTATCAATCCAGAAATTGATTTCGCCTTCGGGAGCAGCACTGCCACCATCTGTAGCAATTTTATCGTTTGCTTTAACAACACCGCCGAGTTTTGCCACATCAAATTTAGATGTAAGAAGTGTAACTCTTGATTTGTTGTTTGTGCCGTCCATGATTTCGAATGTCTTATCAGAACCGAAACCTGTCTGTTCCATCATAGGAACGTCTAAAGCATTGTAGATGAGTTCAGCGATGAGTGAACGTTTAGCAGCGTCTGTCTGTGCAGGAGCGCTAACGCCTTTTGTTACGCCGATTGACTGAGCAACTACCATGTAACCTGTGGGGTAACCACCACGGTCAGCAGCCATAGGCTCGTAACCGAGTGCTACAACGATCATTTTGATAGCCTGTTCGTATGTAACGGGGCTTTCAGGAGCGAAAGTGCCGTCGCCCATACCATTGATGATGTTCTGACCTACAGCCATGTTGATATAGCCGGAAGCCCAGTGATCAGCAGCTACGTCTGTGAAGATTGTAGCGCCTTTAGCAGCATCACCTTTGATAGCCTGTGCTTCACAAATCATTTTTGTGAACTCAGCTCTGGTGATTGTGTTGTCAGGGTTGAAGTTACCCTGGTCGTCGCCGCCTACGATACCGAGAGCAGCGATTGTGTTAACTGCGTTTGCATAGTCAGCATCTTCGTTAACGTCAGGGAATGCTGCGAAAGCAACAGTGCTGAGCATCATTGAAAATACTACAACTAACGCGAGTACTTTTTTGAGATTTTTCATAGTCTCAAATCCTCCTTAAAATATTTTTTTGAAAGAGATTACGTTTTTTAGTGTTAACCGGCCGCATCTCTTTCATATACAACCAGACACATACACTAGAAATACTTCTAGTTTATGCATTGATTATAACACCACTAAAATGCTACGTCAATGCACAATTTATTGTTGTAACAAAACTGTAAAGTAAAGGGTTTTTAATAAAAAAACCCTTTACCTACACTTTTGATATAACACATATGTAAGGTACTGCGCAAATATGTATGCCTATTATATATATTACATAATATGCGCATAGTTGTGCAGTAAACCATATTATACCATACTATTTTATATTTTTTATTTCAAACTGTCAAGGATTTTTTATAAGTTTTTTGAATTTTCACAATTTTTGTTGTGATATATATTTATATTATATATAAAGGTAGAAATTTTTACACCTCATCCACCGCAAGCGGTCCCCCTTCCCCTCAAGGGGAAGGCTTTTTGAGACAATATACTATGTAAAGGCTTCCCCTTGAGGGGAAGCTGTCGGGCAAAGCAAGACTGATGAGGTGTTATAATCACAATTTCCATATCTCTCTGTTATATTCCGAAACTGTTCTGTCTGACGAGAAGTAGCGTGCTTTTGAAATATTCACAAGCGTTTTACGTGCCCAAGCGGCGCGGTCTTCGTAATCGGCAAAGGCTTTATCTTTTGTTTTTGAGTAATCTTCAAAATCTAAAAGCGCCATAAAGTAGTCCTTATTTATAAGGTCGCTTTGCAATCTGCGAAGTGACGTGCCGTCGCCGATTTTAAGCATAGCCGTATCGGATATGAAATCCACCGCACGGCGGATATCAGCATTTTTGCTATAGAGCGCACGTGGGTTATATCTGCCGCTTTTATAAAGGTCTATAACCTCTTTTGCGCTTTTGCCGAATATATAGATATTATCCTTACCTACAAAATCGGCTATCTCTACATTTGCGCCGTCGAGTGTGCCGAGTGTTACGGCACCGTTTAGCATAAACTTCATATTTCCCGTTCCGCTGGCTTCTTTTGACGCAAGCGAAATCTGCTCGGATATGTCGCACGCAGGAATAAGTTTTTCTGCAACGGACACGTTATAATTTTCTATCATCACAACCGTCATATACTTACTTGCAACGGGATCGGCGGCAACAAGTTTTGAAAGGCAGAGTATAAGGTGGATAATATCCTTTGCCATCACATACGAGGGTGCCGCCTTTGCCGCAAATATAAACGTCAAGTGGCGGTCGGGGTATTTACCGTCTTTAATATCTAAATATTTCTTTATAATATAAAGGGCATTGAGTTGCTGGCGCTTATACTCGTGCAGACGTTTTGCCTGAATGTCGAAGATAGAGTCCTCACGCAGAACAACGCCCTCTTTTTTCATAAGAAATTCTTTAAGGCGGAGTTTATTCTTCGTTTTTATAGTATCAAGTGCAGAGAGAACATCTGTATCGTTCTCGTACATTGCCAAATCTTTTAGTCTGTCGGCATCTGTTAAAAAGCCGTCGCCCGTTAAACTGCGTATAAGTTCGGTTAAGTCGGGATTTGCGCCAATCAGCCAACGGCGGAACGTGATTCCGTTTGTTTTATTATTGAATTTATCGGGGTACAAATCGTAAAACTTTTTAAGTTCCACATTCTTTAAAATCTCGGTATGCAATGCCGCCACACCGTTTACGCTGAACGAAAAGTGTATTGCAAGATGCGCCATATGCACCAAATCACCCTGAACGATTGCACACGTTTCGTCTGCTCCTTTTACCATAAGGTCTAAACGGCGGGTTATTTGCATAATTTCGGGTACGGCTTCCTCTAAATATTTAACGGGCCATTTTTCGAGTGCTTCGGCAAGAATTGTGTGGTTTGTGTATGCGCACACGTTACGCACTATGCCTGCCGCTTCGGTAAAGTCTATGCCACGCTCAGTTAAAAGGCGCACAAGTTCGGGAATGACCATGGCAGGGTGGGTGTCGTTAATCTGCACTACGGCAAAGTCGGCAAGGTCGTGAAGATTTGAGCCACGCTCTACTGCCTCGTCCAGAATAAGTTGCGCCGCACAACTTACCATAAAATACTGCTGATACACACGCAGTTTTTTGCCGTTATCATCGCTGTCGTCAGGGTAGAGAAACAGCGTTAAATTCGAATCGACATCTTTTTTATCAAACGCAATGCCGTCTTTAATAATGCTTTCGCTTACTGTTTCAGCATCGAAAAGGCGCAGTCGGTTTGACTTGTTGCCATAGCCGGTAACGGTTAAATCATAAAGTCGGGACTGCAATGTGAAATCTTTAAATTTAACGGCATACTGTGTGTCGGTGCGGTTAAGCCAGTTTTTATCCTCTATCCAATAGTCGGGCTGCTCTGTTTGCTTATTGTCTTTAAACTTCTGCGCAAAAAGTCCGCAATGGTAGCAAAGACCAACACCGTCGGCAGGCAGACCTAATGTGGCGGCAGAATCCATAAAGCATGCGGCAAGCCTGCCCAAACCACCGTTACCGAGCGATGGTTCGGGCTCTATAGACTCTATATCCGCAAGCGATTTGCCTACGGATTTAAGTTCCTCTGCAACGGCTCCGTACAAGCCCAGATTAATAAGGTTTGACGAGAGCAGTTTGCCTATTAAAAATTCCGCTGAAATGTAATATAATTTTTTCTTGCCTGCGTTATAGCCTCTTTCCTGCATATGCGATGCTGTAAACGACAGCAATGATTCGTAAATATCTCTGTCGGATGCGGTGGAAAGAGGTTTGCCTTTGGTTTTCTCAAAATATTCGTTAAACATTTTTATCAGCCTTTCTGCTATTTTTATCTCTGCCGTAGAGCACAGTTATATGCGCAATCTCTGCGGCGGTTTTATCGCTTAACTTATCCATACGCCAGCACCAGTTATCACCAAGCGTACCGGGTGTGTTTATACGCGCATCGTCACCGAGGCAAAGCCAGTCCTGCAACGGGATTATGCACGTGTCGGCAACGCTACTCATCGCAAGCCGCACAAAGCCGTTACATACTTTGGAAACGTCTGCGCCGTCTATACCCATATAATCCATTGCATAGGCAAGGTCTGCTTTGTCGGCACTCTGCGCCCAGCCGAGCATGGTGGGGTTATCGTGCGTACCCGTGTATACTATGCAGTTTTTAACGTAATTGTGAGGAAGATAGTCGTCCCCGTCTGCCGAAAATGCAAACTGCAGAACTTTCATACCTGCATAACCTGTTTTTTCAAGCAAATCTTTAACATCCTGAGTGATAAACCCTAAATCCTCTGCTATAATTTTAAGGTCGGGACACTTTTTATCAAGCGTTTTAAAAAGGTCTATCCCTGCGCCCTTGCGCCACTTACCCTTGCGTGCGGTCTTACTTCCTGCATCTATCTCGTAGTAACTTTCAAACCCTCTGAAATGGTCTATACGCACAACGTCATAAAGACGCATACTGCGTTTCATACGCTCTGCCCACCACTCATAATCGGTTTCGGCATGAGCATCCCAATCATACACGGGGTTGCCCCACAGTTGGCCGTCGGGCGAGAACGGGTCGGGCGGGCAACCTGCCACGTGGGTAGGGGCTCGGTTTTCATCAAGACGGAAAAGGTTTGGCATACTCCATACCTCTGCGCTGTCCGCCGCTGTATATATGGGCATATCGCCGATAATTTTTATACCTTTTTTATTGGCATAACTTTTAATTGCCAGCCATTGCCTCATAAATTCGTACTGGACAAATTTATGGTACTCTATCTCGTTTTCAAGTTCTTTTATAAGCGGTTTCAGCGTATCTTCATCACGCAGACGGATTGGCTTTTCCCAATCCTCTAAACCAACATCGCCAAAGCGGTTTTTAATCGCCATAAACCGCGCATAATCGTCAAGCCAGTATTTTTCTTCATTTATAAAACGAAGATAATCGTCATTTTTTTCAAATCTCAAGAACGCTTTATGCAATATGTCAGGACGTGTTTTATATAAAAATTCGTAATCTATACTTTCGCCATTGGGAACTCGTTCTCTGTACCCGGCGCACTCGGCAGAGGTTAACAAGCCGTCAGCACAGAGCGTGTCTATATCTATAAAATACGGATTGCCCGCAAATGCCGACGGGCTTTGATAAGGCGAATCACCGTACGAAGTCGGCCCCAGCGGCAGTATCTGCCAGTAAGATTGCGATGCATTATCAAGAAAATCTATAAACTTTTTTGCTTCTTTTGAAAAGCAGCCTATTCCGTACCGTGACGGCAACGAAAACACAGGCAGCAAAATTCCGCTTTTTCGCATATGTGTTGTCCTTTCGTTTTTTGTTATTATGCCACGATTGGAATTTATTATGTGATTAAATTGTTCAAAACAATATAAAAACACCCTTTTAATTTGCCTGAGCATATTTATGCAAATTAAAGGGTGTTTTATTAACAATTAAAATCTGAATTTCTGTTCTTCTTCAAAAGCAAGCATATTAAGTATTCTTTTAAATCCGTCTTTGGCGGTAGCAAGATCATTCGGAAAATGCGAGTCGCTGCCAAGGTAAAATCTGCAACCGCACTCTGCAGCAATCTTGTACGGACGAAGCAGTTCGTCAACAAGTCCGTCGCTGCATCTAAATGCTTTAACATTAATTTCTATACCTGCGCCAAGTGCAGCAACTTTTGCAAAAACATCTTTGTATTCGCTGTCGCTGATGCCAGAGAGAACTTTTATATGCCCGTCTTCAACATCAGGGCAGATTAAAACAGACGTAAGATGCGCCAGACCGATTTTTTTTAATGGCAAATCAGCAGACAGCACTTTTTTTATCCTCGCAAGATACTCCTCTCTTCTGCCGTTTATATCGTATGCGGCAAGGTCGGTTGTAAACCCCTGCATGTGCATGTGCGTTGTGGAGACTATAATAAAATCAAACTTTTCGGCAGTTTGCTTAGTTATGCCGATATTCAAATTTTTGTCCACGTCAGCCTCGCAGCCGAAGAAAAACTCCACATCATCACGCTTCGGTAGCGGCAATGCCTTTGAAAGATGCGTATACCCCTGTTGCTGATACCACTCAAAATCACACGGCACGGTTTCGTCCCAGAAATGATTGGTAAGGCACACTTTTTTTAAACTGCTTTTATCCGCATAGTCCAGAATCGCATCATTATCATAACCCTCACCCGCCGCAATATCGATAGACAACTGCGAATGAACATGGTAATCGTGGTCAATTATAAAATCCATTATCAACCCGCCCCAATTAAATTTTAATATAAATACGCCTGATGCGATTCGAACGCACGACCTTCAGAGTCGGAGTCTGACACTCTATCCAACTGAGCTACAGGCGCATATACAACTATTATACATAAACTGCTTTTTTGTGTCAAGAATATAGAACTGTCAAAAACGTATTGATTTTTTAAAAATAAATAGTATAATGTAAATAATATTAATAAAGGAGAAAACATATGACCGCAGTAGGCATTATTTGCGAATACAATCCGTTCCACAACGGCCATAAGCACCAGATAGCGCAGGCGAAGAAACTTTCAGGCTGCGATGCTTGCGTGTGCGTTATGAGCGGTTCATTTGTGCAGCGTGGCGAGGTTGCCGTGTACGATAAATGGTCACGCACAAAAGCCGCGCTTGAAAACGGAGCAGACCTCGTTATAGAACTGCCTGCGTGGTATGTGCTGCAGTCGGCTGATGTTTTTGCAAAGGGCGGAATAGAAATCTTAACAAAATCCAGCCTTGTAGATGCAATAAGTTTTGGAAGTGAGTCCGCAGACGGCGATGCACTTATGCGCTGCGCAAAAATTTTAACAAGCGAAGATGCGGCATTAAAATTGCAGATAAAAAAAATTATGCAAAGCGGTGCATCATACCCTGCGGCGTTGCAGAGCGCAATGGACGTTATTTATCCCGAAATTTCTGATTATATAAAAAACCCTAACGATATGCTTGGCGTGGCATATATCTCTGCTATGCTCAGATGCGGTGCGGATTTTAAGATTTATCCAGTGGCACGGCATATGGCAGAGCATCACAGCACAGAAACAGACGGAATTTACGCATCGTCTACCGCCATACGCAATGCTATAGCAAAGGGCAGTGACGTATCTGCACTTATCCCTTATGAATTGTCAGGCGACACTTACAGAATGAGCAATCTTGAAAATTTTATACTCGGCTTTTACAGAACGTGCAATGCAGATAATCTAAAAAATCTTCCTTTAATAGAAGACGGATTTGAAAACAAACTTATATCTGCCGCAAAACAGGCTACAAGTCTTGACGAATTTTATCAGGCAATGGTCAGCCGCCGATATACGCTCAGCCGTGTTAAACGCACTGTACTGGCAGGCATTATCGGTATGGACAAAGGCAGAGAATGCGACTATGTGCGTGTACTTGGTATGACGGACAAGGGTGCAGCATTATTAAAGGAAAGCAAAGAAAAAACACGCCTGCCGTTTGTGGTTAAAACGGCTGACTTTACGCCAAGTACAAACAGCACGTTTGAATACGATATTTTAGCAACGGATATTGCCGCACTTGCGTGTGAAAACGTAAAAAACCGCAAATCGGGCAGTGATTTTTATAATTCTCCCGTAAAAATTTAAAAAAATGCTTGCATTTTGTTAAAATACGTGGTAATATATGTATTGACGATAATTACTTTTGCGAAGGAGTGGGTTGACAAACCCACTCTTTCGTTTGTATTAGGAGTGGTGTGATGAAGAAAACCGACGTATGTGCAGAGATTTTAAAACTGGCTGCACCTATTGCAGATGAAAACGGCTGCGAGATTTACGACATTGAGTTTAAAAAAGAGGGCGGCGAATACTATCTTCGCATTTTTCTTGATATGAAAGATGCAGAGCGCAACGTATCGCTCGACGAGTGCGAGGCGGTTTCTCGTGCGCTTTCGGACGTGCTTGACACATCTGACCCCATCGAACAGGCGTATATGCTTGAAGTTTCCTCACCGGGGCTTGACAGAGCACTTAAAACGGCTGAACATTTTGCAAAGTTTATCGGCAGTAAGGTAGATATCGGTCTTTACAAATCGGTAAACGGCTCAAAAATTGTAACGGGCGATTTAAAATCGTTTGAAGACGGCATCATAACACTTGAAACTGACGGCGGTGAGTTTACCATCGCCCAGAGGGAAACAACTTATGTAAAACTAAGCCTTGACGGCATATTTTAAAATACGGAGGGATTTGGAAAAATGGCTAAATTAAACGCTGAGTTTATGCGTGCATTAAACGACATCGCAGAGCAGAAAGGCATCGACAAGGAGGTAGTCCTTGAAGCGTTGGAGGCAGGTTTGGTATCTGCATACAAGAAAAACTACAACACTGCCAACGAAAATTTTAAAGTTGATTTAAACAGAAAAACAGGCGACATCAAAGTGTACATTCAAAAAGACGTTGTGGCCAGCGAGGACGAGATTGAAGACGATATGCTCCAGATACTCGTTGACGAGGCTAAAGAGTACGACGCATCTATTGAAGTAGGCGATGTATTAAACATTGAAGACACACCGAAAGAGTTTGGCAGAATTGCTGCTCAGGCTGCAAAGCAGATGGTTGTACAGAGAGTACGTGAGGCTGAAAGACAGATAATGCTTTCAGAGTTTGCGTCATTGCAAAACGGTATGATTACAGGTATTATCCAGCGCAGCAAAGGCAATGATATCTACATCGACATCGGTGTAAGCCTTGGCAAGCAGGTTGGCGAGTTAGAGGCAATCTTGCCTGCAAACGAGCAGTCACCTGCAGATCGTTACTATTTCCACCAGCAGTTAAAACTTTACGTTGCAAACGTAAAAACTGAAAAAGTTCGTTTTAACGAGCCTGCCATCATGGTTTCAAGAACAAGAACAGGCCTTGTTGAAAACTTACTTAAACTTGAAATTCCCGAAATTGCAGACGGCACAGTTGAAATTAAGGCAATTTCAAGAGTTGCAGGTTCAAGAACAAAAGTAGCGGTTGTATCGCACGACAAAGACGTAGAACCAATCGGCGCCTGCGTAGGTAAAAACGGTATGCGTATACAGAAAGTTATGGACGAGTTAAACGGCGAAAAAATTGATATCGTTCTCTACTATGACGATCCCGTTAAGATGATTCGTTCGGCATTCTCACCTGTTGATATTACAGACATCAAAATCAACGAGGCAGAGCATGCGGCACTTGTGTTTGTTGACCAGAGTGTGCTTTCACTTGCAATCGGTAAAGACGGTCAGAACGCACGTTTAGCAGTTAAACTGTGTGGCTACAAAATTGACATCAAACCTGATACCGAGGCTGACAACTACAACGACTGGGGCACGACAACAACCACCATCGGCGATATCTTCACCGGCGATTTGGGCGCTTTTGCAGTAGATGCAGACGACGATGCGGACGGCGAGGAAGAATGAGAAATCCCGCAAAAACAAGGACCTGTGCAGGTTGCGGCAAAAAAGCCGATAAAAGTGAATTTTTAAGGATAGGTAAAGCGGCAGACGGCACGGTTGCGTTAAATATAAACGGCAGAGGCGCATATATTTGTAATAGCAAAAAATGTCTTGCATCTGCTGTTAAAAAAAAGCGCATAGCAAGTATTCTGCGCTGCCCTGTTGCTGAAGAAGTTTATAACGAATTATCAAATTTAATCGGAAGTGATGAAAATTAAAATTCCAACTACAATATCGCTGGCAAAGCGTGCCGGCAAGGTTTCAAGCGGCGAGGACGCCGTTAAAGAGGCCATCAGACGAGGCACTGCCGCACTGGTGATTTTAGCAGAGGATGCAGGCGCAAATACATTAAAGTCGATTACAGACAGTTGCGCATATTATAATGTTAAATACATTTCATTAGGCACTAAAGAAGAACTGGGCCATGCCATAGGCAACAGTTTCAATGCTGTTATCGCTATATGCGATGCAGGCTTTGCCAAAAGCATAGAAAGGGCAATCAATAACGGAGGTGAAGTATTATGACAAACGGTGGTACAAAAATTAAATTATCAGATTTTGCCAAAAAGTTTGGTATGTCTGTTAAAGATATGACAGAACTTTTAGCAAAGTACAATATTGAAAAGAAAAACTCCACTGCGTCAATTACAGGTGACGAAATAAACGTATTTTTCGCTCATCATTTAAAACAATACGATAACGGTGATACTATCTTAGAGGCATATACAAAAATTAATGCCGAACTCTCTGCAGAACGTGAGAAAGCCGTGGCTGAACGTGAGGCTAAAAAGGCTAAAAAAGAGGCAGAAGAAAAGGCTAAGAAAGCCGCTGAAGAAGCCGCTGCCAAAAAGGCTGAAGAAGATCGCAAAGCGGCTGAAAAAGCAGAGGCTGACAAAAAAGCCGCTGAAAAAGCAGAGAAAATCGCCAAGAAAAAAGAGCAGGAACGCTTAGAAAAACAGAAAAAAGCAGAACTCGACAAAAAACGTGCCGAGGAACTTGAGCAACTTAAAAAATCTGTTTCTGAAAACAACGATATCGAAAGTATCGAAATCAAAAAAGAGGATACACGCAAGGTTATCGACACACGCCAGAACGTTGTTGACCTTGATAAACTTGATACTGAAAAAATCGAAAAACTTGTCGACATGGATATGAGCGACAAAGCCGAAAAGAAACAAAAAATCAAAAAAGGACCTAAAAAGCAGGAAAAGGCAGTAGTGCAGAAAACTCCCGTAAAGAAAAAAGAGGAAGAAAAGAAAGAACCTGCTGTTGTAGAAGTGCCTGACGAAATCTCTGTAGGCGAATTTGCAGAACTTATGAAACTTCCCGCATCAACAGTTGTTAAAAAACTGTTTGAACTCGGCATTATGGCATCTGTTTCACAGACAATAGACTTTGACACTGCGTCACTCGTCGGCGAGGATTTGGGCTTTATCGTTGAGAAACTCATAATTGTTACAGAAGAGGATAAACTATTTAACGACGTTGAAGACGCTCCCGAAAGTTTAAAACCACGTTCACCGGTTGTAGTTGTTATGGGTCACGTTGACCATGGTAAAACATCACTGCTCGACGCAATCCGCAACACTAACGTAATAGCAAAAGAGGCAGGCGGTATTACACAGCATATCGGTGCGTACCGTGTGCGTATTCACGATAAAAAAATCACATTCTTAGACACTCCCGGTCACGAAGCGTTTACCGCTATGCGTTTGCGTGGTGCACAGGTAACTGATATTGCAATTATCGTAGTTGCGGCAGACGACGGAATTATGCCGCAGACAGTTGAGGCTATTAACCATGCTAAGGCTGCAGGCGTAACTATAATCGTTGCAATCAACAAAATCGACAAAGAGGGCGCAAACCCCGACAGAATCAAGCAGGAACTCACAGAATACGACCTCGTTCCTGAAGAATGGGGCGGTGACACAATCTGTGTACCCATTTCTGCAAAATTCAACAAAAATATCGACGAACTGCTTGAGATGGTAACACTCGTAGCAGATATGAAAGAACTTAAAGCCAACCCCGACAGAATGGGTAAAGGTACAGTTGTAGAGGCTCAGCTTGACAAAGGCCGTGGCCCCGTTGCAACAGTGCTTGTGCAGAACGGTACCCTCCGTGTAGGTGACGTTGTAGTTGCAGGTACTGCAGTGGGCAGAGTACGTGCTATGGTAGACGACCGTGGTAATCAGGTTAAAAAAGCAGGCCCGTCAGTACCTGTTGAGATTATCGGTTTAAGCGAAGTGCCCGACGGCGGCGATGCTTTCTACGCCGTAACAGACGAGCGCAAAGCAAGAGAAGTAGTAGAACAGAGAAAGTTCAAAGCAAAGGAAGAGGCTAATCAGGCTCGCAAGGCTGTATCTCTCGACTCTCTCTTTGACCACATCAAAGAGGGCGAGATGAAAACCTTTAACATCATCGTTAAAGCAGACGTTCAGGGCTCGGTTGAGGCGGTTAAACAGTCGCTTGAAAAACTCTCTAACGAAGAAGTGCGTGTGGCGTGTATCCACGGCGGCGTAGGCGGTATTACCGAAAGCGACGTTATGCTTGCGGCTGCATCTAACGCAGTAATCGTAGGCTTTAACGTACGTCCCAACGCTCAGGCGGTTTCAACTGCCGCACGTGATAACGTAGATATCCGCACATACAGAGTTATCTACACCGCTATAGAGGAAATCGAAGCCGCTATGAAAGGCATGCTCGCTCCTGAATTCAAAGAGGTTGTATACGGTCACGCAGAAGTTCGTAACACATTCAAAGTTTCAGGCGTTGGAACAATTGCCGGCGGTTACGTTCAGGAGGGTAAAATCCTGCGTAATTCACAGGTACGTATCGTGCGTGACGGTATAGTTATCCACGAGGGCGTGCTGGCATCTCTCAAACGCTTTAAAGACGATGCAAAAGAAGTTGCCTCCGGCTACGAATGCGGTATCGGTATTGAAAACTTCAACGATATCAAAGAGGGCGATATAATCGAATCGTTTGATATGGAAGAAGTGGAAAGGTAAATATAAATGGCTAACAACAGATTAGATAGAATTAAAGAAGAAGTCCTGCGTGAGTTGGCGGCGGTTATCCGCACGCTTAAAGACCCACGTATTCCTGCTATGACATCTGTGGTGGCGGTAGACGTTACCAAAGATTTAAAATACGCAAAGGCGCATATCTCCGTTATGGGCACAGAAGAGGAAAAAGAGGCGGCACTAAAAGCACTTAAAAGTGCTTCCGGCTATATCCGCCGTGAAATCTCTGCACGCCTTAACTTGCGCATAACTCCGGACTTCACTTTCGTGCTTGACCGTTCTGTAGACTACGGTATGCACATAAACGATTTAATTCATAAAATTAACGAGGGAAAAGTATGATGAGTTTAAATGAAATTAAAAAATTCATCGAAGATAACGACAACTTCGCCATCATCGGGCACGCAAACCCTGATGGCGACTGCGTCGGCTCGTGCCTTGGTATGTGGTATATGTTGCGCAAACTCGGCAAGTGTGCCGATGTTTGCATAAACAGCGAAGATGTTCCGCACCACCTTAAATTTATATGGAACAACTCCTGCTCTGCCAAAGACGGGCAGCAATTTGACGCATATATAGCGATTGACTGCGCAGGGGCGGACAGGCTTTCCACAAAAAGCGAAGAATTCGCCGCAGCAGAACGCACCGCCTGCATAGACCATCACCGCACAAACACCGGTTTTGCAAAGGTTAATGCGGTTATTCCCGATGCCGCTGCTGCAGGCGAGATTATATACTATCTTGCAGCAGATATTATAGGTATAACCCCTATCGGCGAAATGGCAGATGCCATCTACACGGCAATAGTTTCCGATACGGGCGGATTTAAGTATTCGTCAACCACGGCACGTACAATGCGTGCTGGTGCTTCCCTTTTGGAAAACGGTGTTGAAAGTGCGTTGATATTTAAAAATTTATTTGACACTTACACAAAAAAGCAGATTGATATAGTGGGCGATATAACGTCTACACTCACAATGCACTTTAACGGCAAAGTTGCTGTTATCTATGTAACTGACGAACTGTTAGAAAGCAAGAATATGCGTTTTGACGAGGTGGATTTTATAACAAATCTGCCAAGAAGTATAGAAGGAGTAGAGGTTGGCGTGTTCCTTAAAAAACGTGGTGACGAGGTTAAGATAAGCCTGCGCTCTGGCGAGAGCGTGGACGTTTCGCAGATTGCCGCTTCGCTTGGCGGAGGAGGACATATGCGTGCCGCAGGAATAACGCTTAAATGCTGCCTTGACGAAGCGAAAGAAACAATACTTAAAGAAATTGAAAAAGTGATTTGAATTTACATTTAAGCAGATGGCTACGAAGCCATTTTGGTTTATGGTTTTTAAGGGGGTCTTAGGGGGAACCCCTAAGCGGTTTTAGGGGTCTGGTTGTCTGCATAAATGTATGGGAACATTGTAGGGGACGGCGTTCACGACGTCCCGTTATAAAAATTTATTTTTAAAATTAAAGATTCTCCAAGGGGGCTTCCCCCTTGGCAACCCCCTTGTCGACTGATTACAGAATTGGACAAATTATATGTTCATTGCTTTTTACCTTTAACCACCGCACGCAATAAAAACTTATTTTATGCGTGCTAACCCAAAGGGGTTTTTAGGGGTGAAACCCCTGAACAGTTTTAGGGGTCCGGGGGAATCTGAACCCCCGGGACTTTTGGTACTTTTGGTCACAAAAGTACATAAAGAGGTGATACTCATTAACGGAATTATAATAGTAAATAAAGAGCAGGACTTCACCTCGCACGACGTGGTTGCCGTAATGCGCAAAATACTCGGCACAAAAAAAGTGGGTCATACAGGTACGCTTGACCCACAGGCGACGGGTGTGCTTCCTATTTGCGTAGGAAAGGGCACAAAAGTAAGCGATATGCTTATGTGCTCTGACAAAGAATACATAGCACGGGTGCGCCTCGGCATAACTACCGACACACAAGATATATGGGGCGAAGTTTTAACAGAATCCGACTGCTCGCATATAACAGAGGATATGGTAATAGATGCCGCGAAAAAGTTTGTCGGCGAAATCAGCCAGACTCCGCCAATGTATTCAGCCGTTAAAATTGGCGGCAAAAAACTTTACGAATACGCACGCAGCGGCATTGAGGTGGAGCGCAAAAGCCGTACTGTAACCATACACAGCATTGGCATAAGCGATTTTGAAAACGGCGAATTCTCTATGCGTGTATCTTGCTCAAAAGGCACGTATATACGCACATTATGCGCAGATATAGGCGAATCCCTCGGCGTAGGTGCAACAATGACGGCATTAGTCCGAACAAAATCGGCTATGTTCGACCTGTCCAACGCAAAAACACTTGACGAAATACGTGCAATCGCCGAAGGTGGCGATATCAAAAACCTTATTATACCAACGGACGCCGTATTTGCGAATTTGCCCGAAATACATCTTGACCAAAAACGCACCGCACAGATATTAAACGGAATGTTTTTAGAAACCGACCTTGCAGACGGACAGTACAGAGTGTACGGAAGCCAAGGCGATTTTCTGTGTGTTGGCAAGGTGGAAAACAACATCTTAAAGATAGTTAAAAATTTTTATGCAGGTAACTGAAAAATGATTTTACAAAACAGAAAATTCTCTATGCCGTCAGCCGTTGTTATAGGCAAATTTGACGGCGTACACAAAGGGCATCAGCACCTTTTGGAGTTGGCTCTTGATATTTGCGAAATTAAAAATCTTGCACCGCTTGCATACACTTTTCCAAGCGGAAGATATGCCATAACAGACGATGACGAGAAAAATAATCTTTTATACCAAAACGGCATTGAAAATATTTACTGTCAGCCATTTACTGACGAGTTCAAAGCCACAACGCCTGAAGAATTCGTTCGCATATTAAAAAACGACTTCTCTGCAAAGCACGTTATAGTCGGTTTCAATTTCCGTTTTGGCAAAGACAGGGCAGGCGATGCATCACAAATGGAGCAGTTGTGCAAAAAAGAGGGAATAGGCGTAACGATTGCCGAGCCCGTCCTTTTTGAAAACGAGCCTATAAGCAGTACCAGAATACGAGAGAGCATTAAAAACGGTGATGTAAAATCTGCTCATCTTATGACGGGAAGATTTTTTGGAATCACATCCGAAGTTATGCAGGGCAAAAAACTCGGCAGAGAAATGGGCTTTCCGACAATTAATATGAGCACGGAAAACATATTTTTACTTCCTCAAGTAGGCGTATATGCAACAAAAGTGGAAATCGACGGCAAAACATATCCCGCCATAACAAACATAGGCGCAAACCCCACTGTTGACAGCGACAACAAAATAAAAGCCGAAACCCATATAATAGGCTTCGGCGGTGATTTGTACGGCAAGTGTATAACAGTAAAATTTATTGAAAAACTGCGCGTAGAGAAAGCATTTAAAAATATTGACGAATTAAAAAAACAGATTTCTGCTGATAAAGAGGAAACTGTTCGGGTATTTGGTAAACTTTAAAAGCCACGGAAAACCGTGGTTTTTTTAATTCTGTTTTCTTACAATGCTGTACTCATCATAAAAATGATAGTACGGGCAGGAATTGTGCCCGCCCATAAACGACGCATAGTCGTCCTCGTCTAAATTCATAGTACACACGTAGCAGTCGTATTCTTCGTCATAATCGAAATATGCGCAACTTTCGCATTGAGATATTTTTTGTTTAGGCATAAATTTCACTCCTTAGATTATTTGAATTATATCATCGTTCTGACAAAAAATCAATACAAACATATATTGACAATTTTTCTGCCACGTGTTATACTAAAGAAAATTAAATATTTGGGGAGCTTTTATTAAAGGCTGAGAGGGAATTGTGAGTTCCGACCCATTGACCTGATACGGATAATGCCGTCGTAGGAAATATATTGCAATAGTATATTTATATGATTTTAAGGCAATCCGTTTGGGATTGCTTTTTTTGTTAAAAAAAGTCCTGCAGGCTTTTTAATAAAATGGAGGTAAATAATATGACAAAAACTAAAAAAATAACAATATCCGCCATTATGGTTGCGATGTCAACCGTGTTGGCGATGATTTCCAAAATTATACCTGCGCCATGGCTTCAGGGAGGCTCGATAACGTTGGCATCTATGGTGCCTGTGGTTGCGGTGTCGGTAATTCTTGGTTGCCGCTGGGGTGTGCTGTCTGCAGTAGTTTATTCGTTGATACAGATGATGACGGGCTTTTATCCGCCACCGACACAAACAATGCTTAACTTCTTCCTTGTAATCTTTTTAGACTATATAGCCGCATTCGGTGTGCTTGGCTTTGCAGGCGGGTTTTACAAAATACTCGGCAGAAAAAAATGGGCAATACCTGCGTCGGGCGCTTTAGTTTCATTTTTGCGCTATGTGTGCCATATACTTTCGGGCATTTTAATATGGGGAGTGTATGCAGAAGAAGGCCAGAGCGTGCTGGCATATTCTCTTGCCTATAACGGCTCGTATATGATACCTGAAATTATCATTACCGCAGTTGCGCTCGCCTTTATGGCACCAATTATAGAAAAGTTAAAAGACTGAAAAAAGATGCGTCATACGACGCATCTTTTTATCTTATTTCACATTTTATCTTGCCGTTTTCGTCTGTATCTACAGTAATGGTACTGCCAACACGGATATCGCCTGCGATTGCCATTTCGGCGATTGGGTTTTCTATAAAGTTCTGGATAGTTCTGCGCATAGGACGTGCACCGTATTTATAGATATACCCCTCAGTTACTATGGCGTTTTTAGCATTTTCGGTTATATTGAGTGTTGCACCGAGTGCAGTTACCTCTGATGTGATATCTTTAAGCATAAGGTCTGCAATCTGCTTGAGTTCATCTGTTGTAAGCGATTTAAACTCAACTATCTCGTCAACACGGTTTAAAAATTCGGGACGGAAAGTTTCTTTAAGTGCGGCATCAACATTTGTGCTTATCTTGCCGCCCTCTGCACCGCCGAAGCCCATAGACGACGAGCGTGTTCCTGTGTTTGAGGTCATTATAATAATTGTATTTTCAAAATTAACCACTTTGCCGTGACTGTCGGTAAGTCTGCCGTCGTCGAGTATCTGCAACAGAATATTAAACACATCTGCGTGCGCTTTTTCTATTTCGTCAAGCAAAATTACCGAGTATGGTTTAAGACGGACTTTTTCGGTCAGTTGACCGCCCTCCTCGTAACCGATATATCCGGGAGGTGCGCCGATTAATTTTGAAACCGCCTCTTTTTCCATATATTCACTCATATCAAGACGGATAAACATTTTTTCATCATCAAAAAGTTTTTCGGCAAGCGCTTTTACAAGTTCTGTTTTACCCACGCCTGTAGGCCCTACAAATATAAACGAAACAGGGCGCTTTGCAGACATTTTAAATGCTCTGCGGCGGCGGATTGCCTGAGCAACGCCGGTTACTGCGGCATCCTGGCCGATTAAGCGTTCGTGCAGACGAGCCTCCAGATTTAAAAGTTTAGTTCTGTCGGACTCGTGTATGCTTGTAGCAGGTATGCCCGTTCTGCGTGATATAACCTCTGCAATATGCTCGCTTGTTAAACGCATTTGCTTCTGCTGTGCCCGGTAACAGTTAAGTTCCTGCTCTATCTGGCATCTGCGTGAAACTATATGTGCGTGCTCCTCGTAACATTCTTCGCCTTTTACGTTGCCATTTTCGTCTTCTAACGCAGTAAGTTTTTCGTAAATTTCCTCGTCCTCGTCATAAAGGGAACGGATTTCGTTTAAGTTGGGGTCTTTGGCATTTAAGGATGCTGCAGCCTCGTCTAAAACGTCTATGGCGTTATCAGGCTGGAAGCGGTCTGAAATATACTTTTCAGACAAATCAACAGCGGCTGTTATAGCGTCGTCGTCGATAGTAATGTTATGGAAATCACTATAGAGGTTTGTGATGCCTTTTAAAATATCTATCGTCTGCGCACGTGTGGGCTCATCGACCACAACAGGTTGGAAACGGCGCTCAAGAGCGGCGTCTTTTTCTATATGCTGACGGTACTCATCGGCAGTAGTTGTGCCGATTATCTGTATCTCACCACGTGACAGTGCCGGTTTTAAAATATTGCCTGCACCTGGCGAACCCTCGGACGCACCAAGCGATGCAAGAGAATGTATCTCGTCCATAACGAGTACAATATCGGGGTTGGCGGCACATTCTTTAACAAGTTTTTCAATCCTTGCCTCGAACTGACCTCTAAACTGTGTTCCGCTTATAAGCGAGGTGAGGTCTAACTGATACAGTTGTACGTTAAACAATTTTTCAGGCACATCACGGCTTGCAATTTTAAGCGCAACCCCCTCTACAATAGCAGTTTTACCAACACCGGGCGAGCCAATTAAAACGGGATTGTTTTTGGTGCGTCTGTTAAGTATTTCTATAGTGCGCTTAATCTCTTCATCTCTGCCGATAACGGGCTCTATAAGCCCCTCTTTTGCCTGTTGAGAAAGGTTTACAGCATACTTTTCCAGAACAGAGCGTCTTTCGCCGCCAAAAGGTGACTGCATATCAGGTGTGATACCGATTTTAGACGGGTCTATGCCGAATATAAATCCTCTCGGACGTTTTTTTGGTGCATCGCCTTCAGCAGGGGGAAGCATTTCTTCATCGTCCTCATCATCTATCTCGTCGCCAAACATTTCGGGCAGATTTTCACCCAGACTTCCCTGAAGCTTTTCAACGAGTTCGTTTAAATCAACATTGTTTAAATCACCCTGAATTTCAATGGCAGCACCATCTATGCCCATAGACTTTAACATATCTTGCATAGCAGCAGTAAAAGAAGATGCGTCTGCCGGCATAGCGAATGTCGGCGGCACAATGCAGTTTTGGGGAGTGATGGGTATATTGTGGCTGGCGGCGCAGGCAAAACAATAAAGTTTTTCTTCGCCGCTTTGCTCGTCTTTAGCCTTAACTATTGCAGGTCTTTGCCCGCATATTTGACACATTTGCATTTATATATTCTCCAATCATTAAACATTTTCAAGTAATTTAATTAAACAAATAGATATATTATTTTTAGTTTTGGATATTATTTAAAGAAATAATCAAAAAGGGTTCTTAGGGGTGAAACCCCTGAGCGGTTTTAGGGGTCCGGAGCAATCCACCCCCGGGACTTTTGGTACTTGTGAGTCTACAAAGTACATATAAAATGTTTTTTAATATTTCTCAAAGGGAGATTCTCCCTTTGAAACCCTCTTGTTGACTAATTCCAGAATTGGACAAATTATATGTTTGCCAATTCTTCCATAGGTCGACTTTTAAAAACGCATACCAAAAGGTGTTGTAATATCCAAGTGCAAAACAACCAACAATCATATTGTTCTATTATACTTTATTTTTTGTAAATATGCAAGGCAAGAAATAAGAAATATTGTAAACAAACCAAACAAAATAATATATAAATTGACATTTGATATGTTTAATGTTACAATCTAAAATAGATTAGTATGCTAAAGGAGGAATGTATCGTGCAGGATACTGCAAGAAAAACTATATTAGTAGTTGAAGACGAAAAACCAATAGCAGAAATTTTAAAAGTGAATTTAGTTAAAAACGGATACAAAGTTTTAAACGCTTTTGACGGTGACGAGGCGGTTAATCTTGCATTAACTGCCGAGCCGGACCTTATACTTTTAGACGTGATGCTGCCTAAGCAGGACGGCTTTTCCGTATGCAAAAAAGTGCGTGAAACTATGTCTACACCTATAATTATGCTTACTGCTCGTGCTGAAGAGGTTGATAAAGTGCTCGGTCTTGAACTTGGCGCTGACGACTATATTACAAAACCTTTCAGCCTGCGTGAACTTATGGCAAGAGTTAAAGCAAATCTTCGCAGGTCATCTATTGTGGCGGCGGACTCAAACGAGCCGTTGTGCTTTGCAGAACTTGAAATCAACGTAGAACGTTACGAGGTTAAAAAACGAGGTTCGGTTATCGACCTTACCTATCGTGAGTTTGAACTGCTCAAGTACCTCGCTACACAAAGTGGCAAGATTTTTTCAAGAGAGCACCTCTTAAACAAAGTGTGGGATTACGAATATGTTGGTGACGACCGCACGGTTGACGTTACAATCCGCAGACTCCGTGAAAAGATTGAGGACGACCCGAGCAATCCGACATATATTCTTACCAAACGCGGCGTAGGTTATTATTTTGGTGGTTAATTATGCTTAAAAGTATCAGTTTTAAGATAGTTATAATGTTCGTAGCGCTTACGCTTTCGGTAATTATATTTATAGGCACTATGATGACCACGGGCACAAACGGATTTTATCAGCAGGATTTTATATCGCTGATGGAAAACGTGCTCGGCTCGGCTATGAAAAACCAACTGGAACTTAACATCACAGGAGGTGCCACGTTTGACAATATTTACGAGAGTGTTGACGCATATGCCGTACAACTTGGTATAGACTCGTTTAGAAACTGCTATGTGTTAGACGGCAAAACGGGTAAGGTGCTGCGTGGTTCAAACGCAGAACTTGCGCAAACGCTTGAAACCTCGTCCAACATAATCGCCGCTATGACGGGCAGAGTGGGCAACGAGGAAAACTCTAAATATATGGACTATGCCCTGCCTATTAACGGAGCAGACGGCACAGTTGAGTACATTATATACGTTAAAGACAGTAAAGAAGAGCCAAACACAATTTTGTCGCAGATATTCGGCATTATGTTCCAGTCGCTTTTACTTGGTATCGTTATATCTGTACTGTTCGGAATCATACTTTCAAAAACTATTATCAGTCCTATAACATCGCTTACACATAAAGCGAAAAAGATTTCATCAGGCGATTTCGGCAGTACTATTGACGTTAAATCAGAGGACGAACTAGGCAAACTTACAGAAACATTCAACGATATGAGTTACGAATTGGCACAAACCCTTACCGCTATTCAGGGCGAGAACGACAAACTTGAAACCATATTCCGTTATATGACCGATGGTGTGGTGGCATTTGACGAAACAGGCGAACTTATCCACATTAACCCTGCCGCACGTAAGATGCTGAGCATTGCCGAAGGCGAGCAGGTTAAATTTGAAACAGTATTTGCAAAAGACGAGATAAGTTTCGGTCAGGTGGCATTCCTTGCGCACGGAAGCACATTAGAGCGGATTTTAAACCGTGACGGGAAAGAGATACGTGCATACCTTGCAACTCTCAATACAGACGGAAAGGCTGGCGGTGTGGTATCTGTTTTACAGGATATTACAGAGCAACAAAAACTTGACCTTTCCCGCCGTGAGTTTGTGGCAAACGTGTCGCACGAACTCCGCACTCCGCTTACAACCGTTAAAAGTTATGCAGAAACGCTTAAAGACTTTTTGGACGACGATTTTGACAAAGACCAGTTTGAAAGTTTTTTAACCGTCATAGAAGGCGAAACCGACCGTATGACACGTCTTGTACGTGACCTTTTAATACTTTCAAAACTCGACTATGGCAAAAACCAACTCCGCAAAGAACGGTTTAATCTTTCAAATCTTTTAGCCGATGTAATCACAAAAATGAAAATCTCGGCAAATAACAAAAATCAGACACTCACCTACGAGCCAACCAACTCAATATCGTCGTTCGTTGGCGATAAAGACAGAATTGAACAGGTAATTATAAATATCATATCAAATGCTATAAAATACACGCCCGAAGGCGGCGAAATTTTCGTTACCAGTATGTGCGTGTACGACACGGCATATATTAAAGTAAAAGATACGGGTATAGGTATTCCACGCAAAGACCTTTCACACATATTTGAAAGGTTTTACCGTGTTGACAAAGCCCGTGCACGTGCGCAGGGCGGCACAGGTTTGGGGCTTGCGATTGCCAAAGAAATTGTAGAGGCTCACGACGGCACGATTGAAATACACAGCGTATTCACAAAAGGAACAGAGGTAGTAATAAAACTGCCCATACCCAAAACAGAGGAATGATATAATGCGCAAAATTGGCACAAACACAATATACAGAATGGACGTTGAAGAAATTGACCAGTTCCCGTATTTAAAACAGATAGGTTTTGATTGCGTGATGCTTAATTTCTTCGTTGGCGATGATATTGCCAAAATGGCTGACGCTGCAGTAAGTGCAGGTCTTGAAATTGCCAATATCCATGCGCCGATTTCAACAGTAAATTCCGTGTGGGAAGACGCTGCCGACGGCGATGAGTATATTAAAATTCAAAAAGAACGAGTTGACTTCTGCCATAGTGCAGGCGTGCCCACGCTCGTTCTGCACGCAACATTTTTAAAAAATCCGCCGCCCGTATCGGATATCGGCATTGCAAGGCATATGCATCTTTGCGAATATGCCGAGACCAAAGGCGTAAGGCTGGCTTTTGAAAATGTAGAGCCTTATCCGCACCTTGATGTCGTTATTAAAAATATGGGCGACTACCACGGATTTTGCTGGGATATAGGTCATAACAGAGCGTATGCGCCTGACATAGATTTTATGGAATTGTACGGTGATAGGCTTGCCGCAGTGCATATTCACGATAACTTTGGTATGACGCAGTGCGGGCATATGAACTCGCAAGACGATAAACACTGGCTGCCGTTTGACGGCACGCTCGACTGGACATGGTACGCCGAAAAAATTAAAAACAGCCCGTATGACGGACCGCTTACGTTGGAAGTGTCCGTTGCAAACGCACCGAACTACCAGCAGATGGGATTTGAAAAATTTGCAGATTTGGCATATGAGAGAATAGCGAAATTGAGGGGAATGGTAAGATAAATATTACGCACGGGGTTCTTAGGGGGAATCCCCTAAGCGGTTTTAGGGGTCTGGGGGAATCCGAACCCCCGGGACTTTTGGTACTTTTGGTCACAAAAGTACATATAAAATGTTTTTTAATAAAAGATTCTCCAAGGGGGGTGTTCCCCCTTGGCAACCCCCTTGTCGACTAATTCCAGAATTGGACAAATTATTATGTTCATTGTTTTTTGACTTTGCCCACCGCACGCAATAAAAACTTATTTTATGCGTGCTAAACCGATGCTTTATTTGTTATAGGGAATTAATCGCATCGGTTTTGGAAGCCAAAAAGCAATTTCACATTAATTTGTTTGCCAATTCTTCCATAGGTCGACCTTTAAAACCATAAATCACAGCGGCTTCGTAGCCATAATGGTTTTAAGGGGTTCTTAGGGGAATCCGAACCCCCAGGACTTTTGGTACTTTTGGTCACAAAAGTACATATAAATGTTATATTATTTTAAAGTGTTTGTAATATGGTTGTAATAATTGTATGATAAAATGGTATTGTAAAATCTATAAGTGCCCCTATTTATTACATGGAGATATAACTATGAAAAGAATTTTAACCACATTTATCGCATTGGCATTGGTTGCCTTAACCTGCCTTTGCCCGCTTGCAGCATCTGCTTCCAGCGAAACTGTTACCAACGACTACGCAGGAACTTGCTCATGGCTTATCACTATCAAAAATCCGGAATCTGTTTCTTCAACCACATCTTCGAAAACATTTGTTATTTCGGCTGTGGCGGTTGAGGGTGCTATGATTACTCTTTACAATCTTAATCCCGAGACTAATCTTTACGAAAAGATTTACGTTGGCGGCGCACCGCTTGAAACTGTAGTGGGCGCAAGCGGTCTTTATGCTCAGCAGATAACCCTTAAAGAGGGTATGAACAACCTTATGGTTTACGCTACAAACGGTTTTGACGACCAGTCAATAAAATTGGACATCAACCTTTTAAGCGAAGGCTTTATCGACAAAATCAAATCTTTCACTATTGATTTTGCCAATATGTTTTAATGTTGGGTGTGCATATGAAAAAACAGAACCTTAAGACTTATGTGCTGATTGCGCTTATTATCAGCAGCGTGGTTCTTACGGGCAAAATATGGTTTAACGAAAAATTATGGCCGGAAGGCTATAATTTTTTTGCTGTAATTACGGATAATTTTTCGTTTGGTGATGACGACTTTGTATCGTCACTTACAAAGGAAACAATATCTTTTCCGCAAACGCTTGTTGTTACCAACACAGAAAAAAGAAGCGTGTATGCTGCCGACAGCGACTCTTTTAAAGCGATGGTGCCTGACGTTAAAGAACTTTTGCGTCTCGCACTTGAAAGCAACGACAAAACCGCAATCGGCGAGCAGGACTGGTCGCAGGCTTTAAAAACGCAATCAATACACGTAACGTATCCCGTTGCGTATGACTCTAAACTGTTTTTAAATATTTTAGGCTCGTACAAAACTGACGACAACTCAATACCCGTAAAAGAATTTATTATATCATCATCAAACTTTGCCGCAACAGGTGCAGATGTATATATACGCAGGTACGACACAGCAGAGATTTTTAAAACCTCTGTCACGTGGGAAAGACAACGCCTTGCAGATATGATAAACACATATGCACTTGACTCCATAGGCGATTTCTCGTATTCATCCGAACTTAACTTTGACAAGGCAGATACAAGCGCAGGCGCACAGCAAAAAGTACTGATAGAGTCAAACGTACTTATTCTGCTTAATCAGCGGTTAAGCCATATGCTTGAAGAATTTAACCCTTTATACCACCACGAATTTAATGCAGATGTGGTAGACAGCCTGCTTACGCAGTTCGGCTACAACGTTTCCGGCGCACGCAAATATACCGAGCGTGATAATTCTATAGTTTTTGTGGAAAACTATTCTACGCTTAAACTCCACCCCAACGGCCTTGTGGAATACAAAGCCGTAGATGCAAGCAAGGGTATAGACCTTGGCAGTGGTAACGACTTTTACGAGGGCTTGCTCGGCTGTGTTGACTTTGTAAACCGTATGTGGGGCGAGGTGTTGCCGTCCGAGGCACTTAACATTAACATCTCGTCGGATGTTATTGACACAAAAACCAACTCGTTCCGCCTTACTATGGACTACTTTGCAGACGGCGCACAGGTAAGCATTGACCTGCCGCAGTCTACATCGCACCAGTCGATGAACCACGGTGTTGAGATAGAGGTTGTCGGCGGCAAGATAGTTTTGTATCGTCAAGTGCTTGCGTATTTTGAATCTATCGATATGGCAACCAACGGCACATCGGCTAT
The DNA here is from genome assembly GCA_017436905.1 of Clostridia bacterium. Lineage (GTDB taxonomy): Bacteria > Bacillota > Clostridia > UMGS1810 > UMGS1810 > SIG455. The sequence goes on along the minus strand of JAFSCF010000011.1, from coordinate 11,933 downwards.
AGAAGCGCTCGACAAACTTATGGCAGGCTCAAATATGGAGGGGCAGGTTATCCGTAACCTCTACCCCGTATATATTGCTGACGGAACATCTTACAGAAAATCCGCATGGGCGGCTCGTACTGCCGACGGCAGAACTGTTATTATAAACTAAGGAAGGGGCTTGGCTTATGAACTGGGAAAGAGTTAAAAATTTTCTTATTGTCTTATTTATAGGCATCAACATATTCCTCGTATGCTTTATGCTCACCTCGTTTAAAGACAGCGCCTCTGTAAACAAATCTGTAGTTAAAGACACCGTGAGCATATTAAATGCGAACAATATATCAATAAACGAAGATATCGTCCCCTCGTCAATATCCAACCCCGGCACATTCGACGTGGTTGCGATAAACGTGGATAGTTCATACCAGTCGCCTAAAACTTTAGATGCCGGCAATACTGAATCTGAACTTAAAAAAGCACTTAAAGTGCTCGGCGTGAAAGACTATGAAATTATTAAGAAAGACGACGTCACCTATTCTGTTATGCAAAAAACAAACGGGTATTTTATATTTGACAGCGGCATAAACGCAAAAATAAACGGCAACAACATTGCGCTGGACGGCGTGTGGTATAAGCAGCAGACAAAGCCAAAGTCTGACGGATACTCCGACGGCGGAATTGTGTATGTAACAGGGATTTTGATTGATTTTATAAACAATGCAGACCGTAATCCGTCTGTGCATAACGAAATAACAGGCATAGACGTCGGCTACTGCGTTCCGCAGTACGACAGCGGGCTTGACCATAAATCAATGCCGGCAGTACCATGCTACTGCATAACCACGGCAAACGGAACAGCATTTTTATACGACGCCGTAAGCGGCTCGTATTTAAAAAATAAATAATATAGTTAAAGGAGATATACATTATGGCAAAACACAGAATGCCACCCATGGGCGGCATGGGCGGTATGGGCAACATGAACAATATGATTAAACAGGCACAGAAAATGCAGCAGGATATGCTTAAAATGCAGGAAGAGATGGAGGTTGCAGAGTTCGAAGCGACTTCAGGCGGCGGTGCTGTAACTGTTAAAGTTTCGGGAAAAAAAGAAGTTACTGCAATCAAAATCAATCCCGAAGTTGTTGACGCAGATGATGTGGAAATGCTTGAAGACCTTATTTTAGTGGCAGTTAATGACGCTATGAAAAAAGTTGACGGCGCAAGTTCGGAACGCCTTGGCAAACTTACCGGCGGCATGAATATTCCGGGATTGTTTTAATTTTATTCAATTACAAAAAGAGCAGCATTTTATTCGCTTGACTATATTTAGGCGAATAAAACGCTGCTCTTTTTTAGTATGCACTATTAAACGGGGTTCTTAGGGGAGAATCCCCTAAGCGGTTTTAGGGGTCCGGGGGAATCCGAACCCCCGGGACTTTTGGTACTTTTGGTCACAAAAGTACATATAAATTATTCTTCTATTTCTGTAAGTTTATACGAAAGCGTCATAAGCGAATCGCTTAAATGAACATTCTCTACCGCTACGCCATCAGGCAGATGCAGTTCGCCGTAAGAGAAATTCCATATTCCCTTAACCCCGAGGGAAACGAGCCTGTTAGCCTCTGCCTCAACTGCACTCTTTGGCAGTGCAAGGATAGCAATGTCGGGCTTATTCTCTTTAATAAAATCGTCCATTGCGGCAGAACTCTGTACTTCAACACCGTTTATCTCTTTGCCGACGAGGTTTTCATCGGCATCGAAAATCCCAACAAGGTTAAACCCTCTTTTACGGAAGTTGCTATGCTTTGCAAGAGCTTTACCGAGGTTACCTGCACCTACGATAATAGTTTTATAACCTCTGTCAAGACCAAGGATATTTGCAATCTGCTTATGCAGTTCTGCAACATTGTAGCCATACCCCTGCTGACCAAACCCGCCAAAACAGTTTAAATCCTGACGTATCTGCGATGCAGTAACGCCCATAAGCGTGCTTAAATCTTTAGACGATATACGTGCAACGCCTCTTCCTAAAAGTTCGCCGAGATACCTGTAATATCTTGGCAAACGTTTGATAACCACAGGTGAAACACTTTTCTCTTTCACTCTTTTATCCACCTTAATCTATATATTTTTCAAATTACATATCCGCCTTGATTGTGTCCATAATGTAGTCAGCAAATTCTGCGCCTGTTGCACCGGTATCACGACCTGTAATAACGAGTTTCTTTTCCTCGTACATACATTTATCGAGCGCACGCTCCAAACGTTTTGCAGCGTCTACCTCGCCAATGTGCTCAAGCAACATAACGTCTGCACGGATAATTGAGCAAGGGTCTGCATATTTATCTCTGCCCTCGGCAACCATTCTGGGTGCGCTGCCGTGGATAGCCTCAAACATAGCGTATCTCTTACCTATGTTTGCGCTGCCTGCAGTACCTACACCGCCCTGGAACTCTGCAGCCTCGTCAGTTAAGATGTCGCCGTAGAGGTTTGGCAGAACAAGCACCTGGAACTGTGTACGTCTTTTTTCGTCAACGAGTTTTGCTGTCATAATATCTATGTACCAGTCGTCAAATTCAATTTCGGGATATTCTTTCGCAATATCTTTGCAGATACCGAGGAACTTACCGTCGGTTGTTTTAACTACGTTCGCCTTCGTTACTGCAGTAACCTTTGTTTTACCTGCTTTTTTAGCATACTCAAACGCTGCACGGGCAATTCTTTCTGTGCCCTCTGTTGTGGTAACGCAAAAGTCCATAGCAAGGTCGTCATTTACGTGAATACCCTTGCTGCCGATAGCGTAAGAGCCCTCGGTATTTTCACGGTAGAAAGTCCAGTCGATGCCCTGTTCGGGAACTTTAACGGGACGAACGTTTGCAAAAAGGTCAAGTTCTTTTCTCATAGCAACGTTGGCGCTTTCGATGTTTGGCCATGGATCGCCCGCACGAGGTGTAGTTGTAGGGCCTTTTAAGATAACGTGACATGCTTTAAGTTCTGCCAGAACGTCGTCTGGAATAGCCTTGTTAGCAGCAACACGGTTTTCGATTGTAAGACCGTCGATAACTTTAAATTCTACTTTGCCGGCTTTAACTTTGTCAGCAAGTAAAAACTCTAAAATTCTGTGAGCCTCGTGTGTGATTGCAGGGCCAATGCCGTCGCCACCGCACACACCGATGATAAGTTTATCGAGTTTAGAATAATCGATAAAATCTTTTGTTTCGTTCATTCTGTCAACACGGTCAAGTTGCTCATTAATAAGTGCAGCAAACTTTTCTGTTGCGTTTTTGATAATTACTTCTCTGTTCATTGGTGCATTACTCCTTTATCTAAAATTATTTAATATTGAACAATTTTTTTGCGTTATCGCTTGTTATCTTCGCTATATGTTCAGCGCTCACTCCACGCAGGTCGGCAATTTTTTCTGCCACGTATTTAACGTATACCGAGCAATTGCGCTTTCCTCTATGCGGCTCGGGGGCCATATAGGGGCAGTCTGTTTCGATAAGCAGCCTATCCTCAGGAACGATTTTGGCAACCTCGGGAAGTGACTTTGAATTTTTAAATGTTACAGGACCTGCAAACGATATGTGGTAGCCCAAGTCAAGATAAATCTCAGCCGTTTCCACACTGCCCGAAAAACAATGGATAATTCCGCCGTGGATTTTACTCTCTTTACAGATTTTGATTGTATCTTCAGTTGCATCACGGCTATGGATAACAACGGGCAACTTTAAATCATAAGCCAGTTTCATCTGCTTTTTAAACCAGTAACGCTGTGCCTCTCTTGGGGAGTGGTCGTAGTAATAGTCAAGACCGATTTCACCGATTGCCACAACCTTTTTGTGTTTGGAAAGGTTTGCAATTTCTAAAAGGTCTGCGTCTTGCATATCTTTAACCTCGTGCGGGTGAACACCCACTGCGGCATAGATAAAATCGTACTTTTCGGCAAGTGCAACCGACTTTTTGCTCGTTTTTATGTCCGAGCCGATATTGGTTATATTGGAAATGCCGTTTTCGGCAAGAGATAAAAGCGCCTCGTGACGGTCATCGTCAAAACGGCGGTCATCATAGTGTGCGTGCGAATCAAAATACATTTGTTTCTCCTTGTTAAAATAAGGATTGATGCTGTCAATATGCTATTCGTAAACGACCAATGATATTTTTCCACATAAATATACTCAGGTGGAAAAATATCATTGGTTTGTCAGCAAAGTTGTTAATTAAATCAAGGCCACAAAAGTGTCTTTCCGCCTATAAGATGAAAATGCATATGAAAAACTGTTTGTCCTGCGTTTTCGCCGCAGTTGTTTACAATGCGGAAACCGCTTTTTTCTATGCCCATAATCTCGGCAATTTTTTTGGCGGTGTTAAAGATGTGCGCTACAACGGGTGCGTTTTCTTCTGTAATATCCATGGCAGATGCGATGTGCTCTTTCGGGATAATCAGCACGTGCACAGGTGCAACGGGGTTTACGTCTTTAAAAGCGATTATTTTGTCGTCCTCATACACGATATCGGACGGGATTTCACGGTTTATGATTTTGCAAAAAATACAGTTATCCATTATAAATTCTCCTTACGCATTAACCTGCTTACCTATAACCTCTGCCGCCGCTTTAAGTGCTGCGTCAACGCCTTTGGGGTCAGAGCCGCCTGCCTGGGCAGAGTCGGGTCTGCCGCCGCCCTTGCCGCCAACGTGAGCAGAGATTTCTTTAACGATATTTCCGCAGTGAACACCTTTTTTAACGGCAGCATCTGTTGCTGCGGCAATAAGGTTAGCCTTGTCGGCTGTGTATACGGCAAATACTGTTACGGCACACTCAAATTCAGACTTGATATTGTCTGCCATTTTGCGTGCTGTGTTTATGTCAACATCGGCAAATGCACCTGTAAGAACAGTTACTCCGCCAATTTCAACAGCGTTTTTCTTAATATCGTCAAGACCGCCGCTTGCCATTTTTTCTTTAAGTGCGGCGAGTTCTTTTTCAAGGTTTTTAATCTCTGTCTGGTTAGCCTCAACCTTTGCAACTGCATCTGCAGGAGCGCACTTGAGTGCGGCACAGATATTTGCAAGGTTGCCCTCGGTTTCGTTAAATTTTGTAAGAATGTTCATACCGGTGATGGCTTCAATTCTTCTAACACCTGCGGCAATGCCTGTTTCGGAAACGATTTTAAACAAACCGATATTAGCAGTGTTTTTAACGTGTGTACCGCCGCAGAGTTCTGTACTGAAATCGCCCATTTTAACTACACGTACCACATCGCCGTACTTTTCGCCGAAAAGTGCCATTGCGCCGAGTTTTTTAGCCTCGTCAATGGGCATCTGATTGCAGGTAACGTCAAGTGCGGCAGAAATTTCACGGTTTACAATCTGCTCAACCTCTTTTAACTGCTCAACCGTTACAGCCTCGTAGTGAGAGAAGTCAAAACGCAGTCTTTCGCCATTTACAAACGAGCCTGCCTGCTCAACGTGCTGACCTACAACCTCACGCAGAGCCTTCTGCAGAAGGTGTGTTGCGGAGTGGTTTTTCTCGGTTGCGGCACGCAGGTCTTTGTTTACAGTTGCCGTTGCAACATCGCCAACTGAGATGCTTCCGTCTGTAACAACGCCAACGTGGAGCATAACGCCCTCGGCAGTCTTTTTGGTGTCGTCTATACGAACTGTGCCGTTTGATGTTTTGATAATACCTTTATCGCCTGACTGTCCGCCGCCCTCGCCATAGAATGGAGTTTTGTCAAGCAGAACTGTAATGTTGCCGTCCTCTGCAGTTGCGGATGTCTGTGACTTTTTGTCGAATATAATTGCAGATATTTTGGCATCACACTCGGTAACGTCATAGCCGACAAACTCGCACGGGCAAGCGTCGTATACGCTTTTTAATTCGTCGTCTTTCCAAGCATCGCCCTCGCCGTTGGCACGGTTTTCACGGGCACGTTTTTTCTGCTCTGCCATGCAAGAGGTAAACTCGTCCTCGTCAACTGAATATCCCTGTTCGGAAAGGATTTCCACAGTTAAATCAAGCGGGAATCCGTAAGTATCGTAAAGTTTGAACGCATCTGCGCCGGAGAGAGTTTTACTGCCGTTTGCTTTCATAGCGTCTACGTAACTTTCTAAAATAGAAAGTCCGTCACCAATGGTTTCGGCAAAACGTTTTTCTTCTATTTCAATCATCTTTTTGATGTAATCGGCTTTTTCGGTAATCTCAGGATAAGCGGAGAGGTTTTCTTTTGCAACAGTATCTACAACTTTGTAGAGGAATGCCCCCTCTAATCCTAACAGTTTGCCGTGACGTGCCGCATGACGGAGGAGGCGGCGCAGAACGTAGCCTCTGCCCTCGTTGCTTATCTGTACGCCGTCGGCAATCATAAATGTGGTTGAACGGATATGGTCGGTTATAACACGGAGTGATACGTCTGTTTTTTCGTTATCGCCGTATTTAACACCTGCAAGTTCGCTGATTTTAGCCATAATGTTGCGAACAGTGTCAACCTCAAAGAGGTTATTAACACCCTGCATAATGCACGCAATACGCTCCAGGCCCATACCTGTGTCGATATTTGGGTGAGCAAGGCGATTGTAGTTGCCGTCTTCGTCTTTATCGAACTGAGTAAATACAAGGTTCCAGAACTCAACGTATCTGTCGCACTCGCAACCGACTTTACAATCGGGTGAGCCGCAACCCGCCTCAGGGCCACGGTCAAAGTAAAGTTCAGAACAAGGACCGCAGGGGCCTGTGCCGATTTCCCAGAAGTTATCATCTTTGCCCATACGCACAATGCGGTCGGGCGAAACGCCTACGTTTTTAGTCCAGATGTCAAACGCTTCGTCGTCATCTTCGTAAATAGTAACCCACAGTTTGTCCACAGGCAGTTTAAGTACATCAGTTGCAAATTCCCATGCCCATGCAGTTGCCTCGGTTTTGAAATAGTCGCCGAATGAGAAGTTGCCGAGCATCTCGAAATATGTGCCGTGACGAGCGGTTTTGCCAACACGGTCAATATCGGGAGTACGGATACACTTCTGGCAGGTGGTAACACGACTGCGGGGTGGTGTTTCTTTACCTGTAAAGTATGGCTTTAATGGTGCCATACCTGCGTTTATAAGCAGCAGGCTTTTGTCGTCCCTCGGTATAAGGGGGAAACTCGGCAAACGAAGATGCCCTTTGCTTTCGTAGAAAGAGAGGAATTTCTCTCTTATTTCGTTAAGTCCCAGTTTTTCCATATAGTAATTCATTCCTTTCGGATTATTTTGCACACAAATATACATTATATAGTATATAAAATTTTAGCCGTGTTGTCAACCTTTTGAAAATATTTTAACCGCTGAAAATTCAGCGGTTAACACAACTTTGTGGCTATGAAGCCACAGTGGTTTATGGTTTTAAAGGTCGACCTATGGAAGAATTGGCGAACAAATTACAGCGAAAGCGTGACTGCTTAACCGTAAAACGGCGCGGTTATATTTCCTATTACAAATATAGCGCCGTTTTAGCACAACAAGGAATGAGTTTCCGTTTTGTGCGGCGGTGAAAGAGCAGGAACGCCGAGCGTTTAATTTGTCCAATTCTGTAATCAGTCGACAAGAGGGTTTCAAAGGGAGAATCTCCCTTTGAGAAATATTAAAAAACATTTTATATGTACTTTTATGACTAAAAGTACCAAAAGTCCCGGGGGTGGATTGCTCCGGACCCCTAAAACCGCTTAGGGGTTCCCCCTAAGAACCCCATATCTCTCAACATTGGCATAACTATAATATCGTCAATATCGTCCGTATTTTGCGTGCAATTCTTGACAAATATAATAATATTTTATATAATAATATGAACAAATGTAGTTTGGAGGAAACAGAATTGAATATTACACAGAAAATAATCAAAAACCATCTTGTTTCGGGTGAAATGGTCGCAGGTGAGGAAATCTCTATCCGCATAGACCAGACCCTTACTCAGGATTCCACAGGTACTATGGCGTACCTTGAATTTGAGGCAATAGGTATTCCAAGAGTTAAAACTAAAAAATCAGTGGCTTACATCGACCACAACACCCTGCAGTCGGGTTTTGAAAATGCCGATGACCACAAATACATACAAACAGTTACTAAAAAGCACGGTATACACTTTTCACGTCCCGGTAACGGCATCTGCCATCAGGTGCATTTAGAAAGATTCGGTGTACCCGGTATGACCTTGCTCGGATCTGACAGCCACACACCAACAGGCGGCGGTATAGGTATGCTGGCAATCGGTGCAGGCGGTATGGACGTTGCAGTTGCCATGGGCGGCGGTGCATACTACCTTACAATGCCGAAAGTTGTTAAAGTAAACCTTATCGGCAAATTAAACCCCTGGGTTGCTGCTAAGGATATTATCTTAGAAGTTCTGCGTCGTTTAAGCGTTAAAGGCGGTGTGGGCAAAGTTATCGAATACGTTGGCGAGGGCGTTAAGTCATTAACCGTTCCCGAACGTGCTACAATCACAAATATGGGTGCTGAACTTGGTGCTACCACATCGGTATTCCCCAGTGACGAAACCACCAGAGCATTCTTAAAAGCGCAGGGCAGAGAGGCAGACTACACAGAAATCCTGCCCGATGCAGACGCAACTTATGACGAAGAACTTACCATTGACCTTTCAGCACTTGAGCCTATGGCGGCAAAACCCCATATGCCCGATAATGTTGATACTATCAAAAACATCGGTCCTATTAAAGTTGACCAGGTTGCAATCGGTTCGTGCACAAACTCATCTTATATGGATATGATGAAAGTTGCACGCATATTAAAAGGCAAAACTGTTCACGAGGACGTAAGTTTAGTTATTGCCCCCGGCTCAAAACAGGTACTTAATATGCTCTCTCAAAACGGTGCTCTTGCCGATATGATTGCCGCCGGTGCAAGAATTTTAGAGTCTGCGTGCGGTCCTTGTATAGGTATGGGACAGTCACCTAAAACAGACGCAATTTCACTTAGAACATTCAACCGTAACTTTGAGGGCAGAAGCGGTACAGTTTCTGCACAGGTTTACCTTGTAAGCCCGGAGGTTGCCGCAATCAGCGCAATCAAGGGCGTGCTTACAGACCCAAGAGAACTCGATATGTCAAACATTATCGATATGCCCGAAAAGTTTATGATAAACGACAATATGGTAGTAGAACCTGCGCCTGAGGGCAACGACGTTGAGGTTGTTCGTGGACCCAACATTAAACCGTTCCCCGTAAACGTGGCTCTGCCCGAAAATTTAAAAGGCAAATCGCTTATCAAGGTAGAGGACAACATCACAACAGACCACATTATGCCGTCTAATGCAAAACTTTTGCCATACCGTTCAAACGTGCCTTACCTTTCAGAATACTGCTTAACACCCTGCGACCCCGAATTCCCCGCACGTGCTAAAGAAAACGGCGGCGGATTTATCATCGGCGGCTCAAACTACGGACAGGGCTCAAGCCGTGAGCACGCTGCACTTGCACCCTTGTATTTAGGTATCAAGGCGGTTATTGTTAAATCGTTTGCTCGTATTCATATGGCAAACCTTATAAACTCAGGTATTTTGCCGTTAGTACTTGAAAGCGAGGCTGACTACGACAACATTGATATGATGGACGAACTCGCAATCGACAATGTACGTACGCAACTTAGCGAGGGCAATAAGATTATAGTTAAAAACATAACCAAAAATATAGAAATCCCCACAATCATCAACGTGTCTGACAGACAGAAAGATATGCTTTTAGCAGGCGGATTGCTCAATTATACAAGAGAAAATAACTAATCATTTACTACACACGTTTTTTCGTGTGCGTGTAAGGAGTATAAAATTATGGAATCAAAACTTAAAAAAGGTGCCCTTGGCTACAAATCTAAAGAGGTTGAGGCATATTTAGTGGAACTTTCCAATAAATATCTGGACGATATCAAGGCAAAAGATGCTGAGATAGAAACCTTAAACGCCAAGGTTGCAGAACTTGAAGAAAAGATTGACGGTTACGAGGCTGAGCGTTTAAGCGTTGCCGATGCGCTTGTAAAAGCGCAGAAAGAGGCGCAGGATATTATGGACGCTGCTGTTACCGAGGCAGAGGCAGAGAGAGCCAAAATTCAGGCAGACTGCGACGTGCTTGCCGCTAAAATTGCAGACGCCAAAGCAACACTTACCGCTATGCAGAAAGATGCTCTTAAAGTTATGGAAGAGTACAAGACGGTAGTGGCTGATTTTACTGATTTTTCAGGTGTGGCACATGATGACTGAAGGCAACTGCAAGATAAACCTTGCGCTGAACGTGGAGGGAATCTTGCCGAACGGTTATCACAGCGTAAAGATGATAATGCAGGAGATAACTCTTTGCGACGAAATCTCGCTGACTTTTGGGAAAAGTGGTGTAAGCCTGTCTTGCAGCAATTTACAGATACCGACGGACAATAAAAACATTGCATACCGAGCAGTAGAGATGTTTTATGAAAAAACGGGAATTGCCGACGGTGTGCATATACATATTGAAAAAATTGTACCGACAGAGGCGGGGCTGGGCGGCGGAAGCGCAGACGGTGCGGCAGTTTTTAAAGCGATGAACGAGCATTACGGATATCCGCTTTCAGAAGAACAGTTGCTTGACCTGGGCGCATCACTTGGGGCTGACGTTCCGTTTTGTATAATGGGCGCAACGGCTGTAGCCGAGGGTATTGGCGAGGTTTTAACGCCAATTAAAAGCAATGTTAAAACAGACGTTTTAATTGTCAAACCGCCCGTGGGCATATCTACGCCCTGGGCATATAAGCGGCTTGACGAGGTCGGCTTTGATCCTGTAGATGTAGACAAGGTTAAAGATGCGCTTGAGAGTGGCTCTGTTGCTCAACTGTGCGCAACTATGGCTAATGTATTTGAAACAGTTGCACTAGAAAAATACCCCGAAATAGCGCAGATTAAAGCAGATATGCTTACACTTGGTGCAAGCGGCGCTATGATGAGCGGCAGCGGGCCGTCGGTGTTTGGTATATTTGAAGATGCAGATGCGTTTGATAATGCATACAAGCATTTTAAAGAAAAATATAAAGATACTTTTAAAGCAAAAATGGTATGAAAAAACGGACGATGAAAATCGTCCGTTTTTCCGTTTCCTTAGTTCCCTTTAGGTAGATATAAGTATGTGACAACCGAATGTAATATACGCACAAATTAAAAAAGTGCGTCCGAAAGGAACGCACCGAAAAAGCGCAATCCCTCTCTGTGGCCACACAACTTTATTCCCAACGCGAGATTAAAGTGAGAGAAAACACCTTTTACCAAAGTATTCTCTCACGTCGGGATATTTTTATTCAGTTGTGTGGCAAAAGCATTATATCACATCATAAAATTAAAGTCAAGATATTACGTCTACGAAGGTATAGTGGTTTATGGTTTTAAGGTCGACCTATGGAAGAATTGGTAAACAAATTAATGTGAAATTGCTTTTTGGATTCCAAAACCGATGCGATTAATTCCCTATAACATATAAAGCATCGGTTTAGCACGCATAAAATGAGTTTTTATTGCGTGCGATGGTTAAAGGCAAAAAGCAATGAGCATATAATTTGTCCAATTCTGTAATTAGTCGACAAGGGGGTTGCCAAGGGGGAATCCCCCTTGGAGAATAAATATTTTATAAATATATTTTTATATGTACTTTTGTGACCAAAAGTACCAAAAGTCCCGGGGGTTCGGATTCCCCCGGACCCCTAAAACCGCTCAGGGGCGCTGCCCCTAAGAACCCCTTAAAACCATTGCGGCTTCGTAGCCATAATATACTTTGCGCTAACGCAAAAAGGCAACACCTTTAAAGGTGTTGCCTTTTATTATCAGGAGATGATTTACAAAGCAATCAATTATTTTATGATGATAATCTCTCTTACTACCTCATTGTACACTCTTACAAAGATTCTTGAAGGATCAAGTTCGTCGTATTTCTGGATATCACCT
>JAFSCF010000010.1 GCA_017436905.1 Clostridia bacterium | reverse complement strand
CTCAAATCCTGTTAAACTTATATTCTTAGATACAACATTAGCAGGAGTTGAAGCAACCAAAGGAACACTTGCCACATTAGAATTTTCAGTTCCTACAGATGCTGTAAAAGACTTCGACCTTACAGTTGATGTTACCAAAGCGGCAGATGCAACTGGTGCAGATATTACTATAATGCTTGCAGAAGCAAATGGTAAAATTTCTGTTATCGACGAAGTAGTAGAACCCATAACATGGCCTGGTCAGGAAGTTCTTCAGACGATTACATATGGTGACGAACTCTACAAAGCATTTAAAGATGCTGACGCTACAACAGGTGCATTTGCAAATGGCAAAGTTAACATTGACACTGTAGATTACGACGGTAAATTCTATGTTAGAGATATCAACGATGTAATTCCTGCTACTGGAGATACTCCTTATCCTGCTAAAGCATACTTTAAAGTGGATGATAACGAGAATTATCCAGAAGGCATTAAAGGCAGAATTATCGACGATGATGCTCCTTATTACAACGTAACAGTAAACAAAGCACCTCTTACTGTTACAGTTGCAGACGCTTCTAAAAAATATGGCGCTGCTAACCCAACCTTCACAGCAACTGCTGAAGGTCTTGTAAACGGTGACGAAATTGCAGACCTCGCTCTTGAATTCTCTTGTGCTGCTACAGAAGCATCTGCTGTAGGAGAATATGATATCACAGCAACTTCTGCAAATACTAACTATGATATCACATTTGTTAAAGGTGCTCTTACAATCGCTAAAGCACTTGCGTCTGCAGTAAATACAGTTGTTGAAGCAATCACAGACCTTGATGCTGAAACAATGAAAGACGCTAAAAGCGTTGCTGACCTTATCACTGCTCTTGTAGAAGATAACAGACTTCATTCTGTTGTTGAAGTTGCATATGAAGGCGATAAAGCAGAAAATGCAAATGTTACATGGTCTTCTACTGATGAATGGGTAGTTAAAGGTGGTAAAACATACAACCTTAAAGCAACTATCACAAGCGATACTCTTGATGTTTCAGGCTTGGTACTTGCAACAACCGCTACAGTTGCTACAACAACTGCTACATTAGATGTTGAAAACATCAGCAAAACATTTTCTAAAGCAGAAGTTGAAGCCGCTGTATCTCTTGCAGACCTCGCTGTTCCTGCAAGCGCTGACCTCGAAGTATCAAATGCAGCCGCTGCTGATACTCTTGCACTCGTTTACGATAAAACACTCGAAGATGTTAAAGCCGCTGCTGCTAACGTAACAGACGGTCACGATGAAGTTGTTACAATCAACCTCGACGTTGAAGCATCACTTACTGCTGCTGAAAAAGCATACCTCACAGTTGCTGAAGATGCAGTTATTACACTTAACATCTCTAACAAGAAAGGCGCTACAATCGCTGCTATCACAGCAACAGGCGCTGAGTATGGTACAGAAATTGCTGACATTGCAATCCCCGCTTGGACAGCAGACGATGCTGGTGAAGATGCTGATGCTAGAGTTGTAATTACCTACGTTGGTAAAGGCGACACAGTTTACGAAGAAAGCACAACCAAACCTACAGCAGCAGGTACATATACTGCTAAAGCATCACTTGTAAGTGATATTTACGCAGCAGCACCCGCAACTGCAGACTTTGAAATCACAAAAGCACCTATCACTCTTACAGTTAAAAATGATACAAGAGTATACGGCGATGCAAACCCAACACCTGAACTTGCTGAAGCACCTGCACTCAAGTATGATGATACAGTAGAAGATCTCCTTCTCGTATTCACTTGTGATGCATCTGCAACAACAGATGTTGGTGAATATCCTATCACAGTAGCAGCAACAAATGCTAACTACTCATACTCATATGTTCCCGGCACACTTACAATCACCAAAAAATCTATTGCAGACGTTGCACCTGTCCTCAATGAGGCTAATGCATTTGCCGGATTAGATATGCCTGTATCATTCGCTATTAACGATACATTCGAATATGAATGGACTGTTGGTGGTGAAGAATACTCCACAGGTACAGAGGATTACCTCTACATCTGGCCGGATTACTCTAACAAAGCAGTTACAGTTAAAGCAGTTGCAACTGAGGCTACTGTAAACTACGAAGGCACATCTGCTGCTTCTAACGAAGTAACAGTTGCTATCTACGACCTCGCTTACGATGTATTTAGTGTAATCGTTAATGACAACAACGAAAATGATGTGCTTGATGCAGGCGACCTTGTAGTTACAGAAGTTCCCGGTTTCTACGATGCTTCATCACTCGGTCTTACTTATGTATGGACTATCGGTGATGTAACCGTTCCCGAAGCAACGGACAAAAACCTTGTAATTCCTGCTGCTATGACAGGTGTTGTTGAAGTAACAGGTACACCTAACGCTAACTACACAGGTACAATCAGTGCTACAGTTGGTGAAATTGGTAAAATCGCCCTCACAGGTGAAGTTATCCTCAGTTGGTTGGACGAAAACACAATCGAAACAGGTGTTGATACTGCAGTAGACGCTGCAAACTACGACCTTATCTGGGTTGTTGACGGTGTAGATTCTGCTGTAACAGGTACAACATACGCAGTTACAAATGCTGACCTTGGTAAAACAGTTACCGCTAAATTGGTTGGTAAGGGTGATAATTACTCTGGTATAGTTCTTGCGCTCAATACAATCTACGTAGAGCCTCTCGCTCCTTCTAACGTAGTTATCACTACAGATGTAACAAAGAACTCTATCGATGTTGAAGTTACCGCTGATGCTAACGGTGCAGAAATCGAAGAATATGCATTGACACTTACAGACAGCGAAGAAAACGTAATCGAAGAAGCTCCGGCTGAAATCGTTGAAGGCGTAGGTACTTACACATTCGAAAATCTTGATTCAAAAACAACTTACACAATCACAGTTGTTGCTATAAACGCAGCAGGTGAAACAGAAGCAACTGCTACTGCTACTACTAAAGCAGCAGGCGGCACAGCATCTGTAGTAACAGGCGGTGCAACAGGTACAACAACCAAACCTACCACACCTCCTGCAACAGAAACACCTTCTACAGGCGAAACAGAAACACCTTCAACTGGTGAAACTGAAACTCCTGCAACACCCGAAACAACAATCACTGTTCCTGAAGCAGACGTTGTTGTAGAATCTAAAACAGAAACAGCAACAGTTCCTGCTGCTGACCTCGCAGACGCATCAGTAGTTTCTGCTACAGTAACAACTGAAAGCGGTGCTACAGTTGAAGTAACAGTTGACGTTGCTGAAAAAGCAGTTGACTCACTCACAGTTTCTGCTGACAAAGCAAATACTGAAGTAACAGGTAAAGCAGCTGATGGTATCGTTGGTGATGCTATCGAAGTTAAAGTTGACGCTAAGAGCGGCGACACAGCAGTTGCTGTTGAAGCAACAATCGCTATCGACGTTGAAGCACAGGCTTACGCTTATGCAGTAGACGAACTCGGTAACACAGTAAGACTTGACTCTGCTTATGACGCAGAAACAGGCAAACTCCTCGTTGCAGGCGTTGCAGACGGCACAGTAGTTGCAGTTTCTACAACTGCTCCCGTAGATTTCGCAGATACAGCAGACAGATGGTCACACAAAGAAGTTGCAAGAGCCGCTGACCTCGGTATCGTAAGTGGTAGAGCAGCCGGTGCTTACGCTCCTGCAGATCTCCTTACACGTTCTGAGGCAAGCAAACTCAAGATGAACCTTGCAGATGCTCTTAAACTTGAACTCACAGTTAATGCTGATGTTAAGATTGACACAGATCCTTCACACTGGGCTTACGAGGCTGACCTCTGGGCAGCACAGACAGGTATCTCTGTAGGTGTAGGTGCTCATGATGACGGAACTATCATTACAAATGGTGAAGACCACATCATCAGACAGGATTACCTCACAAAACTTGCAAGATTGATTAAACTTGCTATCGGTGATGTAACCATCGAAGGCACAGGCGTTGAATTCGCTGACGCAGCACACATTGCTGATTATGCTAAAGATTCAATCGCACTTCTCTCTTCAATCGGTATTCTTAAAGGTAGCGAAGGCGCAGACGGCGTATACGCTAACCCCAAAGCAGATATCACAAGAGAAGAAGCAGCAGCACTTTCTAACAGAGCGTACGAGTTCGTTAAAGTTTTAAAAACTGCTAAATAATTAAAACAGTTATCTGTTTAAAAGAAGAGCACTTCGGTGCTCTTCTTTTTTACGTTTCAAATTATTTCTTTCTCCCTATAGTTGACAAACCGGCTCAACTGAAATATAATATATAAGTAATGTTTTTTAGTAAACGACATATTTTTACATATAAATAAACAGGAGAGATATTATGGTTAATTTTCCAGATGAACACGGTTTCTTCGGTGACCATGGCGGTGTGTTTGTTTCAGACGAACTCAAACCCGTTATGGCAGAGATAAGAGAAGAATTTTTAAAATGCAAAGATGACCCTGCTTTTGTAGAAGAATATAAAGATTATCTGCACAATTATGTAGGCAGACCTACACCATTTTATTTTGCACGTCGCTTAACAGAGCGCCTTGGAGGTGCTAAAATCTATCTTAAACGTGAAGACCTTAACCACACCGGCTCACATAAAATCAATAACGCTATAGGTCAGGTGCTTCTTGCGAGACGTCTTGGCAAAAAAAGAGTAATCGCTGAAACCGGTGCAGGTCAGCATGGTGTTGCAACCGCAACTGCGTGTGCGATGTTTAATATGGAGTGCATTGTTTATATGGGCGAGGAAGATATACGCCGTCAGGAACTTAACGTATTCCGTATGAAACTGCTTGGTGCAAATGTTGTTTCCGTAACTCAGGGTACCAAAACTTTAAAAGATGCTATAGACGTTGCTTTGGCAGACCTTGCAGCTAATTATAAAGATACTTATTATATGATTGGCTCTGCAGTAGGCCCCGACCCGTATCCGCAGATGGTTAAGTTTTTCCAGTCTGTTATTGGTGAAGAAACTATTGAGCAGTCAAAAGTGGCTGAGGGTGTGCTTCCCGACTATGTTCTTGCTTGCGTTGGCGGTGGCAGTAATGCGGTTGGTATGTTTGCACCATTTTATAACGAAAAAACTGCGCTTATCGGAATAGAACCTGCCGGAAAAGGTCTTGAAACCGGTATGCACGCAGCAACATTGTGCGCAGGTACGCCCGGAGTGCTGCACGGCTTTAAATCATATCTGCTTCAGGACGAAAACGGCGAGCCGCTTCCTGCATACTCGGTATCTGCAGGTCTTGACTACCCGGGTGTAGGTCCTGAACACAGTTTTTATAAAGACAGCGGCAGAGCACAGTATGTAACTGTTACAGATGGCGAAGCACTTGACGCATTCTGTCTGCTTTGCGAGGAAGAGGGAATTATTCCTGCACTGGAGAGTTCGCACGCTGTTGCATATGCAGTAAAACTCGCTCCTGCGCTTGATAAAGATAAAATACTTGTAATAAACCTTTCAGGGCGTGGTGATAAAGACGTTCATCAGGTGCTTGAAATACTCAATAAAAAATAAAACAAAAAACAGGTTGTGACATTTTAGGTCACAACCTGTTTTTACTTGATTGCATTATTTTTCAAACGGAATATCAAAATGTTCGTACGCAAGTTTTGAAACCACTCTGCCTTTTGGAGTTCTGTTTATAAATCCTAATTGAAGAAGATAAGGCTCGTAAACGTCTTCAATAGTGGTTGCATCTTCACCTATAGTTGCGGCTAATGTATCAAGACCAACCGGACCACCACCGAAATTGCGTATCATTGTGCGTATCATATTGCTGTCGGTAGCGTCTAAGCCTATTTTGTCAACTTCAATACGTGTAAGTGCGGCATCTGCAACTTCTTTTGTTATAACACCATCGTATTTAACCTGTGCAAAATCACGAACTCTGCGAAGCAGTCTGTTTGCAATTCTGGGTGTTCCTCGTGAGCGTGACGCAATCTCTGCCGCACCTTCTTCTTCAATATTTACACCGAGTATATTTGCGCTGCGTTTAACGATGTTTGCAAGTTGTGCAGGTGTGTATAAATCAAGCCTTGAAATAACACCGAAACGGTCACGCAGAGGCGATGTCATATTGCCCGCTTTTGTTGTTGCCCCGACAAGTGTGAATTTTGGCAAATCAAGCCTGATAGAACGTGCGCTTGGGCCTTTACCTATAATAATGTCAAGCGCAAAATCCTCCATAGCGGGGTAGAGTACTTCCTCAACACTGTGGCTTAATCTGTGTATTTCGTCAATGAACAATACATCGTGCTCTGAGAGGTTGGTAAGAAGCGCCGCTAAATCACCCGGTTTTTCTATAGCGGGGCCGCTTGTTATACGCAGATTTACGCCCATCTCGTTTGCTATAATGTTTGCAAGCGTGGTTTTTCCCAATCCCGGAGGGCCGTAGAGCAGCACATGGTCAAGCGCATCTTTACGGCTTTTTGCGGCTTCAATGTATATTTTAAGGTTTTCTTTAACTTTGTCCTGACCGACATATTCGCTTAATACCCTGGGGCGCAGACCGACTTCGGTTTCGCTGTCCTCGATAAGCACTTCACCGGTTACAATTCTTTCGTCTAAATCCATAATTTATCTCCCGTTTTAAAACAGTTTTTTTAGTGCAAGTTTAACAATCTCTTCCACATTGCCCACATCGCCAACTGATGCAACGGCTTTCTGCGCTTCGTTTGCACTGTAGCCAAGTACCATAAGTGCGCTTACAGCCTCGCTTTGTGCAGATGCGTCTATGGGTGCAGACGGTTCAAATGCGTCTGTTGCATCAGACACAAGACTTTCGTTTTTAATCTTGTCTTTAAGTTCCAAAGATATTCTCTGCGCTGTTTTTGTGCCTATGCCCGATGCCTGCTTTATTGTTGCAATATCGCCTGTTACTATGCTAAGCGCCAGTTTAGACGGATTTGCCACAGACAGTACCGCCGTAGCACCTTTTGCCCCAACGCCTGATACAGTTATAAGCAGTTCAAACAAAGTAAGTTCTTCCTTTGTGGAAAAACCGTATAAGTCCATAATGCCTTCTTTTATGTACATATACGTATAAAAAGTCGCCTTTTCGCCCGATACAACAGATGTATCCTGTAGGGTGTTCAGCGACGTAAAAATCTTAAAACCAACACCGTTTACGTCTACCACTACAAAGTTGGTGGCTTTTTCGGCTACTTTACCTGTTATATAACTAAACATTGAATAATCCTCCTATTCTGTAGGAATGTGCATGGCAAACGGCAAGTGCCAGACCGTCGGCAACGTCATCAGGCTTTGGAATGGCTTTTAAGTTAAGTATGCTTTTAACCATTTGCTGTACCTGAATTTTTTCTGCTCTGCCGTAGCCGACAACAGCCTGCTTAACCTGAAGCGGTGTATACTCTGCTACAGAAAGTCCTTTGTTAACCGCCGCCAGCAGAATAACGCCCCTTGCTTGCCCTACCTGAATTGCCGTTTTTGCGTTTGTGTTGAAAAACAGTTCTTCAACCGCAACACATTCGGGTTTGTAGGTGTCGATAAGTTCGCACAGGTCGTCGTATATAGATTTTAGTCTGTCTTCAAGTTTCTCTCCGGCTTTCGTGGTTATGGCACGGTAGTTCACTACTGAAAATTTGTTGCCTACATAATCGACTATTCCGCAACCCACTATGGCAAAGCCGGGGTCTATACCTAAAATTCGCATATTAAAACCTCTCTTTTAATACTATCTCTATTTTATCAATATCCGGCTGAAAAATCAATAAAAGGGCACTAATTACGTATGTTAAATTTATGTTACATTTCTTCAGAATTAAGTGAAACATAACATAAAAAACGATATAACCAAGTAATAACGCCAAAAACATCGAATGTTAAAATATGTAAGGTTTTTTGACTTTTTTGTTTTAAATATGGTATGATACCTCCGTTTCAAAAGCAAAGGAGGTGAAAATATGCTTAGCAAAAACATTTTATATAGCACAAGTTGGCGAACATGGAAGGCAATGTTAGACCCGAAAACTTGTTTGACGTGTAGAAAATTAAATGGTAAAATATATGATACCGACGAAGTTCCGGTGCCTAATCCACCTATCCATGAAAACGGAAGATGCATAATAGACCGTCTCGAAGCAAAACGTGCCGGATTAGCAACTAAAAAAGGCATAGAAGGAGCAGATTGGCAATTGAAGTTTCATGGAGAATTGCCCGAATATTATATTACAGTGGAAGAAGCAAAAGAAATGGGATGGCAACCAAAATTAGGGGATTTGGCTTTTAAATGTCCTGATAAAATGATATTTGGGGGTATATATAATAATGATAATGGGCATTTGCCATCTGCCGAAGGACGTATATGGTACGAAGCAGATATCAATTATATACGCGGATATCGTGGTATGGATAGAATTTTATTTTCAAATGATGGATTAATTTTTGTTACATACGATCATTACCATACATTTTATGAAATTGTATAGGAGGAGAATTTATGAATATAATCGGATATGACCCGAACGCATTTAAGCCGATAAAAGAAAATCCGATAATACTGGATTTTTCAGAAATAAAAACAGGATATGAACTCCACAAACAACTGAAAGAGAAATTTGGATTGCCTGATTATTACGGAGAAAATTGGGATGCATTATGGGATTGTCTCCGCTATTTATGGTGGGACGGGGAAAATATACACGTAAAAATCTATGCTTTTTCAGAATTGAATGAAGAATGGCGCGAATATTGTGAGGTGATGATTAAAATTTTTGAAAGAGTACATAGACAAACGCCAAATTTTACTTATGAAGTTATATCGTAAATTATATTTTATATGACATACACGTTAAAATTACATTACAAAAACAAGGCACCTTAAAAAAATGTCGAATAATATGTTATAATGGTAACGTGCTATTATCACATTTTTGCGGAGGTGAAGCATGAGGAAGTTTGTAATATTTGCAATTTTAATGTGCTGTCTGCTTACGTGTATAAGCGTAAGCGCTGACGACATTGGATTATATATGTTTGGCAAAGAGATTGCCTGTGATGTTGCCCCCGTTATAGAAGACGGCAGAACACTTGTGCCGGTACGTGCCATATCCGAGGGTGGTATGGGTGCTGATGTTAAGTGGGACGGCAAACTTAAACTTGTTACAGTTTTAAAAGACGATATGGAAATACTTTTAACTATTGGCGAGAAAGAAGTTCTGGTAAACGGAGAAACAAAAAAACTTGATGTGCCTGCAAAACTTATAAATGACCGCACTATGGTGCCCGTGCGTTTTGTTGGTGAGACTTTTGATTATAATGTGGAGTGGGATAACGAAAACCGCCGTGTATTAATTGACGAAAAATCAAACGGCGCAATAGAGAATATAGATGTAGAGGAAACTGAAAACGACAATCTTTTAAATATCAAACTCTCCGAATACGAAGAACCTGATATATTCACATTAAAAGAGCCTTACCGCATAGTGCTTGATTTTAAGCAGACAAAGTTTGACGGTCACGACGATAAACTTGATATTAACTCCGGCTTTATCAAGCAGGTGCGCTGGGCGGACCATGACGGTTACTACAGAGTAGTTATAGAATGTCCCGCCGAACAACCGTATAAATTTGTGCAGACGGGGCATGACAAATTCAGCATAATAGTCGGCTCTCCCGAAACCAAAGTAGATATAGAGGAAGAAAAAACTGAAGAAAAAACAGACGAAGAAGATAAAGATGCAGACAAAGAGGAAGAAAAGAAACCTCTTGACCGCACAGGACCTAAGAAAAATCCAAGCGGTACAGGGCCGCTTGTCGTAATAGACGCAGGTCATGGTGGTAAAGATTCAGGCGCACTCGGTAGAGATGAAGAAGGCGAGATTATATACGACGATGATGACGAGATTGCCATTATGGAAAAAGATATAAATCTTGCCGTTGCGCTTAAAACTTATAAGTATTTATATAACGAGGGCGTTAATGTAATGATGACCCGTGACGGTGACGAGTTTATAGAACTGCGTGATATTGCCGATATTGCAAACGATGCCGAGGCAACACTTTTTGTAAGTATACATAGCAATTCTGTAGACGGTGTTCCCACGGCAAACGGCACAGAGGTGCTTTATTACGATACAGACGAAAAGAGCGAATACGGTATATCAAGCAAAGATTTGGCTGATAATATACTTGTGTATATGGTAGATGTAGGCGATATGCTCGACAGAGGTTTAAGGGAACGCCCCGGACTTGCAGTGCTTAAATGGACCGATATGCCTGCCGCACTTGTTGAACTCGGCTTTGTTACAAATTTCGATGACCAGCAAAAACTTATCGACCCGTCGTGGCAGGAAGATGCCGCATGGGGTATAGCGCAGGGCATAATACGTTCGCTTGAAGATATGGAATAAATAATTTGCAAGAGCAAATCGATAAGATTTGCTCTTGTTTTCTATTTTTTGTATTTACAACTATTTCTAATTGTGTTAGAATAATAAATATATACTATTAAAGGAGATATATAAAATGGCTGCTAAAAAAGAAGGATATAATTATGTAACATATCAGGGGCAGCCCCTTATTTGCAGGGGCAACACTATGATTTACGGCAATATTGCCGACCCTTACTATGTTCAGTTGACAGCACTCGATATGGAAAAAGTAGAGGGTGTAGAGGTTGCAGGCAACATTCAGATTGCCCTTATGCAGGGGATGCGTATTTTAAAAACTGCAGAGCGTGAGGGTATGTTCAATGCTATGGATATAGCCGAATTCTGGCTTAAAGACGCTCTGGAGGAGTGATATAAGTGAACGCAACAAAAAACCTTACCATGCTGATGGACTTTTATGAAATGACAATGGCAAACGGCTATTTTGAGCATGGTTTTAAGGAAAATATCGTATGCTATGATATGTTTTTCAGAAAAGTCCCCGACGATGGTGGTTTTGCTATTATGGGCGGACTTAAACAACTTATTGATTATATTAAAGAACTCAAATTTGAAGACAGCGATATAGAGTATTTCCGTTCAAAGAAACTTTTTTCTGAGGATTTTCTTGAATATATACGCAACTTTGAGTTCTGCTGTGACGTATGGGCGGTAGAAGAGGGTGTGCCGATATTTCCTAACGAGCCTATAGTAAAGGTTATAGGTCCTGCCATTCAGGCACAGTTTGTGGAAACGATGATACTTCTCACTATAAACCACCAAAGCCTTATCGCTACCAAAGCAAACAGAATAGTGCGTTCTGCCGAGGGCAGACCTGTTATGGAGTTTGGCTCACGCCGTGCTCAGGGGGTAACGGGCGCAATCAACGGTGCACGTGCCGCATATATCGGCGGCTGCGTAGGTACTGCCTGCACCATTGCCGATAAAAATTATGCTATTCCTGCGCTGGGCACTATGGCACACAGTTGGGTGCAGATGTTTGACAGTGAGTACGAAGCATTTAAGGCATATGCCAACACATATCCCGATAACTGCACACTTTTAATCGATACGTACAACGTTTTAAAATCAGGACTGCCTAATGCTATAAAGGTGTTTAAAGAGGAACTCATTGCTAAAGGCCACCGTCCCGCAGGTGTGCGTATAGATTCGGGCGATATTACGTATCTTTCTAAAAAAATCCGTGTTGAACTTGATAAAAACGGTATGCAGGACTGCAAAATTACTGCAACTAATTCACTTGACGAGTATATCATCCGTGACCTGCTCCGTCAGGGCGCACCGATAGATGTTTTCGGCGTTGGCGAAAGACTTATCACGTCAAGTTCCGAGCCCGTTTTTGGTGGAGTGTATAAACTTGCCGCTGTATACAAAGACGGAGAGGAAATCCCTAAAATCAAAATTTCAGAAAACACAGCCAAGATAACCACACCTTGTAATAAAAAGATTTACCGACTTTACGAAAATGCTACGGGTAAGGCTATCGGCGATGTTTTGGCGCTTGCTGATGAGGCTGCTCCGGACGGCTCATCGTACGAGATTTTCGATCCCGAGCATACCTGGAAGCGTAAAACGGTGGAAGATTATTACGTAAAAGAACTGCTTGTGCCTATATTTGAAAAAGGCAAGTGCATTTACGAGTCACCATCTGTTGAGGCAATACGTTCATTCTGCAAAGCGCAGATAGATACCCTCTGGGATGAGGTTAAGAGGTTTGAAAATCCGCATAAATATTATGTAGACCTTTCTCCTGCGCTGTGGCAGATAAAGCACGATTTATTAAGCAAAAACAGTAAATAATATCATAAACTAAAATCCTGTGTCATATATTGTGACATAGGATTTTTTAACGTAAAGGAGAATATTTATGGAAGAGAAAAAACTTATCAGAACTGTAAAAACAGAAACACCGCACAATCTTATTATGGAAAACCGCCGTAAACTAAGTGTTTCGGGCGTGAGCGATGTAGAAAGTTTTAACGAGGACGAAATTATTCTGCATACCGATATGGGTGGACTTTTAATAAAAGGCTCAGGACTTCATATCAATAAACTCAGCGTTGAAATCGGTGAGGTTTCCCTGGAGGGCGAGATAGATGGCATAGACTATGTTGAAACCAAAAAAAGCAAGGGTGCAGGCATCTTAAGTAGAATGTTCAGATAGGAGATATGTATGTTTTTATCCAGCCGACACGAACTTTATGTGCTGCTCGGCACTTTTATAGGCGGATTGGTTTTAGGCGTTGTTTTTGACCTTTTCCGCATATTCCGCAAAAATTTCAAAGGTGCATCATCGCTTGTGTGGCTGCAAGATATTTTAATGTGGGCGGTCATGCTGGCGGTAGTGTATATAACACTTTTTATAACAAACAGTGCAAAAGTGCGTTGGTACGAATTTGCAGGATTCGGAGCAGGAATAGCATTGTATATGGTGCTCTTAAGCCGTGTGGTAGTAGCAGTGTCGTCAGCAATTATAACCGCTTTTAAAAAAGTGCTTTTGTTTATATTTACTGTTGTTTTATTTCCGTTCAGGATGATTTTTAAGATTACTGCACCGCCCATAAAATCATTTGGTAAATGGATATCAAAGAAAAATAGACGCATTTTTCATAAGCAAAAGTGCAATTTTTTAAGATTTCTCAGGATTTTTAAAAAAATTTAACTTTACAAGTTGCAAAATTTATTGTATAATTATATGCGGTGAATAATTAATTGCGGGGAGTGATACGTAATGAAAAAACGCACTGTGCGTAAAGTTTCTTTTAAAAAGATAATTTCATTAGTTGCGATTTGTTTTGTTGCGGTTATGTTTGTAAATCAGTTCAGCCGTCTTAATTATTATAACGGACAGATAAAAGAGTTAGAGGGCAAAATTGCCGAACAGCAGGAAATCAATGATGAACTTTCCACTCGGCAGAACGTGTATTCTTCTAAAGAATACGTTGAAAAAATCGCCAGAGATACCTTGGGACTGGTCCGTGCTAACGAAAAGATTTATATAGATTCAAATAACACAGAGTCTAATTAAATCACTTAAATATTCCTTGGGGGGAACAGTTTCTTTATGGATTGGAATGTTGGCGACATTGTAGAGGGTAAGATTACGGGTATTTCTAATTTTGGTGCGTTTGTTGAATTTGCGCCGGGAAAGGTCGGTCTTGTCCATATTTCTGAGATTGCATCGCAGTATGTTGCAAATATTAATGATATTTACAGCGTTGGCGATGAGGTTAAAGTTAAAATTATATCTGTAGAAAACGGTAAAATTTCGCTTTCTATTAAACAGACAGAGGCTCCTGCGCCCGCAAAAAAAGAATTTAAAGAAAAAAAGGCGCATACTCCAAGGCCTAAGTATCAGTCACCAGGCAGACCCGGCGATGCCACATGGGAGGCTCCCGTATCAGATGCTGATATGTCATTTGAAGATAAACTCAATAAATTTAAACTTGCCAGCGACGAAAAACTCGGCGATTTAAAGAAAAAGAACGGCGCTGACAACAGACGTCGTGGAAAACGCGGAGCAATGCCTGTAATTTAGGTATAAAATCTGTATACACGGTAATAATATGTATATTCGTAGGAAAAATATTTAAAAAAATCGTTGACAACTCGGTTTATATATGTTATTATAGAGTGTGCAAGCCGGAGTGGCGGAACTGGCAGACGCACAGGACTTAAAATCCTGCGAAGCTAACCCTTCGTACCGGTTCGATTCCGGTCTCCGGCATTTGCTTGTTTTTTGTGAATCCGCTTGCAAATAAAAATTGATATATCGCGGGATGGAGCAGTCTGGTAGCTCGTCGGGCTCATAACCCGAAGGTCGTTGGTTCAAATCCGGCTCCCGCAATGAAAAAATCTGTGTACCGAGGGTATGCAGATTTTTTGTTTGTAAGAGAGATGTGTTTGCTCAATACTGAGGGTTATGAGCCCGACGGGCGAATAACTTGCTTTCTCACCGAGCGCTGCCGGTGGCAGAAGAAGCGAGGGGAGAAAGGGGCAGCGGTCGAGAGCCTCCGCAGGTTAGCCTGCGAAAAAGAGGCGAACGGGCACCGCAACCCGAAAGGTCGTTGGTTCAAATCCGGCTCCCGCAATCCTAGTAAAATAGGGACTTACAATAAATTTTGTAAGTCCCTATTTTTTAATGTTTCCTTATAATTTCCCTTATAACTATGTTGAAAATAGGTGAATTTTTTCTAAATCCATCTATTCGTCTTTGGGGGTATTTTGCTCACAGCGTATACGTCGAAAGCATTCTATGGTATTAATTATAACTGATACTTCGTCGCTTGATAATCCATCTGTACGAATAGTGGTTCTATCATCAAGTCCTAAGAGATAATCGGTAGTAACATGAAAAACTTTTGATAATTCAACTATAAACGGAGTAGATGGTGCAGAAAGTCCCATTTCCCATGCATTTACACTGGAACGTGTTAGTGATAATCTTTTTGCAAGGTCAGATTGTGTAAGATTCATTTGCTCACGGAGATTTTTTAATCTGTCAGAAAACCCATGCATTGTTTTTTCCATTAAATATCACCTCATACTAATAATATTAATTTACCAAAAATGATATTGCACTATCATTAGTGATATATTTAGTTGACAGTTTTTGGAGATTGTGATAAAATTAATTCGAAATATGCAAATTAATGTATAATCTTCGGAAAGAGGTGATATTTATGGATAATCAAAAAAATATCATAGATGATTTGACAATTGAATATGTAGTTACACAGGATAAGTATAAAGAATTATTTCCTAATGAAATAATACAAATTTGTAATGAGCGCTTAGGAAGAAAATAGCCATTTGTTGTACGATAAATATCAGTTAGGAGTTTTAAGATGAATATAGCGAAAGTAATAAAATACGAAGGGGATAATACAACATTTATATGGAAACACCCTTGTGAAGATTTTAATACACAGACGCAGTTAATAGTACATGAATCGCAAGAAGCAGTTTTTTATATGAATGGTCAGATTTTAGATGTGTTTCAGGCAGGAAGACATACTCTTGAAACACAAAATATTCCGTTAATCAGTAAGTTTTTCAATAAAGTATTTGGTGGAGATACGCCTTTTCATTGCGAGGTTTACTTTATAAACAAAACTGAACAAATGGCAATCAAGTGGGGTACGGATAGTAAGATTGAGTATATGGAGCCCACATATAACTTCCCTCTTAAAATCGGCGCAAGCGGTGAAATGACTTTAAGAGTGGCAGATGCAAAAAGGTTACTTATAAAGGTTGTTGGTACAGAAGGCAAACTTACTCAGGCGGGTTTAATTCAAAAGTTCCGTGCTTTTCTGATGCTTAGGTTTAAAACTTATTTGTCAACTTACATAAGAGAAAAAGCAATAAATATTTTTCAAATTGACGAAAAGTTAACAGAAATATCTAATGACTTACACCAGTTATTAATGAACGATTTCTCAGAATATGGAGTTTCTCTTATTCACTTCTTTGTTATAACTATTGCAAAACCTGAAGATGATAGCACATATAAAAGATTTAAGGATTTGCATTTTAGGCAATATGCAGATATTGCAGAAGCAAAATTGCAGCAAAAACTTGATTTGATAGCACAAGAAACCGAAAAGCAAAGAATTATTCTTGAGTCAGAAGGAATGGCGGCAAAACGCCAGATAGAGGGATATACATATCAGCAGGAACGTGGCTATGACGTCGCTGAAACGGCAGCCGGAAACGAAGGCGTTGGAGAAATGTCAAATTTGGGCATTGGTCTTGGGATGATGGCAGGAGTAGGCGGCGCTGTCAGCGGTATGGTCAGCGAAAGTATGAGCAATATTGGTAATAGTAATATTCAAATTACTTGCCATAAATGTGGTGAAGTTGTACCATCAAACGCAAAATTCTGCCTTAAATGTGGTGCAAAGATAGAAATTCTTGCTGATAACGAAATGATATGCCCTATTTGTAACAAAAAAACGCCTAAAGGTAATTTTTGTATGGAGTGCGGTGGGAAACTAAAAAATAATTGTCCGAACTGTGGAAAAGAAGTTCCAAACGGCGCAAAGTTCTGTCTTGAGTGCGGACACAAAATGGAGGAATAAAAATGCAGTTTACGAAAACTGTTATACTAACTGCTGTTATTACTGCAATTGCTATAACTATGCTGTTTTTAGTAGTGCCCATAACAGGAACATTTATAGTATCATATATTTTTGCTTTGATTGCTATTGGTTTGGTGTCTTTAACATTATTCTTCTCAAAATCAGAAAATGAGATTACTTATTTGGCTAACATCAATACTTCGGTTACATATGCGGTTATAAATATCATTATTTCAATAATAGCCTGTCTTATCCCTATTGCCACATTGCTGACTTTTGTAATCCATTTTGGTCTATTATCTGCTTTTGTTATCAGAGAAATAGTAACTACATCCGGCGGAAAATATATAGATAAACTGGACAAGCAGGCAGAAGAAAAGCATAAAGCGGTTGGAATAGAAAAAGAGACGTACTGGAAATAATTTTCAAAAGCACTATTTATATAATATATTTGGAAGGTGAATGTTAAATGGAACTCGAAAAAAAGGTGTGTGAGTGTTGCGGAGGAAGTTTAAAAAAGAAAACGAATGGTTCTTATGAATGTGAATTTTGTGGCAGTAGATATACACCTGCTTCTGACGGTTCTGCAGAAAAGAAAGAAATTGTAGACTCCGAAATACTTAGTTATTATAAATTGGCGCAAAAACATTATAAAGATGAAGAATATAATAAAGGACTTGAAGTTTTGAAATTGGCTTTGGAATTAGACGAAAACAATCCAACTACATTGCTAAAACTTGGGCGCGGCTATGATAACCTCGGTGAGGGCGATAAGGCATTGGATTTTTACAAAAAAGCATTAGAGATAGATCCTGAATATGGTATAGCATATAATAATATAGGAATTATTTATTATGATAATCAAGACTGGCATAATGCTGCTCAGATGATAGAAAAAGCTTTGTCATTGATAGATAAAAATGACGATGTTTATTGGACGATATATGCCAACTATGCATTAGTTATTGCAAAATTTGGCAATTTGAAAAAAGCAGAAGCAATGATAGAAGTTGCGGAAGAAAATGGATTTGATGATGGAGATGAATATCGTCAACGTGCAGGAATAACAGAGGACGATGATTCCGATTTTGACGAAGAAGACGAAGAAGAATCTGATGGTGTATCGAAAACCGAGGTTATCATAAAAATTGTTACAGTAATCGTTGCAATAATTGGAATAATATTTTATTACTTCCACTAATGTAAAAATGCTTAGAACGTGCTTATGGTCGCAAACTTCTCGATTTTCCCTCTTGACATTCACAAAAAATTGAGTTATCATATATAATGATAAATATGTGCAGACGCAGAAAATGTGTAAGTAGCGCTTTGTGACCTGCCTTTCAGAGAATGGTTGTCATCGGCTGTGAGCAACCTGGCAGAGCAAAGATGTGAATTTCAGCATTGGAGTCTTTTGCGAAAGTCTGGTTAAGATATAAGCAAGGTGTTAATGTCACACGCCAAAAGCATATTAAAGTGCAGAAATTATTTTCTGAATTCAGGGTGGTACCGCGGGTTTTATTTACTCGTCCCTTTTTAGGGGCGAGTTTTTTATTTGCATCAAATTTGTATAATTTTAGAAAGGATAGATATTATGACTCCAAAAACACTTGAAGTTAAGCAGAACTTCTGCGCTGCGCTTGAGAATGTTTCCAATATGGAACAACTTGAGCAACTGCGTGTGGAATACATCGGTAAAAAAGGTTATGTTACCGACCTGCTTAAAGATATGAAATCCCTCTCAAATGAGGAGAAAAAGACTTTCGGTCAGGAAGTCAACATACTCAAAAACGAGGTAAACGACAAACTTGCCGAAAAAAGAGAAGAACTTCGCAAGAAAGAGATTGAACTTGAAAACAGCCGTATGCCTGAATTTGACATTTCAATCCCTGCAGATTTAAAACGTGGCTCATACCATCCTATCACTTTGGTACAGCGCCAGTGTGAGGAGGTTTTTAAATCAATGGGATTCGTTGTTGAAGATTACAGCGAGATTGTAACTGACTACGAATGTTTTGAGGCGCTCAATATCCCCAAAACACACCCTGCCCGTGATATGCAGGATACTTACTACCTTGGTAACGGTCAGTTACTTAAATCACACACATCTGCAGCGCAGAACGCTATTTATAAAAAGTATAAAGATGCACTCATTAATGAGGGTAAGGCTATCAAGGCAATATTCCCCGGCAGATGCTTCCGTAACGAGGCTACAGATGCTTGCCACGAGAACACTTTCTTCCAGATGGAAGGTATAATGGTAGATAAAAACATATCTATCTCAAACCTTATTTTCTTTATGAAAACCATGCTTTCAGAAGTGTTTAAAAAAGATATCAAAGTACGTCTGCGTCCCGGATTTTTCCCGTTTGTGGAGCCTGGTTTTGAACTTGACATCAGTTGCCTTATCTGCGGCGGTGAGGGATGCCCTTCGTGTAAGCACAGCGGTTGGCTGGAACTTTGCCCTTGCGGAATGATTCACCCCGAGGTTTTAAAAGCAGGCGGAATTGACCCTGACGAGTACACGGGTTTTGCGTTCGGACTTGGTCTTACACGTCTTGCTATGATGAAATTCGGTATAAAAGATATTCGTGATTTAAACGGCGGAAGTTTAAAAACTTTGTCGCAGTTTACCGACGACAAATAACATAAGGAGGGAAAAATATGTTTTTATCATTAAATTGGATTTCAGACTTTGTAGATTTATCAGGTCTTGACAAAATGGAACTTATCAATAAATTTTCCCTCTCAACTGCAGAGGTTGAAAATGAAATTTACTTCAAGGGCAGCGATTTAAGTGGTATAGTTGTTGCAGAGATTAAAAGTGTTGAAGACCACCCCGAATCTAAAAAACTGCACCTTTTAAAAGTCGATATCGGCGAGGCAGAACTCGTTGATGTTGTGTGCGGTGCGCCCAATGTAAGAGTGGGTTTAAAAACTGCATTTGCAAAACTCGGTGCACAGATTGGCGATATTACCATAGCGCCCCGTAAACTTGCAGGATATACATCTAATGGTATGTGCTGTTCAGAAAAAGAAATCGGCATTAGTGATAGCGGCGACGGTATTATGGAAATTACCGACGACGTTAAAGTAG
Organism: Clostridia bacterium; assembly: GCA_017436905.1. Classification (GTDB taxonomy): domain Bacteria; phylum Bacillota; class Clostridia; order UMGS1810; family UMGS1810; genus SIG455. The sequence goes on along the minus strand of JAFSCF010000010.1, from coordinate 34,211 downwards.
GTACTGACCTTAAAGATATCTATCAGATTGACGATATTATATTTGAGGTTGACAACAAATCGCTTACAAACCGCCCTGACCTTTGGGGGCATTATGGTATTGCACGTGAGTTTGCAGCAATCGCAGGCAGAGAGTTAAAACCTTTAGATGTTGCAGACCTTGCAGCATATGAGAATCTTAAAAAAGTTGACCTTAAAATAGAGGATCCGCTTTGCTACAGATATTCGTGTCTGGAGTTTGGCAATATCGGTGTGCACACAAGCCCTGTTAATATGCGAATCCGCCTTTATTACTGTGGAATGAGGGCAATCAATTTCTTAGCCGACCTTACAAACTACCTTATGCTTGAGATGGGTCAGCCTATGCACGCATTCGACTCCAGAAAAGTTGAAAAGATAAGAATAAAACGTTTTGATAAGCCGTTTAAATTTACAACTCTTGACGGCGCAGAACGTGATATTGACGAAAACACTCTTATGATTTGCAACGACAACACGCCTGTTGCTATTGCTGGTATTATGGGCGGACTTGACTCCGAAATTGTTGAAGACACTTCAACTCTCACACTTGAGTCTGCTACATTTGATGCTACATCTATCCGTAAATCCACGGTTAAACTTGCCCACAGAACAGATGCGTCTATGCGTTACGAAAAGAGCCTTGACCCCGAAATGACCGTTCCTGCCATTGCACGTTTTGTAAAACTGCTTACAGACATAGACAACGGTGCTGAGGTTACATCTGCACTTACTGACGAATATGCGTTCAAGTATGACGATGTATCGCTTTCATTTGATAAAGCATTCGTAGATAAATATACAGGTATAGAAATTGGCAATGACACTATAGTAAAAACACTCGAATCCTTAGGCTTTGGCGTTGAACTTTCGGGTGATAACTTTACTGTTAAAGTTCCCAGTTGGAGAGCAACAAAAGACGTAACTTTAAAAGCAGATATTATAGAGGAAATCACACGTATCTATGGTTACGACAACTTTGACGTTCACACAATCGCTCTTCCGCTTTATCCTATAAGAACAGCGCAGGAAAAAGATGATGAAGAAAGAATTAAAGACATCCTCGTTAAGCGCTATTCCATGCACGAACTCCACTCATACGTATGGGCGTACTATGACGAATACAAGGCACTCGGCATTGAAATAGAGGATAATGTTGAACTTGTAAATGCTACAAATCCCAATATTCAGACAATCCGCAAATCTATTGTGCCTACACAGTTGTGTCAGGTTAAATATAACACATCGTATGCGAGCGATTTTTCCGTGTTTGAAATCGGCAGAGTGGTAGACGGTTTGAAAGATGACGGAATGTGTAATGAGCAGAAAAAACTTGCCATCACCATTTACAGTAAAACAAACACAACTGAGCAGATTTACTTTAAATTGCGTGATGTTCTTGCCGTTATTACAGACGAACTCAAACATAAACCGCTTGTGTTTGAGAAAGCAGAGGCATCACACTCATACCAGCACCCGAAAAACCTTAACAATATTTATTGTGACGGAATTTTGCTTGGCGAAATTGGTATTGTAAATTCTGCAGTTGCTAAAAAGATTGACAAGAAAGCAAATATCGTTTATGCAGAGATTGATGTTAAAGAGTTTGCCAAAATTGCAAATGCGTCCATTACTTACGAAGAGCCTTCCAAATTCCCCGAAATTGAGATTGACCTTTCGTTCGTAACAGAAAAATTTGAGCCTGTTGCAAAGGCAATAGAGGCGGCAAACTGCCCGATGATAAAATCTGTAAGCGTTACGGATATCTATGCTGACGAAAGCGGAAAATCAATAACCACCAAGATTAAATTTGCCGATAACGAGCGCACCTTAACCCGTGAAGAGGTGATGAAAGTTGTAGACGGAATCATCGCCGCACTTGCTGCCGACGGAATTAATCTTAAAAACTAAAAAATTTTAAATCCCCGTATAGAAATGCGGGGATTTTGCATATGCTAAAATGTATCTTAAATTCTTCGCAACTACAGGTTGCGGAAAAAATCAAACCAAAGTTGGTTTATATATCTAAGCCCCTGTGCTATTATTAGAAGTGATGTGTTACATAATTAAGGAAAGGTGAGTAAATATGACCATTGGCGAAAAAATATTACATTTGCGGACCGCTGCGCAGATCTCACAAGAACAGTTAGCAGAAAAAGTTTCTGTATCAAGACAGTCTGTTTCAAAGTGGGAGATGGACCAGGCCTTACCGCAGATAGACAAAGTGCTTCAACTTTGCGAACTGTTCGGTATAAGCGCAGACGAATTTTTGCGCAATAAAACAGAAATTGTTTCCACACCAGTGCGCAACAAATATTTTGGTACGGACGGATTCAGGGGCGAAGCCAATGTAAGCCTTACTTCGATGCAGGCGTATAAAGTCGGCAGATTTTTAGGGTGGTATTATTCATCTGCGCTTTCAGGCTGCACAAAGGGGGGCTACAGACCACGCATTGTTATAGGTAAAGATACACGCCGTTCCAGTTATATGCTGGAATATTCCATAGTGGCAGGTATTACTGCTTCGGGAGCAGATGCATATATGCTCCACGTTACAACCACGCCCAGCGTCTCATACGTTACCCGTCAGGACGAATTTGACTGCGGAATAATGATTACTGCCTCACATAACCCTTTTTACGACAACGGCATTAAGGTAATAAACCGTTATGGCGAAAAACTGGACGATAAAACAACTGCTTTGATTGAGGCATATATTGACGGAGATATGAGTTCGCTGGGTATGAGTGGTGACGACCTTCCGCTTGCATCAAGAGAGCGACTTGGTTGTATAGTTGACTATGTTTCGGGCAGAAACAGATACGTAGGCTATCTTATATCGTTGGCATCGCATTCGTATAAAAATCTCAAAATCGGTTTGGATTGTGCCAATGGTGCCTCGTGGATGATTGCAAAAGCCGTTTTCGGTGCACTTGGTGCGCAGACTACCGTTATAGGAGCAGAGCCTGACGGTCTTAACGTAAACCGTGACTGCGGTTCAACACATATAGAAAATCTTTGCCGATTGGTCAAAGAAAATCATCTTGATTTAGGCTTTGCGTTTGACGGCGATGCCGACCGCTGTATAGCCGTTGACGAAAACGGCAAAGTAGTAGACGGCGATGCCATGCTTTATATTCTTGGTAAAAGATTAAAATCGCGAGGTACACTTACCGGCGATACTGTTGTTGCAACGGTAATGTCTAACAGTGGCCTTACTGCAGGTCTTGAAGAAATCGGCATAAACTGCGTACACACCTCTGTGGGCGACCGTTTTGTGTACGAGTGTATGCAGGAAAATGACTATTGCCTTGGCGGCGAGCAGTCAGGACATATAATACTGAAAAAATATGCTACAACAGGCGACGGACTTCTTACGGCGATTATGATTACTGAAGAACTTTGCGATATGAAAACCACGCTTTCAAAACTTGCCGAGCCTTTAACTCTTTATCCGCAATACACAAAAAATATTCCTGTTAAAGATAAAGCGGCCGTTTTGGAAGACGATGTTGTTTTAGACGAACTCAAAGCAGTTGAAATCCTTATAAACGGCAAAGGCAGAGCACTACTTCGCCAAAGCGGAACAGAGCCTGTTATACGTATAATGATTGAATGTGAAAGCGAAAACGACTGCATAGTATATGCTGACAGAATTGCAAATATAATTATCTCAAGGGGGCACGGCGCTTGAAAAAATGCGTAAAAACACACGAACTTTTTGATTGCAGGACACCGTATTTGAAAGAGTTGTTTGAAGAATCCGAATATCCGTGGGATATGCTTCCTAAGATAAAAGAATATATAAATAAACTTATTGAAAAAGGCATAGACGGATTTACGGAAATCGCCGATGGCGTTCTGGTCGGCAAGGATGTTACAATACACCCGTCTGCCACGATTATCCAGCCTGCCATTATAGGGCACGGATGCGAAATTCGTCCGGGCGCATATCTGCGAGGTGCAGTTGTAACTGGTGAGGGATGCGTAATAGGCAATTCGTCAGAACTTAAAAACTGCATACTTTTAGATAAAGTTCAGGTGCCGCATTATAACTATGTTGGTGACTCTGTTCTCGGCAATAAATCCCATATGGGTGCAGGCTCTATCTGCTCCAACTTAAAGTCCGACGGCAAGGCTGTGGTTATCCACGGAGACGAGGATTTGCAGACGGGCTTGCGCAAAATCGGCGGAATTATGGCAGACGGTGCTGATGTTGGCTGCGGTTGTGTTTTAAATCCCGGAACAGTTATAGGCAAAAACACAAATGTTTATCCGCTTACATCTTTAAGGGGCGTTTACCCTGCAGATTGTATAGTTAAAAGCACAGATAATGTGCTGAAACGAATTTAAAATATTGCAAAACCAATTAAAATCCTGTATAATAAATATACAGGATTTTTTGTTGGGGGGTTATGATATGGACTTTATCAAAAAAACAGCAGAATTTGACCTTATAAGTTTCGGCGAGGTAATGCTCAGGCTTTCACCTCCTGATAAAGATAAAATTTCGCAGAGTGAGACGTTTGAGAAAAACTGTGGCGGCTCTGAGTTTAATGTTGCGTCAGGTGCGGCAAACTTAGGCATACGCTCTGCCATCGTTACAAAACTCCCCAAAAACAAACTCGGTCACTTTATTGCACGCCGTATCCGTTACGGCACGGTGTCCGATGATTATGTTGTCTGGGATAATACCGATACCAAACGCCTTGGCATTTATTTTTATGAAAGCGGTGTTTACCCAAGAAAATCCGCCGTTGTGTACGACAGGGCAAATGCGTCTGTGTGCTCGCTTAAACTGTCTGAAATTCCTGACGATATATATTCTAAAACAAGAATGTTTCATATAAGTTCTATCTCTCTTGCATTGGGAGAAGAACTTCGCCATACTGCTTTAGAGATGATTAAAAAAATGAAAGAAAACGGCGTTGCAATCAGTTTTGATGTAAACTACCGTGCAACACTCTGGAGCGAGGAAGAAGCGCGCGAAGTGGTAGAGAGTATCCTGCCGCTTGTTGATCTTCTGTTCGTTTCTGAAGAAACATCACGCAGAATGCTTCAAAGAACGGGAACACTTGACGAAATTATGAAAGGTTATGCCGACACTTACGGCTGTAAGATTGTTGCAACCACCAGAAGAGAGGTTGTAAGTCCCACTAAGCACAATTTTGGCTCACGCATATATTGTAACGGCAAATTTTATGAAGAGCCGCATTATAAAAATATCGAAGTTATAGACCGTGTCGGCAGTGGTGACGCTTACGTTGCCGGTGTTCTCTACGGCATACTTTCGGGCGGCTCTATTGAAGAGTCTATGTCGTACGGTAATGCTTTAAGTGCTATTAAAAACACCGTTTCGGGCGATATGAGTATCAGTTCTATAGACGAGGTTGAATCTGTAATTGCTTCTCACAAAGCAACGGGTATGCAGGACGAAATGGTAAGATAAATGTTTTGTAGGGGCGGTGTGTACATCGGCCCCTATAGTTTTATATAAATTGAAAGAGGAACTTTTATGAAAAAAAGACACTACAATATACCTGTGTTTGTGCCGCATATAGGCTGTCCTCACGACTGTGTTTTTTGCAATCAGCGTCACATCACGGGCACGCAGAGCGAGGTGTGTGCAGACGATGTGCGCCGTATTATAGATGAACACCTTAAATATATAGATAAAAACGGTGCCGAGGTAGAAGTCGCATTCTTTGGAGGCAGTTTTACGGGTATAGATTTTAACTTGCAGACATCGCTTATGAGGGAGGCTTACGAATATATAAAGGCAGGCAGGGTTGACAGTCTGCGTTGCTCCACACGTCCTGACTGTATCGATGGTGTTATACTTGAAAACGCCAAAAAATACGGGATGAAAACCATTGAACTCGGTGTGCAGTCAACCGACAGTGAGGTACTTTTAAAATCCGGCAGAGGTCATGGAAGGGAGGAAGTTTTTGCTGCGTCAGAACTTATAAAAAAACACGGATTTTCATTAGGTCTTCAGATGATGCTTGGACTTCCTGCAGATACAAGAGAGAAATCTATTCGGACTGCAAAAGACATTATATCAATATCGCCGGATTTTGTAAGGATTTATCCAACATTAGTGGTTGAAGATACTGCGCTTTACGATATGTATAAATCCGATGCATATAAACCAATTACAACCGAGTATGCAGTTGATCTTGCCGCAGAACTTATTGAAATGTTTGAAGATGCAGGCATTGAGGTTATACGAATAGGCTTGCAGACTACAGATAATATAAACGAGGAAACCGTAATCGGCCCGTATCATAGTGCAATGGGCGAACTTGCCCGTGCAGAGGTTTATAAACGCAGTATAGAAAAACGTGTTACAACTGATGTGATTGACGGAGTGTTAATATACACCGTGCCTGAGGGTGAAACTTCAAAAGCGGTAGGACATAAACGGTCTAATATCAAGTATTTCAAAGATAAGTACGGCATTGACTTAAAAATAGTTGAAACAGTTGAAAAAAATTAAAAAATATGATATAATTTATAAGGTTGGTTTATTATATTACAAGGAGCATATAAATGTACTTAAAAGGTATAAATGTTCAGGGATTTAAATCCTTTGCAGACAAAATAGATTTAGAGTTCGGCTCGGGCATTACTGCAATCGTCGGGCCTAACGGCAGCGGCAAGAGTAATGTGTCTGATGCTGTGCGTTGGGTGCTTGGTGAACAGAGCGCCAAAACATTGCGCGGTGCCAATATGCAGGACGTAATTTTTGCAGGAACTCAAAAGCGTAAGCCTTTGGGCTTTGCTTCTGTTACCATCACTCTTGACAATTCTGCAAAAAACCTTAATATTGACACTTCCGAGGTTAAGGTTACACGCCGTGTTCATCGTAGCGGCGAAAGCGAGTACCTTATCAATAATGCGCCGTGCCGCTTAAAAGACATACACGAACTGTTTATGGATACAGGCCTTGGTCGTGACGGATACTCAATGATAGGTCAGGGTAAGATTGACGAAATACTCTCGTCCAAATCCGAGGATCGCCGCCGTATATTTGAAGAGGCTGCGGGTATAAGCAAATATAAATATAAAAAGTTAGAGGCTGAACGCAAACTTGAGCAGACCGAGGATAATCTTCTGCGTATTAAAGATATGATTGTTGCGCTTGAAGACCAGGTAGGACCGCTGGAGGAGCAGAGCAGAAAAGCACGTACATATCTTGATTTGCGTGAAAATTTAAAAGGCTTAGATGTAAATATCGCTATAAATAACATTGACCGCTGCAGAGAAAACATCAAAAAAGGTGAAGAAAATCTGTCTATCGCCGTAGCACAGTTAAATGACGAACGTGCAAAGGCTGTGCAGATGGAAGCAGAGGCTGAAAAGGCAGAAGCGGCGCTTTCTGCTTTGATGGAGCAGATTAATGCCCTTACAGAGCAGATGTTTCAGTTAGAACGTGACAGCAGCGGTGCAAAAAATCGTATTGAGATACTCAATAACAACATTGCTAACAACGACGCCAATATCGCCAGAATAAACGAGGAAATCGCCGTTTTAAATGAAAAGATTGCCGCAACCGAGGCAGAAATCAAAAATCAGGGCGAAGTGCTTGAGGGCAGACGTGCCGATGCTAAGACACTGTCTGAAAAGATTTCTGCTATAGAAAAAGACGGTGCGGCACTTGACGAACAGATAAAAACACTCCATAAAAGCATTGAAGATAAAAAGAGCGTTATTACCGAAAATTTAAGCGAAATTTCCGACCTGCGTGCAAAAAAGAACAGTATGGAACTGTTGTATCAGAACTTTGACGAGCGTAAAGCGAATATAAAAAATGAACAGGAAGAAAAACTTGCGCTTAAAGAAAACGAAATAAAAGCGATTGATGAACTCAATAAAAAACTTGAGGAGAACAAAGCCGCAAAAGATAAACAGTTAAAAGAACTGGAAATTTTAAAAAAAGAGTATTTCGAAATAACAGACACGCTTACAAAAACTAAGGATAAACTAAATGCCGTTGCATCTGAGTTTAACGAAAAGCAGTCTAAGAAAAATGCGCTTGAAGACCTCGAAAAAGGCTATGAGGGTTACTTCAGGGGCGTTAAAGAAATTTTAAATAAAAAATTTAACGGTGTTCACGGTGTAGTTTCAAAAATCATTGATGTTGAAGAAAAGTATGCCGTTGCAGTTGAAATTGCACTTGGTAATGCCGTCCAGCATATTATTGTAGATACCGAGGAAGATGCAAAAAAATGCATTGCGCATCTTAAATCTACCAATGTCGGTCGTGCAACTTTCCTTCCTGTTTCAACAGTAAAAGGGCTTACTTTGGAAAAAGAGCCCAAAGGCGAAAAGGGCTATCTCGGTCTTGCGTGCGACCTTATCGGTTACGATAAAAAATACGACGGAATATTCAAGCAACTACTTGGAAAAACCGCCGTTGCAGATAACATTGATAACGCTGTAAATATTGCCAGAAAATTCGGCTATAAGTTTAAAATTGTTACTCTTGCCGGCGAAATTGTAAACGCAGGCGGCTCTATGACGGGCGGAAGCATCAGCCAGAACCAGAAACTTTTAAGTCGTTCAAAAGATATTGAACGCTTGAAGCAGGAACTTGCTGAACTTGAAAAAACAATAGATAAACACGAAGATATAATAGACGATGCAAACGGCAGGATAAAAGTTATTGCTCAGAAAAAGCAGGTTTGCGATGATGCCGTTGCCGAGTGCGGTCACGAAGAAGTTCGAATCACCGCATCGCTTGAACAGAAAAATACGTCATTGGCAGAACTTGAAAAGACCATCGCCGCATTAACAGACGAAAGCGGAAATATCTTAAAAGAGATAGACGGAATTAAAGATAAATCTGCACAGTTTGCGCAGCGTATAGGCGAACTTGAAAATTCTGTTGAAAACATACGCAAAGAATTAACTGAAACAGAACTTGCATATATTTCGCTTGAAAATAAAAAAGACGAAAATGCCCGCACACTTACCGAGGGAAAGATAGATTTCAGCAATATCTGTAAGGATATGGAACTCATCGGCGAGAGAATAGAGGCTATGAAAGCCAATATAACTGCACATAATGCCGAAAAGGCAAGCAAAGACGCCGAAAAAGTTGCCATTGCCGAAAGCACCGAGGCTATAAAAGCAGAGATTGTAGAGGCGGGCAATGCCGCCGCAACAACTGCCGACGGTAGCGGTCAGATAGCCGAGCAGATTGCCGAAAGTAAGCAACAGTACGAAAAAGACTCTGCCGCACTTAAAATTTTGCAGAAAAAGACTAAAGAGCAGAGCGAGATAATCTATACCGTTCAACAAGAGATTTCACGTATAGAAAATAAGAACTCACGTTATGAGATGGAGTCTGAACAGGCAATTTCAAGATTGTGGGAAGACTACGAACTTACCTACACAACTGCGCTTGAATATAAAAAAGCCGATATTAATCTGGTAGAGGCCGCAAAAGAAGCCGTCAGCCTTAAAAGCCGCATAAAGGCACTGGGCAATATAAATATCGACGCCATTGACGAGTATAAGGCGGTTAAGGAAAAATACGACTTTATGTCTGAGCAGAAAGCCGACCTTGACCAGTCCAAAGCAAAATTAGAGAAAATTATTGACGAAATGCAGGCAGAGATGACCGTAAGGTTTAAAGAGTGCTTTGAACAGATTAAAGAAAAGTACGATTCTGTATTTAAAGAACTTTTTGGCGGCGGTACTGCCAAACTTGCTCTCAGCGATCCGAGTGATGTACTCGAAAGCGGAATTGAAATAGAAGTTCAGCCGCCCGGCAAAAAACTGCAGAGCCTTCTGCTTTTGTCCGGTGGCGAAAGAGCGTTTGCTGCGATTGCGCTTTTGTTTGCGGTGCTTGAAGTACGCCCAACGCCATTTTGCATATTAGACGAGGTTGAGGCAGCACTTGACGACGTAAACGTGTATCGTTTTGCCGATTATGTTAAAAAATATAGTAAGAAAACCCAGTTTATAGTAGTAACTCACCGTAGAGGAACTATGGAAGCTGCTGATATTATGTATGGCGTAACTATGCAGGAAAAAGGCGTTTCCAAGGTGCTCAAACTGCAAATCAAAGACCTGGAGGAAGAGAATGCTTAATTTTTTCAAAAATAAAAAAGATAAGGAAGAAGATATTGTAACTTCAACACTTACACCGCCTACAGCAGAGAGCGAAAACGACATTGTTACAGAGGCGGTTGAGTACGAGCCTGTAAAAGATGTTGAAGAAGAAACAACACCACCCGAGCCTGAAAAGAAAGGTTTTTTCTCAAAACTTTCCGAGGGACTACAAAAAACCCGTGCTTCACTTAACGATAAAATTGACAGTGTTATAAAAGCGTTTGTAAAAGTTGATGAAGAACTCTTTGAAGAACTTGAAGAGGCACTTATATCCGCTGATGTTGGTGTTAACACCTCGCTTTATATTATAGAGCGCCTGCGTAACACTGTTAAAGAACGCCGTATTACAGAGGGCGAGCAGGTGCGTGAGGTTATAAAAGAAATCATCTGCGATATTTTAAACAGCGCAGATAACGAACTTGTTCTTAATGGCACTCCTGCTGTGATTTTGGTTATCGGTGTAAACGGAGTAGGTAAAACCACATCAATCGGCAAGATGGCGGCTTTCCTTACTGCCGAGGGCAAAAAGGTTGTCCTTGGCGCTGCCGATACATTCCGTGCCGCTGCCGCAGACCAGTTGCAGATCTGGGCAGAACGTGTGGGCTGTGACCTTATAAGATTGCAAGAAGGTGCAGACCCCGCTGCGGTTGTGTTTGACACCGTAAATGCCGCAAAAGCAAGAGGTGCCGATGTTGTTATTATCGATACTGCCGGAAGACTCCATAATAAGAAAAACCTTATGGACGAACTTAATAAAATATCACGAGTTATTGAAAGAGAACTTCCCGAAAGTTCAAAAGAAACTTTGCTCGTTATAGATGCCACCACTGGTCAGAATGCCGTATCGCAGGTACAGCAGTTCCAGGAGGCGGCAGGCATTACGGGCATAGTGCTTACTAAACTTGACGGCACTGCAAAAGGTGGTATAGTAATCGCTGTATCGCACGACAGACAAATCCCCGTTAAATTTATAGGCGTTGGCGAGGGCATAGACGATATGCAAAAATTTAATGCCGCTGATTTTTCAAGCGCACTTTTCGGCGAATGATTTTAATAAGGAGTTAGCAGATGAACTATTATGACGCAAATCTGAATGGAAAAATGAAAAAAATAACCGCAATCGGGGCAAGTTTAATATTGCTTGCGTTTGCGGCTGTCTTTTCTGTTAATATGTATATTCAGGTTATGGAAACACGCGAACTCGGTGAGAAATTCTTAACCGTTTTCTGGACTAATTTTGCAGTCCGAGCAATTGCGCAGGCTGTAAGTTTTCTTGTGTCGTTCATACTATTTTATATAAGTACTTGCATAGTACTGCGTGTTATGCAAAAAACAAAAAGTCCTGTTTTAAGTATTATAAACCATTTCTGGGGCAGAGCGCTTGTATGTGTGATACTTTCTGTAATAGCGAGCACTTTTATAAGCGAAACGGTGTATAGCCGTTATCTTATGTTTGCAAACAGTACTTCGTTTAATGCGGTTGACCCCATCTTCGGGCACGATATAGGCTACTATATTTTCAGCAGACCTTTTTTAGATGCACTTGCGGGCAGTTTTTCGTCTGTCTGGTTTGTTGTAACGGCATACTGTGTGGTATCGTACCTTATAATATACGCAGTAAACGGTCTTTTGAATTTCCAGAAAATAACCTATGACAGACCTGTTGTTATTCATAATATAGTAAATGTGGTTATATTTTTCCTTATTCAGGCGATAACGTATAAGTTCCGTTCGGAGGAAGTGCTTTATTCCTCGTTCGGCGATGTTGCTGGTGCAGGTTTTACCGCCATTAACGTATGGTATAATTTTTATCGTATTGCGCCGTTTTTACTGATAGCGATTATTGCGATAAGCCTTGTGCTCTTATCCAAAGGTAAATACAAGGCAATGGTTATATCAATTGCGTCGTACCCTGCAATTTTAATATTGGTTTCAATAACGGCATTCGGCGTTCAGCAGTTAATAGTTGAGCCTAACGAGGCTGTTAAAGAACGTCCGTATCTTGAGCATAATATGACATATACAAAAATGGCGTTCAATCTGGAAAATGTGCGTGAGGCGGAATACCCTGCCGATAACACATTAACTGTCAACTCTTTGCAAACAAATAAAGAAATGTTTGACAGCATACGCATAACAGATTTTAATTCTACCATTACAGCAGTTAATTCGCTGCAGGGCATACGTAATTACTATAAATTTAACGATTCTGATGTAACGTCTTATAACATAAACGGTAAACAGACGCTGGTTTCTATTGCCCCACGTGAGATAGATAAGAAAAACCTGCCCGATACCGCTAAAAGTTATGCGAATGAGGTGTTCAGGTTTACACATGGTTTCGGTGTGGTTATGAACCCGTTAAATAAAGTTACTGCCGAGGGACAGCCTGAATTTTATATTAAAGATATTCCTACCGTTTCGGCAGACGGCGCACCAAAAGTTACTCAACCCAGAATATACTACGGCGAAACGGCGGATGATTATGTCATTGTAAACTCATCTTTGCGAGAGATTGACTACTACGAAGGCTCAGAAGAAGTAGAGTATTCGTACAGCGGTGAGGGTGGAATAAAACTCGGATTTTTGAACAGACTTATCTATTCAGTAAAAAATGCAGATTTCAGAATGTTGATTTCTGAATTTGTTAAAAGCGATAGTAAGATTTTAATTAACCGTAATGTTAAAGACAGAGTGGAAAAAGCAGTTCCGTTCCTGCAGTTTGACGATGACCCGTATATGATTGTAGACGATGCGGGCAGACTTAAATGGATAATAGATGCGTACACAACGTCTGAGTATTTTCCGTATTCGCAAAGTTACGGGGGTGTAAATTATATCCGTAATTCGGTTAAGGCGGTTGTAGACGCTTACGACGGTACTATCGACCTGTATATTGTCGATAAAAACGATCCCATCATACAGACGTATATGAAGATTTACCCTGGTGTTTTCACCGATGCGCCATTGCCTGACGGTATAAGGGAGCATATTGTATACCCCGAGTATCTTTTCAATATTCAGGCTCAGGTTTACGGCAAATACCACGTAACTAATCCGAATACATTGTATAATAAATCTGACCTTTGGGTTTTTGCAAAAGAAAAATACGGAACAGAAGAACAGTCCATTTTGCCGTATTATAATCTTATGAATGTCAGTGAACTTCCGTCTGATGAAGATTTTATAATAATGATACCCTACACGCTTGCCAATAAAGATAATATGGTGGCATGGCTCGCCGCCGATTGTGATATGGACAATTACGGAAAAATGGTTGCGTACCATTTTCCCAAGGGTAAAAATGTTTACGGCACAATGCAGATAGAAAACAGAATAGACAGTGACCCCGCAATCTCCAGAGAAATGACTCTGTGGGGGCAGGGCGGCTCTAACGTAATAAGGGGCAATATGCTTGTTGTTCCCGTAGAAGGCTCACTTATATATATAGAGCCAATCTACATTTCGTCAAACACGACCGGCGGCACTGCAAATGGTTCTATCCCCGAACTTAAACGTATGATAGTTGCCTATGGTGACAAGATTGTTATGGAGCCTACTTTAGAGCAGGCACTAAAGGTTATATTCGGCGATATGGCACCCTCGGGCCCCGTTGGTACTCTTGAGGGGATTGAAGAGGTGCCCGACGAGCCTGATGCTGAAAACACCACAACCAACGAAGATGCAACATTAGACAGCGTGATAGATGCAATTGCAGATGCTTATCGCGGAGCACAGAGCGACAGTGCCCGTGGTGACTGGAATGGCTTTGGCGAGAATATGCAGAGTTTGAGTGACGCTATCAAAGAACTCGAAAAATTCCGTTCGTCAAAGGAATAAATAGCCATAGTAAACAGCATAAAAACGGTTTTTATTAGATGTATTATATAAAGTTTTAGAAAATTGTAAAATACACTTGAAATTCGTCTTAAAAAAGCATACAATATATAGTGTGGGCGTCTGTGTCTGACTAAAATTTTACCGCCATTTATGTGGCGTGGCTATGTAGCATAAGAACGACAAAAAATTCGGGGAGGTTTTTTACTAATGATAGCACACGGTAAAAACATTAAGATTTTCACTGCAAATTCCAATCCTGCTTTTGCACAGGGCATTGCAGAGTATTTAGGCACTACAATCGGTAAATCCGAGGTAGGCAAATTCTCTGACGGTGAGATTTTTGTTAATATAGGTGAAACAGTCCGCGGAAGCGACGTGTTTGTTGTACAGTCTACCTGCTCACCTGTTAACGATAACATTATGGAATTGCTTATTATGATAGATGCGTTCAAACGTGCATCTGCAGGCCGTATTACAGCAGTTATTCCGTATTTCGGCTATGCACGTCAGGACAGAAAGGCTAAAGCGAGAGATCCGATTTCAGCAAAACTGGTTGCAGACCTTATCGCAACTGCAGGTGCTGACAGAGTGCTTACAATGGACCTTCATGCACCTCAGATTCAGGGATTTTTCAATGTTCCTGTTGACCACCTTTTAGGTATGCCTGTGCTTAGCAGATATTATAAAGAAAAGTTTAAAGACTCTAAAGAAGAGACAGTTGTAGTTTCTCCTGACCTTGGTAGTGTAACACGTGCCAGAGGTTTTGCGCAGAAAATAGATGTGCCGATTGCTATTGTTGATAAGCGCCGTCCTAAAGCAAATGTATCTGAAGTTATGAACATCATCGGCGATATCAAAGATAAAAACGTAATCCTCGTAGACGATATGATAGACACAGCAGGTACTATTGTAAACAGTGCTCAGGCACTCCGTGACCGTGGTGCTAAACAAGTTTTTGCTTGCTGCACACACGCAGTATTATCAGGACCTGCAATTGAAAGAATTGAAAATTCTGTTATTGACGAACTCGTTGTACTTGATACTGTTCCGCTCCCCGAGGAGAAGAGAATCGCCAAGATTAAAACACTTAGTGTTGCTAATGTATTTGGCGAGGCTATTGAAAGAATTTACGAAGATTTGTCGGTAAGTACATTGTTTGTATAATAATTACATAGAATTATAAAATAGAGTACATTTGCTAATGTACTCTATTTTAATAAACGGGTGAAAAGTTATGTATATAATAGCAGGCCTCGGAAACCCTGAGGCAAAATATGACCATACACGTCATAATATCGGTTTTCATGCAATCGACGTGTTGTGTGATAAGTATAATATAAAACTCAATAAACTAAAGTTCAAAGCGTCTTACGGCGACGGAACTATCGGTGGCGAAAAGGTTATACTTGCAAAGCCGCAGACATATATGAATTTAAGTGGCGAGGCAATACGTGATATGGCTGCTTTTTATAAGGTGGAGCCGTCTGATATAATTATAATATTTGACGACGTCAGTTTGGAGTGCGGCCGTATGCGTATACGTCCCGAGGGCAGTGCCGGCGGCCATAACGGAATAAAATCTATAATATATCAGTTAAATTCCGATAAATTTCCGCGCATAAAACTCGGTATAGGCGCACCACCGCATAAAGATTTTGACTTAGCAGACTATGTTCTCGGCAGATTTACCGCCGATGAAATCAAAATATTAGAACCCGTGCTTTTGGACACTGCCGACGCAGTTGAATGTATAATAAAAAATGGTATTTCCAAAGCGATGAACAAATATAACGGAAAGCGGGAATAAAAATGAAAGCCTTTTCAAAGATGCTTGATGGTATGCCGGAGTTTTCCGCACTGTGCAGCGAAGCGCAAGCAGGGCGCACTCCTATATCCGTTACAGGCACCACCGGCAGCGAAAAAAGCCACTTTATATATGCCACAGCCAAAGCGCTTGGCAAAAAATGTGTGGTTATAGCGGCTGACGAAATAGAGGCTCATAAAATTTACGGGGACCTCTCATATTTTTATAAAGATAACGTATTACTTTTTAAACCAAAGGAATACGTTTTTTATGATGTGGATTCCTCTTCCCGCCGTGGCGAAACCGACCGCATACGCATACTGGCAAATCTTGATAAAGCAGATGTTGTGGTTGCAAGTATTCAGGCGGTTATGCAGTACACTCTGCCCAAAAAACTGTTTGACGAATATACGTTTTCCATATCAGTTGGCGACACTTTAGACCGTGACGAATTTACAGAAAAGTTAAACTTTGCAGGATATAAACGTGTTCCTTCGGTTGAGGGCGTAGGGCAGTATGCTGTGCGCGGCTCTATTGTAGATATTTTTACGCCCACCGAAACTATGCCCGTTCGTATAGAACTTTTCGGCGACGAGGTTGACTCTGTAAGGCTTTTCGATGTTTTAACGCAAGTGTCTTTAGAACGTAGGGACGATGTTGTTGTCTGCCCCGTACGTGAACTTTTGTATACTGCAGAACAAATTGAAAAAGTTACAGAACAGATTAAAAAGCAGAATAACGAAAACTTAAATACAGATATCGAAAAATTTTCAAATCAGCACTATTTTGCGTCGCAGGATAAGTATATGACATTTTTCTATAAGGATTTCCCGTCACTTATGGATTATATAGATAAAGACAGAATTGTTTTTATAGACGAGGCAAACGAGGCAGCAGAACGAGCCAAAGCGTGTGAGGAAGAAAACGAGCAGACGGTGGTTGATTTGCTCGATAAAGGGATATTCCCTAAATTCAAAGGCAAATTTATGCTCCCTTATGCAGATATTATAAAATGTGCTGAGCAAAATCCAATGATTTCGCTAAGTACGCTTTCGTATGCAACGCCTGAGTTTAAGCCAAAATCGCTTGTGTCAATAACCGCCAAAACATTGCAGTCGTACGGCGGTCAACTTGAATTTTTGTATGATGATATAGAATTCTGGCGCAAAAACGGCTACAGAATGATAATGGTTACGTCTACACGTGCAAAAGCAGACGCTTTTTCAAGAGAGTTTGTCGACAGAGGCTATCCGCACTATATAAGCGATACGGCAGACGACCTTCCCGCAGTAGGCGAGATATTAATTACCATTGGCAGCCTTGCAAAAGGCTTTGAGTATCCAACCGTTAAAACGGTTGTTGTAAGCGACGGCGAAATTGTACGCACAACAAAGAAAAAACGTACACGCAGCGCAGACTCTAAAAAAGCGATAAAGAGTTTTGACGAACTCAACGCAGGCGACTACGTTGTCCACCAGACTCACGGCATAGGTCAGTATGTTGGTGTTGAGCAACTTACCGTTGATAAGGTAATAAAAGATTATATAAAAATAAAGTACAAAAACAGCGATATTTTATATGTTCCCACAGGTCAACTTGACCTTTTGCATAAGTATATAGGTGCAGAGGCTAAAAATGTTCGTCTTAATTCGTTAGGCGGCACCGATTGGCAGCGCACTACCGGTAAAGTGCGCCAGAGTGTAGAGGAACTGGCAGAGGATTTAATACGCCTTTATGCAGAACGCAGCAGTATCGAGGGGCATAAATATCCGCCCGACACACCCTGGCAGCAGGAGTTTGAAGACGGCTTTCCATACGAGGAAACAGCCGACCAGACCAAGTCGATAGCCGAGGTAAAGGCTGATATGGAGCAGGGTAAGAGTATGGATAGACTTCTCTGCGGTGACGTAGGCTACGGCAAAACAGAGGTTGCCATGCGTGCGGCATTCAAGTGCGTAATGGACTCAATGCAGGTGGCGTATCTTGTGCCTACTACAATCCTTGCCCAGCAGCATTACAATAACTTCTGTATGCGTATGAAAGACTTCCCTATAAAAATAGAGATGATGTCACGCTTTAAAACCAAGAAAGAACTTGCCGATATTGCCCGTAGAATTTCTGAGGGTGACGTGGATATTGTTATAGGCACACACAGAATTCTGCAGAAAGACGTCAGATTCAAAAATTTAGGTCTGCTCATTATCGATGAAGAACAGCGCTTTGGTGTTGGCGATAAAGAGCGCCTTAAAGAAATGAAAACAAATGTAGATGTGCTCACGTTAAGTGCCACACCAATTCCCAGAACACTGCATATGGCTATGGTTGGCATACGTGATTTAAGTGTATTGACAGAGCCGCCGCAGGACCGCTACCCCGTGCAGACGTTTGTACTTGAGAAAAACGATGCCGTGCTTGCCAATGCTATCGAGCGTGAACTTTCACGTCACGGGCAGGTGTATTACCTTTTTAACCGTGTAGAGGGCATAGAGCGCAAAGCGGCAGAACTAAAAGAAAAGTTCCCCGATGCAAATATTGCTGTGGCTCATGGTAAAATGAACGAAACCCAACTTGAAAAAATTATGATGAGCCTTATGGAAGGCGAAACAGATATTTTGGTTTGCACAACTATCATTGAAACAGGTCTTGACGTTTCAAACGTAAATACCATTATAATAGAAAATGCCGATAAACTGGGCCTTTCGCAACTTTATCAACTGCGTGGCAGAGTAGGGCGTTCAAACCGCCTTGCGTATGCGTATTTAACGTATGAGCGCAGTAAGATATTAGATCAGGTTGCACAAAAACGTCTGCAGGCGATAAGAGAGTTTACCGAATTCGGCTCAGGCTTTAAAATTGCTATGCGTGACCTTGAAATCCGTGGCGCTGGTAACCTTTTGGGCAAGCAGCAGCATGGCAATATGAACCTCGTTGGCTACGATATGTATTGTATGCTTTTAGAGCAGGCGGTAAACAACATCAAAGGCATCGATGCACCGCCAAAAACCGAGGTGGTTGTTGAACTCCACCTTGACGCCTATATCCCCAAAGATTATATAGAGTTTGAGTGGCAGAGAGTTGAGATGTATAAAAAAATCTCTGCTATAGAAAGCGAAGAAGATTTTTACGATGTTACCGATGAGTTTATTGACCGCTACGGAGATATCCCCCAACCGGTGCTCAATCTGCTCGACGTAGGCTATATAAAATGCCTTGCCCGTGCAGCAGGTGTTGATGAAATCGTCCAGAGGGGCGATCATATAGAGTTTGTATCGCACGGTGGCGTGTCTGCCGATAATGCGGTAGAACTTATTAAGGAATACCGTGGCAAAATCCGCCTCGGCACCGGCGAAGTGTCGTCAATGCGGTACAGATTTGAACAGCCTTTGCTTGATAATATTAAGATTATATTACAAAAACTCAATAAGTAAACACATATAAGAGTTTTGCTGATATAATTAATGTATCTAATTGTATCTAAACGAGATAATACGAAATATACATCGGTGAAAGGGTGGTTTGAAATGAGAAAGTCAAGACTTTTATCAGCAGTTATAGCCGTGTGCGTTTTAATCGGCATTATGTCCGGCTGCACGGTTGTTGACAATACTGTTATTGCTACTGTAAATGGTGAGGATATCACAAAGGCAGAGGTTGTTCTGTATTTTATTCAGGTGCAGAATAATATGCTCAGCCAGGCAGGTATCACAAGTTTAGAAGAGGCAGAAGCTTACTGGGAAATCGATAGTAATGCCGACAAAGCCAGAGAAGATGCTGCTAACGAAGCAGTAAAAACTGTTATAAAATGCCAGAAAGCCACAGAGCAGGGCATTGCTTTAACAGAAGAAGAAAAATCACAGATTAACCAGCAGATTGGCTCACAGATAACACAGATGGGCGGTAAAACTGTTTTCGAAGGCGAACTTAAAGCAATGGGCACAACCGAGGCTGCGTATACTAAGTTTGTAGAGTCTATGTATCTTGCAAGCAAACTCGATACAATGCTTTCAGAAAAAGATGAATACATTGTAAGTGAGGCAGATGCAGAAGCACGTATTAAAGAAACATATATTAAAGCAAAACATATCCTTATTTCTACTATAGATAACACAACCGGCGCAGCACTTTCAGATGAAGAGGTTGCCGCTGCAAAAACGCAGGCAGACGACCTTTATCAGCAAATTAAAGGCGGCGCAGACTTTGACGAACTTATGAACACTTACTCTTCAGACCCGGGACTCCAGTCATCTCCTGACGGTTATGAATTCGGCAAAGGACAGATGGTACCCGAGTTTGAAAAAACAGCATATGCCCTTGAAATAGGCGAGGTTAGTGAGCCAGTAGAAACATCATACGGCTATCATATTATTAAAAGAGAAGCACTTAGTCTTACTGCTGACAAAATTGCTGAACTCCTGCCTACCGAAGTACAGATTATGCAGTACGAAAAATTAAACGCTGCTTATGATGAGTGGAAAGCAACAGCAAAAGTAGAGATTAAAGAAAAAGCACTTTCAAAATTGGAAGTAATGCAGTAATTGCTTAAAAGCCGGTATCTGCCGGCTTTTAGTGTAAAATTTACAGGGGGATTAAAAATGAATGCGGCGTACATTCCAAACATTATAACCACTTTAAGAATAGTGGGTACGTTTGGTTTGATATTTACAAAAACTTTTTCACCGGTATTTTATATAGTATACTTTTTTACAGGTGTTACAGATGTGCTTGACGGATTTCTGGCACGTAAACTAAAAGTTGCCAGTGAATTCGGCGCAAAACTCGACAGCGTGGCAGACGTACTTTTTAATATAACTATGATTATAAAAATACTTCCTGCGTTGCTTGTGGTGCTGCCTGTATTTATATGGTATCTTGTAGGTGCAATAGTTCTTCTGCGCGTGGCATCGTATGTGGTTTCGGCGGTTAAATTCCGTAAGATAGCGTCATTGCATACTGTAATGAATAAAATAACTGTATTTCTGGTGTTTGTAGTTCCGTTTTTTGTACATACTCAGATTGTTGTGGGGCTGTGCACTTTGATTTGTGCATTGGGTATACTGGCAACTGTAGAGGATTTATTCATTCATATCCGAAAAAAAGAATATTCAACAGATGTAAAAACAATAATCTCATAAAAAATCCGGTTCATATTTGAACCGGATTTTTTGTGTTTATTTATATATTTTTACGTTTTCACAATGAACTTTGTCACCGTCTACAGTAAATAGTCGGTACACGGCATTTTCAATGGCAGATGCAGCATTTTCAACTGCGTCAACACCGGTAACGCTTATGTGTTTTATGCCTGAATTGTTGATTATTTTACTGCTTCCTGCGGATATTACATACACATTTGTTCCGCTTAAGTTTTTCTCTGTATAGTCTATAAGCATTTCTTCGTAGTATGTGCTGTCGTTATATATGCTTTCAGGGATAATTATAAACAGATTTTTGGTTTTGCCCAACTTCGCCTCGCTAAGTAATAATTCCCACTGGGAAGCATCTGAACTGTTAAGTGTTATAAAAGCAGAATCTTTGTATTTGGCATATGAATAATGCTTTGATGCGGTTAAATTGTCAAAATCAAGCCCCTCAGGAGAAACACTGTTTTTGCCTGCAAAAATCGCAAGGTCGCATACACCGCTTTTTAATACCTCTGTATATTTGTTCATCACAAGTTTTTCGGTAAATGTGTTTTTGCTTACTGTATTGCCAAATACGGCAAATGTAAACGCATCTTCGCTTTCAATCGGTGTTTCTATACTGTCGGCAATAAAAACATCGTCAGGAACGGTCACTTTGCTGTTGTCGCCGCCGACTCTTATAATGGCAGATGTTTGTATGCCGCCGAAATCGAATGTCGCAACGGCAGAGCCCTTTTTGTTTCCTTTTAAAGAATTTCCGTCAAGAGTGAGTATTGATGAAGAAAGCGTTATGTCAGTATCGCTTAAATTAATGTATGCTTTGTAACCTTTTGCGTCTTCTGCCGTAAGGCTTATATATGCGCTGTCACCAGCGGCAATTTTGTATTCTTTAAGGCCTGTAGAAATTTTTACAGGATTTTCAAGAACACGCAACTGCTTTGTAGCACTCATGCCATTGTACGATACTGTTACGGTGTGCACGCCTGCATTTTCAGGATAGTAGTAACTGTCTGTCACTACTCCGTCGGTTGCTTTCCATTTAAGGTCAGGTGCGTCTATAATATTGCCAAGGCTGTCACGCACTTTTACGTTAAGGTATATGCCGCATCCTGCAAATATGTTGTCAGAGTCGGTTTCTATAGTTATAAATCCTTCGTCGTCAGCAGCGACTATGGGTATAATGCCAACTCCGTTTGCTACGGGGCGCAGATAGTTATCCGACGGTGTATTTGCAACCTCCTGCTTGCCGGTGTAAGGCGAGCGTATAACTAAAGTAGTTGAGCCGCCTCCGTCAAGGTTTGCAGCATCGTCAGCGCCTATTTCTGCCATAATATCTGCAAGTGATTCCAAAGTTACACCTTTTGCATTGGCTTTTCTTCCGTCCACCGTTACCAGATACAGTTTTGAGTGGTCGTCGTTTACACCTATTGCCGTTCTTGGTTGGTAGCCTGATATGTTGTTTGTTATTTCTGTTTTTTCACCGTCTTTTAAAAGCAGAGTTCCTGCGCCGACTGCAAACTGTATATCTTCAAACTTCGGTTCGTAGTTAATGCCGAGTTCCACTTTGTCACCAATGTGGAAGTTTTCTGTTATCTCAGGGGAAACATCTCTTAAAAATGCTATTATGTATCCGTTTTCGGGAAACTCTACGGGGCCTTGGTCGTAGTTTATAGCCACAACTGTATCGTCTTCTATAACTATCTCGGACAATGTTCCCGCAGAGCCTGGTGATAACGGGCCCCATTCTTTGGTATATATAATAGGTTGGGTAAGGTCGTCGTACTTGTTTATGTGCTCAATGGGCGTTATGTATCCGTTTGGTGCAGCAACCGCTATGGCGCAGTCAATGTAGTCGAATATGAATGCACCATCATCTTTCTGTGCAACTGTGGCGAAGTTCCACGGAGAAGTTATGGACGTGTGTTGCTCGCCGTCTATTACCACACCACCGATTGCAGAGCCTAATGTTTTCTCGTCCCATTTCCACGAGAAAAAGTCGCCGTTTATTGCGGCAAGTGTTCCGTGCGTGGAAGAGAGATCTTTAACATTTGTAAGTTTTGAAATATCGTCTGTATTTATAAGAGTTTTAACGCCGTATCTTCCGTCTGATAAATCCGCTTCTATAACATTTATGTTCTGCCACCCGTTTAAGGTTAAGCGTTTAATGTTTTTCTGCATAATCCCCGTTGCGATGGTGGTTTCGGTCGTTATGTCGTATATGTCAGCCGCATACGTAGGTACAGCCGTATATACAAGTACACCTGCCGTTAAAACGGCAGTTAATTTTTTTAATGCTTTCAATATGTATCTTCCTTTCAAAATAATCTATAATAAAAGTATACCATTGCTCAAGTTAAAAGTAAACTGAAAAATAAATGGAATTGACAACATTTGCGCCAATATGGTAAAATTAAATGCGAAAGAAGGGGTTTTATGAGAGACTGGAAATATGAAACCGAGCAGAGAGTTGAATTTATACGTAATCTGGTTGCAAAAACCGGTGTTAAAGGAATAATATACGGCAATAGCGGCGGTAAAGACAGCGCCTTGGTAAGCATTTTATGCAAAATGGCGTGCGATAATACCGTTGGTGTTATAATGCCTTGCTGTTCTGTAAGAAATTACGAAGAAGATGCCGACCACGGCAATCTTGTTGCGGAGCAGTTTAAGATAGAAACACGTACAGTTGATTTAACCGACGTTAAAAATGCACTTTTGTCAGCCGTTGCCGGCAAAACAGAGATTAACAATACTGCCGATATAAATATTGCACCACGTCTGCGTATGACAACTCTGTATGCAATTGCTGCGGCGGAGGGCTTGCTAGTTGCCGGAACGGGCAACAGAAGCGAGCGTTATATGGGTTACTTCACCAAATGGGGTGATGGTGCGTGCGACTTTAACCCGATTGCCGACCTCACTGCAGGAGAGGTATTTGATTTTCTACGCTATCTTGACGCACCGCAGGAGATTATAAACAAAGCGCCGTCTGCAGGTCTTTACGAGGGACAGACCGATGAGGCTGATATGGGCGTAACATATGCGGCTATTGATGAGTATATATTAAACGGTAATGCTCATGCTGCCGATGCTGAAATTATCCGCAGATACCATAACGGCAGTGAACATAAAAGACGTATGCCTCTTTTGTATGGAGAGGAATAAGTTGTGTATGTATAAGTATTTGCATATGAATCCGCTTGCGATATTTAGGCGGCTTCATACGCAAATACTTTAAATATAAAATAAAGGATATAATACGAAAACTTGCCTAAATATACTCAAGCAAGTTTTCGTATTATATCCTTGGAGATAAAGAATTTAAGGAGGCGATAATATGGTAGACGTATGCCTGCCCGGTACGGGTGGTATGTTGCCTTTAGTTCGCAGATACCTTACCTGTTGCTGGGTAGAGGTTATGGGCAAAGCAATTTTAATAGATTGCGGCGAGGGTACACAGATGGCGCTTTCGGCGGCAGAATGTCACGTAAGCCGTATGGAGTGCCTGCTTATAACTCATTTCCATGCTGACCATATATCGGGTTTGCCGGGGCTGATGCTTACTTTGGGTAATCAGGGCAAAACAACGCCGCTTGTTATAGCAGGTCCGGCAGGTATCGGCAGAGTGGTATCAAGCCTGCTTGTTATCGCACAGAAACTGCCGTTTGAAATAATCATAAAAGAACTTGACCAGAAATCGCCCGAAAAATTTGAGATTGCAGGGCTCGAAATAAACACGCTTCCTCTTAAACATAAAGTGCCTTGCCTTGGCTATAACATAACGTATCATAGAAAACCTGTTTTCAATCCGCAAAAGGCAGCCGCACTCAATATCCCTGTAACATACTATAAAAACCTGCACGCAGGTGAAACTGTAGAGATAGACGGAAATATTTACACTCCCGATATGGTGCTTGACGGCGAAAGAAAGCCTATTAAAGTAACGTATTGTACCGATACACGCCCCTTTGACGGTATGGTTGATTTTGCTGAAGGTTCTAACCTTTTTGTCTGCGAAGGTATGTATTGTGATGACCAAATGCGTGAAAAAATGAACGAAAAGCATCATATGCTTTTCAGCGACGCCGCAAATATTGCTCAAAAAGCAAATGTGCCTGAACTGTGGCTTACTCATTTCAGCCCTGCATTAACTCATCCTGCTGAATATAAAGACGATGTGTGCAAAATTTTTGCAAATACCGTTATCACTCGTGATGGAATTAAAAAAACCATTGTTCCTGACGATAATATATAATCTTATGCCTGACTCGAGCAGTCAGGCTTTTTTGTAAAAAATCCCGGTAACTGCGCAGTTACCGATAAAACTTCTATGAAAGTTTTGGGTATTGACAATTGTATATACGTGTGTTAAAATTTTAACAAAGATTAGAATATACTGATAATATGATATAAAACGGGAGGTCAATTATGGATATAAAGACGTATGAAATAGTAGACAGCGTAGAAAATCTTGAAAAAGCCATTGCTCGCACTAAAGAAGCACAGAAGATATTTGCAACCTACACACAGGAGCAGGTTGATAAAATTTTTCTTGCAGCCGCATCTGCCGCCAATAAAGCAAGAATTCCGCTTGCTAAAATGGCTGTTGACGAAACCGGTATGGGTATTGTAGAAGATAAGGTTATCAAAAATAACTATGCTGCAGAGTATATTTATAATGCATATAAAGACACAAAAACCTGTGGTGTTATAGAAGAAGATAAAGCCTATGGCATTAAAAAGATTGCTGAGCCTATCGGTGTTATTGCGGCGGTAATTCCCACAACCAACCCCACATCTACTGCCATTTTCAAATGCCTTTTAGCGCTTAAAACAAGAAACGCCATCATCATTTCGCCACACCCCAGAGCAAAGAACTCTACCATTGCTGCTGCAAAGCTGGTGCTTGAGGCTGCAGTTAAAGCCGGTGCGCCCGAGGGTATTATCGACTGGATTGACGTTCCAAGCCTTGATATGACCAACACCGTTATGAAAGAGGCGGATATTATCCTTGCTACCGGCGGTCCCGGTATGGTTAAGGCGGCGTACTCTTCAGGTAAACCTGCGCTTGGTGTTGGTGCGGGTAACACCCCTGCCATTATTGACGAAAGCGCAGATATTCTCCTTGCCGTTAACTCAATCATTCACTCAAAAACATTTGATAATGGTATGATTTGTGCTTCCGAGCAGTCTGTAATTGTTTTACAGAGCATATATAATGATGTTAAGAAAGAGTTTGCCGCACGTGGTTGTTATTTCTTAAATGCCGACGAAACCGAAAAGGTAAGAAAAACAATTATTATAAACGGTGCTTTAAATGCTAAAATAGTTGGCCAACCTGCTGCTAAAATCGCAGAACTTGCAGGCGTTAATGTTCCCGAGGGAACAAAAATCCTTATCGGCGAGGTTGAGTCTGTGGAACTTTCCGAAGAATTTGCACACGAAAAACTCTCCCCCGTGCTTGCTATGTATAAAGCAAAGGATTTTTCTGATGCGCTTGATAAGGCGGAAAAACTTGTTGAAGATGGCGGTTTTGGCCACACATCTTCCGTGTACCTTAACGAAATAACCGAAACCGAAAAATTAAACGAGTTTGCCGCACGTATGAAAACCTGCCGTATTTTGGTTAACACACCATCTTCGCACGGCGGTATCGGCGATTTGTATAACTTTAAACTTGCACCCTCGCTCACACTCGGATGTGGCTCGTGGGGTGGCAACTCTGTATCCGACAACGTTGGTGTAAAACATCTTATAAATATCAAAACTGTAGCAGAAAGAAGGGAAAATATGCTTTGGTTCCGTGCCCCCCAAAAGGTATATATCAAAAAAGGATGCCTGCCCGTAGCGCTCGACGAACTTAAAAACGTAATGAGCAAAAAACGAGCTTTTATCGTAACCGACACTTTCCTTTATGAAAACGGCTATACAAAACCTATTACCGATAAACTTGACGAAATGGGTATTGCACACACAACATTCTTTGACGTTCAGCCAGATCCCACCCTTGCAAATGCTAAAAGCGGTGCTGCGCAGATGGCGGCATTTAAGCCCGATACAATCATTGCACTCGGTGGTGGCTCTGCTATGGACGCAGCCAAAATTATGTGGGTACTTTATGAACATCCTGAGGCAGACTTTATGGATATGGCAATGCGCTTTATAGATATCCGCAAACGTGTATACACCTTCCCAAAAATGGGCGAAAAAGCATATTTTATAGCCGTTCCAACCTCAGCAGGTACAGGTTCGGAGGTTACACCTTTTGCCGTTATCACAGACGAGCAAAGCGGTGTAAAATATCCTCTTGCAGATTACGAACTTCTCCCCAATATGGCTATTATCGATACAGACTTTCATATGTCTGCACCTAAGGGCTTAACTGCGGCATCAGGTATTGACGCAGTAACCCACGCAGTTGAGGCATATGCCGCAATGCTTGCTACTGACTATACAGACGGGTTAGCACTTAAAGCACTTAAAATTATATTTGAATACTTGCCCCGTGCGTACGAAAACGGGCAGACCGATGTAGTTGCCAGAGAAAAAATGGCAAACGCCGCCACCATGGCAGGTATGGCTTTTGCAAATGCATTCCTCGGTGTGTGTCACTCTATGGCACATAAACTTGGTGCATTCCACCACTTGCCACACGGTGTGGCAAACGCACTTATGATTGAAGAAGTTCTGCGCTTTAACGCTTGTGAAGCACCCGTTAAAATGGGTACTTTCTCACAGTATGACCATCCCCACACACTTGCACGCTATGCAGAAATTGCAGATTACCTTGGCCTTGGCGGCAAAACAGACAGCCAGAAACTTGAAAACCTTATCAAAGCGATAAATGACCTTAAAGCAAAAGTAGGCATCAAAGAAACTATTAAGGATTACGGCATAGACGAAAAAACTTTCCTTGATAACCTTGACGAAATGGTAGAGCAGGCGTTTGACGACCAGTGCACAGGCGCAAACCCAAGATATCCGCTTATGAGCGAGATTAAACAGATGTATCTTAATGCATATTACGGCAAACATTTCGTAGAGCCGAAAATGCCGAAAAAAGCGTGAAGGAGGTAAATGTTATGAAATTAGATAAAGTAATAGCAGAGAGAATAAATAAAAAGATTTACCGCGACGGCGATATTTGTATAAAAGTGTTTGATACCGACTATTCAAAGGCAGATGTTCTGAATGAAGCGCTCAATCAGGCGCGTATTGAAGAAACAGGTCTTAATATCCCTAAAATTTTAGAGGTTATGACCGTAGACGGTAAGTGGGCGATTGTAACAGAGTTTATAGAGGGCAAAACACTTGCGCAACTTATGAAAGAAAATCCTGATAAGGAAAACGAATATCTGGAACTTTTAGTTGATTTGCAACTTGAGGTGCACACAAAAACAAGCCCTCTTTTAAATAAACTTAAAGATAAAATGAACCGTAAAATCAGCGAAACTGATCTTGATGCCACCACACGTTATGAATTGCATACAAGACTTGAGGGTATGCCCAAGCATAAAAAAGTGTGCCACGGCGATTTTAACCCGTCTAATATTATTATAACTGATGAAGGCAAAGCATATATACTTGACTGGGCACACGCAACTCAGGGTAACGCATCTGCAGACGCCGCCAGAACGTACTTGCTTTTCTGCCTTGACGGAGCAGAGGATACTGCAAAAAAATATCTTGACCTTTTCTGCAAAAAGAGTGACACTGCAAAACAGTACGTGCAAAAATGGATGCCGATTGTTGCGGCATCACAATCTGTTAAAGGTCATGAGGATGAACGTGAATTTTTAATGTCTTGGGTAAATGTAGTGGATTACGAATAATAAAGCGCATACAAAAAAGGCTGAACTTAAGTTCAGCCTTTTAAAGTATAACCAGAGATTCGCTGCAACATAAGAATTTTTTTGCCTGCTGACTTTCGCTTATAAGATAATCCACGTCGGAGAGAGTGCATTGTTTGTATGATGAATGTGTGTTAAATTTCTCACTATCGCATAGGAAAACTTTTTTTGTGGCATTTTTCAGCATAGGCTTTCTGATAAGCACTTCCTCACGTGTGCAGTCGGATATAATGCCGTCTTCGGATAATGCTTTAGAAGAAAAAAACATAATGTCTGCATAAGTATTCTCGAATACATACCGTGCATCGCCACCTATGAGGCATGAACGGCTATCGCTGCTTATGATTCCTCCCGAAGATATTACCTTCAGTGAAGAGTGGGAGAGCAAGCACAGTATTTCTATGTTGTTTGTTATGACAGTAAGCGAGTTTCTGTTTAAAAGTTCGTTTGCCAGATAAAAGGTGGTTGAAGATTGGTCTAAGAAGATAGTATCTCCGTCGTTTATAAGCCCTGCGGCTTTTTTTGCTATAATCTTTTTTGCATCAATATTCTGATTCGTTCTGTGGTTGAAGGATACCACATTGGAAAATCCGGTTATCAATTCTGCACCGCCGTATGTGCGCTTTATCAAACCATTGTTCTCCAGCGCAGTGAGGTCTCTTCTTATGCTTGATTCACTTGAATAAAGCAGTGCACACAGTTTTTTTACTGTTATATACCCGTTTTCCGATTTTAAAATATTGATTATTTCACGTTTGCGTTCGTTGTTCATCATGTTAATCACCTGACTATTTTTGATTGTTTATCACATTTTGAGTGCATAATCGTCAAATATTGAGCGATTTGTGGTTAGATGTTGATTATTCTTGATGGAAATATTATAATATAAATCATGCGAAAAGTAAATAAGAAAGGCAGATAATAAAATGAATATAAACGAAATTTTACATGGAACAGAGTGCTGTTGCGGTAAGCAACACTATTGCGATATCGAGTATGTGTACATAGAAAGCGGTGCTGTTGAAAGGCTGACGGAGATATGCCAAGATGACGTTAATATTTTAATTGTAGCTGATGAGAACACATTTAATGCGGCAGGGGAGCAGGTGCAAACTGCTCTAGATGGTAAAATATCAGGAAAAGTAATATTTGACGGTAAGAGAATTCTTATTCCCGATGAGAATGCAATCGCTGAGGTTAATGCCAATATTGATGGTGTTGATTTGATTGTGGGTATTGGCTCAGGCGTTATTCAGGATTTATGCAAATATGTATCCCATTTCAGCAAAATCCCATATATAATTGTAGCAACAGCCCCGTCTATGGATGGATATGCTTCTACCGGTGCTGCCATGATTTTAAAAGGTATGAAAGAAACCGTCTCTGCAGGTTTGCCGAGAGCGATTGTTGCAGATACGGATATTCTGAAAAATTCGCCCATGGATATGATAAAAGCCGGCTACGGCGATATTATCGGAAAATTTTCAGCACTTAATGATTGGCGGCTGAGCCATGTGGTAAACGGGGAATATTTCTGTCAGTATATTTATGATGTCACATATAAGATGATTGAGAATACACTCGATACTGCCAAAGGTCTTTTGAACCGTGACGAACAAAGCATAAAGACTCTTATGGAGGCGCTGGTTATCGTAGGAATTATGATGAGCTTCGCAGGTTCCTCACGTCCTGCGTCAGGCAGTGAACATCATCTGTCTCACTTTTTTGAGATAGTGGGCATCATAAACGGCGAACCTTATTTTCCTCACGGTATTGATGTGGCATATTCAACTGTTGTTACAGCACAGATACGGGAGAAACTTTTGAAGGAGCCGTTCCCCGATGCGCAGTTCCGAATGGATAGAGGTGAGTACGAGACAAAAATGTCAGATATTTACAAATCCGTGGCGCACGAATGTATCGCTCTTCAGGATAAGGTGGGCGCATATAATAAGGACAGAACGGATATTTATAAGGCAAAGGAGCAGGAAATCCGCAAAATCCTATCCGAAATGCCAACGGCTGAGGAAATTGAAAATATGCTGAAACTTGCGGAAATACATATGACGGAATTTTATGATTTATACAGTAAAGAAAAACTTGAGAGCGCCATCGCTTATGCTAAGGATTTGAAGGACAGATATACTGTATTGTGGATGAATTATAATTTTTGCGGGGGAAGATAATATAGGAAAGTAAAAACGGCTGAACGATTTTGTTCAGCCGTTTTTATTACAAGCAGATGCGGATACTAACTCATTTGCTTAACTAATTAAAATTCAAGTTTACTTTCGATATAGGGGATAAGTTCGTCGATTTTAAGAGTAATCTGCTCCATAGTGTCACGGTCACGAACTGTTACTGTACCGTTTTCCTCTGAATCGAAATCATATGTTACACAGAAGGGAGTACCAATCTCGTCCTGTCTGCGATATCTTTTACCTATGCTGCCTGCGTCGTCATATTCGCACATAAACTTAGCGGCAAGTTTTTCGTAAAGTTTTTTAGCATTGTCGCCGAGTTTTTTAGAAAGCGGCAGAACTGCAACCTTAACAGGTGCAAGTGCAGGGTGCAAACGCATAACAACACGTGTGTCACCATCGCCTACTGTTTCCTCGTCATACGCTTCAACTAAAAACGCCAATGCTACACGGTCAGCACCGAGTGACGGCTCAACACAGTAAGGAACATATTTTTCGTTTGTAATCGGGTCTGTATATTCCATAGACTCGCCTGAGTGCTGCATATGTTGTTTAAGGTCGAAGTCTGTTCTGTCGGCAATACCCCACAGTTCGCCCCAACCGAACGGGAACATAAACTCGATGTCAGTAGTTGCGTTGCTATAGTGAGAAAGTTCCTCGGGTGAGTGGTCACGGAGTTTTATGTTCTCTTCTTTAATGCCGAGAGAGAGTAACCAGTTTTTGCAGAAATCTTTCCAGTATGCAAACCATTCAAGGTCAGTTCCGGGAGCGCAGAAGAACTCAAGTTCCATCTGCTCAAACTCTCTTGTACGGAAGATAAAGTTACCGGGAGTGATTTCATTTCTGAAAGATTTACCTATCTGACCGATACCAAAAGGCACTTTTTTGCGTGTTGTACGCTGAACGCTTTTAAAGTTTACAAATATACCCTGTGCAGTTTCAGGACGGAGGTACAGTTCAGATGTAGAATCCTCTGTAACACCCTGAAATGTTTTAAACATCAGGTTAAATTTGCGGATATCAGTATAGTTGAGTTTGCCGCATTTGGGGCAAACAACGTTATTTTCTTTGATGAATTCGAGCATTTTTTCGTTGCTCCATCCGTCTGCAGTAACGGTTTCACCTTTTTCGTGGAAGAAATCTTCAATAAGTTTGTCGGCACGGTGTCTGCTTTTGCATTCTTTACAATCGAGAAGAGGGTCAGAAAATCCGCCAACGTGACCTGATGCCACCCAAACCTGAGGGTTCATAAGAATAGCCGCGTCCTGACCAACGTTGTAAGGTGATTCCTGAATAAACTTTTTCCACCACGCTTTTTTTACGTTGTTTTTGAACTCAACGCCTAAAGGACCGTAATCCCAGGAGTTAGCCAATCCGCCGTATATTTCAGAACCGGGATACACAAAACCGCGGCCTTTGCATAAGGCAACTATTTTTTCCATTGTTTTTTCAGTATTTAACATTATATATGCCTCCAATATGTTATTAACTAATTACCATTTTAAAGAAGTAAAATGCTTTTGTCAAGGCATATTTTGATTTTCGGCATAATAATGATATTTTAAAGGCGGTTGATGTATGAATAGAGAAGAAATGACTAACATTTTCAAGATTTTTATGTGCTGTGTTGGCGCAATTATAGGTGCAGGTTTTGCATCGGGACAGGAAATTATGAGTTTTTTCGTAAATTACGGAAAATCGGGTATCGGCGGAGTGGTGCTTAGCGGCATTTTATTTTTTGTATATGTGTATATTGCGCTTAAAAAAATCTGCTTGTATAATATAACATCATTCAGCGGATATTTCAAAGACGTGGCAGGTAAACGGTCGGCAGATTTTATTCAGGTGATATCATACGGATTTATGTTTGCGTCGTTTGCCGTTATGGTGTCGGGTAGCGGTGCCGTGGCAGAGCAACTTTTTGGTGCAAACACACTTGGCATAGTATTTATGGCTGTGCTGTGCTTTGTTGTGTTTTTAAAAGGTGTTGACGGTATGGTTGCCATAAACGCTTTTATGACACCTCTTATTACGATTGGAATTATTATAGTAGGGATATTTGCGCTTGTTTTTAATTGCGCAGATGTTTTTTCTGTAGCCGGCATATTAAAACCTGTAACGGATAATTTTTTTGTTTCTTCTATTGTTTATGTTAGTTATAATACGGTTACGCTTATAGGTATACTATTGCCGCTTAAAGAACGTATAACGTCAGGAAAAGTTGCTTTTTTCTCTGCGCTTTTAAGTGGAGGAGTTCTTGCGCTTATGGGATTAATGTTGTGGGCGTCAATGTGGATTTTTAAAGCCGAACTTGTAAATGTCGATGTGCCTATGCTTTTTATTGCCGATAAGGCAGGTGAGGTTATGCGCTGGGGGTATGCGGCGGTTTTGTATATGGCAATGATAACCACCGCAGTGTCGTCAGGATTTGCACTTTTAAGTTTTTTGAAGAACCGTATCCGCATAAACAATGCCGTTTTGTCGGCGATTCTGTGTGTTGCGTCTGTGCCTTTGGCATACGTAGGTTTTTCGGATTTGGTAAATAAATTGTACAGATTTTTCGGTTTTTTGGGCGCTTTTGTGCTTGCGGTGGTATTTTTAGACGGATTAAAACTTAAAATATGGCAAAAACACTTGACAAATAGAAAATAATATATTAAAATGGGTATTGTGCTTTTCGAGGTGTGGCGCAGCTGGTAGCGCGCGTGGTTTGGGAGACCGACCTGATTCATTCAGGACATTTTTCTAAAACTTCAAACACCCCTTTAACACTGCGGATTTTCGGCTTGTGGGATTTCCGAAAAAACCGCCAAAAGTGGCAACGACCACATAGTATCCCACAGACGTTAAAAATACCCCAAAAATTGCATATCGGGATGTGGCGAAGTTTGGTATCGCGCTCGCTTTGGGAGCGAGAGATTTCGCAGGTTCGAATCCTGTCATCCCGACCAACATTGCGAACCGAAAAAGATATCGGTTCGGAAAACCCAGAAACCACACGGTTTCTGGGTTTTTTCGTGCCATTTTTCAAGGTGGAATTCAAAAGATATCATTTCTCCAAAACGACCTTTGGGGAGGACTTGAACTAAATACCTTGGCTTTTTTGGGGGCGGATTTTGCGATTCTTTTCGCAGAGTCTGTCTTTTTTTGTTTCTCTAATTGTTAAATGTTTATGTCTTGGGAGGTTGCGCATATATTTTATGCGCAACCTCCTTTTTTTGTTTGTACTCCCTTCT
>JAFSCF010000009.1 GCA_017436905.1 Clostridia bacterium | reverse complement strand
GTTCTTCAGCAGTGCGCGATAACGCTCCTCATGCTCCTTCTCTATCGCTGCTACAGCGCGGAACTTGGCTGCCAAAGCGGTGAAGCCTTCTTCCTCTGCCTCGCGTGCAAAGGTATCGTACATATCGGTCCACTCATAGTTTTCACCTTCAGCAGCGTGAAGCAGATTTTCTGCAGTATTTCCAAGTTCGCCAAGAGCCTTAAACCAAAGTTTTGCGTGTTCTTTCTCGTTGTTTGCAGTTTCTTCAAATATAGCGGCTATCTGCTGAAAACCTTCTTTTTTAGCAACAGAAGCAAAGTATGTGTACTTGTTTCTTGCCTGACTTTCGCCGGCAAAAGCCTCCATAAGATTTTTCTCTGTTTTTGAACCTTTAAAATCCATTTCAAAATCCTCCTTATTATATTTTATTTATTATTAGCAACATGGATTCTTGTAATAGCACGGAGAAGTTTCCCCTTTGCTTTATCAAGTTGTGCAATATCAGACGATGAACCAATAATTTTTTCTGCCTCGTTCTTTGCATTTTCAGCACGAACAACGTCAATATTGTCTGCCCATTCAAATGCATTGGCAGCAATTTTCACTTCTTCTTTATCAGCACTGACAACTCCGCCGATACACGCAGCCGTTTTCCAATCATTACCGATTTTCACACGTGCCTCTCCTACTGTGAGTGGCGCTGCGAACGGAGCATGGCCTTTTAATATTCCAACATTCCCCGTGGTGGTACGTACAATAACAGATTCTGCCATTCCGTCATACACCATACCATCGGGAGTTACAACAGTTAATTTGAATTCTGACATACTTGCCTCCGTTATTTACTTTCCTTAGCGGCTTTTTCAATAACCTCATCAATAGTACCTGCAAACAGAAATGCTGATTCGGGTAAATCATCATGTTTACCCTCTACAATTTCTTTAAAACCACGTATGGTTTCTTTAAGAGGAATGTATCTGCCCTGCATACCGGTAAACTGTTCTGCTACAGAGAAAGGTTGTGATAAAAATCTCTGTACTTTTCTTGCACGGTTAACGATAATTTTATCTTCTTCAGTAAGTTCGTCCATACCCATAATAGCAATAATATCCTGAAGTTCTTTATATCTCTGAAGTATATGCTGAACAGCCTTGGCAGTTTCGTAATGTTCCTGACCAACAATTTCAGGAGAAAGTATTCTCGAAGTAGACTCAAGCGGGTCAACCGCAGGATAAATACCGAGTGACGCTATACTTCTTGAAAGTACCGTAGTAGCATCAAGGTGAGCAAAAGTAGTTGCGGGCGCAGGGTCAGTTAAGTCATCAGCGGGTACATATACCGCCTGAACAGACGTGATAGAGCCTTTTTTTGTAGAAGTAATTCTTTCCTGCAAAGCGCCCATCTCAGTAGCCAGTGTAGGCTGATATCCAACCGCAGACGGCATTCTGCCCAAAAGCGCACTAACCTCAGAACCTGCCTGAGTAAATCTGAAAATATTATCTATAAACAAAAGTACGTCCTGACCTGCGGCATCACGGAAATACTCTGCCATAGTAAGTCCTGAAAGAGCAACTCTCATTCTTGCGCCGGGCGGCTCATTCATTTGGCCATACACCAATGCAGTTTTATTTATAACGCCTGACTCCTTCATTTCGTTATAAAGGTCGTTACCCTCACGGGTACGTTCTCCAACACCGGTAAACACAGAAATACCGCCGTGCTGTTTAGCAACGTTATTGATAAGTTCCATAATAAGAACTGTTTTACCAACACCGGCACCACCGAAAAGACCAATTTTACCGCCCTTTGCATAAGGTGCAATAAGGTCAACTACCTTTATACCGGTTTCAAGTATCTCGGTAGTGCTCTCTTGCTCATCATATGAAGGCGGATTACGATGAATACTCCATTTTTCTTCAATTTTCGGTGCAGGAAGTTCGTCAATCGGCTCACCCAAAAGATTGAATATTCTGCCAAGTGTCCCCTCGCCTACGGGCACCTTAATACCGGAACCGGTATCAATTGCCTCTAAACCACGTTTAAGACCATCGGTAGAATTCATGGCAATACAACGGACAATATTATCCCCCAGATGTGATGCCGCCTCAACCACTACTATAGCATCGCCGTTGGGTATTTCAATAGCATTTTTAAGAGCCGGAAGTTGACCTTCATCAAAACGAATGTCAACAACGGGACCTATTATTTGAATTACTGTTCCTTTATTATTCATATTACAAAAACCTTTCGATTTTAAGAATTGGCACCTGCCACAATTTCGGTTATTTCCTGAGTGATACCTGCCTGACGTGCACGGTTATACTGCAACTGCAGTTCGCTGAGCATTTCGTCAGCATTGCTGGTAGCAGTATCCATAGCGTTCTGCCTTGAAGTGAGTTCACTCGCATAAGACTGTGCAACAGCAGTATAAATTACAGACGCCACATAAGATGGCATAACCGCCTTAACAGTTGAAGCAAAGGCCGGTTCGCACTCTATTTGCGTTCTTTTTTCACTGTCACTTTCAGGCAAAGGAAAAATCCTTACTGTTAAAGGCTCCTGATGGAGAACATTTTTATAGTGCGTATAGGTAAGAAAAAGTTCGTCAAACTCTCCGTTTACATACATTTCTGTAAGCATACTTCCAATTTTAAAACAATTACCTATACTGATATCCGCAGCAGTTGCATAAGATTCATCAATAAACTCAAAACGTTTTTTAAAATATTCTAAAGTTTTTCTGCCAATAGGGAAAATTTTTGTTTCATAATTATGCTCACTAAAATGACGCATAACTTCTTTAAAAACATTAGAGTTATATCCCCCTGCCAAACCTCTGTCTCCTGCTATAACGCAATGACAAACTTTTTTTACTTCTCTGCCGGTAAAGAAAATACTATCTCCTCTATCAGCACTTGCAGAAAGTTTATCTATGATATCATTGAATGCTTTTGAATACGGAACAGAAAGTTCCATACGCTCCTTGGCACGGCGCAGTTTTGAAGATGCAACCAGTTGCATCGCTTTAGTAATCTGGCGTGTGCCCTGTATACTTTTTATGCGGAGTTTGATGTCCTTCATTGAACCGCCCGCCATCAGTCATTCACCTCTTTGCGTGTAATTTCAAAAAACGCTCAGTAAAGCCTTTTACTGCATCATCAAGTTTAACCATGCCATCATCAGAAAGTGCACCTGTAGATACAATTTCTTTGGTGATTTCAGGGTGTGACTCGCCTATATAATCAAACAGTTGCTTTTCGTATGCAGCAACATCCGAAAGTTCCACCTCGTCAAGATAATTGTTGATAACTGCATAAATAATATACACCTGATTTTCAACAGTTACAGGGTTAGACCTGCCCTGTTTTAATACTTCAACAATTCTTTCGCCTTTTCTTAAACGACTCTTTGTATCGGCATCAAGGTCAGAGCCGAACTGCGAGAACGATTGCAGTTCTCTGTACTGAGAGTATTCCAGTTTGAGTTTACCTGCAACTTTCTTCATCGCTTTAATCTGTGCATTACCGCCAACACGTGATACAGATATACCAGGGTTAACAGCCGGCATAATACCATTATGGAAAAGTTCGGTTTCCAAGAAAATCTGACCATCAGTGATAGAAATTACGTTTGTAGGAATATAGGCTGAAACGTCGCCTGCCTGAGTTTCAATAATAGGCAATGCAGTAAGCGAACCGCCGCCGTATTCAGGCGCAAGGTTAGCAGCACGTTCCAGTAATCTTGAATGGAGATAGAATACATCTCCGGGGTATGCTTCACGTCCCGGCGGACGGCGAAGCAGAAGAGAAAGAGTTCTGTATGCAACAGCGTGTTTGGACAAATCGTCATATACTATGAGTGCGCTTTTACCTTTATTCATAAAGTATTCGCCCATAGTACAGCCAGCATACGGCGCTATATACTGCAAAGGTGCAGTTTCGGATGCCGTTGCAGATACGACTATTGTATATTCCATAGCACCGGTTTTTGTAAGAAGTTCAACCAATTGTGCTACAGTAGAACGCTTCTGTCCGATAGCAACATATATACAGATAACATCTTTGCCTTTTTGATTGATGATGGTATCAACAGCAATAGCCGTTTTACCGGTTTGTCTGTCACCAATTATAAGTTCCCTCTGACCTCTGCCGATTGGTATCATAGAATCGATTGCCTTGATACCGGTCTGCAAAGGTGTATTTACAGACTGACGTGTAATAATACCGGGAGCATTAGACTCAATCGGGCGTGTTTCATCAGCCATAATTGGACCTTTACCGTCAATTGGATTACCCAAAGCATCTACAACTCTGCCAATGAGTGCATCACCCACAGGTACACTTACAACTTTACCCGTGCGCTTTACAACACTACCCTCTTTTATGCCGGTATCATCGCCTAATATAACTACGCTGACAAACTCTTCCTCAAGGTTTAACGCCATACCCATTTCGCCGTTTTCAAACTCTAAAAGTTCGTTAGCCATACAGTCATCAAGACCGTACACACGGGCAATAGCATCACCAACTTCGATAACGTAGCCGGTTTCGCTGTAAGTAACTTTGTTTTCGTAGTTTTTAATTTCGCTTTTAATTAATTTGCTTATTTCATCAGGTTTCATTATAAACCTCCACTAAATAACTGCCGACTTGATTCGTTTTTGTATATCGTCAAGCCGCGTCTTGATGCTCGCATCTATCTGGCTGCTTTCCGTACGTACTACTATACCACCCATTATATCAGGGTCTACAGTAGCAGAAAGGATTACTTTTTTGCCAAGTTTGCGTTCAAGTTTAATTTTAAGTTTATCTGCTTGTTCATCGCTTAATGCAGCAGCAGTTATAACGTTTACAATTTCTATACCATTTTCTTTCCGGTACAATTTCATAAATTCATCTGCCACCTCGGAAAAATGTGCAGTTGCGCGTCTTTTGCTCATAACCTTAATACAATTTAAAAGATACACATTGACATCTTTAAAGCATCTGTCAATAAGAGCAGTGCGTTCTTGTTTATCAGAACACGGACGGTCAAGTATCTTGCAAAGTTCAGGATTATCAGTAAAAGCAAACTTTACTGCGTCTAACTGAGAATAAATTTCCTCTGCCACATTTTCTTCTACAGCGAGTGAATAAAGCGCTTCTGCATATGAAACTGCCGTCATGATGCATCACCCAATTCTTCTATGAATTTATCTATCATCTTACTATGGTCGGCGGCATTGATATCACGTTCAATAACCTTGCCCGCTATTGTAAGTGCCATATCAGACAAATCGTTCTTTGCCTGATTGATAGCAGATTTACGCTCAACTTCAATCTTTTCGTTAGCACGCTCTATCAAAGCAGTTGCTTTATCCTGAGCATCAGATATAATTTCATCAGAAGTGTTTTTTGCTGTTTTAACAGCAGTTTTAACAATCTCATCAGCCTCATCACGAGCATTATTGAGTTTAGCAGTGTACTGTGTTTTAAGTTCATCTGCTGTGCTGCGTGCTTCTTCAGCCTCGTCATACATATTTTTAATCTCGTTTTCACGAGCCTCTAAAATTGACATAACGGGCTTGAACAAAAACTTTTTAATCAGCCACAGCAATATCAGCAGGTTGCCCCACTGCATTATAATAGTCCATACGTCTATACTTACAAATGGCATTTTTAAGCCTCCCCAATTTTATTACAGTAAGTTAATAAGTGGGTTAGCGAAGAGTAAAATCAGTGCTACTACAAGACCGTAAATACCCGTAGATTCAGCAACCGCACAGCCAAAAAGCATTGTTGATGTAATATCGCCTTTAGCCTCAGGCTGACGTCCTACCGCCTCTGCTGCTTTACCTGCAGCATAACCCTGACCAATACCGGGACCTATACCTGCTATCATAGCCAAACCGGCACCAACTGCAGATGCTGCTAAAACTATTGCTCTTTCTAACATAATAAATACCTCCGTTTATATAAATTTTTAATTACTCTCTTGAGTCAACTCCCGATACATATACCATTGTCAGCATACAGATGATATACGCCTGAAGAAAACTTGTAAACACATCAAAATATATTGACAGTATTGCAGGTAAACCTAACTGAAATAGCGGTATACTCGCCACAAACTCATTAGGTATCCACCCAAGAATAAAACTGCTCAATGCTGCCAACGCAGAATATAAAAGTGATGTAATAACCATACCTGCGGCAATATTTCCAAAATGACGGAACGACATCGAAATAGGGTTTGCTATCTCCGAAACAAGATTCAAAGGTAACATAAACGGTACAGGATCTAAAAATCCTTTAAGCCAACCGCCTATTCCGTTTAAACGTATATTATTACCTTGTATCATTATAAATGCCAGCAGCGCCCATGCCAAAGTAGTGCTAAAATCAGCAGTAAGCGGGCGGAGACCTATAAGACTTGAAAGACTACCAATCATCGATGTAGCAAAAAGTGCGGCTATAT
Source organism: Clostridia bacterium (assembly GCA_017436905.1). Taxonomy (GTDB): domain Bacteria; phylum Bacillota; class Clostridia; order UMGS1810; family UMGS1810; genus SIG455. The sequence goes on along the minus strand of JAFSCF010000009.1, from coordinate 41,122 downwards.
ACGGTGCAAAAGATATATATCTGTGTCCCATAGTATTTAACACCATATTATTAACCATAGAAACCAATTTTTCGGCAGCCAGTTGACGTTTGGTTCTTGGAACAATTTCAAGTCCATGCGTGAGCCATATACATAAAATGGTGACAACAGCCATTACAAGCCACGTATCTACCACAGTTTCTGTGACATTTATATTAAGATACGGTATTGTAAACAGTATCTTAGGTCCCTCCAATGTTATCACCCGCCTTTTTATCAGATTTATTATTCCATTTCATTATTCCCTGAATAAAAGTAATTATTACTCGTGGAAACAGAAGCGGAATCACAGCAGCAACATAATTTATATATGGAGATTTTATTGCAAACACAACTACTGCGCCTATAAAAGCCAGACGCAAGAGATAACTTATCCCCATATATCCGCCTGCCGCTTTACCTTTACTCAACGATTTGGAAACTGTTAATGCTAAAAATGCAAAATTTAGGCACGCACAGGCAATTCCCAACAAAGCACCCCATACAACAGACAAATCGAATCTACCTATAAGAAAAAACACGATAACCAATATGGCTCCTAATATAAGCGAACCTGCAACAACCTGCAAAATGTTTTTCTTCATAAAAACCTCTTACACTTTTTATATTATTATGTTACTAACGAGATATTTTATTTCGTATCTCGTACATTTTTGCATCTAACTCTGCGCTGATGTCAGCACATTCTTTAAGCCCTTTTTCAATTTCAATCTCAGTTTTCTCGCCCAGATTTTTCTTATACCTTAGTTTATGCTCCAGATTCGCCCAGAACTCCATTGCAATAGTACGAAGTTGAACTTCTACACGCATAAGTTTTTTTTCGTTCTGCAAGAAAATCGGTATCTGCACAATAAGGTGCAAACTGCGGTATCCGTTGGGCTTTGGATTTTTTATGTAATCTTTACGGGCAAGAATTTCTATGTCGTCCTGTTCGCTTAAACAGTCAGCAAGCATATAAATATCGTCTACAAACGAACATATAACACGTATTCCCGCAACATCACTTAAAAACTCTTCTATATTATCAATACTTACGGTATGTCCGTTTCGGCGAAGTTTGTCCTGAATACTCGACATAGATTTAAGCCTTGATTTTATACTTTCTATAGGATTGCGCTCGTTTTGAAGGGCAAACTGTTCATTTAAAACATTAAGTTTTGTTTCCATTTCAAGCATAGCGCAATGATAATATGTCATAAGTTCCTTGACTCTTGTAAATTGTTCGCGCATGGCTTCAATCTGCATTTCGTCAAGTAAATTATTAAGTTCTTTTGCATAAGGTTCGTGCGTTCCCATATCAATCCCCTTCCAGTTTTGTCCTTCTGTTGATTGAATTATACTATGCAAAAATTAAAAATAACCATAGAATTTATGAATAATATGTGAACTATATTATTCACCTTTTGTTTCACAGTAAATACATCTGTATTCACGGCTTTCTTTATTGGTGAGATTAAAAATATGAGGAAGTTCCTGTTCTGTAGAACTTATGCAACGGGGATTTTTGCAATAGATAACATTTACCAGTTTTTCAGGAAGTGTAATCTTCTTTTTCTCAATCAGTACACCATCACGAATAATATCTACAGTTGCACTTGGAGAAACAAATCCCAAAATATCCATATCAAGGTCAATTTTAGCATCGACTTTAATGATGTCTTTCTTACCCATTTTATTGCTGGAAGCATTTTTTATAATCGCCACAGAGCAGCCCAAAGTATCGAGTTTTAAAAGATTATAAATCTCCATACCCTTTCCTGCTTCTATGTGGTCAATAACGATTCCGTTCTTGATAGAATCTATATTCACTTACTCCACCTCCAGCAGTTTTAAAATTAATGCCATTCTGATATATTTTCCGTTAAGCGCTTGCCTGAAATAGCACGCACGAGGATCGTTATCGACGGCAACACTTATTTCGTTAACTCTCGGCAACGGATGCATAATAGATAAATCTATTTTTGCAGACTCAAGTTTTTCCGGAGTTAAAACATAACTGTCTTTAAGACGCAGATAATCTTCTTCATTAAAGAAACGCTCTCTTTGAACACGTGTCATATACAAAATGTCAAGTTCGGGAAGAACACTCATTAAATCTGTTGTCTGCTTATATTCCAAACCATTTTCTTTTATAGTGTTTTTTACATAACTTGGAACTTTAAGTTCTTCGGGTGAAATAAGAACAAACTTAATACCCTCATAACGTGTAAGTGCCGAAATAAGCGAATGAACAGTTCTGCCAAATTTAAGGTCACCGCAAAGACCTACTGTAAGGTTATCAAATCTGCCTTTTTCACGGTGAATTGTTAAAAGGTCTGTAAGCGTTTGCGTGGGATGATTATGACCGCCGTCACCTGCGTTTATAACAGGAACTGTACTATTCATAGATGCAACCATCGGTGCACCCTCTTTAGGGTGACGCATTGCTATAATATCTGCGTAGCAAGATATTACCTTGGCTGTGTCTGCTACACTCTCACCTTTTGAAGCAGAACTTGACGCAGAATCTGACATAGAAAGCACATTACCGCCAAGTTCATACATAGCAGCCTCAAAACTGAGTCTTGTGCGTGTTGACGGTTCAAAAAAGAGTGTTGCCAGTTTCTTTCCATCACACTTATGTGCGTATTTTTGCGGATTTGATATTATATCTTCGGAAATCGATACAAGTTCTGCAATTTCCTCTTTTGATAAATCTTTAATATCAATTACGCTTCTCATTTTTTCACCTCAATCCAACTTTCGTCAGACGGATTATTTCTGAATGCTATTAAACGTGCGATATCTTCCTGACGGATATAACCTTCCTCGGCAGCGGCTTCAGCAATAACATCAAAATCTGTTAAACTGATATTTTTTACATTTGCAGCAGCAAGTCTGTCAAGACCTTTCTGCATACCATAAGTAAATATTGATGCAATACCTAAAACTTCCGCACCTGCCTCACGTAAGATTTCTACAACTTCTATAACACTTCCGCCGGTTGAAATAAGGTCCTCTATAACAACAACTTTCTGTCCGGGGATAAGTTTACCCTCTATCTGATTTTTTCTGCCATGGTCTTTAGCACCGCTGCGCACATAACCCATAGGAAGACCAAGAATATGTGCAGTTATTGCAGCATGTGCGATACCAGCAGTTGAAGTTCCCATTAAAACTTCTGCATCGGGATAGTTTTCTTTTATGGTCTGTGCCAAACCATTTTCAACATCACTGCGAACATCAATATCGCTTAATGTTAAGCGGTTATCACAGTAAACAGGACTTTTAATACCGCTTGCCCATGTAAATGGCTCTTCGGGTCTGAAAAACACTGCTTTGATTTTAAGCAAATCTTTTGCAATTATCTTTTTCATTTAGTATATCCTCCTTAGACTCAATCAACAAATTCTGCAACACATCTTTTATATGCAGCAACGGGATCATCAGCAGCAGTAATAGGTCTGCCGACAACTATATAGTCAGAACCTATCTTTTTTGCCTGTTCAGGTGTCATAACACGCACCTGGTCGCCAACATCTCCGTCTGCAAAACGCACACCGGGTGTAACTGTAATAAAGTTATCCCCGCAAGTTTTATGAACCTTCTCAGCCTCAAGCGGAGAACATACTACGCCGTCAAGCCCTGCAACTGATGCATTTTTTGCATAGTGCATAACCACTTCGTCAATAGGTGCGTCAATTAAAAGGTCGTTTTTCATTCTTTCTTCGCTTGTTGAAGTAAGTTGCGTAACGGCTATAAGTATAGGTCTGCTGCCGTCAGGACGTGTAAGTCCTTCAAGTGCCGCCTTCATCATATCGATAGTACCTGATGCATGCAAGTTAGTCATATCAACATCAAGTTTTGATAAAACCGCCATAGATTTTTTAACGGTATTGGGGATATCGTGGAGTTTTAAATCAAGGAATATTTTATGACCTCTTTTTTTAATCTCACGTACAATCTCAGGACCTGCTGCATAAAAAAGTTCCATGCCAATTTTAACAAACGGTTTTTCGTCTGTAAACAAATCCAAAAATTTAAATACATCTTCTTTGCTGGCAAAATCGCAAGCAACAATTACATCTTTACCCATTAATGAGCACCTCCGATTATATCTGATAATTTTTCTATTCCGTATTTTTTCATAGCAGTAGGCAAAGTCTCTATAATTTCTTTGCAGGCAAAGGGATTAACAAGGTTTGCCGCACCTACCTGAACAGCAGTAGCACCGGCAAGCATCATTTCGATAACATCATCAGCGCTTGATACTCCACCCATACCAATAACAGGGATTTTAACGGCTTCATATACCTGATATACCATTCTAACCGCAACGGGGAAAATGGCAGGACCTGAAAAACCACCCATCTTATTTGCTACAACACACTTTTTAGTTTTTAAATCAATTCTCATACCAAGCAATGTGTTTATAAGGCTGATGCCGTCTGCGCCTGCATCCTCACACGCTTTTGCAACAGAAGCAATATCTGCAACATTGGGCGAAAGTTTAATATAAACAGGTTTTGTGGTGACCGCCTTAACTGCTTTTGTAACCTCGGCAGCCGCTTCAGGAGTTGTACCAAAACTCATTCCGCCGCCGTGAACATTGGGGCATGATATGTTAACTTCTATCCACCCTACTTGCTCTGCATCATTTATTTTCTGACAAGTATATACGTACTCATCAATCGAAAAACCCGATACATTTGCCATAACAGGCTTTGAAAAATATTCTTTAAGTTCTTTAAGTTCGTGATTAACAACATGCTCAACACCCGGATTTTGAAGTCCGACTGAGTTTATCATTCCCATAGAACATTCTGCAATTCTCGGTGTAGGATTTCCAAAGCGAGGGTCTTTTGTAGTACCTTTAAATGAGAACGTACCAAGGCAGTTAATGTCGTACAGTTCAGCAAATTCCCTGCCAAACCCAAATGTACCGCTGGCAGGAATAACGGGGTTATCAAGAGTTATTCCGCTTAAAACTACTCTTGTATCTACCATATTATTTCCTCCCTTTCAAGCACAGGTCCGTCTTTGCAGATTCGCTTATTACCGTATTTGGTTTCGCAAGAACATCCCATGCATGCACCAAAACCACAGCCCATACGTTCTTCAAAACTGAACTGACCTGATGTTTTTGCAGTAGCCTCTACCGCTTTAAACATTGGCATAGGACCGCATGTGTAAAAATATGTGTAATCAAGATTTTTAGTGACATCAGTAACGAACCCTTTTGTTCCGTTAGTGCCGTCGGCGGTAGTTATATAAACTTCTGCCCCCAACGCTTTGAATTCGTTTTCATAATATACATCTTTTGCACTGTTGAATCCGTTTACAACAATAGGTTTTTTACCCTCTGCAATGAGTTTTTTGCAAAGGTTATACATAGGTGCAACACCCATGCCTCCGCCAATAAGAAGCGGTCTATCGCCGCTTTTAGAAGTATCAAAACCATTGCCCAAACCTACAAGTAAGTCAAGTACAGCACATTTTTCAATTTTGCTCATTACTTCTGTTCCATTGCCGACAACTTTATAAATAAGCGTTAATCCCTCACTGTCATAATCACAAACAGAAATCGGTCGGCGCAGATAAAATCCGTCTACCTTGATATTGACAAACTGACCGGGTTTTGTTATTGCGGAAGTGTTTCCCAAAAGGTGCATTTCATAAACATCACCAGCGATGTTTTCATTTTTATCTACAGTAAAAAATTCCTGTATATATTTTTCTTCAATCAACATTTTAAACTCCTTATGCATCAATAGTTGATATGCAGATTGTTATTTCTTCTAATACATCAAGCAGTACAGAAACAGTATCAAGTGCAGTAAACACATTTACATTATTTTCAGTAGCAAGTTTTCTTATTTCATGACCGTCCCTTGTGTTATTACCGGATGCGTTTATATCACTTGTATTAATGATATAAGCAAGCATACCGCTACGGATAGCTTCGGGGATTTCGTCACTGCCGTCGCTGAGTTTTTTCATAACGTGTGTACGGATACCATTTTTAATCAGGTAATCAGCAGTACCTTTTGTACCGCAGATATTAAAGCCAAGATTATAAAATCTTCTGATAAGCGGAAGCGCTTCTGCTTTGTCTTCATCTGCTATTGTAGCAAATACTGTTCCGTAGTTAAGCACCTTCATACCTGACGCCTGAAGTGCTTTATACAATGCGCGATTAAGTTTATCGTCATAGCCGATAGCCTCACCTGTAGACTTCATTTCAGGTGAAAGGTATGCATCAAGACCTCTTATTTTATTGAACGAGAATACGGGTACTTTTACATACCAGCGTTTTTTCTCTTCAGGATAAATTTCTGTTATTCCCTGTTCTTTAAGACTCTTACCCATAATAACCTCTGTAGCAATATCTGCAAGAGAGTATCCGGTAGATTTAGAGAGGAAAGGTACAGTTCTTGAAGACCTTGGGTTAACCTCTATAATATAAACATCATCGTTTTTATCTACGATAAACTGAATATTATAAAGACCGACAATGCCAATACCAAGACCGAGTTTTTGTGCATAGTCAATTATTGTTTCTTTTACCTTATCCGAAATACTGAAAGCAGGATAAACACTGATTGAGTCACCGCTGTGAACACCGGTACGCTCAACAAGTTCCATAATACCGGGAACAAATACATCTTTACCGTCGCAGATAGCGTCAATTTCAACCTCTTTACCAATGATATATTTATCTACAAGTACGGGTTTGTCCTCATCAATTTCAACGGCAGTTTTAAGATAATGACGAAGTTGTTCTTCGTTAGCAACAATCTGCATTGCTCTGCCACCAAGAACAAAACTTGGACGAACCAATACAGGGTAACCAATCTCTGCTGCTGCAGCAACACCATCCTCAATCTTGGTAACGGCTTTTCCTGCAGGACGTGGAATATTAAGAGTGTTTAGGATATCTTCAAACATCTCACGGTTTTCGGCACGGTCTATAGCATCACAGTCTGTACCGATAATTTTAACGCCACGTTCATAAAGCGGATTTGCAAGGTTAATTGCAGTTTGTCCGCCAAGTGTTGCTATAACACCGTCAGGATTCTCAAGTTCTATAATGTTCATTACATCTTCAGGTGTAAGCGGTTCAAAGTAGAGTTTATCCGCGGTTGTGTAGTCTGTGGAAACTGTTTCAGGGTTATTGTTTATAATAATAGCCTCGTATCCTGAATTTTTGATAGTTGTTACTGCGTGAACGGTTGAATAGTCAAACTCTACACCCTGACCTATTCTGATAGGACCTGCACCTAAAACGATAATCTTCTTTTTATCAGACACAACTGACTGATTTTCACCGGTATATGTCGAGTAGAAATAAGGTATATACGCATTTGTGTGGCAGGTATCTACCATTTTATAAATCGGGAATATTTTATTTTCTTTTCTTGCAGCAAACACATCAAGTTCAGATACATTCCAGAGTTTTGCAATGAATGTATCTGAAAAGCCCATAGTTTTAGCTTGCTTTAAAACATCTGTATTATTTACATTATTGGCAACAATTGTTTCAAAGTCAGTAATGCGTTTAAACGCTTCCAGGAAATACGGAGTGATTTTTGTAATTTCGTGCACTTTTTCGATGCTTACGCCGTTTCTCAACAACTGTGCAACTGCAAAGATAGAGTCATCACGGAAGTCTGCAAGGTAAGAGATGATTTCGTCATCGCTCATTTTATCAAACTTAGACATATAAAGATGGTCTACACCTATTTCCAAAGAACGTGCAGATTTAAGCAGACATTCCTCAAGCGTTGAACCGATGCCCATAACCTCACCGGTTGCTTTCATCTGCGTACCGAGTTTGTTTGTAGCAGACGCAAATTTATCAAACGGGAATCTTGGGAATTTAGCAACAACATAGTCAAGTCTTGGTTCAAATGCTGCGTTGGTGTTTGCAATAGCAATCTCTTCCAAAGTCATACCAACAGCAATTTTAGCGGTTACTCTTGCAATCGGGTATCCACTTGCTTTAGATGCCAACGCTGACGAACGTGAAACTCTTGGGTTAACCTCTATAAGGTAATACTCAGATGTTGTTGGATGCAAAGCAAACTGAACATTGCAACCGCCCTCAATTTTAAGTTCACGGATAATTTTAATAGCACTGTCATTGAGCATTTTAAGATCGTGTTCGTTAAGCGACATAATTGGAGCAACAACCACAGAGTCACCCGTATGAACGCCAACGGGGTCAATGTTTTCCATGCCGCAGATAGTAATGGCGTGGTCTGCACCGTCGCGCATAACTTCAAACTCAATTTCTTTATAACCTTTAACACTTTTTTCTATAAGCACCTGATGCACGGGGGAAAGTTTAAATGCGTTTATACCAATTTCTGTAAGTTCAGCCTCGTCATTGGCAAAGCCACCACCGGTACCACCCAAAGTAAAGGCAGGGCGAAGAACAACCGGATAACCGATTCTCTTTGCCGCATCTTTCGCTTCTTCCAGCGAATATGTTATCTCTGACGGAATAACGGGTTCGCCGATAGACGAGCAGAGTTCTTTGAACATTTCTCTGTCTTCTGCACGTTCGATACTGTCGCTCTTAGTACCTAAAAGTTCTACCTCGCACTCTTTTAAAACACCTTTTTTCTCAAGCTGCATAGCAAGGTTTAAACCGGTTTGTCCACCTATACCGGGAACGATAGCATCGGGGCGTTCTGTGCGTATAATTCTTGAAATATACTCTAATGTAAGAGGCTCCATATAAACCTTATCAGCAATAGATGTGTCTGTCATAATTGTAGCAGGGTTAGAGTTAGCCAAAATAACTTCGTACCCCTCCTCTTTAAGTGCAAGACATGCCTGTGTACCTGCATAGTCAAATTCAGCAGCCTGACCTATAATAATTGGTCCCGAACCGATGATAAGGATTTTTTTAATATCTTTTCTTTTTGCCATTTTTCTGTGCCTCCCGTGCTAATTTAAAATTGAATTTTTTCATAAAAAAACGGTTTGGATAAATGCAAATAGCAATATCACAAACCGAAAGTAAAAAACTTATTTTTAAAAACAGAAATACCAATTCCGTGAACTGAAATATCAACAACTGCGGGTACCGAATCAAACGCCCCAGTTGCTAAAGTATTTGCAGATGTTGCCTTACATAAACAGTTCATGATATTTCCCTTTCCACGATTTTCTATAATTATATCACAATTTCAAAACAGTGTCAACAAACATCTACCATATTTTTTATCTTTTTTTATTTGCACACAATTTATTCATCTTCCGGCAGATTTTTAATAAAACGTACCACTAACGGAAGAGTAATAAAAAAGGTTATAACGTCAGCAACCGGCTGCGCCGCCTGAATTCCCGTAAGGTCAAAAACAAATGCCAGTATTACAAGAACCGGTATAAATACAAGTCCGCTACGAAGCGTTGACAACATTGCGGCTTTTTTATTTTCCCCGATACTTTGAAAAAGCATATTAGAACATATCGCAAGTGGCTGAAAAAAGAGTGCAACAAGATAAAATCTAAGTGCAACTGTACCTATAGCAATAACTTGTGCATCATCTCTGAAAATGCCCACAAGGTCACCTGAAAAAATCATTCCGGCAACAGCAAGTATACCAAGTAGTATTTCGCCGGTTATAACTGTAAACAAAAATGCCTTGCGCACACGTGAATATTTTTTTGCTCCATAGTTAAATGCCGATACCGGCTGAAATCCCTGACCAATACCAAGACCAACAGCAAAAATAAAGAATGATATTCTGTTTACTACCGACATTGCCGCCACGGCAGCATCACCATATACACCAGCATACTTATTAAGCATCATAGTTGAAATGCTTGAAAGCCCCTGACGGATAAGGCTTGAAAATCCCGTTCGGATTATATCAGAAAATTTATCAGAATTAAATGTTGCATTCTTAAAAGAAATTTTACTTTGGGTTTTTCCTGCTAAAAACATTGTAAGCAATATAAGAAAACTTACTGCCTGGGATAATGCGGTAGACAAACCTGCACCCGCAATTCCCATATTAAGTACGTATATAAACAGAGGATCACCGGCTATGTTTAAAATTGCGCCTACCCCTATTCCTATCATCGCTAAAGAGGCTTTGCCCTCATAGCGCAGTATATTGTTAAGAACAAAACTCGCCATAGAAAACGGAGCCGCAAGCAGTATGTATCTGCCATAGTCGGCTGCATAAGGCAAAATGGTATCCGTACTACCAAGAATTGACATAAGCGGATTTATAAAGCAAAGACCGGCAATACATATAACAGCACCCGTAACAAGAGCAGAAATAAAACTTAATGAGGCAAATTTGTGTGCACTGTCCAAATCACCCTCACCAAGACGTCTTGCAATAATGCTGCCAGCACCGTGACCATACATGAAGCCGAAAGCCTGAATAATTGCCATAAGCCCGAAAACAACGCCAACAGCGCCGCTTGCACTATTGCCAAGAGTACCAACAAAATAAGTATCTGCCATATTGTAAATATTTGTGATAAGCATACTTAGAGTAGTGGGGATACCAAGCGTTATAACAAGTTTAGATACTGGTGTGTTTACCATTTTATTATAATGTTCAGCATCAGATATTCCTGCTTTATCCATTGAAAATTAGCCTCTTTTCAGTAATTTATTGCAAATCAACTCTGCCCTTTATTCCGCCGCTATAAAAATCTTTTATATTGAGCACTATCTCGTTAAGGCAACGAACTCTTGCTTCATACGCCCCCCACGCCATATGCGGAGTTAAGCAAACATTCGGCAAGTCTTTAATTTCGTTAAAAGGATGTACTGCGTCAAACGGTTCAACTGAATACACATCAGAGCCAAATGCACCGATTTCCCCTGTTTTTACTGCTTCGGCGACAGCGGCTTCATCTGTAACTGCACCACGAGCCTCATTTACAATAACGACATCTTTTTTCATAACTGAAAGACGTTCTTTGTTAATCAGATGTTTTGTGCTTTCATTAAGCGGTGTATGAACTGTTATAATATCCGACTCTTTGCAAAGAGTATCAATATCTACACAACGATAACCGTCTTCAGGCGTGCGCTTGCAGACTATCAAATTGCATCCGAGCGCTTTAGCGACATTTCCGACTTCCCTGCCAATATTGCCAAAGCCTATTATTCCCCACGTTTTTCCAAAAATCTCGTGATACACGGGGGAAAGTTTATTAGCAACACCGCTTTGCGTATATTCTCCGCTCGTTACAAAACCGTTATATTCTCTTATATGCGTAAAAAGCGAAAGCACTGTAGCCACAGTAACCTGTGCCACGCTGTGCGACGAATATCCAACCACATTGCATACCGCAATACCGTTTTCCTTGCAATACGCAACATCAATATTATCATAACCCGTTGCAGCAACGCATATAAGTTTAAGATTTTTGGCGGCATACAAATTAGTTGCATTAAGTTTAATTTTATTCAGCACTACCACTTCACAATCGGCTATGCGATTTGCAACTTCATCGGGAGCAGATGATTTGTAGATAGTGCATTCTCCTAACTCTTCAAGTGGTTTTAACGAAAGATCCGCACCAAGAGTTTGTGCGTCAAGTACAACGATTTTCATATATTCTCTCCTATTATTTCCAACAATCCACTTTGTGCGGCAGTTCAATATCCTGCGCATTGAATTTAATCTCACCGCCGTTTTTGCGCTTTGCGTCATAATCGTTCAGCGCTCTTACTGCGTATTTACTTAAAATCAGTATCGCAGGAATATTGATTATAGTCATAGCTCCCATAGTTATATCGGCAATATTCCATAACAAATCCGCGCTGAGAACTGCACCGATTAAAACGACAAATGCAGCAATTATATGATAAAACTTTTTGAATTTTTCAGATGGTTCTTTTTTTAGTATGTAAAACAAGCACTGGTCAACATAATAAAGATTGCCCAGCAAAGTTGTAAAAGCAAACAGTATCATTGCGACAGTTATAAACAGAGGACCAAACGCACCGAGTGAACTTTGCAAAGCCGCCTGAACATATGGAGCACCAGACAACGCTGCAGACGGTTCTATACCCGAGCACATACACATAAATGCCGTTGCAGAACAAATAAGAATCGTATCTATAAAAACCGAAAGAATCTGTACCAGTCCTTGTGTAACAGGATGATTAACCTCAGCAGATGCAGAGGCATTAGGTGCAGAGCCCACGCCTGCCTCATTACTAAAAAGACCTCTTTTAATTCCATACATTACACACGAGCCGCTGAATCCGCCAAAAATCGCTTTTACGTCAAATGCTTCAGTAAAAATACGTTCAAAAACCGACGGCAAAATACCGATATTTTTTAAAATAATAAACAGTGCGACCGCTACATATATAATACCCATAGCAGGCACAAGCACACTTGTTACCTTAATTATTCTTTTTCCTCCACCGAACAGGCAGTAGCCAATGAGAACAGCTAAAACAACACCTATAATCCAAGGTGTATAACTTTCATTATAAAAACTGTAAGATGAAAAAGTCGATTGCAGATTATAAGACGCAAGCATATTAAAGCCAAACCCATACGTAAGTATCAAAAATATTGAAAACAATACAGCAAGCGGCCTGCTTTTAAGTTTTGCCTCTATGTAATATGCAGGACCGCCGTAAAAACTGCCGTCTGCACCTTTCTTTTTGTATATTTGGGCAAGAGTACTTTCTATAAGTGCAGATGCACCACCGAGTATGGCAATAAGCCACATCCAGAATACCGAACCGAAACCGCCAAGACAAAGTGCTGTGGAAACACCTATAATGTTTCCTGTACCTACACGTGACGCAGTTGAAACCATAAGTGCCTGAAATGAGGAAACTCCTTCTTTGTCAGACGGTTTTTCCATAACTGCCCTGAACTGCTCGCCAATCAAGCGAAACTGTGCAAACTTAGTACGGAATGTAAAGTAAATACCTGCCGCAATTAGCAAAATAATAAGCACATAACTGTACAGCGCATTGTTTAAATCTGCAATAAACTGTTCTATCATTTAATTTCTCCTTGTTCTTATTAAAATTTTATCAAAAAACATAATTGAAATATTCAAGTATAATTTCAAAGGCGATTTTCATACCCACAGGCACACTTGCCTTTTCAAGCCATTCTTCTCTGGTATGTACTCCGCCGCCGATATATACACCCGGGCAAACCGCCGGAACACCAAGTGACTGAGGAATATTACAGTCAGTGGAACCCGACTTGGTAATACACGGCATACCGGAATACTTTTCGCAAATTCTAACGCATTTTTCGCTCATGGCATTGAGTTTTTCTTCATCCACATTATTTGCACACGGGCGTTCCCCAATAAGTTCAACCGTGATTTTTGCATTTTCTTTATTTCTGGCTTTTTCGATTTCTTTTTCAAAAAATGCCTGCATAATATCTAAGCACTCTTTCGAATCCGAACGGTATTCATAGAGGAATTCACATTGCTGTGCAATGGTATTTACAGACGTTCCACCTGATACCACGCCAACATTATACGTAGTTTTTGTGCCTTCAATTTCGGGGGTTTTACAAGAGTAAAGATTGCATATAAGTTCGCTCATAGCATGAATTGCATTGCTGTTTCCAAAATTATTAAAAGAGTGTCCTCCTTCCGTTTCAAACACAATTTTATATCTGTGCGAACCTACACACTTATTCACCAGTGCCGTATATTGACCGTCAAAAGTATACAGTTCTTTAACCCTGCCGGAATAATCGTTCATAATCTGCTTAACACCCTTCAGATTTCCAAGTCCTTCTTCACATGAATTTGCAACAAATAAAATTCCGCAATTGGGTTTGAGATTATTCTGAACAATATATTTTACTGCCATAAGCATTGCAACTAAGCAAAATGTATCGTCACCGACACCAGGCGAATATATGTTTTTGTCATCTTCGGAATATGGCATAGGCTCTGTTAAATCCGGAAACACGGTATCTGTATGTGCCATAAAAACAGTTATATCATCTCTTCCGTTGCAATTTACAGGGTACACAACATTTAATGCATCATCTATATAAGTTCCTTTTGCTCCTATTTCTTCGAGCCAGTTTTTAATAAATTCAGCACGTTTTTCTTCATGGTGAGAAGGCGCAGGAATTAAGCAAATCTGCCTTAAAAGTTCTTTTGCTTCATCTACACAAGACTCAATATGGGCAATAATTTCATCAGCAAGTTCAAAATTCATCATAACTTCTCCTTATAAATTCGTATTGGCATGCATAACGGAGGCAGGATTTAATTCAATGCCTCCGTATACTATTAGTTATTTGCTTTTTCAATATCCTTGTTACGAATTTCTACACGTCTTACTTTACCGCTGATAGTCTTTGGCAGTTCATCAACAAATTCCACAATTCTCGGATATTTGTACGGTGCGGTATGTGTTTTAACATATTCTTGAATTTCCTTTTTCAATTCATCTGTGCCTTCGTTACCCTTAGTAAGTACGATGGTAGCCTTTACAATCTGTCCGCGCACTTCATCCGGTACAGGCGTGATTGCACACTCAAGAACATAAGGAAGTTCCATAATAACACTTTCGATTTCAAAAGGACCGATGCGGTAACCTGATGATTTGATAACATCATCGATACGGCCAACATACCACAGATAGCCATCTTCGTCCATAGTTGCCTGGTCGCCGGTATGATAAAATCCATCATGCCATACATCGTTTGTTTTTTCTTCGTCTAAATAATATCCGATAAAGAGCCCGCAAGGCGCACCATCTTTTGTACGGATGCAGATTTCACCGGTATCGCCGGTTTTACATTCGTTACCGTCAGGATCTAAAATTACAACATCGTAAAGCGGACTTGGTCTGCCCATAGAACCAATTTTAGGCGTTGAGCCTACAAAGTTAGCAATTGAAAGTGTTGTTTCTGTTTGACCGAAACCTTCCATTATTGTAAGACCTGTAGCCTTTTTAAATTGGTTGAATACTTCAGGGTTAAGCGCCTCACCTGCGGTTGTTGCGTATTCAATAGAAGAAAGGTCATATTTTGATAAATCCTCTTTGATGAAGAATCTGTACATTGTAGGTGGTGCACAGAAGGTTGTTATATTATACTTTTTAAACAACGGCAGAATATCCTCTGAGTGGAATCGGTCAAAATCATATGTAAATATTCCGGCTTCGCAAAGCCACTGACCGTAGAGTTTACCCCAAAGAGCCTTACCCCATCCGGTATCGGAAATGGTAAAGTGTAATCCGTCAGGATTTACATTATGCCAGTGTTTTGCAGTAGGGTAATGACCTAAAGCGTATTTGTATGAATGAGTTGCAATACGGGGATATCCTGTAGTACCTGATGTAAAGAGCATAAGCATAGGTTCGTCACCGCATGGCGAGTTTTCTGTACGGTAATAATGCGTACTGAAACGTTCCATTTCTACATTAAAGTCGTTCCAACCATCTTTTTTACCACCAACAAGAACTTTAATCATTCCGGGGAACTCTGCAGCCGCCTTTTCTGCTTCAGTCGACACGTCGCCGTCTGCAGTACAAACAATTGCTTTTACTTTAGCAGCTTTATATCTGTATTCAAAATCATGTTCAACAAGTTGATTTGTTGCAGGAATTGCAACAGCACCTATTTTATGCAGCGCAAGCATACAGAACCAGAACTGATAATGTCTTTTAAGTACAAGCATTACTGTATCGCCTTTTTTAATGCCAAGCGACTCAAAGTAGTTAGCAGTTTTTGCAGAATACTTTTTCATATCACTGAAAGTAAATTTGCGTTCTGTTTTGTCATTTGCAACCCACATCATTGCAAGTTTATCGGGATTTTTTTCGGCAATAGCATCAACGCAGTCAAATGCAAAATTGAATTTATCATCATTTTTAAAAGAAATTCCGTTGAATACACCGTTTTCGTCGTAATATGATTCAATAAAGTTATCTGCAACGGTTTTAACATTGTTTTCTGCAACAGTGGTTTTTGCAGCGATAAACGGTGCTTCGGGGTATTCTTCACTCACCTGACCGTCCTGCGGGTTAAGTACAACTGCATGGAATTCGCAGCCACCTTCACTGACAGCAATCATACCGTGAGGAATGATACTGTTATAGAAAATAGAATCTCCCTCGTTAAGAACATCTACGTGATTACCTACCTGAACTTTTAAAGAACCTTTTACGATAACGTCAAATTCCTGACCATTGTGAGAATTGAGTTTAATGGGTGCATTCTGCTCTTCTGCAAGATAAGGAAATTTAACTAAGAAAGGCTCAGCAAGTTTTTCCTTAAACTTAGGCGCCAGATTATTATAAACAACGCCCTGTTTTTTGATAATTTTAAGGCCCTCGCCTTTTCTTGTAATAGCAAATGATGTAAGAGTTGTACTTGTACCCTCTAACAAGTCAACAACCTCAACACCGCAAGCCTTTGCACACTTGTAGATAAAAGTAAAACTGAAATCTGTTTCACCATCTTCTAAAAGTTTGTAGTCTTCAACAGACACACCTGTAAGTCTTGCAAGTTCTTCAGGCGTATAACCTTTTGCCTCTCGCAGGTCTTTGATTCTTCCTGCAACTTCTTTTAAACTGTAATCCATTGTTTTGTCTCCTTTCATTTCCGTTAGTCTCTTACGAAACTGTTGTTACGGCTTTGAATAAAACAAAAAACCCGTCTCAAAATAAACCTTTGAGACGAGTTGTTAAACCCGCGGTACCACTCAAATTACGGAAAATACATTCCGTCACTTTCCAGGCTCTAACAAGCCTTTTGCTTTTACGCAGCATTACGGAAGGAGTCTACTCACTTTCGCTTTCGGTCCTCCGACTCAGAAGTGATAAGTCATTGGAAAGTTTCACCATTGCCTCGCACCAACCGGCAACTCTCTCAAGGCTCCACAATCCGACCGTCTTCGTCACAGTCGTTCTTTGTGATATTCAAATTTTAAGTGTATTATAATCCCGTTTAACAGAAATGTCAATAGTTTTTTTAAAATTTATTAAATTATTTCTTTAAACCTAAAATTTCTGCAGACTGGTCACGCATTTTGTATTTTAAAATTTTCCCTGCGGCGTTCATTGGAAATTCATTAACAAATATGAAATATCTCGGAACCTTATGGCGTGCAATATAAGCGTTACCAAATTCACGCATTTCGTTTTCGTCTGATGTTTCTCCCTTATGCAGAATAATCCATGCGCAACATTCCTCTCCGTATTTTTCATCAGGAACACCTACTACCTGCACATCACGCACCTTGGGATTTGTTAAATAGAATTCTTCAATCTCACGGGGATAGAGGTTTTCACCGCCACGGATAATCATATCTTTAAGTCTGCCGGTTACTTTGTAGTAGCCATCGGCAGTTCTACAGCAAATATCACCAGAGTGAAGCCAACCGTCAGCATCAATAGCCTGCGCTGTTGCTTCGGGCATTTTGTAGTAACCTTTCATTATATTAAAACCGCGTGCAACAAACTCACCGCTTTCGCCGTCAGGAAGTTCCTCGCCGGTTTCGGGGTCAATAACCTTACATTCAACACCGGGGAACGGGCTCCCTACAGTTTCAACACGGTGGTCAATATCTTCATTAACCTCGCCCATTGTGCATCCGGGAGATGCCTCCGTCTGACCGTAAACCGAAATGATTTCACGCATATTCATTTCATCTGCTGCACGGCGCATCAAATCTGCAGGACAGTTTGCACCAGCCATAATGCCAGTGCGCATATATGAAAAATCTGTTTTTGTAAAATCAGGATGGTTAAACATTGCAATAAACATTGTAGGAACACCGTTAAAGCAAGTTATATGCTCATCATTTACGCACGCAAGCGATGATTTCGGCGAGAAATACGGAATAGGACAAAGCGTTCCGCCGTGAGTCATCGTCGATGTCATTGAAAGCACCATACCAAAACAATGGAACATTGGCACCTGAATCATCATACGGTCTGCTGTTGACAAATCCATTCTGTCACCGATTGTTTTGCCGTTATTTACAATATTACGATGAGTAAGCATAACACCTTTCGGGAAGCCTGTTGTACCGGATGTGTACTGCATATTACATACATCATCAGGCTTAACTAATGATGCACGTCTTCTTACTTCTTCACGGGGCACCAACGAAGAACGTGAGAGCATTTGTTCCCAAGTAAGGCAGCCCGTCATTGAAAATCCGACCGTTACAACATTGCGCAGAAACGGAAGATTCTTTGAATAAAGGGGTTCTCCCGGCGCAAGATTTTCAAGTTCAGGACAAAGTTCCTGAATTATTTCTTTATAATTGATATCCTTGCAATACTCAATCATAACAAGAGTATGTGTATCAGACTGCTTTAACAAATACTCAATTTCGTGAATTTTATATGCAGTATTTACTGTTACAAGTACAGCGCCTATTTTTGTTGTAGCCCAGAACGTAATAAACCATTGAGGTACATTTGTTGCCCATACAGCAACATGGTCACCCGCTTTTACGCCTAATGAGATAAGAGCCGCAGCGCACTCATCAACATCACGGCGGAACTGTTCATAAGTTCTTGTATAATCAAGCGTCGGATACTTAAATGCATACTGGTCAGGATACTTTTCTGCCATTGTATCAAGCACATCTGAGAAAGTTGCGTCAATAACATCATACTTTTTCCATACAAAAGTGCCTGTTTTCGCTCTGTTATAATATGCACGGTCAAAACTTTTCTTTTCACGTTTAAGCGATGAAATATAGTTCGCAAAATGTGTAAGAACAATATCTGCATCGTTTATATCTTCATTCCAAGCAGCACAGATAAATCCGTCAAAATTAAGCGAAGAAAGTGCATTGATTAAGTTCTCTACAGGAAGTTCGCCCTCACCGATTAAAACGGTTTTTTCGTCTTTCATATCGCCAAGACGAACATATTTGATATATGCACCAAGAGTTTTAATTGTTGCTTCTGCAGTTTCGCCTGCGCCGAAATATGTGCCTCTCACATTCCATGACGCGCCGATTGCCGCAGATGAGAAAAAGTTGATTATTTCCACCACGTTTTCTGTATCGGATAAAAAGCCAACAGTTTCAAACAAAATGCCCACATCCGCTTTTTCGGCACGTTTTATAGCATCAGTAAGTTTTTCTTTTAATATATCAAAAGATGTTTTTTCTTCAACACGCACAATGATGTTCGCAACGCCTGAATTTGCCGCCATATCAACATACTTTGCAATTACATCAGCAGTAGTTTCATCACTTTCAACAGGATAAGGCAAACGAAGTGCAGAAACCGAAAGTTTACGGTTAATGAGTTTTCTTTTAGCGTCAGAGGTACGCTCACGGCGCAATATGCTGTCGTGATGCTGACTTCGCTCTTTAATTGCATCGTAAATTTCAAATCCTGCAAAACCATAGTCATAAGCATAACGGCAAGTATCGAGGAATGAAGCACGATTTACATTTTTAGTGGAAAATACAATCTTCATTTTATGCCTCCTCAAATACTATTTTGTTAAGAGCATTTATGTATGCCCTTATACTTGCCGCAACAATATCGGTTGAAATGCCGTTGCCGGAATAAAGTTTTCCGTTATTGCGAAGTCTTACAAGAGCAGAGCCTAATGCTTCTTTTCCTTCTGTTACGGATTGAACCTGAAAATCATCGAGTTCATAATGATATCCTATACATTGTTCAATTGCACGGAACGCAGAATCAATAGGACCGTCACCCGTGCTTACACCGGAAATAATCTCATCATTACATTTTAATGTAACCTGCGAAATAGAACTCATAAGATTGCTGCTGGTAGTTGTATAGTTTTCAAGATGGTATGTGGAAGGTGCCTGCATTGCAGAACTTGCGATTAATGCTTCCAGTTCCTTTGCACCAACTGCATCTTTCTTTTCACACACCTGCATAAGTGCTTTATATACATTTCCGCAATCCAAATCAGAAAGGTCGTAACCTAAAACACGTGTAGCCTGTGCCAGTTGAGCGATTGTACTGTCTGAATCAAGAAGAATTTTCTTCTTTTCGCTTACAGTACTTTCAGTTTCATATGCTTCGTGATTTATGTTGCTAAGCATATCGTCAATACTTGCATGGATTTTTGTGCTATTAAGGTTAGTTTCAGCACCAATCTCTGTAGAGCAAGCATTCAGCGCATCCGAAATTTCGCCTGTTAAAAGAATATCTTTGCCAGCCATAGCACATTTAAGACCATCAGCACCTTTTTGGATTGCCGCAACCGCTGATGCAACGCCCATATTTATGCGGTCGGAAACCTGAACATATACAGGGATATTTACAGCGGTCTTTACTTTTTCAACCAATGTTGCGATTTCTTGAGGAAGTGATGCACCTGCATCATCACAAACTGTAATAACACCTGCACCGTTTGCTTCTGCTTCTTTGGCAGCATTGATCAAGAAATCAATATCTGCTCTGGTAGCGTCAAGCGCAGAAAATTCCACATCAGTACAAAGTTCTTTTGCAGTCTTTGTAAGTTCACCGATTTTGGTAATCATCTTATCTGCTTTGATATGATATGTATATTCCATCTGAACAGTAGATACGGGAACCTCTATCTGCAAACGAGGTTTCTTGGCATCTTTAACGCATTCCCAAGCCGCTGCAACATCTTCAGCGCTGAATCCTACAGGAATAACAACGGCAGCGTTCTGGACATTCTGTGCAATAGTTTTATAAATAATCGTGTCTTCACGAAGATTCTTTATAGGCGCAAGTTCAATCGCATCTGCACCAAGTGCATCTGCACAAGCGGCAATCGCTGTTTTTTCACGGAACAAAAGTGCTACTTCACGTTCCATAGAAAGTTTTTTAAGCGTAACGTCTGAAATTTTGATTTTATTCATTTTTAAAACCCCTTTCGAATTCCAAATAATACATTTGATTGTCTGCACCAATAAAAAAACGTCCTCATCTCTTTATTGGCTCAAAGAGACGAAAACGTTGAACTCTTGTTTCCGCGGTACCACTCTTCTTCATCCACTCCAGGACGCACTTTAGATGCTAACACACCTTAACTCTGTTACGGGAGTTCCCGTCTGCCCCTACTGCAGTTCACGGCAGCCGCTCCACGGTGAGTTCTGCAAATCTTCCCCAATGCCTCGCACCACCCGGCATCTCTCTCAAAGCGAAAGTGTTTTGCGTACTATTCCGCATCACAGCGTTTATATGAATCATATTTTAACACAACAATTTTTGTTTGTCAAGATATTTTTTTGAATTTAACGCATTTCCGGGTGTAAATTTATTGCAACAAAAAAGGCACAATGTATATGCATCGTACCTTTTAAGCTGGTGATGCGACTTGAACGCACGACCTGCTGATTACGAATCAGCTGCTCTACCGACTGAGCCACACCAGCGAATACTGTGTTATTATACTAAAAAATACATATAAAGTCAAGACAAAAATCTTTTTACCTTTGCTTGACTTTGTTTTGTAACGGTACTATAATGTAATAGTCAATAGTTATAGTAAGAGGTATGCATATGGATATAAAAAAAATTGACAGAAATTTTGTTATTAAATCCGCATCGGACGAAGAATTAAATTTTTATTCTGTAAAAGATGCTCCGTTTGTTGTTGACGGGTTGTATTGGTTTAATGAAGATAAAGAGTTTGTACGTATCAAAACAGATGACCGCCACAATTTAAGCGAAGGTGTCAGTGCCCTTGCAGACCACACTTCAGGCGGATGCGTTCGTTTTAAAACTAACAGCAACGTAGTAGCAATCAAGGCAACTGTTCTGGACAACGGCACGATGAATCATATGACACGTGTTGGTAGTGCAGGCTTTGATATATATGTAAACAACGAATTTAAATATATGGCGGTTTCGGCAGACCAATCTGATAAAATCGACTGCATGCCGACTATAAGATTAGGAAATGAAGAAAAGGAAATTACAATTAACTTCCCATTATATAATGGTGTAAAAGAATTATATATAGGTTTGGAAAAAGGTGCTATTGTATCTGCACCGTCCGCTTATAAAATTGATAAACCTGTTCTTTTCTATGGCTCATCAATAACTCAGGGCGGATGCGCTTCTCGTCCGGGAAATTCATACACCACAATGATAAGCCGTTGGCTTGATGTACCGGTTATAAATTTCGGTTTCAGCGGAAACGCAAAAGGCGAAATCGAAATGGCTGAACTTATTGCATCTATTGATATGAGTTGTTTTGTTATGGATTATGACCACAATGCACCCACCCCCGAACATCTTGAAAAAACGCACGAACCGTTTTTTAAAATCATTCGTGAAAAACACCCTGATATGCCCGTCATATTTATAAGCCGTGCTAATGAATGTGACCTTCCAGCCACCGTTAAAAGGTGCGAAGCAATATACGCCACTTATCAAAACGCATTAAGCAATGGTGATAAAAACGTATACTTTTTAAACGGAAAAGATATATACACCGATGAAGACCGTGATGCGTGCACCGTTGACGGTTGCCACCCCAACGATTTAGGCTTTTACAGGATGGGCAAGGCTATTTGCCCCATAGTTGAGAAAGCACTTAAAAATTCTAATATATTATAAGGAGATAATTAAAATGTCAGAATGTACTCACAACTGTGAAACTTGCGGTGAAAATTGTTCAAGCAAGCAACAACCGCAGAGTTTTTTGGAAAATCCGCACGAAATGTCAAGCGTTAAAAAGGTAATTGCCGTAATGAGTGGTAAAGGCGGTGTTGGTAAATCGCTGGTAACATCTATGATGGCAGTTACTGCACAAAGGAACGGATACCACACCGCTATTTTGGATGCTGATATCACCGGCCCGTCAATTCCTAAAGCATTTGGTATAACCAAACGTGCTATGGGCAATGAATTCGGTCTGCTTCCCGTTCCATCAAAAACTGGCATAGATGTAATGTCTGTCAACCTCCTTTTAGATAATGCAACAGATCCTGTTGTATGGAGAGGACCTGTTATCGCCGGTACGGTAAAACAGTTCTGGACAGACGTTATATGGGAAAATGTTGACTATATGTTCGTTGATATGCCTCCGGGAACAGGTGATGTTCCGCTTACTGTTTTCCAGTCGCTTCCCGTTGACGGAATTATTGTTGTTACATCTCCGCAGGAGTTGGTTTCAATGATAGTTGAAAAAGCAGTTAAGATGGCAAAACTTATGAATGTACCGATTATGGGTATAGTGGAGAATATGTCTTACTTCTCCTGTCCTGATTGCGCAAATAAGCATTACATTTTTGGCGAAAGTCATATTGATGAAATTGCGGCAAACTTTGGAATCGATAAAGTTGTAAAACTTCCTATTAATCCGATGTTTGCAAAACTGTGCGACGCAGGCACTATTGAAACCATACCCGACGATATAACAAACGAACTTTCAGTATTTATAAATGAATAATCAAAAAGGACTTGGAATTACCAAGTCCTTTTTGATTATTCTACTGTTTTCATACAAAACCAGAATGTTGAACCCTCTCCCACTTTAGAATCAACACCGAATTCTGCTTTATGCGCTTTAAGTACAGTCCTGACAATCGACAAGCCTATACCTGTCCCCACAGATGCACGTTTATGGGTGTTGCTTGCACGATAGTATCGTTGCCATACTTTCGGGAGTTCATCCTGAGTAATTCCGTTACCGGTATCACGAACAGAAAAACGTATTTTACCAACTTCGTTTTGAAGAGTAATATAAACTCTTTTATCGTCACCGGTATAATTTACAGCGTTTGCTATAAGGTTATATACAACTGATTTGATTTTTTGGAAATCCCCACACACAACGGCATTATCGCAGCAATCAACTAAAAAAACATATCCGTCATTTTCAAAAGACTTAAATGCTGCAACGGTAGCGTTTACAACCTCGCTCAAATCAAACTTTTTTAACTCCAATCCACTCGCTCCCGACTCTAGTTTTGACAAATCAAGAATATCATTCACAAGCAGCGAAAGTCTGTCGGCTTCGTCTACAATTACATTTGTATGTATAGTACGCTTTTGGTCATCTTTTCCTGAAAGGTCACGTATCATCTCGGCATAGGACTTGATTATAGTAAGCGGCGTACGCAAATCGTGCGATACATTCGCCATTAAATCACGGCGCAATTCATCTGTTTTAGAAAGAGCATCTGCGGCATTATTAAGTGTATCTGCCAACTCGTCAATTTCTTTATAGTATCCCTGGTTAAATCTTACATTATAGTCACCCATACCCAGAGATTTTGCCGATTTTGTAATATCCGAAATTGGTTTTGAAAGTTTTTTAGACATAAAATATGCCAGTACAAAAGCCATCATCAATGATATAAGCGAAGCAATAACAAGTTGATTTTGAAGCACCTGAGTTGTAGCGTCAATAGGTTCAAGTGGTGCCGTGATATATAGATATTGCTTAGCAACTCCTGGAATTTTTTCGGTATAAGAAACGGCTTTCATCCTCATAAAATTATTATCATCTATAAAGGCTTTTCCAAGTTTATCTTCATTTATATGTATGTGCATAGGCGGAATATTGCGTGCGTGCCTCTGACCAAAAAATCTGTCTTCACCAACTGCTATAGTTCCGTCTGAATTCACTATAATTATACGTACACCAAATTGAAACGACTGTTCATTTATATACTCTTCTATATTTTCGGAATTGTAGTTTTCCAATATATTTTCACCGATTTTTTTGGTTTGATGGATTTTCATGCTCTCATAAAAAGTTCCAAGAAAAATAATTTGAAAAACCCACAGAAAAATCATAATCAAGGCAGAAAATATAGCAAAATATCCCCAAAGTTTAAAAGCAAGAGGTTTTGGGGATCTTGCATTTGTTCGCTTATGCATTATCCCTGCCCTCCTCATACTCAAACTTATACCCTATACCACGAACTGTAACAATAAGGTCCCTGCATGAGCCAAGGTTATTCCTGAGCATTTTAATATGAGTATCAACAGTTCTGCCATCGCCAAAGAAATCAAATCCCCATACAGAATTTAAAATTTTGTCACGACTGAGTGCTATATTTCTATTATTTGCAAGAAATGCAAGGAGTTCGAATTCTTTTGGTGTAAGATCTATTTTGTTTTTATTAACATATACGCTATGCGCATCAAAATCAATCTCTAATCCGGCAATTTTTAATGTATTATGAATAACTACGCTTGACTTATGGCGAGAAATAACAACGTTAATTCTCGCCATTAATTCCTTGGGAGAAAAAGGTTTCACAACATAATCGTCTATACCGATTTCAAAGCCGAACAGTTTATCGTATTCTTCACCTCTGGCAGAGAGCATAATTACAGGAATATCTTTTTCTTTTTTTATCATTTTAGTAGCAGAAAAACCATCAAGTACGGGCATCATAATATCCATAATTACAGCATCAAAATTTGCCGTTTTGCATTTTTCAACCGCATCAGCACCGTCTACCGCCTCTACCACCTTATACCCTTCAAACTCAGCATACTCCCTTATAACAGCACGGATTTTTGCTTCGTCATCAGCAATTAAAACTGTATACATAAATACTCCTCCTCTCTACCATAATAAAACGTCATTGTGAAATTCAGGTGAAACTTTAAAGGAATTTATATTAAAAATCCACCGTTTACACCAAACACCTGTCCCGTAATAAACGATGCACTGTCTGACGCAAGGTAAAGCGCCATAGATGCCACATCATACGGTTTGCCGATAGTCTGCAGGGGTGTTTCATCAATAAGTTCTTCCATAGTTTCAGCATCTATCATACCATTCATATCGGTATCAATAATTCCGGGGGCAATACAGTTTACAGATATACCGGACGGGCCAAGTTCTTTAGCAAGTGCTTTTGTAAAGCCGATTATTGCTGCTTTGGTTGCAGAATATGCTACCTCGCATGATGCACCTGTAACGCCCCATATAGACGAAATATTTATAATTTTGCCACGGTGATTGCGTATCATTCCGTGAGCCACCTCACGTGTACAGTTAAACACACCGCCTACATTTATATCAAAAAGCCTGTCCCACTCATACTTTTCAGTATCAGTAAAAAGTTTTTGCAAGGCAACACCTGCATTATTGATTAAAACATCAATATCGCCAAAACGACGGTTTGCAAGTTCTATCATATGCGCAACCTGATATTCATCAGACACATCGGCTTTTACGGGCAAAATATTTTCAAATTCTTCTGCAAGCGCAACAGCATCCCTCTCAGAATTAAGATAATTGGCAACAACATTATAGCCGTTTTCGCAAAAAAGTTTAGCACACGCTTTACCAATTCCTCGTGATGCACCGGTAATAAGTACGGTTTTATTCATAATGACACCTCCGTTAATATCCATATTAACACTTTTTTTACAAAATTACAATTGCATTTTTCGGATTGTGTGGTATAATTATTAGTTGTAATATTGTGTGTAAAATAAACAATACTAATTTATAGCATATCCCGGAGGTATTTAATAATGGGTTTATTTGGTGGAAATTTTTCAAAAGAAGGTCCCGGTGTATCAAAAAACGCACCCGAAAAAAACAGATTTTTCTTGTTTTTTGAGTTATTAGGAAGAAAGTTTTCAAAACTTATTCCGCTTAATTTGATGTATTTTATTACATTACTCCCACTTATATTTGGTGTAATTCTTTCTGTAACATTTAATCCACAGATTTTATCCGGTGGAAATATATATGCTGAAAATCTCGGCAAACTCCCCATATTTATTTTTACGGGTGATATTATCGGTCTGGCGCTTATAATAGTTTCAATTTTTGTAACAGGACCTGCAACCTGCGGTTTCACATATGTTCTGCGAAATATGCAAAGACAGGAGCACACATGGATTTTAAGCGATTTCCGTGAGCAATTTGCTAAAAACTATAAGCAGGGCGTTATAATGAGCATAATCGATATAGTTGCTGTTTTTTTACTCTATGTTGCATATTGCTTCTATGCATACTCGATGCCGGTAATTATGAGCGAAAGCGCTGTTTTGGCTGCACTTGGACAGTATTTTATTCTTGTTATTGCCGTACTTTTCATTATAATGCATTATTATATTTACACAATGATAGTAACTTTCGATATGAAAATTAAAAATATTTTAAAAAATGCTGCCATATTCTCACTTGCAAAACTTCCGCTTAATATATTTATAACTATCATACTCGTTGCGGCAATTTTGGCAAGCGTGTGGTACTTTGTTGTTGGCGTTATTTGCGCGTTGGTTATTTCATTATCACTCTTAGGTTTTATCGTTGTGTTCAGCGTTTATCCCACAATTGAGTCTTCTATGATTTCTTCTCAGTTGCCTCAAAATAGCGATGATGAAGAAGAAAAAGATTTTGAAGATACAATATAACAAATAAATTGTTTTAATATATCATTTATGGGTATACAAAGGATTGAGAACGATTATGAGCCTTAAACACGTTGAGATTTTTACCGACGGAGCATGTAGCGGCAATCCCGGAAAAGGCGGCTATGGTGTTATTTTAAAATACAACGGTGCTTTAAAAGAAATGAGCGAGGGTTTTTTGCTTACAACAAACAACCGCATGGAAATTCTTGCTGCTATAAAAGGACTTGAAGCACTTAAAGAGCCATGTTCCGTAACGCTGTACAGCGACTCTAAATATCTTGTTGACTCTGTCAATCAGGGGTGGCTTATTAAATGGCAGAAAAACAACTGGTACAGAACAAAAAACGAAAAGGCAAAAAATGTCGACTTATTTAAAAGATTACTTTCACTCCTTGATAAGCACAAAGTAGAGTTTATATGGGTAAAAGGGCACGCAGGGCATACAGAGAACGAGCGTTGCGACCATCTTGCCACAAGCGCAATACTCAGTAACAACTTATCTGTCGATAATATTGATGAAGAATAATGTTTTCATATATATACAAGAAAGAAGGATTTATTCACAATGATTTATTTTGACAATGCTGCAACCACAGCTGTGAAAAAAGAAGTTTTAGAAAAGATGCTCCCCTATTTTTCCGAAAACTACGGAAATGCATCTTCTATATATACTATTGGACGTACAAGTGCCGCAGCGATTGCAAAAGCACGTGAACAAGTAGCAAATGCTATTGGTTGCAAAAGTAACGAAGTGTATTTTACCGGTTGCGGAAGCGAGGCTGACAACTGGGCAATAAAAGGCGTTGCGTTTGCAAATAAATCAAAAGGCAAACATATTATTACAACCGCCATTGAGCATCATGCTGTTTTGCACACCTGTCAGTATCTTGAAAAACACGGATTTGAAGTTACCTACCTTCCCGTTGACGAATACGGAAAGGTATCTCCCGAAGCAGTAAAAAATGCTATAAGGGAAGACACAATTCTTATTACTGTAATGTTTGCAAATAACGAAATCGGAACTATCGAGCCTATCGCTGAAATCGGTGAAATTGCAAAAGAACATAAAATACTTTTCCACACAGACGCTGTTCAGGCAATTGGTGCTGTAGAAATCGATGTTAACAAACTTGGTATTGACCTGCTTTCGCTTTCAGGACATAAATTTGGTGGTCCTAAAGGTGTTGGCGCTCTGTATATTAAAAGCGGTGTGCGTATAGATAATTTTATGCACGGAGGAGCACAAGAAAAAACAAAACGTGCGGGAACAGAAAATCTTGCAGGTATAGTTGGCCTTGGAACAGCGATTGAAATTGCTTGTTCAAACATTTCTGAAAAGGCTGCTAAAATTGCCAAAATACGTGACTATATAATTAAAAATATCTCTGAAAATATCCCCTACTCCCGTTTAAACGGACACCCGACAGACAGACTGTGCGGTAATGTTAATTTCTCTTTTGAATTTATAGAGGGCGAAGGAATGCTTTTGCATCTTGATTTAAACGGTATTGCGGCATCATCAGGCTCTGCCTGCACATCGGGTTCGCTTGACCCCTCGCACGTATTACTTGCGATTGGCCTACCGCACGGTATTGCACACGGCTCGTTAAGGATTTCTGTAGGTGATACAAACACTATGGAAGAGGCAGATAAACTGCTTGAAATTTTACCAAGCATAATTCAGAAACTGCGTGATATGTCGCCGTTATACGAAGAAATTAAAAACAAATAATTTATCGGAGGAATATATAATGTACAGCGAAAAAGTTATGGACCATTTTTCTAATCCACGAAACGTTGGAGAAATCGAAAATGCCGATGGTGTTGGTCAGGTTGGTAATTCCAAATGTGGCGATATTATGAAAATGTATATCAAAGTTGAAAACGATGTTATAGTAGATGTTAAATTCAAAACATTTGGTTGCGGCGCTGCTATTGCAACCAGCAGTATGGCAACCGAACTTGTTAAAGGCAAAACCTTAGACGAGGCACTTGCACTTACCAACAAAGCAGTTATGGAGGCGTTGGACGGTTTACCACCCGTTAAAGTTCATTGTTCTGTTTTAGCCGAAGAAGCTATTGCTGCGGCAGTTCAGAATTATTATGATACTCACGGTATAGATAAGCAAGTTGCAAAAAGCCACTGCGACTCGTGCAACTGCGAACATTAAAATCATAAAGTTCTCTTATTTTTAAGAGAACTTTTTTAATTAATTTTTGGTTTAAAAAAATTTGTATAAATATTCAAAATTGTGTTGACATATGCCAATTTATGCAGTATAATACATATAAAATTAAATACTGCTATGTGATGTTTGCAGGAGATGCGTAACGTTCGCAGCCGAAGAAGTAAAACTTTCAGGCTCTACACTATGTAGAAAAGACTGCAAATTGATAGGACTTTGGAGACACTCATTTTGAGGGCCGAAGGTGAAAGCGATTGTATCGTGAATCTCTCAGGCAAAAGGACAAAGATATTTTCCCTTTACGGGGGGAATATTTATGTTTTTATGTTATTCAAACCACCCTATCGTTCACGGGTGGTTTTTAAATTTATAAAAAAAGGATGGTATTAAAATTATGGACATTTTATTACAAATTGTTCAGACGATCAACAAGTATCTTTCAGATTACATTTTGATCATCATGCTCATTGGCGCAGGTTTGTTCTTCTCTATCAGAACAAAGTTTGTACAGGTTCGTTGCTTTGGAGAAGGCTGCAAAGCTGTTTTCGGTGGCTTCGGTTCCGAGGACAAAAACAACAAAGCAGGTCTTAACTCATTCCAGGCTTTAACTACAGCTATTGCTGCTCAGGTTGGTACAGGTAACATTGTTGGTGCTTGCGGCGCTATTTTAATCGGTGGCCCCGGTGCTGTGTTCTGGATGTGGGTTATCGCTTTCTTTGGTATGGCTACAATCTATTCCGAGGCAGTTTTAGCACAGAAAACAAGATCTGTTGATGATGACGGTACTATAAAGGGTGGTCCCGTATATTACATAAAAACTGCTTTCAAAGGCAAATTCGGCACTTTCCTCGCAGTGTTCTTTGCTATTGCATCAATCCTCGCACTCGGCTTTATGGGTGCTATGGTTCAGTCTAACTCAATCGGCGAATCATTCAATACTGCTTTTGGAGTGCCTACATGGATTACAGGTCTTGTAGTTTCTGTACTTTCTGTTCTTATATTTGTAGGCGGTGTTAAACGTCTTGGTGCAGTAACAGAAAAATTAGTTCCCGTTATGGCTATTCTTTATATCATTGGAGGTTTGGTCATACTTGTTGCAAGAATTCAGTATATTCCCGAAACAATCGGTATGATTTTCAAGTATGCGTTCCAGCCAAGTGCTATCATCGGCGGCGGTATTGGTATGGCTATTAAAAACGCTATTAGCCAGGGTGCTAAGAGAGGTCTTTTCTCTAACGAAGCAGGTATGGGTTCTACCCCACACGCTCACGCACTTGCAAATGTTAAAAACCCACACGACCAGGGTGTTATTGCTATGATTGGCGTGTTTATTGATACATTTATTGTACTTACTATGACTGCATTGGTTGTTATCTCTACTTTATATGCAGGTAATGGTCCTTTAGCAACTATGGAAGCAGTACAGAGTGCAAATGCAGGTGAATTAATCGTAAACGGTGCAACTGTTGCTAAAACAAATATGGCGCAGTTGGCTTTCTCCGGTGTGTTTGGTTCTTCAATCGGTAGCAAGTTTGTTGCTATTTGCCTGTTCTTCTTTGCATTCTCAACCATTATCAGTTGGAATCTGTTCGGTAAAATCAACTACAACTACCTGTTTGGTAAGAAAACAAATATCATCTATGCAGCAATTGCAGTCGTATTTATTTTCTTAGGTTCTCTCCTTTCAAACGACCTCGTTTGGGAACTTACAGATATGTTTAACCAGTTAATGGTTATCCCCAACGTTATCGCAATCATCGCTCTTGGCGGTTTAGTCGCTAAAGAGGCAAAAGATGCTAAAGAACGTAAAAACAATAAATAATTCTATTGGTATAAAAAACACCACATTCTTTTTTGAATGTGGTGTTTTGCTGTTGTTTTTATCTTTTTAATAATACCGCTTTTTCGTATTCTTTTACTTGTGTTATATTATGCCCTTGTGAACTTCTTTTTGCTTTAAATTAATATTAAAACTTGTAGAATTATTAAAACTATGATAAAATAACTTTATAAAGACGAAAGAGAGGGACATAAATGGAAATAGTATTACTTACTGCATTAGGAGTTGGCGGTGCCACCATAATAGGCGCACTTTTCGGATTTATTTTTAAAACCACTTCCCACAAATTCAGCGATTTAATACTCTCGTTCGCAGCAGGTGTTATGCTTTGTGCAGCAGTTTTCGGGCTTATATTGCCTTCGCTTGAACACGGAAACAGTATTTCTTTATTCCTTTCAATATTCGGCATCTTCTGCGGTGCATTTATACTAAATCTTTTAGACAAAGCAGTACCTCACCTTCACAGATTATCAGGGGTTGAAATAGAAGACCATACAGAAAAAAATGAAAAGTTAAGCAAAGTTTTACTTTTTGTAATGGCTATTGCAATCCACAATTTGCCGGAGGGAATCGCAGCAGGTGTAGGCTTTGGTACAGGAAATACCGCCGAAGCACTTACAATTGCCGGTGGAATTGCTCTTCAGAATATCCCAGAAGGTATGGTTATAATCGCACCTATGCTTGCCGCAGGCATGAGCAAAAAACGTACGCTTTTTGCTGCATCGCTCACCGGCATTATAGAGGTTATCGGCACTTTTATAGGTTACTTTGCAATAAGTATTTCAAATGCCATTTTACCGTTTGCGCTTGCTTTTGCGGGCGGTACTATGCTTTATGTTATAAGTGACGAAATGATTCCTGAAACGCATCACGGCAGCGAAAGAGGTGCTACATATGCATTACTTATTGGCTTTTGTTTAATGCTTATAATGGATTTCTATTTGGGATAAACTAATAAAGAAGGAGATATTACAAAATGAAAATAACAGATAAAATATTTCAAATCGGAGTAAATGACTACAATATAGACCTTTTTGAAGGTCAATACCATGTAGAAAACGGAATGGCATACAACTCTTATATTATCCACGATGAAAAAATTGCCGTTTTAGATACGGTTGATAAAAACTTTGGCGATGAATGGCTTGGCAATATAAAAAGCGTTCTCGGCGAAAAACAGCCTGACTATCTTATCGTACATCATATGGAGCCCGACCACGCATCAAATATTGACAGATTTACAAAAGAATATCCAAGTGCAAAAATCGTTTCAAACAGCAAATCATTTTTAATGATGAAACAATTTTTTGGTTCAGATTATATTAACAACCAAATCGTTGTAGGCGAAGGCGACGCACTCTCACTCGGCGAGCATGAACTAACATTTATAACTGCTCCAATGGTGCATTGGCCAGAAGTAATTTTAAGTTACGAAAAAACAACAAAAACGCTTTTTTCGGCAGACGCATTCGGCAAATTCGGAACACGTGACACCGATGAAGAATGGGATTGCGAAGCACGCCGTTATTACTTTGGAATTGTAGGCAAATACGGTGCTCAGGTACAGACGCTTCTAAAAAAAGCAGCGAATCTGGAAATTGAACGTATATGCCCTCTGCACGGTCCTGTTCTTACCGAAAATCTGTCGCATTATATTAATCTTTATAATACGTGGTCTTCATATGAACCCGAAACAAAAGGCGTTGCGATTTGCTATACATCTGTTTACGGAAACACAGAAAAAGCAGTAAGACTGTTGGAAAAAGAACTTTTAAATAACGGCTGTGAAAAAGTGTCTGTATCAAATCTTGCAAGGTGCGATATGGCAGAGGCTGTTGAGGACGCTTTCAGGTATGACAGACTTGTTCTTGCCACCACCACTTACAACGGCGGTATTTTCCCGTTTATGAATGAGTTTATTCACCACCTTACAGAGCGCAATTTCCAAAACAGAACTGTAGCAATTATTGAAAACGGCAGTTGGGCCCTTATGGCTGAAAAAACGGTAAAATCAATGTTAGAAAAGTCTAAAAATATTAATTACACCGAGTGTGGAGTTCATATAAAATCCGCCGTAAGCGATGAAAACAGCGCCGAAATTGCAGAACTTGCAAAAGAACTTTGTAAATAAATATAAAGGAGATTTAATTATGTCTGCTATTAAAATTACTAAAGAAAATTTTGAAAACGAAGTATTAAAAAGTGATAAACCCGTGCTTTTAGATTTTTGGGCAAGTTGGTGCGGTCCTTGCGCAATGGTATCCCCCATTGTTGACGAAATTGCTGATGAGCATCCCGAAATTAAAGTCGGCAAGGTAAACGTTGACGAAGAAAGCGAACTTGCTTCTGAATTCAAAGTAATGAGTATTCCCTCTCTTTTTGTTATTGAGGGCGGCAAAATTGTAAACAGCAGTGTTGGCGCAAAAACAAAAAATCAGATACTTGAAATGATATAATCTAAAGGAATTATTTACTATGGATAATCATATTTATGACGTTATAATAATCGGAGGCGGACCTGCCGGATACACTTCTGCCCTATACACGGCAAGGGCAGGTTTTGACACTTTGGTTATCGAAAAATTCTCTGCAGGCGGTCAGATGACGCAGACCTCACAAATTGACAACTACCCCGGATTTGACGAAGGTGTCGACGGCTTCACCCTTGGATTTAAGATGCAAAACGGTGCAGAACGCTTTGGTACTAAAACTATTCAATCCGAAGTGTTATCCGTTCAATTAAAAGATAAAATTAAAACTGTTGTTACCGCTGACGGTACTTTTCGTTCTAAAACAGTTATTATTGCAACCGGTGCCGACCACAAGCACCTCGGTTTAAAAAACGAGGAAAATCTTATAGGCAAAGGCGTAGGTTATTGTGCTGCTTGCGACGGAATGTTCTATAAAGACAAAACCGTTGCAGTAGTTGGCGGTGGGAATTCCGCTGCTGCAGATGCACTTTTGCTTTCTAAAATATGCAAAAAGGTTTTTTTAATTCATCGTCGTGATACCTTAAAGGCAACAAAAGTTTATCACGAGCCGTTAATGAAAACCGAAAATGTGGAATTCATCTGGAACAGCATTGTAGACGAGATATTATATGATGAAACAGTTAACGGCGTAAAAATTAAAAATATAAAAAATAATTCAGAAAGCAAAATTAACTGTGACGGTCTTTTTATAAGCATCGGCAGAAGCCCTGAAACAGCATTATTTAAAGGACAGATCGATATCGACGAATTCGGCTACATCAAAGCAGACGAAAGCACCAAAACCAATATCGAGGGCGTGTTTGCTGTCGGTGATGTGCGCACTAAAGTGGTACGGCAAATAGTAACTGCCGTGGCTGATGGTGCAACTTCTTCACATTTTATTGAACAATATTTAGCGCATGTAAAAGGAGAATAGTGTTATGGAAAACTGGAATGGATACAAATTAGAAAAAGAAATTTTTGAAGGCAGAGAACTTATAACGGTATTTCCAGAAAAATCAAACGGAAAATGGGCAATAAAAACCGAATATTTTGATGCATTTCCCGATGTGCAGATTAAATTGCTGGATATGGGATATCACATATTTCATATAAAGAATATAACTCGCTGGCACAAGTGGGAAGACACTGAAGCAAGAGCAAACTTAGCAGAATATGTACATAAAAAATATAACCTGAGCAAAAAATGTGTTATTATAGGTATGAGTTGTGGCGGAATGCAGGGTATTTATTTTGCTGCAAAATATCCGCAGTATGTATCTTGTATGTACCTAGACGCTCCTGTAGTTAATCTTCTTTCCTGCCCTGCAGGTCTTGGAAAATCAAACGGATTTATGGATGAATTTCAAAACCATAAAGGAATGGATTTAACAGAACTTTTAAGTTATCGTGAACACCCGCTTGACTACATACCACAGTTAGTTAAAAACAACATTCCCGTGATTCTTGTTTCGGGTGATGCTGATACTGTTGTTCCATATGACGAAAACGGAATTTTTCTTAATGACGCATATGTTAAAAACGGTTGTACTATACAAACCATCATTAAAAATGGATGCGACCATCACCCGCACAGCCTTGAAGATAACACCCCTATCATTGAATTCATTAAAAAATATGACCAATAATAGAAAACACCTCGTTCATTTTTGAACGAGGTGTTTTGTTACTTAGAAATATCTTCAAACACTTTTTTTATATTATCAAATATGTATGTCGGCTTAACACCGGTTTTTTCAATATCCTCCATTGTACCCTCTCCGCTTAATACAAATATCGTATCAATGCCTGCATTATTTCCGCACGCAATATCTGTATATAAACGGTCACCTATAAGCACAGTTTCTTCAGGGGTGCAGTCGGCAAGTTTCATAGCACTGTATACCATATCCGGCTGAGGTTTACCTATAAAATACGGTTTTCTGCCGGTTGCGTACTCCAGCATTATAGCAAAGCAGCCGCAATCAGGAGCATATCCATACGACATTGGGCAGACATAGTCAGGATTGGTAGCAATATACGCAATATCTTTGCCCAACAAAATGCAGGCGTCTTCAAGTTTTTTAAAGGTTAATTCCTGGTCATTCCCCATAACAAGACAGTCAATGCCTTCCTCTACATCTGTTACAACATTATATCCGCCCTTTGTAAATTCCTCACAAAGAGATTTTGTGCCGAGGCAATATATCTTTTTATAATCGGTATTTGCCAGATAGTCCAAAGTTGCCTGAGCAGATGTAAAATAATCATCAACTGTAGTTTCTATACCTAAACAATTCATTTTATCTATATATTTATCTACGCTTTTTGAAGAATTGTTCGTAAGAAACATATATCTGCCGCCGTTTTCTTTAACCCTGCTCAAAAAATCCAATGTACCATCAAAAAGGTCATCACCAAGATATATAGTTCCATCCATATCAAGTAAAAACAGTTTTTTGTCTTTAAGTCTCATAATTATCACTCCAATGCATTACTTGTTATATAATCACCAAAGTTTTGTATTACCGGTAGATATAGCCTCAGCACCATGTTTGATTGCTTCCTCTACCTCTTGTGATGTTTGAACCAGCCCGCCCGCAATAACAGGGATGGAGAGCTTTTCTGCAAATGCACTGATTGCTTTATATGCAATGCCCGGCATAATCTCAATCATATCGGGTTTTACAGAGTCAATCATTTAAAAAGCAGTATCAATTGCTTTTGAGTCTACTACAAAAAATCGCTGTATACTTACTATATCCATATCAACGCATTGACGGATAATATTAGGTTTAACGCTGATGATGCCATCAGGAGCAATATTTTTAATATATTTGATACCAAATTTATCTTTTCCAAGACCATTTATAAAATCAAAATAAACAAATATCTTTTTTCCTTTTTTGTGTGCCTCGTCTATTTTATTTTTTAATGTAAAAATATCTGATGCAAGCAAAAATATAGTGTCTACTGAAGATGTAACGGCTTTTTCAAAATCTTCTTCATTTTTCACTGCTGCAATTATTTTATTCATTATGACACTCTCCTTTATCATATATAACTTTTTTCCACATAGGGTTTGTTATAAGTAAAAGTATCACTGCTGCTACCGCAGCAACTGCTAAACACAAAATTGTGATATTCCAGCCAAAATGTTCTCCTAAAACTCCGTAAGCATAACTTGTAATAACTCCACCAAGACACAAAAGTGCGTTGAACAATCCAGCGATTGTACCGGTCATATTATAACGTGAGTACGACATTGAAACCTCAACATTATATAATTGACCCGCAGAATTTGCAAACGTTTCAACAACAGCAAACAGTATAATCGCTGTCCACATATTAATCTTACCCACAGAGGTAAGTATCAGCAAAAACGGGACAGGCAAAGCCATAAGCAATGCAAGTGCGTTGCATAAATTTTTGCAGCGTTTAGGATATATAAATCCGACCACAAAAACAGCAAGCAAACTTACTATTAAAAGTATTGTTGCAAGAAGATTCCCAAAGCCCGGCGAAACTCCGTAAAGTTCCATTACTATAGTCGGTACCCAACTTTTTATTCCCGATACAAATCCACGTATTATACCGGTAATTGCTATTATAAAGAATCCGCTTGTAACAAGTATTTTAAGCATCCCAACAAGAGATTTACTATCGACTGTTTTATTATCTGATTTCACTTGTTCGCGAATGACCGGATAATTTTTGACCTTTGATGATGAAATACAAAAGAATATCAATGTCAGCGTAAGCATAATTACTGAAAACCAAAAAAGTCCTGACCAGTTGAAATGGTTTAAAATAACCGATGACACAAGATAACTCAAGAGCGTTCCTACCGCCAGACCATGTGGAATAAATAGTCTTGCTTTTTTGATAAAATCGTCTGTTATGTAATTAAATATTATTCTTATTATAGACGGCCACATACCAAATAACGCAATTCCGCTTATGCTCCATCCAATAGCCATAATCCAAAACGTTCCTTGAGAAAGCGCCATTATCATATTAGCAATTACCGAACCAAACAGCCCGATAATGATAATTTTAAAAGGCGAAATTTTGTCTGACACAAATCCGCCGATTATCTGAGAAGTGCCATAAAACAGATTAAACAGCGCATTTATAGTTCCTGCATTCGGTTTTGAAATGATATTTTCTTCAACAAGTGCAGCGATAGCAGCGGTATATGTGTTTCGCGACAAAGCGGTTATAACATATGCTATAAAACACGCTGCAAAAGCAAGATAACTCATTTTTTCTTTTTTAGTTAAACTTACCACAATAAGCACTTCCTTATTATTTCATTTCATCGGCAGTAATAAATCGATAACCATTATCGTGCAAAAGTTTGGCAGCAAAATAAATTTTATCTGCGTAATTTGGCTGATATGCAAAGTGCTCGGGATAGAAGTATTGCTCATGATTTGCAAAACCTACAAACTCGTTTCCTAAAAGCGGAATTAATCTTTCTTCAATTTCTTTTATAGTTTCAAAATGATTTAAACATGGACCGCCGGAAAAACTTCTGAATCTTACTCCTGTTTCTTCATCTTTAATTGAATTGTTTTTTCCAAAAATAGTTTCATATTGTTCGTCGCTGATATGGTTGTAAGCACAAATTGATGAAGCAATGCTTGCATCAGTATTTCGCCTTGTAAAAAGCATTGTTTCAGGTTTTCGGTTTTGCCTTAAACGCGCCGCATGACCAAAAGGAAGAATATTATCATCGCCATTAAATTCTGTTCTTATGCCCACACTTGGACTAATAAATTTAACGCCACAATCTGCAAGCGCACGACAACCTTCTTTACTGATTGGCAGCCAATGTGGTACAACTGCATAACCTATTGATTTTTCGCCCGCAAATCGTCTGATTTCATTAAAAATTGTTTCGCAATTTTTTTTAACATCTTCATAAGAAGCATTAACATAGGGGTAATCAGGAAATTCCTGCTTAGAATGAAAAGAAAATCGTAGCCAATCTGATGCCTCTTCAAATTCCGCTTTATATGTATCAGGAACTTCAGATAGAGCAAATTCATCATCACCATACGCAAAGTCAGTTCTGTAAAACAAATTGAGTTGAACAGTCAGCCCATATTCATCATGTGCTTTCTTTAAAACCTTCATAAACGGATTATCAAAAATTGATTTTGGCTTTTGACGGGTTATATCTCTTAAAGTCCAGATTACATCATCAATGAAAAAAAAAGCAAGTTTATCCATATCAATCTACTCCTTATGATAAAATTTAAAAAGGCGCACCAAAATCAGGTGTATACACCATAATTTTAATGCGCCTCTTAAACTCAGCATTTAATATTAGTTTTTAAATTATTTCGCTGATTTAATTGCTGCCTGCGCTGCTGCAAGGCGTGCAATCGGCACACGGAAAGGCGAGCAGGATACATAGTCCAGACCAATCTCGTGGCAGAATTCTACAGATACAGGGTCACCGCCGTGCTCACCGCAGATACCGCAGTGCATTTCGGGACGAACCTTTTTACCCATAGTAACAGCCATTTCCATCAACTTACCAACGCCTGTCTGGTCGAGTTTAGCGAAAGGATCGTTCTCGAAGATTTTAGCGTCATAGTAAGCATCGAGGAATTTACCAGCGTCATCACGTGAGAAACCGTATGTCATCTGTGTAAGGTCGTTTGTACCGAAGCAGAAGAACTCAGCCTCTTTAGCAATTTCGTCAGCAGTAAGTGCTGCACGTGGGATTTCAATCATTGTACCAACTTCATATTTGAGGTCAGCACCTGCTGCAGCGATTTCTGCATCAGCAGTTGCCACAACGATATCTTTAACATATTTCAATTCCTTAACTTCACATGAGAGAGGAATCATAATTTCGGGAACTATATTCCAGTCAGCGTGTGCTTTCTGAACATTGATAGCCGCACGGATAACTGCTTTTGTCTGCATCTTTGCAATTTCAGGATATGTTACTGCAAGACGGAGACCACGGTGACCCATCATTGGGTTAAACTCGTGCAGAGAAGCTATGATTGCCTTAATATCTTCAACAGATTTACCCTGAGCATCAGCAAGTGCTTTGATGTCAGCCTCTTCTGTAGGAACGAATTCGTGAAGTGGTGGGTCTAAGAAGCGGATAGTTACAGGGCAACCTTCAAGTGCTTCGTAAAGAGCCTCAAAGTCGTTCTGCTGATAAGGCAGAATCTTTTCAAGTGCTGCTTCTCTCTCTTCAACTGTATCAGAGCAGATCATTTCACGGAAAGCAGCAATTCTTTCAGCCTCGAAGAACATGTGCTCTGTACGGCAAAGGCCAATACCTTCAGCACCGAGTTCACGTGCACGTTTAGCATCAGCAGGTGTATCTGCGTTTGTTCTTACTTTAAGTGTTCTGAACTCATCAGCCCAAGCCATGATTCTGCCGAACTCGCCGGCAATCTCAGCGGGAACTGTGGGGATAATACCGTCGTAGATATTACCTGTAGAACCGTCTATTGAAATATAATCACCCTCAACATATGTTTTACCTGCGAGTGTGAATTTTTTATTTTCTTCGTCCATGTTGATATCACCGCAACCGGATACACAGCATGTACCCATACCACGAGCAACAACCGCTGCGTGAGATGTCATACCGCCACGAACAGTTAAGATACCCTGAGATGCTTTCATACCGGTGATATCTTCGGGTGATGTTTCAAGACGAACAAGTACAACTTTTTCGCCTTTTGCATTC
Organism: Clostridia bacterium; assembly: GCA_017436905.1. Taxonomy (GTDB): domain Bacteria; phylum Bacillota; class Clostridia; order UMGS1810; family UMGS1810; genus SIG455. Next base: position 564 of record JAFSCF010000009.1, on the reverse strand, counting down.
CATGCTTCAGCATCTTCAGCAGTAAATACTACTTTACCGCAAGCAGCACCGGGAGATGCGCCAAGACCTCTGCCAACAGGAGTAGCAGCCTTTAATGCTTTAGCGTCAAACTGGGGATGCAGAAGTGTATCAAGGTTTCTTGGGTCGATCATAGCAACAGCCTGTTTTGTATCTATCATACCCTCGTCAACTAAGTCACAAGCGATTTTGAGCGCTGCTTTAGCAGTTCTCTTACCGTTTCTTGTCTGGAGCATAAACAGTTTGTTGTTTTCGATTGTGAACTCCATATCCTGCATATCTCTGTAGTGGTCTTCAAGGATTTTGCAAACCTTGTTGAACTCTTCAAATGCAGCAGGGAATTTATCTGCCATCTCTTTGATAGGCATAGGTGTACGAACACCGGCAACAACGTCTTCACCCTGTGCGTTTACAAGGAACTCGCCCATAAGTCCGGGTTCACCTGTAGCGGGGTCACGTGTAAATGCAACACCGGTACCGCAGTCATCGCCCATGTTACCGAATGCCATCATCTGTACGTTAACAGCAGTACCCCAAGAATAAGGG
>JAFSCF010000008.1 GCA_017436905.1 Clostridia bacterium | reverse complement strand
AGCATAACTGCTGTATCGGCTGGGAAATTGATATAGACGAAGATACATATGCTAAATATAAAGCAACAGGCGACGAATTTGGCAAAAAGTTATATGAAAATATCGATACAAATGATACACCCCATTTTGTTTTAGCAGACCACCAACGCTGCCCGTTTTTGAATAACCATAATCTTTGCGATATTATAATAAACCTTGGCGAAGACCATCTGTGCCAGATATGCACAGACCACCCCCGCTACCGCAACTTTTTTGACTCCCGAGAGGAAATCGGCTTAGGCTTATGCTGTGAGGCGGCGGCTGAACTTATAATTACAAAGCAGGAAAAGACCAATTTTGTATTACTAAAAGACGGCGACGAGATATACAATATGGAAGAAGATTCTTTTTTCGCAGAACGGGAAAAAGTATATACGATATTGCAAAACAGAGATTTAACAGTAAACGAAAGAATAGCAGAATTATCGAAAGAATACAAAATCAAATTACCCGATTTTACTCTCAGCCAATGGGCATCATTCCTTAAAAAACTTGAACGGCTCGATACCCAATGGGACACCCATATAAACAAACTTTTATTTTTAAACGAAGTGGATTTTAAAAATTACACTTCTCACGAATGGGAAATTGCCAGAGAGCAGTTACTTATATATTTTGTTTATCGCCATATGGCAGAGGGCCTCTACGACGGCAGAATTTATGAAAGATTAGCGTTTGCAATACTTTGCGATAAACTTATTATTGCCATATGCTCAGCCAATGGAATTAAAGATTTAGAAGGCTTAGCAGAAATTGCACGCGCTTACAGCAGCGAGATTGAATACTCCGAAGAAAACTTAGAGCAAATATTTGATGCTTTATCAAATTACTGATTATACTTTACCTTTACATTTTTGTAAAATTATGCTACACTTAATTTGATATTATTTAAAGGAGATTTACATATGTCAAGTTACGTTACACGAAAAACTCCCGGTGATACCGCCTGGTATGTTCACGACAGATTTGGTATGTTTATACATTTCGGAATTTATTCCATGGCATCACGCAGCAGCGGAATTTTAGAGCACGGCTGCGAATGGATTAAATCTGACCAGTGCCTTGCCGAAGAAACTTACGACAGATATTTCAATAATTTTAATCCTGACCTTTACTGCCCTGCCAAATGGGCTAAAATGGCAAAAGCCGCAGGTATGAAATATGTGGTTATGACAGCCAAACACCACGACGGTTTTTGCTTGTTTGACTCCAAATATACAGATTATAAATCAACCAACACACCTTGCGGACGTGACCTTATAAAAGAATATGCCGATGCTTTCCGTGCTGAGGGTATAAGGGTAGGTCTTTACTATTCGCTGGTTGACTGGCATCATCCGGAATTCACCTTAGACCGCTTTCACCCACGCAGATACGACGATAACGCAAAAGAAATAAATGCAAAACGTGATATGAAAAAGTATGCTCAATATATGCGCAATCAGGTGGAAGAACTTTTAACCAACTATGGCAAAATAGACATTGTGTGGTACGATTTTTCATACATAGGCCCACCGAGAGATATTAATACTCCCTTCCCCATCGGCAAAGGCAAAGAAGATTGGGAGGCTGAAAAACTTATAGAATTAACACGCAAACTTCAGCCGGGTATTATTATCGATAACAGAACAGGAATTGAGCAGGACATTATAACCCCTGAACAGTTCCAGATGCAAGAGTGGCCTCGTCATGAAGAAACCGGAGAGTTAGTTCTGTGGGAAGCCTGCCATACACTTTCAGGCTCTTGGGCATACAACAGAGATGAGCAGTCGTGGAAATCTGCCGACACACTTATCCGTATGCTTGTTACTACCGTAAGTTTTGGCGGAAACTTTATTATGAACGTCGGTCCTACATCAAGAGGTTATCTTGACTACCGCACAGAAAATGCATTGAAAGTATATGCAGACTGGATGAAGTACAATTCACGTTCAATATATGGTTGCACAATGGCAGAGCCTGAGTTTACCGCACCGACGGGATGCCGCTTAACACAAAGTGAAGACGGAAAAAGACTTTACATTCACCTTTGCGAATACCCGTTTGCTCACCTTTGTATGCGCAATCTTGCCGGCAAAATAGAATACGCTCAGTTCCTACACGACGGTAGCGAAGTTTTATATACCGAGGGGCACATAGAAACTATAAGCAATCACATAAACTTCTATGACGACATGGTAGACTTCCGACTGCCAACACCAAAGCCAAACTGCGAAGTTCCGGTAATTGAAGTATTTTTGAAATAATGTAAACTTAAAACGCAGACTCTTATGAGTCTGCGTTTTTATCTTCTCTCTTTAAAAAATTCCGTTAATATGCGTGAACATTCGTCTTCCATCAAGCCGTAATATACATCTGTTTTATGGTTAAAATACTGCTTTGTTACAAGGTCTTTAACCGAACCGCAACACCCTGCCTTTTTATCCATAGCGCCTATATAAAGACCTCGTATACGTGCATTTATAATTGCGCCCGTACACATGGCACACGGCTCAAGCGTAACATACAAATCACACCCTGTAAGCCGTGGCGTTCCAAGCACTTCGCACGCACGGCGGATTGCCACAATCTCTGCATGTGCTGTAGGGTCGTTTTGGGTTTCGGTAAGGTTATGTGCCAAAGATATAACCTTCATATCTTTAACAACAACCGCACCTACGGGCACTTCGCCCATTTCATACGCTTTTTTTGCCTGCTCAAAGGCAAGTTCCATATAGTTCATATTATTCTCCGTTTAATTTCCAACCGTCAAGTCCACGCACAACTGCACCGAACACACGTTCTTTAAATCCTTTATCCTCGGTATGTTGTTGCAGTACAAATTCTTTCATTTTCTCACGCTTTGTATTGCCGTCTGCAGGACACGGATTTTTAACAATAGGTATATTATTCGCATTAGCAAAGGATTTTACAAGTTTTTCAGGTGCATATACAAGCGGTCTTATAAGGGTAACGCCCTTGCGGTCAAGATATGTAACGGGCGAAAAGCAGTTGAGTCTGCCCTCATAAAAAAGGCTTAAAAAAAATGTTTCTATAACATCTTCGTTATGATGGCCGAGCGCAACTTTTTTGCAGCCAAGTTCAAGCGCTTTTTCATTAAGTGCACCTTTTCGCATTTTAGCACACAATGCACAAGGATTGGTTTCTTTTCTGATGTCAAAAACCACTGCTTTAATATCCGTTTTCACAAGTGTATAGTTAACTCCCAATTCAGCACACAAATGGGCTATAGGCGAAAAATCAGCACCGTCAAATCCCATATCAAGCGTGATTGCCTCAAGTTCAAACTTTTTAGGATAAAATCTTCTAAGTGCAGCCAAAGCCATGAGCATAGTTACGCTGTCTTTACCGCCGGATACACCAACGGCTATTTTTTCTCCGTCTTCTATCATACCATAGTCGTCAACGGCACGACGCATATAACTTAAAATTCTTTGCATATATTATTTTCTCTTTTCTACTTTTTTCTTATTGCCGTTTTCATCAACAATATAAACGTTTTCCATTGTATTTGCCATACCCTGACGGAATGCTTTTATATATTTTTGTCTTAATTCCGCCTGCTCGGCTTTTTCGGCATCGGTTAAGCCCTCGCCTTTCGATTTGGCATACAATTCATTTATTCTTTTTATAAGTTCGTCCACTAAAGTTCACCTCTGGTATATATGTAAACAAAAAACCTCGTTCACAAGAACGAGGTTTTTCAAGAGCGGAAGACGAGATTCGAACTCGCGACGTTCACCTTGGCAAGGTGACGCTCTACCACTGAGCCACTCCCGCACGTCAATTACATATGTTATTATAGCAGGAGAAAGCCACTTTGTCAATAGTTTTTTTAATTTTTTTTATTTATATTATTAATCAAGCATACTGTGCGCAATAGGCCAAGCCTGGTCAGGATAGAACTGATGCCCCCCATCGCCGATAACCAGATGGCAAATATCGCCAAGACCGTTGGTATCGTATGCGCTTTTAATGATATCAAAACTTTTCTTAACGCCTTCAAGCGGGAAAATATAATCATCTTTACCGCACACAACAATAAGTTTTTTTGGTGCAATAAGGCAGCCGAGGTCGCCCATATTGAAATACTTCCTTACGCCGGGCACAAAGTTGCACGGGCAATGATACATCGCCATAATGGAATCTTCATAAGTGCATACGGCACAGGACGGAATAGACATATGTATTCTGTCTTCAAGGCACGAGGTATAAAAAGTTGCCGTTCCGCCGCCTGAATTTCCCATAAGTATAATTTTATCAGTATCAATATACTCTGTAAGATGTTTTTCTATTACATCTATAAGTCTTTCTACATCCCATACTCTTTCACCAATAGCAGTCCTGCCGAGTAAAAGTGTTGCCATTGCTGTATTATCTGCAAGACACGAAGGTTTTCCCTCTTCGCTCTGTCCGGTTGCCCCCATATATCTCTGGTCAAGAGCAATAGCACAAAAACCTTCTTTAACTGCTCTAACGGCAAAATCTCTACCGCCTGCAATAGTTTTGGAGTCATTTTCAAATTTTTCTATACCGAGAGAAATGTGCATACCTGTAGAATGTCCCTGCAAACAGATAACAACAGGAAGAGGTTTTTCCATATTATCAGGAACTAACAAACCACACGGAACAAAGAAACCTTTTTCACTCTGAAACTCAAAATTTATCTGAGTATATCCGTCTTTTTTTACAGTTTCTTTAATTTCAAATAAATCATCACATTTTTCAAAAGGCAAACCTAAAAGTTCAGTAAGTTTAACTTTAGCCTTTTTCTGCCACTCGGCAAAATCCTGCTTACCGTCATATTTCATAGCCGGCTCACCACTAATACTATGAACATATTCTAATGCATTGTAAATTTTTTTCATAGAAAGTACCCCTTTATATGTATTTAATGATACAGTTTGATTGTAACACCGTTTTTATACAAAGTCAATTAAAAAACCGCCTTAAAAAGGCGGTTTTTCGTTTTAAGCAAATCTTTTAATAACTTTTAATTTTTATTAGTCTTTTGGAATAAATGTTTTGCACTCTGTTTCGCAACTTGTGCATGCAGACTGATTTGCCACCATAATTTCACTTGCGGTACAACAGTCATCAGCGGTGTGATATTTGCATTTTTCAGCAACGCATTTAATACCTTTAATCTTATCGTTCATCTTTATCACTCCTTTTCACTAACTATTATTAACAAGAGTGATTCAGATTATACAATCAATTATGCCGGCAGTTCATTGGGTTTTTCTTCCAGTTTTTTTAAATCTTTTCTGGTATACAAAGCAGGTTCTAAGCCTTCAGTAACGCATTTTTTATCTATAACGCATTTTACGATATTCTCCTGCGATGGAACGGTAAACATTATATCGCCCATAACCTCTTCCATAATAGAGCGCAGTCCCCTTGCACCTGTGTGACGTTCAATGGCTTTATCTGCCACGGCTTCAAGTGCTTCCTTCGAAAATTCAAGTTCAACATCTTCGCACGCAAAGAGTTTAGCATACTGTTTAAGCAATGCGTTTTTAGGTTCGGTAAGAATTTTTATCAGCGCATCTCTGTCAAGAGATGAAAGTGAGACAACCACAGAGAGTCTGCCGATAAACTCGGGAATAAGACCGAATTTGAGTAAATCCTGAGGCTGAAGTTCACCGTAGATATCTGTTTTACTGATATCTTTCTTAGACTTAACTTCAGCGCCAAAGCCCATACTCTTTTTACCAACTCTGTTTTCAATGATTTTTTCAAGTCCGTCAAATGCACCACCGCAGATAAACAAAATGTTTGTTGTGTCTATCTGTATAAACTCCTGCTGCGGGTGCTTACGTCCACCCTGCGGGGGAACTGACGCAACAGTACCTTCTAAAATCTTTAAAAGTGCCTGCTGAACGCCTTCACCGCTTACATCACGTGTAATAGACGGGTTTTCACTTTTTCTGGTAATTTTATCGATTTCGTCGATATAAATTATACCTCTTTCGGCACGTTCAATATCATAGTCTGCCGCCTGAATAAGTTTTAAAAGAATATTTTCAACGTCCTCTCCCACATAGCCTGCCTCAGTAAGCGAGGTTGCATCTGCTATTGCAAAAGGTACGTCTAAAATTTTTGCCAGTGTTTGTGCAAGCAAAGTTTTTCCGCAACCGGTGGGTCCTAATAAAAGCACGTTACTCTTTTGGATTTCCACATCGTCGTCCTGCGGCATATGAATTCTTTTATAATGATTGTAAACAGCCACCGCCAGGCTTTTTTTTGCTTTATCCTGACCGATTACATACTGGTCAAGAATTTGTTTAATCTCCATAGGTTTTGGCAAATCGCCAAACTCTACAGGTTCACTTTCGCCTACGTACTGATTGGCTAAAATATCATTACAAAGTGCGATACACTCATTGCAGATATTAACATTAGGACCGGCAACCATACCTTCAACCTGCTCGGCAGGTCTGCCGCAAAATGAGCACTTATCAGAGTGCATTTTTTCATTACTCATCAATACACCTCTACGAAAAATTTAAAATCAAATCTGTATTATGCTCTTTTCTCCAAAACTTTATCAATAATTCCGTATTCCAATGCCTGCTGAGCAGTCATGAAATTATCGCGCTCTGTATCTGCCTGAATTTTTTCAATCGGCTGACCTGTACGTTCAGAGAGAATTCTGTTAAGTTTTTCTCTGGTAGATACAATATGATCAGCATGAATTTTAATATCGGTTGCCTGACCCTGCAAACCGCCCAAAAGCGGCTGGTGAATCATAATTTCGCTGTTTGGCAAGGCAATTCTTTTGCCCTTTGTGCCGGCGCAGAGCAAAAACGAGCCCATAGACGCCGCCAGACCGATACAAATGGTAGATACGTCGCATTTTATATACTGCATGGTATCGTAAATAGCCATACCGGAGGTAATAGAGCCTCCGGGGCTGTTAATGTAGAAATTAATGTCTTTATCCGGGTCTTCTGCTTCTAAGAAAAGCATCTGTGCCACAACAAGGCTTGCGGTTACATCGTTAACTTCATCGCTTAAAAAGATAATTCTGTCTTTTAAAAGACGTGAGTAAATATCAAACGAACGCTCTCCTCTTGCAGTTTGCTCAATGACCATCGGTACTAAACTCATTAATTATTCCTCCTTGTTTGCTGCTTTCTTGGTTGTTGTCTTTTTGGTTGTAGTGGTTTTTTTAGCAGCGGTTGTCTTTTTTGCCGGTGCTTTTTCTTCTGTTTCTTTCTTAGTTGTTGTCTTCTTTGCTGTAGTGGTTTTCTTAGCAGCAGTTGTCTTTTTAGCCGGCGCTTTTTCTTCTTTATCTGCTGTTTCTTTCTTAGTGGTTGCTTTCTTTGCAGCGGGCTTTTTAGCCTTAGCAGCGTCAGCAATAAGTTCAACTGCTTTGCGTGAGCAGAGGTCTTTTTTCATGCTTTCCATCTCAGCATCGCCCAAGAAAGATTTTACCTTATCTGCTTCCATATTATACATTGTTGCCATTTTTTCGATTTCTTTATCAACATCTTCATCAGTTGCTTCGATTTTTTCTGCAGCAGCAATTGCCTCTAAAACGAGGTTGCATTTAACCTGAGATGCAGCCTGCTCTTTAAACTGCTCTTTGAAAGCGTCCATTGTCATACCTGTAAGCTGCATATATCTTTCAAGATTGAGGCCCTGAGCCTGCAGACGGTAATCGAAATCTCTTGCGATAGTTTCAATCTGCTGTTCAACCATGCAATCGGGGATATCAATTTCACAATTATCTGCAACTGCTTCGATAACTGCATTCTGGAATTCAACAGTTGTTCTCTCTTCGTTAGATTTATCAAGTTTCTCTTTAATAGATGCTTTGTATTCATCAAGAGTATCAAAGCCGTTATCTTTAGCAAACTCATCATCGAGTTCGGGAAGTTCTTTAACTTTGATTTCTTTAACAGTTACTTTAAATACAGCGGGTTTGCCTTTGAGTTCTTCTGCATGGTACTCTTCGGGGAAAGTAACATTTACATCTGTTTCTTTACCGATCTCAGCACCGATGAGTTCTTCCTCAAAACCGGGGATAAACTGACCACTGCCAATCTCTAAAGGATAATCCTCGCCTTTGCCGCCTTCAAATGCAACGCCGTCAACAAAGCCCTCAAAATCGATCGTTGTAAAGTCACCTGCTTTAACGGCACGGTCTTCAACAGTGATCATTCTTGAGTTCTTTTCACGTGTTGATTCGATTTCTCTTTCTACATCTTCGTCTGTAGTTGCATAAACAGTTTTTTCTACAGATACACCTTTATACTCACCGAGTTTAACTTCAGGTTTTACAGTTACAACTGCAGTGATAACGAGGTCTTCACCTTTCCCGATAGACTCAATGTCAATCTCAGGTCTGTCAACGGGCTCAATACCTGCCTCTTTAACAGCAGCCTCGTAAGCATCGGGGCATACTTCGTTTACAGCATCTTCATAGAAAACTGCCTCGCCGTAGTATTTCTCGATAATTGCTCTGGGTGCTTTACCCTTTCTAAAACCGGGGATATTGATATTTTTAACAAGTTTTTTGTATGCCTTGTTAATACCCTCGTTGAAAACTTCCTTATCAATACTGATAGTAAGTTTTACTGTGTTTTTCTCTGTTGCTTCTTTCTTTACTAATTTCATCTCTTTTGCTCCTTAATATATAAAATTTCATATTTTAGGTAAAATTTAGGTAATCTACCATTCAGCATAACATTATATCAAAAAAATATAGAAAATTCCACCCTTTTTTTAAAATTTTTTAAATTTTTATTTCAATAGGTGTAAAATTCAAAAAATCTGCTGATGTTAAACGGTAATTAATGCCAAAAAATACGCCTTCCACAGCATTTTTAAGTCCCAATCCGTGTAAGTGACCATAGACACACTCATCTACTGAATAACACTTAAAAAGTTCAGCAATATCTTTATTTACAAATCCGTCCACCGTAAACGGAGGATAATGCAACACAACAAGTTTTTTATCACACTCAAGTTTACAAGCCTCTTTAAGCGAATTTTCAAGACGTATTAATTCGTGATTGTAAATTTTCAAATCCTCATCACTAAATCCGTCTGCAGATGGATCATTCCACCAACGAGTTCCGCATACGGCGATATCTTGAACTTTAAAAGCATTATTATATATAAAGTCTATGTTTGAAAAACCGTTACTTTCTAAAAATGATTTATGTTTCGCAGAAGTTTCCCACCAATAGTCGTGGTTGCCTTTGGATATGATTTTTCTGCCCGGAAGAGAATTAATATACTTAAAATCGCTTACACAATCTTCAAGTTTCATCTCCCATGAGATATCTCCACCTATAATTATGGTATCGTCCTTTCCTATAAGGCGATTCCAGTTATCGCTGATACGATTCATATAATCTGTCCACTTATCTCCAAAAACCTCCATAGATTTATCTGTATTGGTAGATAAATGCAAGTCAGAAATTGCAAATATTGATATGGGAACCACCCCCCATTTTAATATATAAAATAATAACACAAAAAAAATAAAAAGGCAACATATGTGAATATAATTTGGCTGATAGCACAACAAAAAGGCTGTTTTGACGACAGCAAAACAGCCTTTTTAACAATAGTTATTTAAAAATTAATACATTCCCATGCCTGCGCCGGGTGCACCCATAGGAGCAGGATTTTCCTCAGGGATATCTGTTACAAGGCTTTCAGTTGTTAAAACTGTAGCAGCAACACTTGCTGCGTTCTGGAGAGCGCTTCTTGTAACTTTAGCAGGGTCTACAATACCTGCTGCAAACATATCGGTATATTCATCTTTCAATGCGTTATAGCCGATAGCATCATCGCTTGCTTTAACTTTATCAACAATTACAGCGCCTTCAAGACCTGCATTTGCAGCAATCTGCATAACGGGTGCTTCGAGTGCTTTCAATACAATCTGAACACCTGTTTTTTCATCACCTGTTGTGGTGTCGAGCAGTTTTTCAACTGCACCGATTGCGTTGATATAAGATGTACCGCCGCCTGCAACGATACCCTCTTCAACAGCAGCCTTAGTAGCGGCAAGAGCGTCTTCAATGCGGAGTTTCATTTCTTTCATTTCAGTTTCAGTAGCAGCACCTACTTTGATAACTGCAACACCGCCTGAAATTTTAGCAAGACGTTCCTGAAGTTTTTCTTTATCAAACTCGCTTGTTGTTTCAGCGAGTTGTGCTTTAATCTGGTTAGCACGGTCTGCAATAGCATCTTTATCGCCGGCACCGTCCACGATTATAGTATTCTCTTTCTGTACTTTTACCTGTTTAGCACGGCCAAGCATATCAACTGTAGCCTCTTTAAGGTCAAGACCTAAATCTTCAGTAACTACTGTACCACCTGTAAGAATAGCGATATCCTGAAGCATTTCTTTTCTTCTGTCGCCAAAGCCGGGGGCTTTAACAGCAACACAGGTAAATGTACCTCTTAAACGGTTAACGAGAAGTGTTGCCAAAGCCTCGCCCTCAACATCTTCTGCAATGATAACGAGTTTTTTTCCCTGCTGAACAATCTGCTCAAGCAAAGGAAGAATTTCCTGGATGTTTGAAATCTTTTTGTCTGTGATAAGAATGTAAGCGTCATCAATGATTGCTTCCATTTTATCTGTATCTGTTGCCATGTAAGGTGAAATGTAACCACGATCAAACTGCATACCCTCTACTACATCGCAGTATGTTTCAGCAGTTTTTGACTCTTCAACTGTGATAACGCCGTCGCTTGTAACTTTTTCCATAGCGTCAGCAATGAGTGTTCCAACGTGCTCGTCAGCGGCAGATACAGCAGCAACTGTTGCTATATCTTCTTTACCGCTTACTTTTTTACTTTTGCTTGCAATGTATTCAACAGCAGCATCAACAGCGGCTTTCATACCTTTTCTTACTATCATGGGGTTAGCGCCTGCGGTAACATTTTTGATACCCTCGTGAATAAGTGCCTGCGCTAAAAGTGTAGCGGTGGTTGTACCGTCACCTGCCACATCGTTTGTTTTGGTTGCAACTTCTTTAATAAGTTGTGCACCCATATTTTCAAACGGGTCTTCCAGTTCAATCTCTTTTGCGATTGTAACACCGTCGTTAGTGATTAACGGAGCGCCGAATTTTTTATCAAGAACAACGTTTCTGCCTTTAGGGCCTAATGTAATTTTAACAGTATCTGCAAGTGCGTCGATACCTGTCTGTAATGCACGGCGTGCTTCCTCGCCATATTTAATCTGTTTTGCCATGTTTATCTACCTCCAAAATTACTCTACTATTGCTAAAATATCGCTCTGGCGAACAATAATGCTTTCTTCGCCGTCAACTTTAACTTCTGTGCCGGCATATTTGTTGATAAGAACCTTATCGCCAACTTTAACTTCCATTTTAATTTCTTTGCCGTCTACCACACCGCCGGGACCTACTGCCACAACTTCAGCAATCTGTGGTTTTTCCTTAGCGTTAGCAGCCAATATAATACCGCTCTTGGTGGTATCTTCTGCTTCTGTCATTTTAATTACTACTCTGTCTGCCAATGGCTTGATTGTCATTTAAAATTACCTCCTGTTTTTAGCACTCTCGTCAAGCGAGTGCTAATTATTAAAATATATATTACTCTTATAAAGATTTTATTGCAACTTTGACTATCCGCCAAAATCAGGAGATAAATCCAATTATCTCCTGATTTCTCCGTTTTTCGCTTATTTAGTCTTATTTAAAGTATTTTACGCCCGATTCAAAAAGTTTCTGATCTTTGTTACCGGGAATATTTTTATAAAGGCTATTACCAAAACGCTCGGAGTGTCCCATCTTACCCAATACTCTGCCATCGGGGCTTGTGATACCCTCAATAGAAAGCACAGAGCCGTTGGGGTTAACAGATATATCCATACTTGCATTGCCGTTTAAGTCAACATACTGAGTGGCAATCTGTCCGTTTTCGATAAGACGTTTAACAGTTGCATCATCAGCAACAAATCTTCCCTCACCGTGAGAAATTGCTATAGAGTGAACATCGCCCACCTCTACCTGTGAAAGCCAGGGAGATTTATTAGATGCAATACGTGTATTTACTATACAAGACACGTGACGATTGATTGTATTAAATGTAAGTGTGGGGAAGTTATCCTCAATGTCGCAAATCTCACCGAAAGGAACTAAGCCGAGTTTTATAAGTGCCTGGAAACCGTTACAGATACCAAGCATCAGACCGTCACGGTTTTTAAGCAGATTATGAACTGCGTCTTTAACAGCCGCATTTTTAAATGCAGATGCGATAAACTTACCTGAACCGTCAGGCTCGTCACCACCGGAGAAACCACCAGGAATCATAACTATCTGACTGTTATCAATTCTGCGTGCCATTTCTGCAAGCGACTCTGCAATATGTGTAGAAGATAAGTTGTTAACAACAAATACATCTGCTATAGCACCTGCTTTTTCAAATGCACGAGCGGTATCGTATTCGCAGTTTGTACCGGGGAATACGGGAATAAATACCCTTGGTGCAGCAAACTTTTCTTTACCATATATTGCACGTGTAAAGCCTTTGGAAGAAACTGTTTCAATAGGTTTAACTTCCTGCTCTACTTTTGTGGGGAATACTTTTTCAAGCACACCGCCCCAGAGGTCGATTGCTTCATCAACAGAAATTTTACCATCGCTAAATTTAATATATGCACTATCCGGTGTAGTTTTGCCAATTACTTTATAATTTAAACCTTCAAGTTCGCAAAGACAAGCATCCTCTGCCATCTGCAGAACAAATGCGCCGTTTGCGCTGTCGTAAATGCCGGTTTCATCAGTAAACTCAGCACCTACGCCGTTACCGAAGCACATATTTGCAACTGCCTCAGCAGCACCGAATCTGCCGCACACCTTTGCAGCAGTTGCTTTTTTATCTGCAATGAGTTTTGCAACTGAATCGTATACCTTTTTAAGATTATCAAAATCAGGCAGACCGTTCTCGTCTTTTGCAAAGTCTACAAATACTATATCGCCTGCAACCTTTTTAAATTCAGGAGAGATAATATCGTCAGTTTTAGCAGGGGTAATAGCGAAAGACACCAATGTAGGTGGTACGCTTATATCATTAAATGTACCCGACATACTGTCTTTACCGCCGATTGAACCAAGACCGAGTTTTTCCTGAGCGTCAAACGCACCTAAAAGTGCCGACAAAGGTTTGCCCCATTTTACGGAATCTGCATCAAGGCGTTCAAAGTATTCCTGGAATGTAAGGTAAACAGTTTTATAGTCGCCACCAGTTGAAACAATTTTTGAAACGGAGTCGATAACTGCATAAACAGCACCATGATACGGACTCCATGATGAAAGGTATGGATCATAACCGTAAGACATTACAGAGCAAGTGGTGGTTTCGCCTTTAAGTACAGGTAATTTAGAAACCATTGCATCAGGCTCTGTCAACTGACGTTCGCCACCGAAAGGCATAAGAACTGTATATGCACCGATGGTAGAGTCAAATCTTTCAACAAGGCCTTTCTGTCCTGCACCATTTAAGTCTGTTAAAACTTCTTTAATGCCATCTACACCTTTACGTGTGGCAGGTGTAAAGTAATTCTCACCCTTAGGTGCTTCTACCACTACATCAATAGATTTAGATGCGCCGTTGGTGTTTAAGAATTCTCTGCTTATATCAACGATTGTTGCGCCGTTCCAGTGCATTTTAAGGCGCATATCGTCTGTAACCTCAGCAACAACTGTTGCTTCAAGGTTTTCAGCATTTGCGTATTCAATAAATTTATCAACATCGCCTGCAGCAACTACGCAAGCCATACGTTCCTGAGATTCAGATATTGCAATCTCTGTTCCGTCAAGACCTTCGTACTTTTTAGGTACTTTGTCAAGGTTAATAATTAAATCATCTGCAAGTTCACCGATAGCAACGGATACACCGCCGGCACCGAAGTCATTACAACGTTTGATTAATGTTGTAACATCTTTATTTCTGAAAAGTCTTTGCAGTTTACGTTCAACAGGCGGATTACCTTTCTGAACTTCTGCTCCGCAACTTTTAAGTGATGTATCTGTATGAGATTTTGAAGAACCGGTTGCACCGCCGATACCGTCACGACCTGTTCTTCCGCCGAGAAGAACTACAACGTCACCTTTTGCGGGACGTTCTCTGCGTACATTCTCACAAGGAGCAGCACCTACTACTGCACCAATTTCCATACGTTTAGCAACATAACCGGGGTGATAAATCTCGTGTACTTTACCGGTTGCAAGACCTATCTGGTTACCATATGAACTATAACCTGCGGCTGCACCCTGAGAAATTTTTCTCTGTGGGAGTTTGTTTGCCATAGTATCTGCAACTTTCTGGCGAACGTCACCGCTGCCGGTTACACGCATAGCAGAGTATACGTAAGACCTGCCTGAAAGCGGGTCACGGATTGCACCGCCAAGGCAAGTAGCCGCACCGCCGAAAGGCTCAATCTCGGTCGGGTGGTTATGTGTTTCGTTTTTAAACATAAGAAGCCACGGCTCAACCTTGCCGTCAATATCAACATCTATTCTGATGCTGCAAGCATTAATTTCCTCGGACTCGTCAATGTTTTTAAGAAGTCCTCGGCTTTTGAGTTCTTTAACTGCAATAGTGGCAATGTCCATAAGGCAGATATCTTTTGTACGATTAAGTTTTTTACGTACCGCAATATAATCACCGTATGTTTTTTCTATAAATTCTGCACCATCTTTAAACTCTATGTTTTCAAGTTTTGTAGAGAAAGTGGTGTGACGGCAGTGGTCAGACCAATAAGTATCAATCATTTTAAGTTCGGTGATTGTAGGATTGCGTTTCTCGGTGTTTTTGAAATAATCACGACAAAGTTGCAAATCGTCCAATCCCATAGCAAAGCCCGTTTCTTTAAAGAATTTTGCCATTTCATCATCAGTAAAGTCTATAAAGCCCTCAACTGTGGCAACAGTCTGCGGAATATCCAATACAACAGACAAATCTTTCGGCTTGTCCAAAGATACCTCGCAACTTTCAACGGGGTTGATAAGATATTTTTTGATTTTGTTTACTTCTTCATCAGAAACGTCACCGCTTATAACGATAACCTTAGCAACCTTTACATTGGGACGGTTACCGCCGGTAAGGATTTCTATACACTGCATACACGAGTCTGCCCTCTGGTCAAACTGGCCGTCAAGCAACCCCATAGCAAAAACCTTATCCTTAGCAGGGATATCAATAGTTTCGTCATAGCACATATCAACAGGCGGCTCGGAGAAAACCGTGGTTTTCGCTCTTTCGTACTCTTCGTCCGAAAGGCCTTCGCAGTCGTATCTGTTTATAACACGCACATCTTCAATACCTTTGATTAAAAGATTGTGTTTAAGGTCATAACGGATAGACTGAGCCTCTACGTCAAAGCCTTTTTTCTTTTCTACAAAAATTCTTCTTAACACTTTGTCTACCTCCGCAGTTTTATTATACATTAAATCTGAAAAGAACGATATCACCATCGTTCATTACATATTCTTTACCCTCTAAACGTACCAAACCTTTATCACGTGCGGCTGCGTATGTTCCGCAAGCCATAAGGTCATCATATGCAACAACCTCGGCACGGATAAAACCTTTTTCAAAATCAGTATGGATTTTACCTGCCGCCTGAGGTGCTTTTGTACCTTTTGTAATTGTCCACGCCCTTACCTCAGGCTTACCGGCGGTAAGGTAACTTATAAGACCTAAAAGGCTGTAACTTTTTTTAACCAATCTGTCAAGACCGGATTCTTCTATACCGAGTTCGTTTAAAAACATAACTTTTTCTTCGTCGTCAAGTTGAGCAACTTCTTCTTCTATTCTTGCAGATATCGGAAGCACTTCGGAATTTTCTTTAGCGGCAATTTGCTCAACCTCTTTAACCATAACATTATTTTCAATGCCGTTTGCAAAATCGTCTTCGGATACGTTTGCGGCGTAGATTATAGGTTTAATGGTAAGCAGTGCAAGTTCTTTAAGGAACGGCTTTTCTTCGTCTGTAAAATCTATAGAACGGGCGGTTATACCGTTTTCAAGATTTTCTTTAATCTTCTGCAAGGTTGCCATTTCGTCCTTATATTTTTTATCGCCTGTTTTTAAAAGTTTTGCAGTTTTGTCAATACGTTTGTCAATAAGTTCTATATCCGCAAAAATAAGTTCAAAGTTGATTGTTTCTATATCACGTTTAGGACCGATTTCGCCGTCTACGTGAACGATGTTTGAATCTTCAAAACAACGCACCACATGAATAATAGCATCAACCTCACGGATATGCGAGAGAAATTTGTTTCCTAACCCCTCGCCTTTGCTTGCGCCTTTCACAAGTCCTGCAATATCAACAAACTCAATTATCGCAGGAGTAATCTTTTCAGGCTCGTACATCTCTGCGAGTTTGTTTAATCTTTCATCAGGTACAGCAACCACGCCCACATTAGGCTCGATTGTACAGAACGGATAGTTGGCAGACTCTGCCCCCGCCTGTGTGATTGCATTGAAAAGTGTACTCTTGCCAACATTAGGCAAGCCCACTATACCAAGTTTCATATTTATCTTCATCTCCTTATGTTTAAGGGGCTTTGAGGGTTTTAAGTAAGTGTTTTACACCATTTTTACACCATTTTTACACCATTTCTACACCACAGTCAGCCCACACGAGTATTAGCATTCATTTCAAATTGTTCAACAGCATTAAAAAGTGACTCATCCGACACATGAACATATCTGTCATTTACGGTCATGTCAGATGGTGTAAAAGTATTATATTTATCTTCATACTTTGCGTCATACAACCAGTTTCGTGCTTCCTGAACAGTTTTAAAATACTTATCCTTACGTTTGCCGAGCTTATTTACATATCTTT
>JAFSCF010000007.1 GCA_017436905.1 Clostridia bacterium | reverse complement strand
TTCTCTTTAGAAAGTCCATAAACAAATTCTGTTCTGCTACTGTGAGAGCCTTTCTTTTCTCAACTTCAAAGTTATGAGATTGCTTCAGCTCTTTCAGCATTTTCTCGGTAGGATTTGTTCTGATGTAATTGTCATCCACCGCCATATCAAATACTTGATGTAAAATATTATGTATGGTGTCGATGGTGGCAATTTTCATCACTCTGTCATCTGCCAGAAGATTATAAAACCTTTTGACATCCGATTTCTTAACACACACTACCTTTTGTAAACCGAACTTTGGTCTTATAAAAGTGTTATACATATACTTGTAATTTTGAAGCGTATTATCCTTGATGCCACGCTTTAAATCACACCATAAATCAAACAACTGATTGACCGTTGTGTTTCTGCACTCGGTCCTGATGCCGTCATGGATGTCGTAAGCCAGCTCAACTTCTTTTATACGCAACTCGTCAAGAGTAGGGGCGTAGAAGACATGCCTTTCGCCGTCATCCGATGTCCAACGGTACGAATAAGTTCCGTTCGGTCTTTGGGATTCTCCCTTTTTCAGAACAGTTCTGTTACTGTCCTTTCTTTTTGTATTTCTTGTTTTAGTCATAATTGGCTCCTTTCCAACGGATTACACCGCACAGAAGCACAATCAGGCAATAAGATTATATAACACTTATGCTTGAAAGTCAATCAAAACAATGTAATCCGTTTAGTTTAATTCCGCTCGTTAGATAGAGTATTGTCGTTCGATAAATTCATCGAACTTTCGTCTCTTGATTAATCGCTTGTTGCCTACCCAAAGGACGAAGTCACACTCCGCTTTTCCTGATAACATTCTAATTTTGTGAATTCCGATACCTGAGTAGGCAGCCGCTTCTTCTAACGTCAAATTAGCTTTTTCCCAAATTGGAATACTAATCATAATGGCTACCTACCTTTCTTAAAATGTGTAAAAAGTCTTGCACTTGCCTTCGGTTACATTTCCTGAGCCTCGGTCCTGCTCGACCATAACCTCGTATTTGCAAACAGTTAAATCGCTCGTCCTCAAAAGAGGAGTCTTGGCGCTCGCTGTGTTGTATAACTCACCGTGCAAGCTATTCAATTTTCAAGGAACAACTTATATATTTCAGCTAGGATTTTCCTCTTGGGCTATCATTATAGCGCGTGAACCTAGGGGTCTGTCAAGGCCTTTTTGTCCGCGTCACAAACTTTTAACAAAAGTGCAGCGAACGCGCAATAATTAAAATTTTTATAATTGTTATTGTGCTTATTATAACCGCTTTATATGTCGCAGTTTTTGCTTACAAAAAGAGCAGGTGGGGTAATTACCCTTACCTGCAATAGTTTTGTGCTACAACGGGCTGTTACAGCCGTTACATTTGCCCTTAAATTTGATTTTAATCCATTGTACCAACCATTTTGTTTATGTCGCCATCTGAACTTACGCTGATGGTTTTGGTTTTGCTTGGTGCTACATAGCCAAAGCCTTCTATGTATGCCTTACTCTTTTCTTCTATGATTTCATTTCGTATTTTTGTTTCTTCATCTGTGAGGTAGCATGTGTCTTTTGACATAATTTCATCATTTGGATTTATAGGTTCTGCCGGGTTCTTTTCCCATTTCGCATACACCACATCAGGCTTTGTGAATTTAAATGTAGTTACCTGATTTTGCTTTGTTCGGGGGTCTATGTACCATCCTTTGAATGTATATCCGTATTTAGTTGGAATGTAACTATCAAGGCTGATGTTCTCACCATATCTTTTTGTTATTGGTCTGATAAAGCTTCCACCATACGATGCGAAGGTTAAGGTTACATTTCCTACGATTCCAAGTTCGTTTTCAAAGGTCACTCGGTATTTACTGAGCCACCATGGTGCCGCCGATACAGTTGTAGATAATAGCATCATTGCGGCAAGTGCCGTACATATTATTTTCTTCTTCATAATATTATCCTTTCATTTTGGGTATAAAAATACCGACACACTCGATTTTCATTCATCGAATATGTCGGCATCATTTTCGAAGCATTCTATAAAGAATCTTGCTCCTAATTTGAATCCCTTTATAAATGTTTGACATTCTGTTATTTGTATCATCTCGTCATAACAAGCTTTGACTTTGTCAAATAATTCTTTTTCTTGCTCATTTAGATTTTTAAGCAATTCTTCTTCGTTTTTGGTCAGTAGCCTAAACACCTTGTCGAATTGCCTTTGCCTTTGGAATGGTCTTTCCATCGGATTGATATTTCCATACCAGAATTCTTCAAGCACTTTCATTTGATTTCACCTCCTCGCGACACAAACAGTACCACAAGAGGAGGCAGAAGTCAACGAAGGAATATAGAGGTGTAGCATAGATCGATTGTTCGTAAAGTCACATCATACAAGTTATTCGCAAAAAAAGATACCACCTAACCCCTGAAGGAGAAGTGGTATCTATAATAACTATTTACTTATGTAAATCTTATATAAGAAAAATATTTATGAGAAAACTAATTTTCTGCTATAACAACAATCTGATCATGTTCGCCAAAAACAATGGTTTCATCCTTTTGAGGATTCACAATCACATCTGATTTTGTATTATCGTTTTGTCTGTAACCTAGATATATCTCGCCCTTGCGAGCTACACTTTCAGTAAGCATGTAAGAATCAACTGGCACTCCAAGAGGTACATAATTGGCAACAGGTTTCATATACATCTCGGAGCCGCTTTCATCTAGCAAATCATCAATTAACGGCAGCATCTTTGGATTTTCAGAAATCTGTGCCATTATCAAGCTGGCAAAATTAGAACCTATAACGAAATCATCTACTCTTGCCTGTGATGCCAATCGTTGATTGTCCACGCTACGCATTTCTGTTGTTATAGAGAAATCCAAACCAGCGTTGTCCGCAATATCACGCAAAAGAATTAATCTTAATAAAGTCTGAGAGTCAGAAGTTTCCGGATCTTGGCTATCGTCATTCAAAAGTAAAATGTTGTTAGCATCTTTGTTTATAAATTCACAGAGAAGTTCACGAGTAACCGGTTTAGTACATACAGTAATATCTAAATTATCATATGTGTCTAATTTTGTTTCATCCAAGTCATCATCAACTATAACCACATGTGTGCCAGTTTCCACATACTTATCATATTCTGCAAGGATGGTTGATAATTTTTCATTACTACCTAAAACAATTAAATGGTCATTTGCTGTTGCAGAAACGCTTGCATCATTACAGATTTTTGACTCATCCACCATTTTTACAGGATGATATTTATATGCACCATCATCCAGTTCCAAAAGAACAATTTCATCATCTTTTCCAATCACAGTATCCATAGGCGGATTTAACTTAACCTGACCGGCTGTTTGTAACCCAACTACTATCGCATTTGAAAAACTCATTGTTGCTTCTTTAAAACTTTTTCCTGCTAATTCAGAAACTTTTTCAAAATATAATTCATTACCGGTAAAATTAAATAATTCAGTCAAAACCTGCGACAAACCATGCTGACGACAAGTGTTAGAAATAATTCGGGCAATAGCATCTTTAGCATAAACAATTGCCGCACGACCTTCCCCTGCAATATTAGCCGCCTCTACATACTGATTATCTTGTAAAGAAACAATGAATCTCAGATTAGGATTAGTCAGTTCTTTGTTTTTGATATAAGTTGCAAGTGCCAATAAAACCTTTACTGTTTCTGCATCATCATGAACATTAACAATCACAGATTTACAAGTTTCTACAGAGCATCGTTCTAATGCATAAGCCTCATGTAAATTACCGCTACGGCAAATAATTCGAGTAGTTACAGTATCTGGAATATGAGAAGAAATAGCATCTTCTATCTCTTCCTTTGGTTGCTCACCTAATATTACGATGCATGCGTTTTTCTTATTAGAGTTAGCTTCAATAAGTTCTTGAAGAATTGCGTATACATTGTTATCAAAACCAATGATAATGGTATGGTTATCCTCTTGAACAACAGATGTACCCTTACGCAGTTCACTAAGCTTGTCCTCAACACCTGTTGCAATAACACCAATTAAGACACTGGTAAGGAACAAACCACAAAGCGTAGCAAGGAACATAAGGACTAAGTACGCTATGTTATCCGTAGCAACACCCGAAAGGTTTCCAGCATCTAATGTTTGCATAAGGCTAAGCCATACTTGATACAAAATCCCTCCCTCATCAGATGCAAATGATGCTATAACACCGATAACTATAACTATCGCAAAAGTAATTGCAAATAACAAAACACACATAGCAATCGGGCCTTTGGACATCATACAGTCTATCCAATAGCTAATGCGTTCACGTAAAGTCCTCTTCTTCATTTTATCCCTCCTTATCAACTTTTTCCGTCTCAATATAATGAGCTTTACACGTTGCTTCAATATAATTAATATTTTCTTCGTCTAGATGCTCGTAATACTCTTGCAAAGAATCATAAAATTTTTGATAGCGACCATTTCTACCGTTTGTTGTTTTTAATTCAGATGCTTTTATGTGAACATCTTCAAAATATCTTTCCAAAAACATCCTGCACATTTCTTGGTAATTTTCAACCGCATTCTTATGTAAGTTGAATACAGATTCATCTTTCATTTTTATCTGTTCTCCAACATCACTTAAATGTTTGGATTTTTCTATAAGCAAATTTAATCTGCTGAAAAAAGTGTCCGGATTAACCGTTGTTCTCAATATTTCTATGCAATCTTCTACGATTCGAATATCATTTTGCATTTCCTGCTTTGCAGTAGATACATCAATATTCTCCGAAATGGTGCTTTGAGACATCTTTGCTGCATTGTTAATTGATTTATTTCTAAAAAGCAGTGTTTTTATTAAGAAATAAATACCATAACACATTGCATAAATAAGCCATCCGCAACCAATCATCATGTACCAACATAGCATAAACATATAATATATAAAAATACCAATAAGTGCATATGGTGCATTTTTCTTGCTAATTCGCGTTCCAATTCCTATACGAAACCCACCGACTTTAGCAATCGTTTTAGAAATACCTATAAACATTTTACCCCTCCTAAAATATTATCTTATGTATTATTTTTTCACTATTGCAAAAAGGAAAATTTACTTCCATACAAGTGATTTCAATATTTCATTTGCAGACATTACATCAACCTGATTATGCAAATACGAACTTCTCAAAAGATTATCCGGCACCATATAATCATATTTGTCAATTCGTGGTGGTAGTTGTTCATCATTAAGCACTATACTTGGATCATCTTGTTCACATTTTAACTCTGTTATCCTTTTCCTAAGTTCTTTCGTATCTAATCCACTTGTAAAACTCAGATAATAGCCCGAATTAACAACCGAGCGTATATCTAATTGTTCTTTTAATCCACAAGCAAACATTCTTACTATCGTGCGGATTTCTTTTGTCCCCACCCACGGGCAAACAAAGTATGACTTTTCGGCATACTGTATAATATCGTGTTCTAAAATACCACTATCTTTTGCAATCTTTCTCGCATCGGTTAAGACTTTAATCGCATTTTTTTGCATATATGGATAAATGGTTTCTTCCTGCAAAATGATTTTTATCTTTTGAAGTACTTTAGAATGAATATCTCCGCCTTCGCCTTCCCAAGATGGTATTCTGCTGCTCTTGGTCTGATTTACATAAATAGTTTTTCTTTCCTCATCAACAGAAATAACAATC
Source organism: Clostridia bacterium (assembly GCA_017436905.1). Taxonomy (GTDB): domain Bacteria; phylum Bacillota; class Clostridia; order UMGS1810; family UMGS1810; genus SIG455. The sequence continues at coordinate 113,929 of JAFSCF010000007.1, read as the reverse complement.
CAAGAACGACCGGCAAGAACAAATACTTCACCTACAGCAGGGCATTTATTTAATGTCCCTATCTCTCCATTGCTACTCAAGACCTTATATGTTTCCTCTTCTTGGAACACGGCATAAAAAGAAAAATAATTACATATTTTTTCTCCTTTTAATCCAACTATAATTCCACCATTATCCATACGTTGCAAGTATTCTTTTTCAATCATAAATTTGAGCAAATCACGATACTCATCCGTTGAAATAATGTTTTTAAAAGCAGGAAGAAGTAACACCTTTCTTGCAAGTTCAGCCGGGGAAAGTTCTCCGCATGACATCAATGTACTTAATGTTTGATGCGCTAACAAGCTGAATGGTTTTTTCTTTTGTTCAAAAGGTTCAACCCATCTTTCTTCTAAATAAAGTTGAATAATCGCTAATGAACGAAGCAAATCCCATGGCATAGAATCTAACGCATTTTTATTGGATTCTTCATATAAGTTTAAAAACATCATTTGAGATTTTCCTGTCCTTCTACCGGAGCGTCCCAATCTCTGAACAAAGCTTGAGCATGTATAAGGAGCACCTATTTGAATAGTAGAATCCAAATCTCCTATATCAATGCCCAATTCCAAAGTTAATGTAGCCGCAGCAACAGTTGGTCCATCATTATCCCTTAATGCTTCTTCAGCCTCTTTTCTTAAAGCTGCCGATACACTTCCATGATGGACATAGAAAACATCTCGTTCCTTACGCCGAGCAGCTTCCTTTTTCATATCATCAATTGTTTTTTCTGCATTTGTTCTACTATTAGTAAAAATCAAGCATTTCTTATTATGGCAATTATCATACAAAAAGGAGTTATACTCATCCATTACCTTTTGGGCATTTACGTCATCTTCAGGCAAAACAAAACTTTCTGCACATAGTGATATAGTTCTTTTATGAGCTTGTATGCCAACAGAAACAGCTTCTTTTTCGCTTCCTGAAGCCAAGAATTCCATTGCAGGTTTATAATCATTCAAAGTTGCAGAAAGACCTATTCTTCTTGGTGAGCATCCTGTGATTTTTTCTAATCTATCTATTAGACAAAGAACCTGAAGACCTCTGTCTTCACCCATTAAAGCATGGATTTCGTCAATTACAATAAATCGCAAATCGGAGAATAGTCTACAAGCATCCCCCGGATGTTTCATTATCAACGCTTCTAATGATTCGGGTGTTATCTGTAAAATTCCTTTAGCCGTTTTTAAGGCTTTTCTCTTGTGCGATTGTGAAATATCACCATGCCAAGACCATACAGGAATTTCAACATCTTCTAATAGTTCTCCCAATCTTTCAAATTGGTCATTAATAAGAGCTTTAAGTGGACCGATATACATAACACCAATTGAATCTGAAGGATTATGCTCAAGTAGAGTCAGTATAGGGAAAAATGCAGCTTCTGTTTTTCCCGAAGCGGTTCCGGATGCTATAATCACATGCTTGTCCGTATCTAATATAGCATCACAGGCTTCAACCTGAACTTCTCTCAAATCTGTCCATTTTTTACGATATATGTATTCTTGAATAAAATGAGCATAACGCTCAAAAGCACTTGTACTCATATATCAAACTCCGTAAATAGATTATTTGTTTCTTCGTCAATCTGTTCAGGGTCTTTTTCAGCACTTTTTACCGCAAATCCTTGTTCATTTATCAATGTATCAAATGTTGTATTAGGATTTTGATGAAGAATATTTAAAAGGCCAAGAAAATCTCTTGTTACTTCTCTTGGGGTGAGTAATTGATCTGCACCCAATCTGCCAAGAACAGTGTTTAAAAAGGCTGTAAGTTCCTTTTGCCCCAAACTATTTTCATATGTGTAGTGGGCACTATGTAACTCGCAAAGTCTTTCAAGCAGCAAATAAATTTCTTCAGATGATAGCTGATTAAGCTTAATAACAGGACTTGTAAAATCAACAAAGCCTTGAACTGCAAAACGATTGTCAGCAAGTCTTGAACGCAGCGCTTCATAGCTAAACAAACCTCTTCGCTCATCATATATAAACTGAGGTGTTCCACTCATAAACACACCAATATATTCAGCTTTTCCTTGCATTGTGTCATTGAAGATAGTCAATACTTTTTCATAGTTGCTGTCACGAGCTTGTTTGTGGTTTATCTTATAGAGATTTACTCCTTCATCAATGAATACGAGCAATCCCTTGTATCCTGCTTTTTTTACAAACAAAGCAAATAATTTTAGGAATTCATACCAATTCTGATCATCGATTATGCTGTCAACGGGAAGTTCTCTTTTTGCTTCCGTTTTATTTGCAAATTCACCACGAAGCCAACGTATAGCAGATGTTTTTAGTGCGTCATCTCCATTTTTCATACCTTTCCAATACGCATCTATAACATTTGCGAAAGCAAATCCATACGCCATTTCAGAAAGTTCTGATAATATATCTGCAATCTTTTCACTAACCGCTTCAACCAAGCGAGGATCATTCGCCTGAAGGGTTTCCTCTCTCGCAGTTGTGGATTGTAAAGATGCTATCCATTTCTGCAAAATTGATTCTAATGCACTTCCTTCCGGGCGTGTTCGTGTAGAAAGGTGTTGTATAAGCTCTCTGTATGTAGATAATCCTTGTCCATTCGTTCCTGTCAATCTGCGTTCAGGGGACAAATCTGCGTCCATAACAACAAAGGAGCGTTCCATTGCATTATTACGAATTGTCTGTAGCAAAAAGCTTTTACCACTACCGTATTGTCCGCAAACAAATCTAAAAGCTGCGCCGCCATCCTCGATTGTTGCCAAATCCTGAAGAAATGCATTTACCTCACCTTGTCTACCCACAGCAATATGTCTAAGACCAATTCTTGGTACAACGCCTGCTGTTAAAGAATTAATTAAAGCCGCAGACTCACGACGATTTATATTTACTGCCATTTATAATTCCTCCTATTTTATTGCCTTTTTAAGTTCATCAACATATTGTTCCAACACACACATTTCATCACCAAACGTGTCTATAAGAATATCTCCTATATACTGTGTTGCAATATCATTTATTTCATCCACAAGAATTTCTGGCATAGACATCTCCGCATTTGCGATTTGCTCTATGCGTCCACTTATATTTTCTTGTGATAATATGATATACAATATTTCTTTTTGTGTAGATGAAAGCGTTTTGAGTAACTGTCTGATTTCATCTGACAATCCATCCAAAACGAATTTTGAAGATTCGTCTATTGAGGGTTCTGCTTCAGGAATTTCAATTTCACTAAGATGTTCATATATGTAGTCAAATTCATCTCTATAATCATCTTCAAGAATTAGACTTTTTCCTTCCACTACCAGTATAGCACATGCTAATTTTATTCCTGATAATTCATTAATTTTCTCAATGGATGCCTGAACCGAAGAATCATATGTGATTTCCCAAGAGTTAGAGTGCATACTGTCTATCAAGGTTCTACAATAAGCCGGCATTGATGTAAAGATTTCTTTCACATTATTTAAATCTGTCAAAAGTTCTTTTGTTTCAACATTATCTTCAACAACTTCCAAAGCGTCTCTTACTGCATCAGATTGATTTCTTAACTCTGCAATGTTTTCAAAATCAAGTTTGACTTCAACTTTCTTTGCAGGTGCGACCGGCTTCTTATTAGGTGCATATTCCTTTTTCAAAAACGCCGTAACCAAGTTGGCGGTTTCTGCATCTAATTCAACTCCACGCAATCTACCTCGACATTCATACAATTCTCTCAAAACATTTTCCGCAAATCTAACCAATTCATTTATGTATTTTCTCAGTTTTTGACTACTTGTATATCCTTTTACGGATATATCAACTCTTTTATTAGCATGTAAGCAGTTCGCACTTTGAAAAGCATAATAAATTTGTTTTTTTGTGCGGTTAGGTCCATAAGATTCTAAAATTCCTCTGCCGTTCTTTTTTATTAAGGCTGCATCTGCCAATGCAACTACTCTTGGGATGGCTTCATTCATAAGCACTTGATGCCCATCTTTATAAAATTTACTTCCCACCAAAGAATAATCACATAATGCATCTATCAAAGGAAATGGTAATTTTAATGGTTTCTCACCACTATGCTTATCAATCAAAATATCTCGAATTGCTGGTTGATATGGCAGCGATACATCTATACCTTCAGGGATAGAATATTCGAGATTATGCAAATGTGCAAAATCAAATAACCACGCTAATAGATAGTTGTCCAGGCGCATGTGCTCTTCTCTATAGTTTGTCCATAGTGTACATATCTTTTCGTATCCCTCTTGCGGGCTTTTCCAACCATATCCACTTAACAACTCGTATATATGTACGAATATATATGATAGGTCAGTCTTTGGATATATTCCTTCTCTAACTTGACTTCTCCAATAGAAATACCAAGCTTTTTGTCTATTATCCATGCTGTCGTATGATGGCCAATATTGCATAAACGGAACAAATACCGTTTCTTTTCCTTCCTTAGCCTCAAATTTAGCCATATCCTTTACAAACTTACTTGATGAGTATGGTGAATCTCCAAAATCAAAGTCAAAATCATCTGAGCCTTTTGAAAAATTAGTTGTTATAGTTAATGTAATTCCCGGAGAAATAGTTGTTTTTCTTTCCGTTGTTTCTGTAATTTTTGAAGGAATAGATTGTGTTTTTTCCTCTGTTCCCGATACAACGACATCTGAAAACTGCGATTCATCTTCTTCGAAATCATCTTCATCATCTTCCAAGAGGTCATTCATATAACTAATATTGTCTTCCGTTAAGTGTTTTCTATATTGTAATATTTCATCACGAACTTTAGTTAAAATACCCTTGTCATAGCATCTATCAATAAATTCATCAACCAGTGATTCCTTTTCGTCTAAAAGAGATTCCAAAAGTTCCTCAGCATCATCACTTGCATCATATTGTTCCATTAACTCAATAACTCTTTTTGCATTATCTACAGCGGTTTCATATCTGCCAAAGAATGTTGATGGATTTGTTGTTTTATTCAACAATTCTAAACTTTCCCTGATAACACGAAAATACCCTGCGGCTTGTACTTGATGAAATTCTGCAAGAGTTGCAGTTTCGCCGAAAGGCTTTATTTGTTCTTTTTTCAATTCTTCAAAAGGAGCTGTAACAATTTTATGTAATTGTTCCGCACGCTCTTTCTTCTTTTCTTGAGAAAATCCATTAGATTCTCTCCATTGCTGCAATTTTTCTTTGCCACCGTTAACCCACTTTTCTTTTTTACGACTCAATTCAGTTTTGATGTCTGTGGTTGTTTTTGTAATAGAAGTCGGGGTGGCGTGGGATGTTTGCTTCGCTCCGTCATAAGTATTTACGGTATTATTCGTATTGTTTTTAATTAAATCTCCGTCTTTGTCTGTAAAACGCCCAATTGCGATGGTTATTAAATCGACTATTGTGCCAATTCCAAAACAGCCCATAGTACATAACCAAACAACGCCTGTGCCGATTTTCCCAACATAGAATCTATGCGCACCAAGATGCCCCGTAAATAAGCATAATAAAAGTGTTGCAATCCACGATTTTTGAGATGTAGCATTTGACTTTCTTATATCAACATTGTTCACTTTGTTTTGATTTCTTTTTAACACTGGATTGCAATTATACTCAATCAAAAATGCTGGTAATAAAAAGAATATTGCCATTATCGGCAATGTAAATCCCAAGTCTTTAACATTGCCTCCTGCTCCTACAACACCTATAATTGCCCATATGCAAAATAGAATTCTGCTTATCAGCTTTGTGTTGCGAATGAAGGTGAAAACTTTCGAATTGCAATTATTCAATATAGGGTTTCTACATATTTCCGTAACTATCATCGGAAGAAAAAATAGAACGCCATAAATTAAACTTGCATACAGTATACCATCACTTTTAGAAAATGAACTAAAAAATGTTCCAAATATCCATAATACAAATAAAATTTTACTTGCAATATGCATACGTTTTATAAATTCGATAATTTTATTCATATATATTAATGCCTCACATATGCTATTTATTTTATCGTTGAAAAGAAGTCTGCTTCCTTTATGATTTTTATGTTGCATCCCTTTTCGTTGTATTCCAGAGCTTTTTTTACTTTAGTACCATATTTGCCGTTAGAATATGATTGACATTCATAATCACCAATCATTAAAATATCTGTAGTTTTTTTCAAAGAAGAATCTATAGTTCCTCCATGCTCTTCAATATATTTCTCAACTGCTGATTTTTGTCCATATGCAAAATTCCCGCTTAAACACACACTTTTTCCATCAACAAAATTTATCTGTTCTTTTAATGCATCAACAGGGTTTAGCATATCTCTGATAACAGATGTGATATATTCAGATTCTTCTCTTGTAATAATAGAATCTTCCAAAACCGAATCAACCATTTCAATTGTTTTGTTAAAAGGGAAGTGATCTGAAAGATAGATGTTATCATATAACCATTGACGAAGATTTTTACACTCTTCAGTAGATATTTCCTTGTCTAATGTTATGCCTTTTAGTATGCCATCTAATATTTGCGTTGCAAGTGTAACTTCTGATGTTGAAACTATATCAAGATATGATTTTACTACACTTTGTAATTTTACTGTTTCATCCAAGGTTATTTTACCATCATAAAGAATCTCATCAATGGTGTTTATTATTTCCCTTATCTCTTGATGTGCAGAAAATTTGGCATTTTCTTGCTTCCACTTTTTAATGTAGTCAGTTTCCTCGGCGTTTATAATATTATCTATAGAAAATCCGCGTATAACGCCATAGAACTCACTGATAGATTTTCTCAATAATGGGTCTGAGATGTAATCCGTAAATTCTTTTGTGCTATGATATTCATATTTTTTTGTACATGCGTCTACATCAATCTCATATTCATCTACCATTGCCTTGAAAAGATCAGAACAAGCACAGGCATCATCGAAGGCGTCATGTTCTGTATCTATATCAATGTCAAAATACTCGCATAAGGCGGACATACTATAATTCTTTATGCAATAGTTAGGAATATATTGTTTTGCTATCTCGTATGTACAAATATAATAAATTTCAGGTATATCAAGATTATATCGCTTAAGCATTTTAATAAGGGCATCCAAATCAGCCGACGCCACATTATGTCCGACAACAACTGCATTGGTAAAATATTTTTCTATAGTTTTCCAAACTGTAGGGAAGTTATCTTCGTCTCTGACCTTATCTTCAGTTATACCGTGTATTCTGATGCAATTATTATCAAAACCATCTTCAGGATTTATATAAATATTTAATTCCGGATAAAATGGTTCTCCTGTATTAAAATCTTCACACATAATACCGACTTGGCAAATTGATTTGTTTTTTGAATTTGCATATTCCACATCAAAGTAAGTAACCTTATTCATAATATCATCCTTTGTTTTTGATTTTATTATCTCACAGTAATGGTCCCATTTTACGGACAGTTATAAAGAATTCATCTCTTTTTCCAACTTCTCAATACCATTCAAAATCATATCAAATGGTATCTTTTCACCGAAAATCATATTCTGCATATGGTCGTAGTCATCTTTTAACACCTGCAGATTTCTTTCGGGTGGCATGAGTTTCATTGTGCCGATTTTTGCATTTTCGTATTGTGCCCAAGGGCAACGATAGAATTTTTCTTTGAAAAGCACCACTTTTTCAAGCAATTCTATATTTGCAAATGCGGCATCCTTAACGGGTGAATTTGCCATACAATATAAATCATAATAATGTCTTGAATAACGAGCAGGGAAGGTTTTATCTTCCGGTCTGTTTGCTTCACGATGAAGTATGGTTACCTTTTCCCAAAATGTTCTTTCGGGAAGAACTGTGAGAATATCCGTTGTAGGCTGTTTGAAAAGCTTTGGATACTGTGTAGCGGCATAAGGTGCTATTGGTTTAACTGCTGCAGGAGTCCATGCGGCAAGTGCACCAATTTCAAGTCTTATAACCGGAAGTATCGAACGGTCTTCAAAGCTTCTGCTATATGCAAACACAACAGTCTGCGGATCGGGTTCTTCTATGTAGCATTCGATAGGAGAAGAAAGGATATTTTGTAAATCCTTAATCGTTTCGGGCATAAACACATCTTTCAAAAATTCTTCCGTTCTACGATTTGCTTCTTTATTGAACATATCCTGCTTTGTGTTGCTTCGCTCTATCCAAGGCTCGTCTTTTTCAAAGCCAAGAACACGCCAGTCAAGGATTAAATCTATATCCTCAGAAAATCTTTCTATAAGTCCGTAGGATTTTGAAAGGCTTGTACCACCTTTGAATGCGATATTGTCTTTCCATTTGCTTGTATGAAAAAGATAATCAAGCATAAAGCATACCCAAAAATCCTTTTCAATGATAGCATCTGTCATTCCCATTTTGGCTGCGGTATTTTGAAATAATGCTTTTCTGTCATTTTCGTTTATGTTTGCTATGTTAATCATTTTTCATCACCTTTGCAAATTTGTTTTATATACTCATATATCCATGAAGTTGCTGCCTTTGCTTCAAGTAGAGCATTAGCTTTTTCCTCATCGGTTAAATCGTTTTTAAGCTTGTTTATAATGGTATCGTCAATGTTATCCTTGCCAAGTGCTTTGAGTGCCTGAACAATCAACGCTGTCTTGTATGATAATTTCGAGATTTCTTTGTTGGTAGTTCTCTTGAATTTTATCGTTGTATTATCGTAGGTGTATTCTTTATATGTTCCATCGCTTACATAAGACCATGCCGCAGGAACCTGCGTTGAAAGACCTAAAATGTTTAGTGCAGTATCTCCGCATGGAACGATGGTCCAGCCAAAGTTTCTCGCTAAAGCTTCTGCGACAAGAGAAGGAGACGGAGCAAGATATTCTTTAAGAAAGTCATTATACACAGGCTTATCGTATATGCCTCGCATGACTCTTCTGATTACTCCGTCTTCTTCAAGTCTTGAAAGTATAACGCCTACTCTTGAATTCTCGATAACATCCGCGAAATCAACCGTAGTAAATACTGAACCGTCAGGAGAATTCATAATGCGTGTTTTTATAATATTTGCACTACTTGATACACTCATAATCCACCTCAATAGTTTGATAAAAATATTATACATCGTTTTTATCAAAAAGTCAACATTTCGATAAAAATATTATGCATTATTTTTATCATTTTAATTCAGGTGAATTATATAGCTACAGTCTTCCGTGCCGTTTCTGCACATTCTCCGTTGCAACCTCTTCAATATAACTTTCATAGTAGTCATCATACTCACCGCTGGCAATGAGGTTTTGCTTCTCAATGCTAACGGCTAACTTGTAGAGCATGTCCGAGACTCTGTCCACATGATGTTCTATGGTGCAGTCCACAGCCTGAACCAAAATCTTATTTATGTTATCGCTGTTTGCTTCATAATGTAGCTTGGTAAGATACTCATTGATAGCCTTATTGCAGAGATCACTCTCGCTTTTGAAACCGAGCAGTTTAACATAGTTTTTGATTTCAGTTCGGACCGCAGGCGGAACATTGAATGTCATCTTTTCTCTTTTCATAATAAATTTCACCTTCCTTTTATGGAATTACATATGCATCCCCAAGCCATGATCCTGTCTATATTCTTTTGCTCTTTCCTTAGAATCGACAATTGATTTTGTGAAGCCTTCCTCAATGTCTTTCTGTATTGACTGCTCAAACATTTTACAGAGACTGAATACAAAGTCACCGAAGACAGGTGTGGCTTCAACTTTATTTGTGTAAACATTCCCTTGTCTGTTATCTTTTAATGCAGTTTTTAACACGGCATTTTGCAGGCGGTTCTCAAAATTTTTGTTCTTCTCAAGGACATCAAAGCTCTTCTCGGGATGCTTACGATAGTATCTTTGATTGGCAAGTTGCAGCTGACACCACTGACGATACAACTCCTGCAGGTTATCATCCTTGCAGATAACTTTTACAACTGCATCGACCTTTTCCTTTTGCTCATGAGATATGAATTTATAATTTCTCTTGCCGGAGTATCCATCAAGAGAGAATTTCAACTCATTAAAGGCTTCTGCAAATTCATCACTCGCTCCGTCAATGTCAGCTTTGAACTCACTGACTTTCTCTTTGACCTCATCAATAATTTTATCTCTGAGCGTTTCTTTTTCATCGTAGAGCTGTTGGAGTTCGTCTTTGAAAATAGTTTTTGTAAGCATAACTCTCATGTCATTGCAACTTTTTTTGGAGAGATATTCGCTGTCAGGGTTCCTGTTATACACAATCATATGTATGTGAGGGTGGTGACCTTCATTGTGGAAGGCCCCATACCAAACCAAATCTTTTGCCGGAATATTATAGGCTTCTGCGATTTCAAACTGCTTTGACCTAATCAAAGTTCTCCATGCATCTGCGTTATTATATCCAAGTCTGTCTGCATCCTCTCGTCTCAAAGATACGATAGGCATCCACACAATTCCGTTGTGATTCACTATGTCATTCCTTGCTTTGTTTAGATTAACATTGTCATCACTGCCGAAGAGACCATGCTCTCCGACCTTTTCAACGCGAGGTCTGGTTGCAATATAATTCAGATTTATTTCAACCTTTTTCGTATTGATGCTCTTATCGACTCTCTCACGCTTTGCCATATAATTTATATAATTTCCACCGACAGCTTTGCCGCTGGAAACATACGGTGATTTAAATACAACTTTACTCATTTTATCACTATCCTTTCTCAAAATATCGTTAAATACCAAAAGCACCTGTATATGCACCAAATTCAAGGCTCAACCGTGCGGAAAATTCGCTTTTTAGCACCAAAACAGCACCACCAGATGCACTTTTGAAACCTCTCCGCCGGGCTTTGCACGGCGATGTGAGCCTGCTTGGGGCGAATAGCGCACCAAGCTTTATCCTGCTTCTTTTAAAAATCCCTCGCCTCGCCATTTCGGGGCGCCCTATCAGGTACTTTCTTAGGCTTGCAATTGCTTATTGAAAATAGATTTAAGGTTATTGGAATAAAAAAATAATTGATTTGCAAACCTCTCAAAGAGGAGCTAATCAATTAAATCATCACTCTATTTTATTGCCTATAATATTCTTATCCAATAACCCTATGTTATTATTAACTTAGTATTATTTGTAGCCGTTTTCCACACCACATAAGTCAAAAAACACCCTCCACCTATTCAAGCACTTTATCCGTCAGTCGATAGAGATTAGATGTTGAACATCCGTTACTCTTTTTACGATTGACCTTCACTATATAACCTGCCTCAACTAATTTCGGTATCATATTTTTAACCGTTGTTAAACTGATACCTGTATCCTGATGTATTGTATCAAGAGAAGGGAAGCAGGAGTTGTCAGTTCCTGACCTCATACAGAGATAACACAGTATCTTAAATTCGTTACCGCTAATACTTTTATCGGTGATAATCTTGTTTAGTATGGTTGTAAAATTTCCCTTTAGTTTTTTCATAAAATCCTCCATTTCTGCTCCAACAATGAAGCGCTGTAAATTTGGATATAAATTGCACAAAATAATTTATTTTTAGACACAAAAAAAGCCTTGCAAAACCTAAGTTTTACAAGACTTTTTACCTGATTATTTGTGCTAAATGTATCCGTTTTCACCTTTTGGCTTAAATTTGGCTTAAGGCTTAAGCTTTTTAAGCACTTTCGTTTCGTGGGACCCGCATAAACACTGGGATTTTGCCGTGTTTATTTATCCAATGGCTTCATTGTGGGGAACAGCAAAACATCACGGATTGAGTAAGAGTCTGTAAGAAGCATTACAAGTCTATCGATACCGATACCCAAACCGCCTGTGGGTGGCATTGCGTATTCAAGTGCATTGATGAAATCATCATCCATCATATTTGCTTCTTCGTCGCCTGCTTCTCTTGCCTCAACCTGTTTTAAAAATCTTTCTTTCTGGTCAATCGGGTCATTAAGTTCAGAGAATGCGTTACCAAGTTCACGGCGTGTTACAAACACCTCAAAACGTTCGGTGAGTCTTGGGTCGTCCACTTTTCTCTTTGCAAGAGGTGAAACCTCTACGGGGTAGTCCATAATAAATGTAGGCTGAACAAGGTTTTCTTCTACTCTTTCTTCAAAAGCAAGGTTAATGAGTTCGCCACGTGTAAGTGTGCCCTCAACCTCTATACCCATACCTTTTACTGCTGCAAGAGCATCTTCGTCTGTCTGGATATCATTAAAATCAACGCCTGTATATTTTTTGATAGCATCAATCATAGTGATGCGCTCCCAAGACGGAGTGAGGTCGATTTCTTCGCCCTGATATGTGATTTTGGTTGTACCAAGAACTTTTTCGCAAACATAAGTAACCATCTGCTCGGTAATATCCATCATACCGTGATAGTCTGTGTAAGCCTCGTAAAGTTCTATAGTAGTAAATTCGGGGTTATGCTTGATGCTCATACCCTCGTTACGGAAAATTCTGCCCATTTCATAAACTTTTTCAAAGCCGCCCACGATAAGACGTTTTAAGTAAAGTTCTGTAGCGATACGCAGATACATATCAATATCAAGCGTATTATGGTGAGTGATAAACGGACGTGCAGCAGCACCGCCGGGGATAGAGTTTAAGATTGGTGTGTCAACCTCTATATAACCACGGTTATCCAAAAACTCACGTATAGCGCTGATGATTTTGCTACGGAGCATAAATGTTTTCTTAACATCGGGGTTTACGATTAAGTCAACATATCTCTGGCGATAGCGCAGGTCCATATCTTTAAGACCATGGAATTTTTCGGGCAGGGGCTGCAGAGATTTTGAAAGAAGTGTAATCTCTTTCGCGTGGATAGATGTTTCGCCTGTTTTGGTTTTAAAAACATCGCCCTTTATGCCGACAATATCGCCGATATCGAGTTTTTTGAACAGTTTATACTCGTCTTCGCCGATAACATCTCTTGCAACGTAAGACTGAATTTTGCCCTCTCTGTCCTGAATATGGCAGAAAGATGCCTTACCCATAACACGTTTGCTCATTAAACGTCCTGCAACGGATACGTCTTTACCCTCAAACTCATCGTAATTTTCGATAATCTGGGCAGAGTTGTGCTGTTTGTCGTACTTCGTAACCGCAAATGGGTCCATACCATTATCCTGCAGTTCTTTAAGTTTTTCTCTGCGGACTTTAAGTATTTCGTTTAAATCCTGTTCCGGTGCGGTTGTCATGTCTTTTGTATTTTCCTGCATTTAAATCTATCTCCTTATTTACTAATGTCTAAAATTTTGAACTGAATTGTGCCGCCGGGAGTTTCAATATCTACAATCTCGCCTTTGGTTCTTCCGATAAGTGCTTTGCCGATGGGCGATTCGTCTGAAATCTTGTTTTTGTTGGGGTCTGCCTCGGTTGAGCCTACTATCATAAATGTTTCCTCTTCGTCAAACTCAACATCTAAAACAGTAACTTTAGCGCAAATACCAACTACGTTTGTATCAACATCGCTCTCGTCAACAATTTCGGCATTACGAAGCATTTTTTCAATCTCGGCAATACGAATTTCCATCTTGCCCTGTTCGTCTTTTGCCGCGTCATATTCAGCATTTTCCGAAAGGTCACCAAATCCGCGTGCAATTTTAATTTTTTCTGCAACTTCACGACGCTTTGTAACTTTAAGGTACTCCAGTTCTGCCTCAAGGTTTTTTACGCCCTCGGGAGTCAAAACTACTTTTTTTCCGTTTACTGCCATTTTAACAATTCTCTCCTTATATTATATATATTTAAAGGAACAAATCAATGATGTAAATTCTTTTCTATCTTACACATTATAAACATTTATATTCGTTTTGTCAACACAAAGAATATATTTTTAATTTAAGCCTTTCTAAAACGTGAGCATCTATATTATCACCTGCTATAGCCTCTGCAATGGACGGGGTAATTATGCTGTTATTTTCATCCGCAAATACGGTGGTGCTTCTGCATGTTAAATCTACTTTTACCTTTTGCGCTCCGCCGTATCCTGCGCATACAACACCTACTCCGCCGCACTCGCCGACTTTAAGTGCAAGCCCCATAGAACTCATTACTTCCTCTGCCAGATACTGCGCATCAGCCTTGGTACAAAGAGCGACATTTTTAAAATGCATAGCGACACATTCTATAATGCGCAGCGTTTCGCCGTCGGCAGACTCGTCGTAAACAGTGCAACTGTCGCACGTTTTATAAAGTTTTGCGGCACGTGATATAAGTTTTGGATATATTGAACGCATAAGACGTTCGCCCGTGCAAAGACTTATACCTGCACGTGTAAGTTCGGACATCACAAAATCCGGCGCATTGCCTTTAATAACCGCACGTTCTATGCCGTAGCGCGATATAAAACGTTTTAATTTGCGGCGGCTGTTAAGCGGACCTGAATATATTATTTCTTGCTCTGCAATATGGGCAGATTGTGGTTTTGAAAAATTATCGTCATATGATATCACAGATATTTTGCCCATGGAAAATTCACCTCCATGGCACAAGTATATTTAATATACGTGATAAATATGCATTTTCAAAAGCAAATAACAAAACAGTATTTATTTTCGCTTGAGTATATTTATGCGAAAATAAATACTGTTTGTTAATTACATAAATAGACCAGATTAATCAGTTCGCAAGAATGGCATCTACAGCAGCGTGAATTTTCTGTCCTGTCACGTTGGAACTGATGTACGCTTTAAGTTCATCGTCAAGCGGCTGAACTTTATGTGTTTTTATCTTCTTTATAATATGCCAGCCGTATACAGACTGAACGGGTTTTGAAATTTCGCCGTCTTTAAGTGCAAATGCAGCAGTTTCAAACTGCTCTACCATCTCGCCGGTTGTAAAGATATAGCCCTCGGGATTACTCATCATACCGGGGTCTTCGCCGTATTTTGAGATAAGTGCGTTAAAGTCTGCGCCGCCGATGGCTTCTTTATAAATGTCGTTTGCTTTTTTCTCGATTTCTTTAAGTTTTGCAGAGTCGGTAATTGCGGCTCCGTTTTTATCCATTGTGCTGATGAGTATATGCTGCGCCTGAACGCCGTCGTAAGGGAATGCATCAGCGTTGTCTGCATAGTACTGCGCAATTTCAGCATCGGTAGCGGCAAATGCGGCAGACTCTAAAAGTTTGCTGTACAGATACTCTGTTTCCTGGTATCTTTTGTACATTTCGTATGAGTATCCTGCATCTTCCATAGCGGCATACATTGCCTCTTTGCTGCCATAGTTGAGTTCCATATACGCCATAACATTGCTAAAGTTATTGTAAAATTCCTGACCGACATAAATATTATTCTCAGCGGCAAGCGCAGAGAGTGCTTTATAACTGCTGATATTTTCTATTGCAGTTTTGTGAAGTTGCTCGTCTGTAGCATTTGCCATTGACGGGTCTTTTGCATACATATTTTTATATGCGGTAATCTCGTCTGTGGTTGCGCTAAAGCCGTTTCCGAGTGCAACATTTTCACCTGCAAACTCGGCAGCGAATTTTTCTTCTATATATGCCACGCCGTCTTTGTAGATAACATTTCTGCCAAGCCCCTCGGCAACGGCACGGATTGGAACATATGTAGTGTCGAGATAAAGGAAGTTGTCTGCCTCTAATTTTTCGCCGTCAATCATAACTGTCATATGGTTTCTTACAACGTCAATCTTTTCCCAGATAACGTCTGCCATTGCAGGTATGCTTACGCACATTGCGCCGATTACAACGCCTAAAATGAAAGTTTTAAAATTTTTCTTCATTAGAATATCTCCTTTTTAATTTGAATCATTGGCAATATTGTATTTTTTCCCCTAAGCATATTTATGTGAAAAAATACAATATAACCATAGTGATTATTCATATGGTATATACTCATTCCACTGTTATGAAGATAATCGGATATTTTTCGCCCAAATATGCCAAAGCGGAAAATATCCGCTTATCTTAACTAACCCTTTACACCGTCATATCTTTGCCCGATGCGGCGGCTTTTAAGTACTCGTTTATAAATCCGTCAAGTTCGCCGTCCATAACTGCGCCGATATTACCCACCTCAAACGAGGTGCGGTGGTCTTTAACCATTGTATACGGCTGGAACACGTATGAGCGAATCTGGCTGCCCCATGCAATTTCTTTGTGGTCGCCCTTGATGTCGTCTATTTTTTCTTTGTGTTCACGCTCTTTAATCTCAATAAGTTTACCCATAAGCATTTTCATAGCAGTTTCTCTGTTTTTGTGCTGTGAACGCTCGTTCTGGCACGAAACAACTATGCCTGTGGGGATATGTGTAATACGGATAGCAGAGTCTGTTTTGTTAATGTGCTGACCGCCTGCACCGCTGGCACGGAATGTATCCACACGGATATCCTCGGTGTTTATTTTAATCTCTGTATCGTCGTCGATTTCAGGCATAACTTCAACAGATGCAAAAGATGTGTGACGTCTGCCGGATGAGTCGAAAGGCGATATACGAACAAGTCTGTGAACACCTTTTTCACTCTTTAAGTAACCGTATGCGTTGAGTCCGCCTATAATAATGGTAACACTTTTAACGCCTGCCTCGTCACCGGGGAGAAAATCTACAGTTTCTATTGTATAGTTGCTGCGCTCTGCCCAGCGGGTGAACATTCTAAGCAGCATCTGCGCCCAGTCCTGAGCCTCTGTGCCGCCTGCACCTGCGTGTATGGTAAGGATAGCATTGTTTTTATCGTACTCGCCTGAAAGCAGAGTTTCAAGCGTCATAGATTCAACGGTATCTTTAATCTGTTTTAAAGATGCCATCATTTCGCTGTCTGACTCTGTTTCGCCCTCTTCTGCCATCATTTCGGCGAGGACTAACGTATCATCATACAAAGATACGAGGTCGTTGTAACGTTCTACTTTATTCTTGTATTCTTTTGTGCGCTGCAGGATTTTCTGGCTTTTTTCCATATCATCCCAAAAACCGTCTGCGGCGGCTTGTTTTTCTAATTCTTCAATTTCTTTTAAAGCGCCGGTGATGTCAAAGTGAATCCCTCAGTTCGTCTATGCCGGATTTTGTTGCTTGTACTTCAAGTCTGAATTCATCAATTAGCATTTAATCACTTCCTTTATATATTTTTATATTTAAAAATTTTATTGACGTTTTCTGCAACACCTTATGGTATGCGTTTTCAAACTATGACAGAAAATGAATAGTGAATAATTAATAATGAATAATTATGGTTAGAAAATCACAAAGTGATTTTCTTTTATTTTTAAATGCGTAAGCATTTATTCCTAAATTATTAATTTTTCATTATTCATCATTCATTATTCATTAAATTTGTGTGTAAAACCGCTCAGGGGTTTCACTCCTAAGAACCCCATTTATTACTGGTTCATGCCACAGCATTTTTTATACTTTTTACCGCTGCCGCACGGACATGGGTCATTACGTCCGATTTTTTCGCCTTTTACAACGGGCTTTTTCTCAACCGTTCCGTCGCCGCCGTGTGATGCGGTGATTTTCTGTGCTTTAGGTTCTTCACGCACGGGCTGACGCTCTATCCTTACGCTGAAGAGGAGTTTTATAACATCTTCACGGATATTGCCGAGCATTTCTTCATACATATTATAGCCTTCGTCCTGATACTCGATAACAGGGTCACGCTGTGCATATGCACGCAAGCCTATACCTTTGCGCAATTGGTCCATATTATCTATATGATCCATCCAGCGGTTATCTACCACTTGCAGGAGCACTATACGCTCAATCTCACGGAATTGCTCTGCACCGAATTCTGCCTCTTTTTCTTCATAACGCTTCATAGCGGCGTCCATTAAGATTTCACGCAGAGTTTCTTTTGTCATGGTTTCACGCTCGTCAGCGGTGAAGTTTAAAAGACCTGCAGGAGCGAAAAATCTTTCAACATACTCTGCCATACCGGTCATATTCCAGTCGTCGATAAACTCTGCACTGCCGGTGTAGGAGTCTATAATATTATCCACAAAGCCTCCTATCATTGTTATGATTGACTCTCTTAAATTCTCGCCGTTTAAAACGGACTGACGCTGTGAATAGATGGTGTTTCTCTGCTCGTTCATAACGTCGTCGTACTTTAATACGTGCTGACGTACCTGGAAGTTGTTTCCCTCTACCTTTTTCTGTGCGTTTTCTATAGCACCGGTAAGCATTTTGTGTTCGATTGCCTCGTCATCTGCCAAACCGAGCGTCGAAACAACCGCCTGAAGTCTTTCAGAGCCGAAAAGGCGCATAAGGTCGTCTTCTAAAGCGATAAAGAATTTAGACTCACCCGGGTCGCCCTGACGGCCTGAACGGCCTCGGAGCTGGTTATCTATACGGCGTGATTCATGGCGTTCCGTACCGATTATATAAAGTCCGCCTGCAGATACAACAGCGTCATGTTCTGCAGAAATCTCTGCTTTAAACTTGCTTTCAAGTTCTTTAAAAGTTTCACGTGCTTCTAAAATCTCCTCGTCGTCTGTGTCGGAAAAACCGATTGACTCAAGTATCATTTCGTCTGTATAGCCACGCTTTTTCATCTCTTTTTTAGCGAGGAACTCTGCGTTACCGCCAAGCATAATGTCAGTACCTCTACCTGCCATATTGGTGGCAATGGTAACTGCCCCGCTTTTACCCGCCTGTGCAACAATCTCTGCCTCTTTTTCGTGGTGCTTTGCGTTTAACACCTGATGCGGAATACCCTTTTTCTTAAGCAGTGCGCTTAACAGTTCGGATTTTTCTATAGTAACCGTACCGACTAAAACAGGCTGACCTTTTTTATGGCACGCCTCTATCTGGTCAATAACAGCATGATATTTGCCCACCTGATTTTTATAAACCACATCGCCGTGGTCTATGCGTATCATAGGTTTATTTGTGGGGATAACCACAACGTCTAAGTTGTATATGGTCTGGAACTCTGTTTCTTCTGTTTCGGCGGTACCCGTCATACCAGAAAGTTTTGAATACAGCCTGAAATAGTTCTGGAATGTGATGGTCGCAAGGGTTTTGCTTTCGTGAGCGACGTTTACGCCCTCTTTAGCCTCTATAGCCTGATGCAGACCTGCGTTGTAGCGTCTGCCAATCATTAAACGGCCCGTAAACTCGTCTACTATAATAACCTCGCCGTCTTTTACAACGTAGTCTTTATCTCTGCGCATAATGCCGTGCGCACGGATTGCCTGATTAATGTGGTGCGAAAGCGTCATATTATCGGGATCGGACAAGTTTTCAACATTAAACGCTTCCTCGGCTTTTTTGATACCTTTTGCGGTTAATGTGGCGGTGTTGGCTTTTTCGTCTACTATATAATCTGCATCTATATCATCGTCTAACTGTTTGCTGTCCTGCTCTTTTATGGTGAAATATTTAAGCGACCGTGCAAAACGGTCTGCAACGGCATAAAGTTCTGTGGATTTATCGCCGATTCCGGATATAATAAGAGGAGTTCTTGCCTCGTCTATAAGGATGGAGTCAACCTCATCGACAACGGCAAAGTTATGCCCACGCTGTACCATATGTTCTTTATACTTAACCATATTATCACGCAGGTAGTCGAACCCGAACTCGTTGTTAGTTCCGTAAGTAATGTCGGCGTCGTAGGCGGTTTTTCTGTCAGCACCCTCTACATCATGTGTTATAAGGCCTACGGTGAGCCCTAAAAACTTATGGATTTTGCCCATCTGCTCGCTGTCACGCTTAGCGAGATAGTCATTTACAGTTACAACGTGCACGCCTTTGCCCGAAAGCGCATTTAAGTAACACGGCAAAGTGGCAACGAGTGTTTTACCCTCACCTGTTTTCATCTCGGCGATTCTGCCCTGATGCAAAACTATACCGCCAAGAAGTTGAACATCGAAATGGCGCATACCTAAAACACGCACGCTTGCCTCACGCACAACGGCAAATGCCTCGGGCAGGATATCGTCAAGCGTTTCGCCATCTGCAATACGAGCCTTAAACTCTGCCGTTTTTGCACGCAGGTCTGCGTCTGAAAGCACCTTGATTTCAGGTTCTAAATCATTTATCTGCTCCACTATGGGTTCTAATCTTTTAATCTCTCTGGCGCTGTATGTGCCGAAGAATTTTTCCACTATAGATTTAAACATTACCAATGCCGTCCTTTCCGGTATTTAAAGACATACACAGATAGTATACCATACAAAGCCTTATTTTAACAATACTTTTCTTTAATTTTAATCAATGTTTACAGTTTTTTAACATTAGAAAGCAAATATAGAGAAAATATTGTTATTTAAATGTTGAAAATATTATTATTTGGTGGTATAATTTACTATGTATGCATTGCTGAATCCGTAGCAGTTATTAAAAATCCTAAAAAGAGGGTAAATATGAAATTAAGTATACACCAGATAAAAGACATTGCAACAGGTGCTGCTGTTGTTGAAGAAGTAAACTCATTGATTTCTTTAAAACGGTTTACTCCTGAGCAAGAGCAACTATATAAAATAACAAATCATGATTTTTACAATAAAACTTTTTCCACTGCGGGAATTAAATTTTTATTTAAAACAGACAGCAAGAATTTATTTTTGCAATTTGAAACAAAGGCTTCATCTTCAAGAAAGTATTTTTCTGTTGATGTTTTTGTAAATGAAAAACCTATAGGGTACATCGATAATTTTTCTGATATAAAATTACCGCATGACTATACAAAACTGGAATTTCCTTTGGGGGAATTTTCGAAAAGTTTTCAACTTGGCGAAGGCGAAAAAACTGTATGTGTTCATCTGCCTTGGTCGGTAAACACATTAATCAAAGAAATTTCCATAGACGACAATGCTTTTATAAAAGGCGTAAAACAAAAAAAGAAACTGCTTGCCTTTGGGGATTCCATAACGCACGGGTACGATGCATTGCGCCCTTCTAACCGATATATTGTAAAACTTTCCGATATGCTCGGTGCTGAAGAATTTAATAAAGCAATAGGTGGGGAACGCTTTTTTGCAGAACTTGCAAAAACGGCAGAGCCATTTGTTCCTGACTACATAACTGTAGCATACGGCACAAACGATTGGAATAATATAGACGAAGTAACCTTCAACAGCAACTGCAACGCTTTTTATAAAAACATTTCGCAAAACTATCCGAAAACAAAAATATTTGCCATTACACCGATATGGCGAAAAGATATGCACGAACACAGGGTATTCGGAAATTTTGAGAAAGTTGAGCAAAATATAAGAAACGCAGTTAAAAATATCGAAAATATTACGGTAATTTCGGGATTTGATTTTGTTCCCCAAGACGAAAAATATTTTGCAGATTTAAGACTGCACCCCAATGATGACGGATTTAAGTATTATGCAGAGCGATTATATAATAAAATTAAATCGCAAATTTAAAAAGAAACAGAGGTGCAAACATTGATAGCAAAAACAAAAAGTTGTGCGCTGTCGGGTATAGACGGCGTTATAGTTACTATAGAGGCTGACTGCTGTCAGGGTTTGCCGTCTGTAGACATAGTTGGTTTGCCCGATGCAAGCGTTAAAGAATCAAAAGAGCGTGTGCGCTCGGCAATCAACAACTCTGATTTTATCTTTCCGCAGCGGCGTGTGGTGGTAAACCTTGCCCCTGCGTATATACGTAAAGAGGGCTCTGTGTTCGACCTGCCAATCACACTTGCTATAATGGCAGCATCGGCGCAGATAGACAGCCGGTTTACAGAGGATTATATATTTATCGGCGAGTTGGCGCTCGACGGCAGTCTGCGTGGTGTAAACGGAGTTTTACCGATGGTGCTGGAGGCTTACAAAAACGGCATTACAAAGGCGATAGTACCGTATGCAAATGCGGCAGAGGCAGCAGTTGTTGACGGTATAGAAGTTTACGGAGCAACCACACTTTCACAGGCGGTGCACCACTTAACGGGCGAGATACCCATTCAACCGACCAAAATAGATATTAACGGCGCTTTTTCTGCCCCGCAAAGTATATGCGGCGACTATGCAGACGTAAAGGGCCAAGATGCCGCCAAGAGGTGTCTGACTATTGCATGTGCTTCGGGCCTCAACGTGCTCATGGTTGGAGCGCCGGGGGCAGGCAAGACAATGCTGGCGCAAAGGTTGCCGACCATTATGCCCGACCTTACATTTGAAGAAGCGCTTGAGGTTACCAAAATATATTCAATAGCAGGCAAACTTCCGCAAAAAACGTCGCTTATAACAACAAGACCGTTCCGAAATCCGCACCACACGGTGTCGGCGGTGGCAATAACGGGCGGAGGCACAAACCCCAAACCGGGCGAGATTTGTTTAGCACACAAAGGCGTTTTGTTTTTAGATGAATTCCCTGAATTTAGAAAAGACACCATAGACGCAATGCGTCAGCCGCTTGAAGACAGAGCGTTTACCGTTGCAAGGGCAAACGGAGTTGTAACTTTCCCGAGTGATGTTATGCTGGTTGCGAGTATGAACCCTTGCAAATGCGGATACTATGGAGATACAAGCCGTGAGTGCAAGTGCAGTGCAGGCGAAATCCAACGGTATATGAGCAAAATTTCAGGACCGATGCTCGACAGAATAGATATGCACATTCAGGTGCCGTCGGTTAAATATTCAGATCTTTCAACTCAAAAGAAAACCGCATCAAGCGCCGAGATGAAGCGCTCTGTTATGGCAGCACGTGCCGTTCAGGCAGAGCGATACAAGAACGAAAAATATTCAACCAATGCAGGACTCGACAGCAAGGGGCTTGAAAAGTATTGCAAACTGGACGGGCAATCTCAAAAACTTTTAACAGACGTATTTGAAAAACTTGGTCTTTCAGCAAGAGGATATACAAGAATACTTAAAGTGGCACGCACCATTGCCGATGTAGACGGCAGTGCCGATATAAAAGCAAACCATATTGCAGAAGCAGTTCAGTACAGAAGTCTGGACAAAAAATTCTGGTTTAAATAATAAATAATTTTTTAAGGAGATACAGATAATGGAACATTCAATTGAAATTAAAAAACTTTTCCGTGCAAACGGCGAGTACGACAACAAAGAAATTTTTGTGGCAGGCTGGGTTAAAAGTCTGCGTGCGTCAAATGTGTTCGGTTTTATAGAACTCAACGACGGCACATTCTTTAAAAATCTTCAGGTTGTTTTTGAAAAGGAAAACATTTCAAATTATGACGAGGTTGCAAAGTTAAATATCGGCTCAAGCGTATTTGTACGTGGTATACTCGTGCCAACACCCGATGCTAAACAGCCTTTTGAACTTAAAGCAACCGAGGTTATGATAGAGGGCAAATCCACTCCCGACTATCCTTTGCAGAACAAACGCCACTCATTTGAGTATCTGCGCTCTATTGCGCATCTGCGCCCCAGAGCAAACACATTTAACGCAGTATTCCGTGTACGTTCAACTGCTGCTTATGCTATACACAAGTTCTTCCAGGAAAGAGGATTTGTGTACGTTCACACACCCATCATCACCGCAAGCGATGCCGAGGGCGCTGGCGAGATGTTCCGTGTAACAACTCTTGATATGGATAATCTGCCGATGGCTGACGGAAAAGTAGACTTTTCTCAGGACTTTTTCGGCAAAAGCACTAACTTAACCGTTAGCGGTCAGTTAGAGGTTGAAACTCACGCAATGGCATTTAGAAAAGTATACACATTCGGCCCTACTTTCCGTGCAGAGAACTCTAACACAGCCCGTCATGCGGCAGAGTTCTGGATGATTGAGCCTGAGATTGCCTTTGCAGACATTGCAGACGATATGTGCCTTGCTGAGGATATGATTAAATATGTAATCAACTACTGCTTGGAGAATATCCCCGAGGAGATGAACTTCTTCGGCACATTTGTAGACAAAGGTCTGCTTGAAAGACTTAACAATATAGTAAACAGCGAGTTTGCGCACGTTACCTATACAGAAGCCGTTGAACTGCTTAAAAACAGCGGCGAGAAGTTTGACTATCCCGTAGAATGGGGCATTGACTTACAAACAGAGCACGAGAGATATTTAACAGAAAAACTGCTTAAAAAGCCTGTGTTCGTTACAGATTATCCGAAAGACATCAAGGCTTTCTATATGAAACTTAACGACGATGGCAAAACTGTTGCCGCTATGGACTTGCTCGTTCCCGGTGTTGGCGAGATTATCGGCGGCAGTGAAAGAGAGGCAGATTACGACAAACTGCTTGCACGCATCAACGAACTCGGTTTGAATCCGAAAGACTACGACTGGTACCTTGACCTGCGCAAATTCGGAGGTACACGCCATGCAGGATTCGGTCTTGGTTTTGAAAGACTTATTATGTATATGACAGGTATGTCAAATATCCGTGACGTACAGTCGTTCCCCAGAACTGTAAATAATGCTGAGTTCTAAGAGGTAAGGAAATGAAAAAACTTATAAAACCGCTTATATATTTAGTTATATCGTTTTTTATAGTATCGTTTGCGTTCCGTTTGGGATGGATTGTCGGCACGGTTGTTATGCTTGCAGGCTTTGCTTTTCTTGCGTTTATCCTGCGTGCCGACCTTATGAGCACATATGCGCAGATAACCTACAACAAAGGCGACCACGGCAAGGCGTTTTTGTGGTTTGAACGTGCGCTTAAAACCGGAAAAATGCGCCCCCGCACACAACTTATTTATGCGTATATGCTTATCCGTGACGGCGTTTTGGACAAAAGCGAACGTTTAATAAACAAAACAATGTTTATGTTTAAAGATAAACTCGGTGATGAGTTTTCTTCACCATCGCACCTTAATCTTTCTATCATTAAATGGAAACGGGGGCAGATAACCGAGGCTATTGAAGAATTGGAAGAAGTGTACAACACGGGCTTTCGCTCAACCGTTATGTACGGCACACTCGGTACGTACTATCTTTTAAACGGTCAGTACGCAAAGGCGCTTGAATTCAACAAAGAAGCACTTGAATACAACGATACCGACCAGAGCATTCGTGATAACCTCGCACTTAACTACTATCTGTGCGGCAATATCAATGCGGCAGACGAAATATATGCCGAACTTATAGAAGAAGACCCCACATTTATAGAGCCTTACTATAACTATGGTATGGTGCTTGAAAAACTCGGCGAGTACGAGGCGGCTATGGCAAACTACAAAAAGGCGCTTACAATATCCGTTAAGTACCTTTCAACCGTTACTCACGAGCAGGTGCAGGCAGCAATAGACGCTTTGAACGAAAAGATGGCAGACGAAAAAGACGGAGAAAACGAATGAGAACAGTAACCGTTGGCGCCAACGATGCAGGGCAGAGACTGGACAAGTTTCTTACTAAATTTTTAAAGACTTGTCCGCAGAGTATGATATACAAATGCCTGCGCAAAAAACGTATTAAACTAAACGGCAAAAAAGCCGAGGGCAATGTTAAACTTGCCGAGGGCGACGTGCTTGATATGTATATAAATGACGAGTTTTTCGGCGAGGTTGTATCTGACACATCGTTTATAAAGGTAAAGCCCGACTTAAACATTATATATGAAGACGAAAATATAATGCTTATCGACAAAAAAGTTGGTATGATAGTCCACGAGGACGACAGCGAAAAATTCAACACACTCATCTCGCACATAAAGGCATACCTTTACCAAAAGGGGGAATATAACCCTCAGGACGAGCAGTCTTTTGCACCCGCACTGTGCAACCGCATAGACAGAAACACGGGCGGAATAGTAATTGCCGCAAAAAACGCTGCCGCACTAAGGGCTATAAACGAAAAAATCAAATCACGCGAGATTAAAAAGTATTATCTCTGTATGGTGCAAGGGCACGTAAAGCCTGAATCGGGCACGCTTGTGGCATATCTGCAAAAAAACGAATCGCAAAACCGTGTGTATTTAAGCGACACGCCAAAAGACGGCTACAAAAAGTGCGTAACAAAATACAAAACCGTAGGTGCTACGGCTTTGGCAAGTTATTTGGAGATTGACTTAATAACCGGCAGAACGCACCAGATACGTGCGCAGATGGCACATATAGGTCACCCACTTGCGGGCGACGGCAAATACGGCACAAACGAGTTCAACAAAAAAGTAGGCCTTAAATATCAGGCGTTATACTCGTACAAAACAGAGTTCGCTTTTACTGACGACAACATACTTTCGTACTTAAACGGAAAATCGTTTGAAGTGGATAAACAAAATATTCCGTGGTATAAGAAATAGACATATAAGAGGTAGTTGTTATTTGCCATCGCTTTGACATATTTAGGCGATGGCAAATAACAACTCTCTGCAGAACACAAAAGGAAATAAAGTATAAAATTTTGCCTAAATATACTCAAGCAAAATTTTATACTTTATTTTCAAAGGCTATATTAATTTGCATTTATCTCTTTACTGAAAGGATTGATACAAATGAAAATCCTTATAACTCTGGCAAGTCTGGACATCGGCGGTGCCGAAACGCACGTGGCTGAACTTGCGTCGGAATTAAACCGCAGAGGTTACGATATAATCGTGGCATCGGGAGGAGGCGTGTATGCCGAGCAACTTGAAAAAGCCGGCATAAAGCACTACACCGTTCCGCTTGCACGCAGAAAAATAAGTGATATGCTTACATCACGAACTCTTTTAAAAAAGATTATCCGCACAGAAAAACCCGACATAGTGCACGCACACGCAAGAATTCCTGCGTTTATTGTAAGCACACTTAAAAAATGCTGCAATTTTGTGTTTGTAACTACAGTTCACGGCGCATTTGATACATCTTTTATACTCCGTCATCTTTCGGGTTGGGGCGTCAAAACTCTCGCAGTAAGTGAAGATTTAAAAAATTATCTTTTAGAAAATTATGATGTTAAAGAAGAAAACATATACACAAGTATCAACGGCATCAGCAGCGAAAAGTTTAATAAAAATATTGATGCAGGCAAAGTTATAAAAGAATTTGACCTTACAGACAACGCAAACAGAATATGCTATGTAAGCAGACTTTCCGACGGCATATGCTCGTGTGCATATATGCTTATAGACGAATTTACCTATATTGCTAAAAACGTACCCAATGCCCAACTTTTAATAGTTGGCGGCGGTGAACACTTTGATGCGCTTAAAGAAAAAGCCGACGAAGTAAACAACCGCATCGGCAGACGGGCAATAATATTAACAGGTCCTCGTACAGACGTCAACGAAGTTATTGCAACATCTTCGGTTTGCGTAGGTGTAAGCCGTGCGATTTTAGAGCCGATGGCAATGGAGCGCCTATGCATAGTGGCGGGCGATCCCGGATATATCGGCATTATGACCGAAGATAAACTTAAAACCGCCATCGCGTGCAACTTTACATGCCGTGGATGTGCACCCGTAAACAGCCGCACTATGGCAGACGATATAATAAGCCTTTTTAATCTTGAACACGCAGATGCCGAAAAACTGCGCACCTTTGCAGGCGATGTTGTTTTAAACCACTATTCTATTGACAAAATGGTTTCCGACAACGAGCAGATGTACTCAGACGCCATGCGTCAGCACGGCTCAGACGCCGCAATACTTGGCTACTACGGTTACGGCAACTGCGGTGACGATGCGCTTTTGCACGCAATATTAAAAGATATTTACGCAATCCGTCCGTATTTTTCGCCCACTGTACTTTCGTACAAACCTGCCATAACAGCACAGGACTACGGAGTGCATTCAATAAACCGATTTGACATATTCGCTGTAAGAAAGTTGTTTAACAAAGTGAAACTATTTATAGCGGGTGGCGGAAGTCTTATTCAGGACGTAACGAGCACAAAATCGCTTTTATATTATCTTTATATAATCAGGCTTGCAAAGAAAAAGGGCGTACCCGTTATGCTGTACGGCAACGGAATAGGCCCTATTAACAAACCGCTGAACAAAAAACTTGCCGCAAAGGTTTTAAACACGGTAGACGTTATAACTCTGCGTGATTATGAGTCTTTGCAGTTACTTGAAAGCATGGGCGTAACAGCACCCGAAATTAAAATAACTGCCGACCCTGCGCTGAGCCTTACGGTTGGCGATACAGAAAATGCAAAACAAATACTTAAAAAGTACGGACTCAAAAATAGCGAAAAGTTTTTCTGCTTATCTGTACGCAGATGGAAGAATATGGGCAATGCGGCAAAATCATTTGCAGACATTTGCGCACGCATTTCTGCTCAATACGGCTTAACACCAGTTATTGTGCCTATGCAGTATTCCAAGGATATGCCCGTAAGCCGTGAGATTGCAGAACTTGCAGGCTGCAGAAGCGTCCTTATTGATGAAAGCCTTACCGCAGACGATATTTTGGCAATACTCAATCTTTCGGAAGCGGCAGTTACCGTAAGACTGCATATGCTTATCTTTGGCACACTTTTGGGCGTGCCCGTGCTTGGGGTTGACTATGACCCGAAAGTTTCGTCATTTGAAAAGTTTGCAGGGCTTGAAAGATGCCTTACACCCGATTCCCTTACGAACGGCACATATGTAAATATCGCTGACGAATTCTTTGCAAAGCGCAGTGAAATTGCGCAAAGTATTGGCGAGCGATTGCCGTCATTTAAAGATGCAGCACGTGAAAATGCACGGATTGCAGTGGAGTTGATAGAGCATGAACGATAAAAAAATCACATGGGTGTTGCTTTTAATCAGTGCATTGTTTTTAGGCTTGATAATTTACCTTACCGCAGTTGATTTTCTCTATCGTGACGAGTATTCATCAAGCAACTTAAACGCACGCACACTTGCACGTGAGGAGTCTGTTATGCGCGGCACCATATACGACCGTGACGGCGAGGTGTTGGCGTATTCCAAAATAGATGATGATGTGCAAAAACGCTACTACCCGCATATAAAACTGTATTCGCACGTTATAGGGTATTCTTCTAAAACGTACGGCAAATCGTTTCTTGAAAAAACGTACAATTCCAACCTTTTAGGGCAGGACAACCTAAACGCAGTATTTAACATAAAAAACCTTATAAAAGGTGAAATGAGCGAGGGTAACGACCTGCACTTAACCATTGACCACGACACGCAACTGCGTGCGAGCAACCTTATGGAGCGCTACAGAGGTGCTTTGGTTGCATTAAACCCAAAAACGGGCGAAATTATAGCAATGGTAAGCAAACCCGACTTTAACCCTAACGAAACGTACCTGCACCGCAGTTGGAGCGACTTAAACTCAAGCGAATATTCGCCGTTTTTAAACCGTGCCACTATGGGATTGTACCCGCCGGGCTCTACGTTTAAGATGGTTACAACCGCAATGATGTACGAGCAGGGCATGGAAAATGAAGTGATAGACGACCAGGAGGGTAAAACCACTATCGGCGGCTACACCCTTGCAAACACCAAAAATGCCGCATACGGCGAAACAGATATAAACAAGGCTTTTACTCGGTCGAGCAACGTATACTTTGCCACAATGGGCGCCGCTATGCAAAATGCAGACTTTAAAAAAATGGCGGACGCACTTATGTTTAACAGAAAATTCGGCATAGACTTCCCCTACGCCACAAGTAAGTTCCAGACATCTAAAATGAGCAACGCAGAACGTGCCGCCACGGCAATAGGTCAGGGCAAAACGCTTATATCGCCCCTGCACCTTGCTATGATAACCGGTGCGATTGCAAACGGCGGAAAAATGATGGAGCCATACATTGTATCATCTGTTAAAACGCCTAACGGCACAACTGTAAAAAGCGAAAGCCCGTCGGCACTCGCAAGCCCGTTTTCATCCGAAACAGCGGGATTTGTAAAACAATTAATGATAGACACAGTAGACCACGGAACGGGAACTAACGCACAGATTTGGGGTGTTGAGGTGGGCGGAAAAACCGGCACTGCCGAAAACGAAAAAACAGATGAAGACCCGGAAAAAACGCACGCATTGTTTGTAGCATTTGCATCTTACGAAGATGATGATATTGCCGTTGCGGTAATACTTGAATACGCAGGCTCAACGGGCGGAAGTTTAGCCGCACCGATTGCCAGAGAAGTTATAAGAACATATTTGAATTAACGAGTTTATAAAAAGGTCTATATTTTTTGCCTGAGCATATTTATGCAAAAAATATAGACCTTTTTTATTATTGCTGATTAATTTTTCTCCATAACGTCCTGCAGGTAATAACCTTTATAGCCGTTATCTGCGCACCATTTGCACGCTGTTAAAACAATTTCTTTAAATTCAGGAATATAGTTTACGTAATCTTTATGGAAGTACTGTTCGTGAATCATAATCTCCACGCATCCGTATGTGTGGGGATTTTCTTTAACTTTTTCAAGTTTTGGAACAATTTCTTCCAAAGGATAAGAGTTTAAAACGAGGTCGATTTTTCCGTATAGAATATCTTCTTCGGTATCCATCCAGAAGTCACGGTTATGCAGATACTCTACAAAATCCTTCGGGTAAAAATAACTTACAATTGGGTTGCCGTCTGCTCTGATATTGAAATATCCAAATGCTCCGCGAAGACCTAAGTTGCTCATAGCACGCATACCGTCTACTGTGCACTCGCCCCAGTGGATAGTGGTGTTGTGTCTGCAAAGGGTTTCCTCACCGGCAAAGCGGATAACCTCACGGTAGATATCCTCGGCGTCTTTTGATATGGTTTTCATATCGGTATCTACATAAGGCATAAATGTCTGCGGCTCTTTAGCGTGGAAAGAAAGGCGCAGCCAATCGGAGTTTGCAATAAACTCGTCTTTAAATTTATCTGTCATCATAGAAAGGTTGAAATACTCACGGCTCTCGTCAGAGAAAAACTCTGTAGTAGGCAGAAACTCCCAATGAATGTTTAACTGAATATTAGCGCCGTATTTGTCGTGCGCTTCTTTATACATTGCAAGGTATGGGTTATCAAAAATAGATGTGTATGTATCTTTATTGTCGTTTATATCCTGCAGGAATAGGATGTTATCGTCTGACGATAAACGATAAATCTCTGTAGGATTTATAAGTTTGTAAACAACAATTTTTTCTTCATTGCCGTTTTCGTCTTTGGCAACGAGGTTAGTGCGATAGCCGCTAACAGGAACCTCCACCTCAAAACATTCACCATTGTATGCAGCGGGAATCTGGTTAACCTCTATTTTGCTGTTTTTGTCTGCCTCTACTTTAACTTTAACGTAGAGCGCACCGTCTTTTTCTGTGCCGTCGTACTTATTAAGGCAATCGCCGTCTAAAGGAAATGCAAAGCGGATTTTATTTCCGTATCTAAAATAATCTCTCATAGCAAAAAACTCCTTATATAATATTGTCATTTTAAGTATAATCTTGCCTTATATTGTTGTCAATGCAATATTGTGCATTATTCACCCCAGATATCGAGCAATGTAAAATTGCCGTCACCACTCATAAGGTGAATTTCGGGGTCGGCACTGCCGGTTGTTACAGCAACGGGTGTTGTAGTTCCGTCTGCAGCAGCACTTACTGGTTTAATGTCGATGCCTGTAACTTTAGAGTATGTTACACCATTTTCGGTAACATTTTCACGATTGAAAGCTATGATGTAGCCGGTCTTTGCTACTCCTGATGTGTTTGCAACAGTAACATTATAAGTGTTGCTGCCAGCATCTGCCACAGCGCCGATAGCAAAAGGCTGTTTTTTGGTTGTGAATGTTATAGTCTGTGGTGTGGTTGCAGGCTCAGCAGGAGCATCTCCTGTGTAGTGTGCGTATCCGCCGAGTGCTGTTTTTAAACCTGTTACGGTAAGGGTGTGCTCTGTTTTAGGACGAAGAGCCTCACTTGGTGTAATGATGTAAGTTTTATTTGTTGCGTCATATGCACCGGTGAAAGGAATATCTTTGCCCAATGCGCTTGTGAGTTTGAAATTATCAGCAATAACGGTTGTATCGTCCATAGTTTCGGAGAATGTAAGTTTTATCTTGGCATTTTCATACTCTGCAGCATCTGCGCTTACGGGTGTGTCGTTTGCATCAAGAAAGTCAGTTGTTGTTTTGTAGTTTTTAACTTTGTATATAACTTTTATATTGTCACTAATATAACTATTATTAAAACGTACACCGTAAGCATAACGGTTTATTGTTCCGTCGGTATTAGTTTCGGGCAAATCACAAGAAAGAGAAATTGTGTTGTTAGCATCGGTAATGGTAAAATTATACGTACGGTTAATGACGTCTAAAACAACTTTTATTTTTACCCAACCCAGAGTGATTGCCTGTGTACTTGTATTTTCTGCATTATATCCAACTGTAATCGTGCCGTTTGTGTTAAGCCAAAGATATGCTTTGGCACTGGAACCTTTGTAAGAACCGTACATCAGAACCGCCTGTTTTGACGGAAGTTCAGGAATATAAAGGTCAATCTCATGGTCAAGAATTGATACGTATTGACTGTATGCTCCTTTATAAAGCCAGATAGATTCTGCAAGGCTTTTAATTACATTTTTATGTTCTTCATTCAAATATTCTAACGCTACATTTTCAAATGAACAACCGTATGCGTCGGCAACCAACTTATCATCGCCGTTATAATCAATCAACAGCGTTTCCGTATAAGACACATCGCCTTCCTCTGCCTGTACGAATACAGGCAGGGAGGCAGACATTGTAAGCACTAATAAAAGTGCAATAAGTTTTTTCATAATATATCAACCTTTCGTTGAATTATTTCTTAACTACAATTGTTTCTACGATAGAGTTATACTGGTTAACAGTATTACCGTGGCAGTTTGCTCTTATATGGCGGACTCCGTTAGCATTTTCAAGTTTAAACTGTTCTAAGTCTGTAGTTGTACCGCTGCTCTGTCCACGCCATACTTCACGCCAGTTTTCTCCGTCGGCAGATACCTCAATTTCGAATATCACCGCACGTTTTGCGCCGTTGTGGAACGACATCAGCAGATAGTCAAGGTCGTACTGCGCACCGAGGTCTAATGTAAACCATTCGTTAGTACCGTTACTGGTCCATCTGGTTTCGGTATTAAGGTCAAGCATACCTGCGATTACGTTACCGTCATCACTGCTTGATACTGCCTCTACAGGTGTTACGATGTTATCGAAAGAAGTATTTGTAGCAGAAAGCATCTTTTCAATATCGTCAAGTATAACTATCTTCATAAGCAGGCCTATCTCGTCATAAGTGATGCTGCAGTTGATAGTTCTTTGAATATCTATCGGGTTGATATAGAGTTTTCCATCAATCAGTTTGGGCGCATTGGCAATTTCGGTTTCTTTGCCGTTTATAATTGCCTTGGTGCTGTCGGGGAACAACGTAGCGCTCTTTAAAGTACCCACTTTAACTGTTATGCCGCCGTCTGCATTTTCTATAACCTCTGCACCGTAGTAGGGCAGATAGTCAACTGCTGCCAGATAAGGTACACCGTCAATAAGTTTTGTGGGTGACTTCTGGTAACGGAACAAACCGTCTGATGACCAGACCTGATAATCGCCGACTTTTTCTTTTTCAGCCTGAGGATATTCGATTTCGTCGGCTTTAGCACCGTCTGCTTTGGTGATGATATATGCGCCGGGTTTGCCTTTAAAGCAAAGTGTGCACGCTTCTTCAGTTACTTCGATAATCTGTGTTTTATCGGGGCCTGCAACTTTCCACATACCAGGGGCAACGTCAGCAACCATTGCATACATATCGCCGCCGTTGTTGTTATCACGGATATTGAGTGTAAATGTGCCTGTTGCATCGTTTGCGTCTTTTGCAAACATTACAACTCTGTCCATAACAGTTACACCAACATAGTTGCCGTTATCTTCTTTATACATAGGAAGTTCAGGCAAGTTGCGGTCATAATCTGTTACATACATTGCGTGCAGGAACAAATCTTCCTCTGACGCTGTTGAGGGTGATACCTCTATTCTCCAACCGCCTTCTTCGTTAGCACCGTCGGTTATATCGCCAAAGTTTCTGCCGTCTACCCAGGTGGATTTACCCTCGCCGCCAATGATTTCGATGTCGGGGTTTTCGGGCAGCATTGTTTTAACAACCATCTTGCCGTTATAGCCGAAATCTTTTCTTGTAACGATGGTGGTGTTACCCTCAACTGTAGGCTCTTCAAGCATATGGAGCATCCAGTTTTTCTCGAATTCAGCATTAGTGGAGTTTACTTTGTCGAAGCAGATAAATGCTGCGGGGTAATCTTCGTTAAACAAGTCTACAAATACCATTGAACGTGTATTATCCGATACTTTCGGAACTACAGGATATTTTTCGTTAAATTCGTGATAGAAATCACGATAAGGATTTTCCTCAAAACCAAGCGCAGGAATAAGTACATCGCGTGATAATGTAGAGCCAAATTCTGTAGAGAAATTAAGGTCGTCCTGCAAAAGAACACCAGTATCTTTATTAACACGCTTACCTGCGTATGCTTTGGTAAGGTCTGTCTGCACGTAAGAAAATGCAGGTGTCATTTCGTTAGGACCAACGTAAATACCCTCGGTTGTTGCCGTTTGTTTACGGTCCATTAACTTTTCATAAGTCTGTACTTCGCCTACCAAAAGGAATTCCTGATAGTCCTGACCGCCGTCGTTGGCAAGTACCTGCCAGTCTTTTTCGTAACAATAGTAGTTATCAAAGAAGACTTCGTCGGGGTCTTTAACCGTTACAAGGTTGTGTGCCGCTGTACGGCGGTTCCAGTTTTCGTCCATTTCGGTAATCCAGCCGCTTTTATCTTTTGGACCGATAGATTTATTTGCAAGTGTACCTTTATAGTAAATCTGGAACGAGCCTTGCGCAGGTGCTATATGAATATCGGTGATTTTTTCACGTCCGTCCATAAACGCCATAGCAGTAGGTGCGTCTATACCTTTCTGCCAACTTGTACGTGCATACACCTGTGTAAGCGGATATGTTGAATAATATGTAAGAGGCATATCCTGACCAAGGTCTGGATCGTTGGGATGGTCTTTATCCCAGATAAGCAGCATATAAAACGGCAGAAGCGACCAATCCACCAAAGATTCGTTCATAAGCCATTCGCCGTAAAGCAAGCCATTAAGCGGTGCATCAGGATAAAGGTTTGCGGTAAGCGCCATCATAGCAGGTGTACGTGCTGTTTTGTACGAGAAGTACTTTCCGCTCTCGGTATCGTCGCCTTCACGGAAAACATCGCCGTCGGGTTTACGTGAATAAATCCATCTTAAAGGTACATTCCATGCGCCCTCGGTAAATCTGTATTCTCTTGGAATTTCCATAGCGTCGAGCGAAAGTTCGGACATAAGTTCGCAATGGAAACGCCATGTGCCGTAGTCGTGACCTGATGGATGGTTACCTGCTGCATTGAACATCTTTCTTGATGGCACCATACGTTCATACATACCTGCAGCAAGATTAAATACTTCGGGGTCTTCGTCGTAAATAGCAATACCTACAGAAAGCATATCCTGAAAGATTTCTTTCTCACCGCTATGGCCGTAAACTTCGCCGCCGTGCGGTGGATACGAAAGTTCTTTCCATGTACAGAGTTTTTTAAGTTGAGCAACAAAGTATTCTTTTTCTTCTTCTGTAAGCAGGTGGTAGAGCCAGTCATAAACAACTGCGGCGGATTCCATTTCAGAGCCTACCTGACGGGTGATGTCGCCCGCCTTAAGGTTGTACGATGCAGTTTCAAGATATTCTTTACAATATTCTATAGTCTGTCTTCCGTGTGCATCGTCCACTTCGCCGAGCAGGTACGCCATACATCTGCCCATTAAACGAACGGGCACGGTTGCATTGTATCCGCCGTCCTGCTTGGAGTTTACAGGCCAACGTGCGTTGTCTTTCATATTCTGTACAAACTTAGCCATCTCGGGCTCTTTTGCATTTTCACGCAGGCGTGGTACGTCTTTCGCCGCAATGTAGAGTCTGGGATGACCTTCAATAGGTTTGAACGACGGAATTGGATAATGCTTGGTTGTGTCGCCGTCGGGAATGGGATTCGGTCCTTCAGGAATAAACGCAAGGTCTGATGTAATAATCATTTTATCCAAATCTACATCTTTGTATCTGTGTTCGATTGTCAATGTCATAGAACTGCCTTTTTCCTTAAATTCAGCAGTTTCGTTTCTGCTTACGATATTTGTAAGTTTCTCCCACGCAAAGTTTGAGTCCTGCGGGTCGGTATTGGTACTGCCTTCTGTTTTCCATGATTCACCGCCATTAAGTGAGTAGCGCCACGAGTCACGGTTTCCGCAACGTACCCACACATTGTATGTGCCGTGCGAATCGAAGTTGGCAGTATAGGTAATGTCAATAGTGCCCATATGGTTCATCCACTCGTTGTCGGTTTCTGTTAAGTTGTGTTCGGGCGCACGTATGCCCAACACCTTACCGCCCGATGCGCCTGCCAGAGGAATTGGAGATACTATGCTCTCGTCATACTCAGTAATATTTTCAAATTCCACGATAAGCGTACCGTCAACAGGTATGGATTCGGGGTCAATCGGGATAGTAAGATTAGGATTTTTCACTATATCTGCAAACAGGATTTCTGCTGATGCGCCAACCTGCGTAAACAGCATTATCACAGCACAGAGAGGTGCAATAATCTTTTTCATTTAACATTCTCCTTTCAGCGCAAATTCTGCTTAAAAGCCCTCGTATATTACGACGCCCCATGCACGGGCACTTTGTGTATGTACAACTACTTTAGATGCGTCTGCGCCGTATTTGTCGCTGCCAAGCACATCGGCAACCGTGGCAGGTTGTATTGATATATTGCCTCTGCCGTCTTTTATAACTTTTGTATATCTGTGGCTTGCTACGGTGTAAGGTATTTCTACTGCTGTTGCGCCGTCAGTTGCAGTTGAACCTACTGTCATAATTTCGTCATCACAGTATGTAACTGTGCCGTATACAAATCTGTTGTTTCTGTACGTATCGTCAGATACGCCTCCGGCTGATTTTGTGCCGTCCAACTTATAAACGGCTTTTGCGCTTGCGTCAAAATGGAAATTAGCATTGGTTATTTCGTCATATCCGTTAACCACCACACGGATTATATCACCTTTGTCGGGGTGTGTGCCGTTTGGACCGATACCCGCCAGTTTGTTGTCGGGGTCTGTGTACACATATTGTTTTCCGTTGGAATATCCCGTAAGTCTGTAATAGTCCATACCGGTGTCGGCATCTATGTACTTATCTACTTTTTCTACAACGAAACTGTATGTTTTTGCATTGATTTCAGCAGCAGTAGCCATTTTAACAGCAACATCTACCACCGCTTGAGGGTCTTTTGCGTAAAGAGCAATTTGAGCAGCGGATTCCCAGTCGTCATAGTCGAACGGGTCGGCAATAGAATATTTAGCCTCATCGCCACGGTTTTCAACAGGTGGAACTGCAAAAACTACTGTTTGTTTAGACATAAACGCAGTACCTTCAAAACCTGCGTCTTTGTGCGACCAGTACAGAAGGTTCGTTCCGTCTGCAAATACTTCTGCGGTGCGGGCGCCGTTCATTGCTTTCATCATATAAAAAGGTGAGGTCTGCTTAACTGAGTTATATGTTCCGTCGGTTGCTATCTCTGCAAAAATAACCTCTTTAATCTGTTCGTCTGTATTAATTTTATACAAAATCGGCTGACGCTTAATCAAGCCGTCTGTATCGTTACCTGCTACAGTTGCAAAGTTTGCAGCAGGTGATACGGTTGATGATTCGTTTATATAGATTTCTTCTGCAAGGTCATATATATGCCAGTTGCCGTCTTCGCCGAAAAGTT
Source organism: Clostridia bacterium (assembly GCA_017436905.1). Classification (GTDB taxonomy): domain Bacteria; phylum Bacillota; class Clostridia; order UMGS1810; family UMGS1810; genus SIG455. The sequence goes on along the minus strand of JAFSCF010000007.1, from coordinate 76,368 downwards.
TTACCTGCCATTTGGGGTCAACACCATCTACCGTTCCGCAGGCGGTGATGTAGCCGGAGTTCCATATGTTGTAAAGTTCCTGCTCAATATCGGAAACGAGTGCGCCTTTATTGAAACTCAAGCAAACTTTAACACCAAGTTCAAGGTTGGCTGTTTCGGGGTCGTTCATAACGAGGTTTGAACATTCAAAACTCTCACCGTTTACTGTAACGTAAAGTCTGCCGTTATGCATCTGTGTGGCGGTTAAAATGCCTATTACGTTATCGATAGTTACAACTACGCTTGTTATATTGCCGTATTTATCTTCAGAAACTGAAACCGTGCTGCCTTCTTTAATATCAGAAACTTTAACCGGCTCGCCGAGTATGTTGTAAACAAGGAACGATTCGCCTTCTACATAGTTTGCCTCGTTTTCAAGGTCGAGTATTTCGCCGACGGTGTTTTCTGCATAAATTTTATTGCCTATGATTTTATTTACTATAAATGTTTCGTACGCTTCTACGCAGATTATATCATAAACACCGTTGCCGTCGTTATCAATAGCGGTAAGTCCGCCGTCGAGTGACGAGCCGGGGAACGGGTTTATGTCGTGCTCTGTGTAGTTAGTGCAGTTTGTTCCGTTATATAAAACTTTTGTAGATGCGTTGATTTCAAGTTTTTTCTTTTTGCCCGCATCGTTAAAATACTCAATGTTATCGCCAACAAGACCGGAAAGTTGTACTGATGAGAGTTCTGTAACTGTTGTGCCAACATCTTCTATATACAGAATTTCTTCTGTTTCTACCTGAACATATGCGTCAACATTGTGACCGAAAAACTTGTGCGCATTAAATTTTGATGTGTCAAAACTGAACACGTTTGAGCCGAGTCTGATTTTGTTGTGAGCAGTCGTGCCCATATCGGATATATCAGAAACAGCAGTTGATTTTACAATACCTCTTACACGTACGATATCTCTGTGGTAGTGCAGGTATGTAAGATTTTTAGTGATTTCATACTTGACTTCCGGATCAAACTCAACGGGTGCACGGTAGTCTGCGTTAATTGCACGTTTGAAAAGAGAAACCGCTTTTTCAAGTGTGAGTTCAGTATTCATATCCTTTGGCGGATTTGATATAAGGTCAAGTTCCATAGCCTGCATATAGTAGCCGAACGGATAACCGTTTTTAGCCTCAGCATAATCTGCATAACCTAAAAATGTTACCATAGCCTTTAATGCCTGAACATATGTAACGGGCGCGTCGGGGGCAAAAAGTCCGCCGCCTACGCCGTTCATTATGCCCATAGATGCAACGTGTGCTACTACTGTGGATAACTCTGCAGGAACGTCTGTAAATTCTATATTTGTGCTGGGTGCTAACCCTACGTCTGTACGCATAACTGCGCAGAACATTTTAGCAAGGTAGCCTCTTGTTACTATGTTAGTTCCAACTGCATCGGCAGGAACTATTTCCATCGCCTTTGCAAACAGCATATTGCCGCTGTCGGGTTTTACAACCTCTGCGTCCTCAGCAAATGCAGGGAATGAAAATAACATTGCCGCTGCAAGTATTAATGATATGATTCTTTTTGTCATTTTCTACTCCCCCCTTACTTTAAATTTCTTAACGTATAAACAAGTTTTGCAGCCTCTGCACGTGTAAGGCTTTCGCCTGCGCAGAAGTTATTGCCGTCACGTCCTGATATTACGCCTGCCGCTTTAAGTGCATATACTGCGTCTTTTGCCCAGTCGCTTATAGATGCGTCGTCTGCAAATGTTTCGCCGGCTTTTTCTAATGTAATGCCCTTTGCAACAACTGCTCTGTAAAGGATTGTAGCAGCCTGCTCACGGGTGATTAAACCGTCGGGGTTAAATTCTTTATCTGTTACTCCTGTTGTAATGCCTGCTTTAACCGCAGTTGCAATGTGCGATTTTGCCCAGTGCTCTGCAGAATCAGTAAACGGATTTTCTGCTGTTGCATCTGTTTCACCAAGTGTACTCACTACGGCGATTTTAATAAGTTCTGCTCTTGTTATTGTGCCGTCAATATCGAACGAGCCGTCACCTCTGCCTGTTAAAATGCCTTCTTCTGCCAGAACTTTGATAGGCTCTGCCGCCCAATGTGTAACGGGTACGTCTGCAAAGCCGCCTACCGTTTCAACAACGGGGGTTTGGGGTTCTGCGGGGGGGTCGGGCTCAACCGGTGTTTCGGGCTCTTTTTCAGTCTCTTCATCACTTTTATCGGGTGCAGAGCCACCGCCGCCACCAAAACTGATGCTGCCTCCACCACCGCCGGAAGTGGTGGCGTCTGAACCGCTTGTAACCAGCCACGTGTTAAACTCGCTTGCAAGTGTGATTATGTCACTTGCTGTAGATGCCGCTACAGCGGAGTAAATTTCACCTTTTGAAGCAATGCCGTTAAATGTTGTGAAGTCAAAACCTACTTCTGTGTAATATGTATTATATTTTGTGAAATATCCTGCTATATGTCCGTAACCACGTTCAATGTAGTCTACCAATACACGAAAACGTACAGATTTTTTGAATGCTTCTTCAATCTGTGGGATTGTTGTGTATGAGGAAGCAAAAATGTCGTTCATAACGAGGGATTTATCAGCAATTTTATTTGTATAGTCCGCCAGTTCGTCTGTGCCGGAAAGAGCCATCATATCTTCTAAATAAAGCAGCGAGCCTTCGCTTGTGAGAACAGCTGAATTATCTGTATTATACGCAGCAATAAGGCAAGCAGTTTTTAAAGTAACTGCCATAGCATCAATATCTGCAGGGGCAGACCACAAAAATCCGCCGGCAGGTTTAAGCGCTTTTAACGCCGCTGCAACGGCACTTTTATCTGTACCTGCATACAGAGGTATATCTTTAAGCGAGAAGTTGGTCATAGCGGTATTTAAAATTTCGCCGCTGATAGTTCCTGCATTGGCAGCGGTATTTATATCCTTAATACTCTGCTGTTTTGCAGTTACGGGATAAAAAGCAAGAGTCTGGCTGAATTTTGTGTTATCAGCATTTGCAATAATGGTATAATCACCGCCACCGCCATTTATTTTAAAATGAAAACAATAATTGCCTGCGTGTGCGCAGTCGTTGGCATCTTTTGCAACGACACCGTCATAGTGACCGATTGCCGCCTGAGTGCCCGCAGCAAAACTGCTTTCAGCATAATTGGGGTTAAACACCGTTAAAGATACATACGTGCCCGGCTCTGCCGTACCCGAAACCGCCACAATACCATTCCAGTTATCTACAACAGTAACACTCGGCTCGCCTTCAGCAGTAGCAGTAATCGCCATGGCACAAATTATGCACACTACAATTGCCGTGGTTAAAAATACTTTTTTCACAAAATTTCCTCCGTTCTCTGCACAAAATTTGCAATTTTTAATCTGTGAAATATATACATCGTGCTTTGTGTACCCACTCTGTTAAAAATACAGACAAAGCGCAATTTCAGATAATATCATTTTACTGTAATCCCTGCAGGGGTGTCAATCTTTCATTTTTAAAACGGATTTTTCAAAATCAAAAACAGACAACTTTTTTTGCACATTAATCCGTAACTGTAATGCGGCTTTTAATGGGTTTGAGTTTCTCTATACTCCATATAAATATTCTGTCTGCAATATTATTAAATGTAAAGTATTTATATGCAGGCGCATTTGTTGCGTCGAATTGGTGGATTTCGTATTTATCTGCAGAAGCAGAAATAACGGCAAAATCAGAAACTTTTTCGCTTTCTGCAAAATTTTCAAACACAACGCCTACACCGTTTGAGGTGGCATTTACAACTGAGGCTTCAGGCTTTGGAGTTAGTCCGTCGGAATAGAGTTTATAAACGAAATTGTCTACATTCACATACGACCTTACAGAGCCTTTTTCGCCGTCTTCTTTTCCGTAAATTCTAAGTCCCTGTGCGTGCGGGGTGCGTATAGATACAACGGGCAAAATTTCACTTGATATTATCTGGTCGTTTTTGTCCTTGGTATCAACCTGCACACGTGCATCGCCCGCCGCAATAAGTCTGTCGTTGACGTACAGCCATATTTTGCTTGTAGATGTGTCAACAACTGCACGGAAACTATTCCATTCGGCAGGGTCAATATCCAAAGTAACAGATTTTTTTACATTACCGTCATAATACACAGCGGAAATAACTCCTGCATTGGTTACTGCAAAAGGTGCCAGCATTACATAGTTATCGTTGCTGTAATATCCGTACATACTTAATATATTGCTGCCGGAAGCATTGTTTTCTTCAAATCCGGTTATGACATCTGACGAATATCTCATTGCAGTAAGTTTTTGGTTGAATGTCGTAGTTTTATCCGCAAAAAGACGTGTTTCAGAAATTGTGCCGTCTTGGTTTATAACCTCTACTCGGTCTGCACGCCAGTCAAAACTTATATCAAACGTACCTTTTAAAGTACCTGCTGAACCGGTTATTGACGGAGTGTGATTGCCATAGTTACCCGTAAGCAAATTGCCGTTTTCATCAAATGTGGCTTTGGGATCAGTAAATTTATCGCCCCAGCCGACCAGTTCCAGATAATCGTTACCGTTTTCGCTTGCCATTGCAATTTTATTTGCAGCGAATGAATCCACGGTGTAATACATAACTCCTGCGGCAGTATAGTCGCTTTCTGTCCACTCAGAAGTAAACGGCGTGCTGAAATCCAGATTTGTTTTAACGGTTTCATCACCGGCGAAATCAATGCCAAAATATGCCTGCGGCTCTGTTTGAGAAACAACATTTCCGTGTTCATCGCAGATGGCCGCACTAATCTCATGCCAGCCGGAGTTAAGTCTTGTGTAGTAACGGTATTTTTCGTCAACAGCGGCATCTGCTTTTGTGCCGTCGGTGATAAACATTACTCTCTGTCCTTCGGTGAGCATTTTGACATCAGCATAAATTTTTGTGCCTGTTGGAATAGAATTTTCTGCGTATGTTGCAAGTTCTATAAGCACATTGGAAGGCTCCTCTTCCTCGTCAAGTTTGTTTATCTTCATAACATACGCAATTTCATCGTACTCAATATTGCAATTAATGGTGTCTTCAATATCGGCAGGGCAAATGTAGAGTTTTCCGTCAATCAACTTTGGCTCGTTTGCAATTTTAGATTCCTGACCGTTTATAAGTGCTCTGGTAGTGTCGGGCCACAAGGTAGCGCTTTTTAAAGTGCCCACTTTAACAGTTACGCCGCCGTCTGCGTTTGATGTAACCTCTGCACCATAGTAGGGCAGGTAGTCCTCTGCCGCAAGATACGGCACACCGTCAATAAGTTTTGTGGGCGATTTCTGGTAGCGGAAAAGCCCGTCCGAGCCATATATCTGGTAATCGCCTATAGCAGGTTTTTCTGCTTTGGGGTAATTGATTTTATCTGCAACAGTCCCAGCATCTTTGCTGATAATATATTCACCGTGAGCACCCTTAAAGTAAAGCGCACACTGCTCGTCCGTTACCTCTATATACTGCGTTTTGTTGCCGCCTTTAACCGTCCATACACCGGGGGCAACGTCTGCTACCATTACAGACATATCGCCACCATTGTTGTTATCACGTATATCAAGTGTAAATACGCTTGTTGAGTCGTTTGCATCTTTTGCAAACATAACAACTCTATCCATAACAGTTACACCCACATAGTTACCCGACTCTTCCATATACATAGGCAATTCAGGTAAGTTGCGGTCGTAGTCTGTTACATACATAGCGTTTAAAAACAAATCCTGCTCAGCGGCAACAGACGGAGATATTTCTATTCTCCAGCCGCCGCCTTCGTCTGCGCCATCGGTTATATCGCCATAGTTTTTTCCGTCTACCCAAGTGCCTTTTCCCTCACCGCCGATAATTTGAATGTCGGGGTTTTCCGGCAGCAACGTTTTAACGACCATCTTGCCGTTATGACCGAATTCCTTCCGTGTAACGGTAGTGGTGTTGCCATCAACAGTGGGCTTTTCAAGCATATGAAGAAGCTAGTTTTTCTCAAAACTTGCGTTTGTGGAGTCTACCTTATCAAAGCAGATGAACGCAGCGGGGTAGTCGTCGTTAAATAAATCTATAAACACCATTGAACGAGTGTTATCCGAAATTTTCGGAACAACGGGGTATTTTTCGTCAAATTCTGCAAAGAAATCGTCATACGGATTTTCCATTCCAAGTGCATCGAAAATATCAGCACGTGTAACAACTGTACCCGAAACATTTTCAAAATCAAGGTCGTCTTGCAACAGTGCTCCCGTATCGGCATTTACTCTTTTGCCTGAATAAGCGTTTGTAATGTCCGTCTGTAAGTACGAAAATTCAGGCGTGTATTCATTAGGGCCTACATATATACCCTCTGTTTCGGCAAGTTGTTTGCGGTTTATAAGGTCGTCATACGTCGTTTGGAAACGTGCATCAAGAATATTGCGCCAGTCCTGACCGCCATCGTTTGCAACAACTGTCCAATCTGTATCCCACGAATAGAAGTTTTTAAAAAACACCTCGTCGGGGTCTTTAACAGTTACAAGGTTATGCGATATGGAACGGCGTGCCCAGTTGGAGTCCATCTCGGTAATCCATCCGCCGCCATCACCGCCGACAGAGTCGTTTGCAAGCGTGCCTTTATAGAAAATCTGAAACGAGCCGAGGTCGGGGTGGTCGTGTATATCGGTAAGTTTTTCGCGGCCCTGCATATACGCCATAGCCGTAGGTGCGTCTATGCCCTTTTGCCAACTTGTGCGTGCATACATCTGTGTAAGCGGATATGTGGAATAGTACGTAAGCGGCATATCGCTGCCGAAGTCTGCCACGTTGGGGTTGTCCTTATCCCACAAAAGCAGCATATAAAACGGCATAGATGCCCAGTTGGTAAGGCTTTCGTTCATAAGCCATTCGCCGTAAATCAACGAATTGTACGGCGCATCGGGGTACATATTTGATATAATCGCCATCATAGCAGGCGTGCGGTTTAACTGATATGTAAAATATTTAGGAGTAGTAGTGTCGCCCTCACGGAATACGCCGCCTGTGGGCTTGCGTGAATAAATCCAGCGCAAGGGAACATTCCATATGTCTTTGCCGACTCTGCTCTCTATAGGAACACCAATCGGTTCAAGCAGCATTTCAGACATAAGTTCGCAATGCAGACGCCATGTGCCGTAAGCGTCGCCCGAGGGGTGGTTTCCGGTTGCGTTAAAAAGTTGTCTTGACGGCACCATCTTTTCATACATTCCTGCGGCGAGGTTAAAAAGTTCGGTGTCTTCGTCGTATATGGCAATACCCGCAGATAGCATATCCTGAAAGATTTCTCTTTCGCCGTTGTGCCCGTATACAACGTTGCCAACGGGCGGATAGCCGATTTCTTTCTGTATGGCGAGGTCTTTTAGTTTTGATATAATGAGTTTCTTTTGTTCTTCTGTAAGCAGGTCGTACAGCCAGTCGTAAACGATGGCAGTAGCCTCCATCTGGTCGCCAATCTGTCGGGTAATATCTCCCACATTAGGGTAGACCGCAGTTTTTAAGTAATTTATGCAATGCGCAATGGTTTCTTTGCCGTGCTCCTCGTCAGCATAGCCGAGCAAATACCACATCGCCCTGCCACGCAGACGTGCAGGAACAGACGGGTCGTATGAATTATCCTGCTCAGACGCTACCGACCGACGTGCCTGATTGCTCATACTTTTTATAAAAGGTGCCATTTCGGGTTGCTTTGCATTTTCTCTAAGTTCTGCAACTTTGTCGGCAGTTATGTAAACTCTGGGGTGTCCCTCAGGCACGGCGATAGATGAAATCGGATAAAAAAGAGTTGTATCGCCCGTAGGAACAGCATCAGGACCTGAAACACCCGAAGACAAATCGCCTGCAGGCTGAAATGTATTGTCGGTAGTGATGATTATTTTGTCGAGTTGATTGTCTTTATATCTATGTGCAGCACGGATTTCGAGTGTATCGCCAGGCTCTTTGTAGCGAGTACCGAGTTTTCGCCATGTGTAGTTAGGATCAACGCAGTCAACCGTGTTTGCAGTTTTTCCTGCACTGTATGCAGAGTATGCACCATCGTCAATAGCAAAGTAAATTGAATCTTTAGTGCGTATTCTCACCCAAATATTGTATGCACCATATTCGGTTATGTCGGCAACGTATCGAATGTCGTAATTTTCAACATTTATCTTACCATTTGAATCAGCCATATTGTGTGCATCTGCGCTGATTGCAAGCACCTTGCCGCCGGATGCGCCGCCCAATTCTTTAACAGACACTATACTTGCGTCATAATCTGTTAAATCCTCGCACTCAACAACGAGCGTTGCTAAAGTGTTTAAGTCGCCCGAAAACACAAATTCCGTCGAGGCATAAGCCTGCATAAACAGTATCGTGAATGCACATATAAAAGAAATAAATTTCTTCATTAATCATTCTCCTTCTGCCAATAAAGAGTAATAGTACCCATATTATAATTTTACAGTAGCGCAGTATCAGAGTCAATCTTTCATTTTATATTTACAGAAAGAGGAAATCAAAATCGGAATATATGAAACCGCAAGAGGAAAGTCCTCTTGCGGTTCTAATATAAGTATCTGTCCTTAAAAAATATTACATAATGATTATCATTCGGCAGAAGGAATAATAACATCACTAATCGGGCAAAGTGTGTTCCAATCCCAAACCATAATTTTGCTTGCAGGATTTTTAAATGCGAAATATTTATATCCACTTGTAGCAGAAGCATCAAATGTCTGTACCTGATAGCCATTAGCACCCAAATCTGCAATTACTGCAAGATTAGCAGGTTTTACTGTAAGGTTATCAACAATAACACCTATACCATTAGCAGTATCATTGGTATATACTGCGGTTGGTTTGGCAGCAAAAGCGGCTGTGTCACCAACACTGTTCTTTACACCGCAATAAGAATAATTATCTATATATCCAATCATTTGACCACCGGATGCCATTTTGGGCAAATTTGCATTAGGGTACAAAACCCTAGCAATATCGTAGTTTGTTGTTCCGGCAGTATTGCAGAATAAACCTGATAATCTTAAAATTCCATCAATGTATAACCAAACTTTATCTGTAGCAGGGTCTACAATCACGCCATACTTATGCCATTGCGTAAGGTCTATGTCGCTTATTATAACATCTTTAGGTGTATTTTCTGCAGTGCCGACTCTGAGTATTAAACTCGGGGTGGTTGATTTAGAAATTCCAAACGGATAATACCAGCGGTCATTGGTGCCGTTTGCATCTTTCGCTTTAATGGAAATAAAGGAATTGTTTATTGCTGCGGAATTGTTAAGTTTTGAAAAATCGCCTTCAAATTTATAATCTACGCTAAATTCTGTATAGGTCAAAGCGTTGCTAACATATGCTGTGACAGCGCCGCTATCGGTAGATGTGGTAGTTCCGTCTCCGTTATCCTTGTCATACCATTTACGTACGAGTTTTACAGCATCTGTGTTACCATCGTTATTTGTATCTGCTTCGGCTATAAATCCATTTGCTATTGCATTATTGGAACCGAGATTAAAACTAACGTTGGCGCCTGAAATTTCGAGTTTTTCTGTGTCTATTGTAAAAGCGGAAAAATCATCAGTCACAATAGTTTCATAGTTTTCAGTTGTATCAGCATCTAAAGAAAGACCATATAATGTTATTTCGTCCGTTACTATGTCATTGCCGTCAAAATCTTTGGCAATATCACCATCAGAATCTTTAACCGCAGCATAAATGCTGTTGTATCCTGCAGGCACTGCAACAGAATAATTGCCTTGTGCATCAGCAGTTAATTCTTGTTCAACACCATTTACATATGCGTAAATTTTATTGCCTGCGGCAATGTTCTTTGTTGTAACAAGGATTTTGGAACCTACAGGAACGTCACCGCTAATATTATTATCAATCGAAATGGAGGAAACATTTGTATAAACTGTGCCGCTTTTAATTGGTTTTCCCGTATAAAGGTTAGAAGCAACTGCGCCGTCTGCATTTAAGATTGCCGCATAAATTGTTGCCGGACCTGCAGGAACTATTATGTTGTACGCACCATTTTCAGCAGTTAATTCTGTGTTTACACCGTTGATGTTTGCAACTACTTTCTGTCCATTTAAAAGATAATCAACTGTTACAGGTATTTTTGTTCCTGCTTCAACATCGCCTGTTAAGGTTTCGTCAATAGCAATTGAAGGAACGCCAACTGACTGTGTATTCATTGCAAAATTGTCGATATAGAATGCGTTATCATTGTTATTCCACATATTTGCCCAAACAGTATTTACTTTGCTGAAAGTCTGGGTTTCGCTTGGAATTTCAACTGTATCTTTTACATCATCGCCATCTATATCATAAGAACTTGTGCTGAATGTTCTAAATCCCAAATCAGCGGCATACAAAACACCGTCAATATAGTAAGAGAATTTCTGGGTGTTGGTGTCTATATAGTAAGAGATATTATACCATTTTCCTGTTTCAAATTTAAAGACTTTATTAAGTTCGCCTTTAGTGTAAGGATACGTAAGCGTACCATCACTGTTTATTACAGCAAACTGGTTCATTCCGTTTTCGATGTTTTTACCTTCCAGACCTTCAACAGTTGTATTAATATAATAATACGGACCCATTAATGCAGCATATCCGCTACCGCCGGTGTGGAACTCATTAAAATATGCATCAAAAGTAACCTCAACCGTTCCGCCTGCAACAGTAGCCACATTTTGATTTGCTGTAGCACGACCAGCTGCAGTAAGTTTTAAAACGCCTGTTCGGTTGGCTACATCAACAGATTCAAATGTTGTTGCGTTTGTATCGCTAAGGAGTTCTGCCTCATCTATTATTGTTTCTACATTATTATAAGCATAAGATTTTACTGTTATAGCAGCAGATTCTGTGTCGCCAACTTTTGCGGTGAATTTGTTTATGCCTGCATTAACAGGTAATGCAACTGTCTGTGCAAGACCTGCTGTTTCGGCATCGTCTGTTGTTACGATTGTAGGTGTTACCTCTACACCGTTGTTGTAGTAAGTAACTGTTGCATTGTCAGCCGCTTCTACATTAAACTGAACTTTTGCGCCTGCTTTAACAACGCCGCCTTCAAGCATATCAAAAACGAGTTCAAAAACGAGTGCATCTTCAGCCAACGCAATGGTTGAAAAACTGCTAATGATAAGCAAAGATGCCAAAAGAATTGATAAAAATCTTTTCATTTTAACATTCCCTTTCTTAACTTTAATTTATAATTAATAATTAATTATTTCATAAATCTGTCGTATGCTGTCTGGTAAAGTGATTCAAGTTCTTTAACACCGAATTTTTCCATTTCAGCAACGAACTGTTCAAATTTTTCTACAGGTTCTATACCCATAACCATTTTTGTGTACATTTCGTCTTCGTAAGCGGTCATTTCTGTTTTAATAGCAGAAACACGCTCTTTTTCTTCGGCTGTCATAGGCCAGAGGTCTGTCATAAGGCTATCGTCACCTTTTGACCAGAGCACAGAAGCCTCTGCCTGCTGAGGCATACTATACTGAATCTGTGAGTATGCTGCACCATCGACAACTCTTGGAGGTGTGCCGTATGCAGTAAATGCAATCGGGTTAATTGCCTGTGTAGGCGATTTGCCCTCGGGGTTTTTCATAATGAAATCGGTGAATTTTTTCTCGCCGTTTTCAACTGTGTATGTTTCACCCTCAACTCCCCAGTTCTGGAAGTCTGTTGCTTCTTCGCCGAATGAATAGTCTATAAATTCAAGCGCAAGGTCGATATCTTTACATTTTGTAGTAATTACAGAACCAACATCGCCGCCGCCTTTTCTGTTAAGCTGTGTACCGATGTAGTTGGGTGCACCTGCAGTTTTTGCAGGCCAAGGTGCTGCTACGAGGTTATAGTTGGGATCGTCTTTCTTTGCAGAAAGGTAAGCACCCATTGAGCCGCCTACGTATGCGATGGTTGCACCTGAGAAGTCGTTTGTCATATTAGCGTCCATAACGCTCTTTTCAAGTGCTGCAAATTCATTATCGATAAGGCCTTCTTTATACCATTTAGCCATTTCAGTAATAAATTCTTTGAACTCAGGCTGTGTTGTACCATATACTACTTTGCCATTTTTTACATATACATCGCCTTTTTTGGTGCCGTATGCTGCAGCAAACCAGTTAAATGCAGGTGATTTATATGATGCAAACGGGATTTCGTCTGCCTGACCATTGCCGTTGGGGTCTTTTTCTTTAAATGCTTTCAAAACTGTGTACCAGTCAGAAATTGTTTCGGGAACTTCTAGACCGAGTTTATCAAGCCAGTCTTTACGAATCATCGGACCCATTGAAGAGTTAATTACAAGGTCGTTATTGAATGACGCTACATAGAGAAGTTTGCCGTCAGTTGTTCTGATGGTTTTATCGTAATCAGGATTTTCTTCAAGGATTTTTTTGAAGTTCGGCATTTTGTCGAGTTTATCAGACAAGTCAACAATCAAGCCATCATTAAGCGCACCATCATAACCGCCGTTGTACTTTGTACCCCAGTTGTACTGGATAATATCTGTTAAATCGCCCGATGCAAGCATGATATTGAACTGCTCTTCCCAAAGCGCTGATGAGGGATGTATAAATTCAACCTCAATACCGATGCTTTCCTGCATTTTCTGTAATGCTACTGCATCATTATAGTCAGAAACCGCTGAAGAAACGCTGTTTCCGAGCCAATATGTGAGTTTTCTCTCACCTGAGGTAGCAGTGTCATCTCCACAGCCGGTAAACATCGAAACTGCCATTACTGCTACGAGCGAAATACTGAGAATTTTCTTTACGTTTTTCATTTTTTTACCTCTTTCCTTTTATAGTTTGTTTATTTTATTATCCTTTAACTGCACCAATCATTACACCTTTGACAAAGTGTTTCTGCAAAAACGGGTATACACAAAGGATTGGTGTGATTGTTACTATAACAGTTGTATACTTGATAACGTCGGAAAAACCTACTTTATCTTCTATTGCTGCTCCGCTTGCGCCTGAACTCTGGTTATCAACAAGAATTTCGCGCAGTATTAACTGAATAGGAAACTTTGCACGGTCTTTTAAGTAAATCATTGCGTTAAACCATGAGTTCCATGTTGCAACTGCGTAGAACAGAATCTGTACCGCTATTGCCGCTTTTGAAAGCGGAACTATCAGTTTCCACAGTACTGTCATACTGCCGGCACCGTCTATACGTGCAGATTCTTCTATACTTGCCGGTACGCCGTCAAACGCACTCTTTAATACGATTACGTTATATGTACTGAGCATTGTAAGAAGAATGATTGACCATCTGCTGTCATACAATCCAATGCCTTTAACGACTAAGAATGTCGGGATAAGTCCGCCGTGGAAGAACATTGTAACGAGCATAAACTTCATTATTACACTCTTATATCTCAGGTATGGTCTTGAAAGCACAAATGCCAACAGACAGCCTACCACGATTGAAAGTGTTGTACCCACTAATATAAAATACAATGAGTTTCCAAGACCTGTGTAAATATCTTTATTTTTCAAAACCTCTTTATATCCGTCCAGCGAAAAGCCTGCCGGACGCCACAGAAGACCTCTTACCCTCATAAGTTCGCTTGCATTACTGAGTGAGCCGAACAGAACGTATATAAAAGGATACAAACATATGGTTATCATACAGAACATAAACAGTACGTTAAATACGTCGAACGCTCTTTCTGCTTTGCTGATTTTAATTTTCATTCCGACTCACCTCCTTACCACAAACTTGTTTCTGTGACTTTTCTGCTGATTGCGTTAGATACGTTCAGGAAGCACAGATTTACCAGCGAGTTGAAAAGTCCGATTGCGGTTGAGTATGAGTAGTTCATCTCAAGCAGACCTTTTCTGTAAACGTATGTATTGATAACGTCTGATGTTTCGTATATGGTCGGGTTATATAAAAGAAGAATTTTATCCGAACCTACACTGAGCATTGAACCCATTCTCATAATGAACAATGTTACAACGGTAGGGATAATTGAAGGAATTGTTATTGCAAATACCTGTCTTAACTTTCCCGCACCGTCGATTGAAGCCGCCTCATACAAAGTGGGGTCTACGTTTGTGAGCGCCGCCAAGTAAATGATGGAGTTCCATCCAACCTGCTGCCACAGGTCGGACAATACGTAAATCCACTTGAATGCTGAGGGCTCTTGCAGAAGGTTTCTTGCCTCAAAGCCAAACCAACCGAGAATGATATTAAACATTCCGTCTTTCATACAGAATTTTGATATCATACCACAGATAATAACTGTTGAAATAAAGTGGGGAATATATGTAACCGTCTGTACTACGCGTTTATATCCGCTTGACTTTATTTCGTTTAACAGAAGTGCAAGGATTATAGGTGCAGGGAAACCTATTACAAGGTTCATTACACTGATAACAACCGTGTTCCCTACAGTTCTTGTAAAGTACACACTCTTGCAAAAGTCGATGATGTGTTTTAAGCCTACCCATTCGCTTGCAAAAAAACCTCTCGCTACAGAGTAGTCCTGGAAGGCAATTATTACACCGAACATTGGTGCGTAATGAAAAATAAGGAAGAACAGTATACCGGGGATAGCCATGGCATAAGTCAGTTTATTTTTCCTGATTTCACCGATGAACGTTTCTTTTTTGCCTTCGTTGATTTTGGCGAGTTCTTTCGATGCGCCCTTTTGCTTTGCTGCAATCATTTCGTTTAAAACCTCCCAACAAAAAATTCGCACATTATTGCAGATTAACTATATTTAAATTGTACTCCATTTTTCACACTGTATCAATCGTCCACTTTTGATTTTAATCGCCTGTTTTATACACAAAATGGTGTGTTACCCCGTTACACTACCCCTATCGGTTGTGTTTTTTGCATCTTTTTAGCAGAAGTGGGGAATATTTTCATACTAAAAAGTGAATTGCTTCACATTGACAGTAAATGATTTTTCAGTTATAATGAGCCTATAAAATCTCCTTTTAAGCAATTGGCAGATGCTTAAATTTGTAATTTATTGGTTTTGGAGGGTACTATGCTGAAAAAGTATTTTAACAAAAAAAGTTATCTTTTTAAATATATTTCAGTCTTGTTTATCGTTTTGCTTGTTCCAACCATTTTCGGTTCAGTAGTTTCGGAACTTTCGCTGCACGCTACTCTTAACCAGATTAAGGAAAGAAACTACCAATCACTTGCGCACATTCAGCGAAGCATGGATGCAAGTTTGTCCGAAATTAAACAGTTATCCATACAGGTTGCCACGTCAGACGGATTACTGGCATATTCTGAGGCTCCGGCAAATACCTACACCGGTTTTGAACTGCAAACTTTTGACTTTTTCCCCAAAGACGCTGTAACTCGCTCATACATAGGCGATATTTTTATATATAATAAGAAGAATAATGTTTTAATAAACAACAATCGCTCGTTATTCACTATTGACCAGTACTGCGACAATATCCTCGGTATTCAGGGAAAAGAAAAGGAAATTTTCGTTCAGATTTTAAACACTCCCTCTTTTTGCACTGTGTTTCCGGCAATGGATATCAAACTCCTTAACAGAGTTGTTTATAAGCCTTATATATTTGTTACACAGTCGTATCCGCTTATGGAAACGTTTGACGGAAATGTTGTTGTTCTGCTTAATGTTGAGGAAATGATTTCCGGATTTGCCGATAAATTTGAAAATGGCGGGAGCGCATTTTTCATACTCGACGAAAACAGTTCGATTTTGCTTGAGGCGGGCGATGAAAAATTTGTTTCTACCGAATACGCTAATGTACGCGAGGGACACGGACACAGCAAACTGAACGGCGAAAGCGTTACATACTGTGTAAGAGATTCCATTACGGAAAATCTTAAGTATGTGTTTATCGAAAGCGACCGTTCGGTTCAGTCGGGCGTAACCCCCATACGAACTGCCATTATTCTCTATCTTTTAATTGTTCTGTTCGGCGGTTCGCTCGGTATATACTGGATTGCAAAAAGGAACACTCAGCCCGTACGTGAGATTTCAAATATGCTTGAAAGCGCCGACCACAAAAAAGAGTCCGGCGATGAGTTTGAGCATATTCAATCAGCAATACGCAATATTTTAAGCGAAAAGGCACGCATGGAACCGATACTTGAAGAAAGCGAAACCACATTGCGCAAAATGCTGATATCAGACATACTCCGTGGTAATTTTATGTCGGCAGACCAGATTGCCGAGGCATGCAAAAAGGTTGAGATTTCATTCCTGCACGCACATTTCTGTGTAATTTATTTCAGTCTTGACGAAATTCCGCAGGAAGATGTGCCGATTATCAAATATGCTATATCGAATATCGTTTCAGAGGTGTTTGCTCCTGTTGGCGAGGTGTTTGCCGATGATTCAGAACTTCATTCATTGGTGAGCATTATCAACCTGACCGAAAACAACAGCGAAATTGAAAATACAATTCTTTCGCAACTCAGTTTTATACGCACATTCTTTGTAGAAAATTTTGATACGGTTATTAATATCGGCGTTGGCACAATCTTAACCGGCGCAGAACAGATTTCAACATCATATTCTCAGGCAAAAGAGGCTGCCGAATATTGTGCACTTACAGGCTCGAAAAACATTCTTCCTTATACAAATATTAAAAATGCCGATTACAGATATTCGTATCCGTTGGAAGTTGAAGACAAACTCCATAGCGCCGTTATCAGCGGCAACATCGATGCCGTACGTGAACTTATAGACCAGATAGTCAGCGCAAATGCGTCGCTTTCTCTTGATATGAGCAGGTGTCTGTTCTTTGACCTTACCGCTACTGCGCTAAAGATAATATCCAACAAAGCAATTAACATAACGGCTGTTTTCGACAAAGACGATGCACCTTTTGAAAAGTTGATGGAGTGCAAAAGTATTGCTGAACTGGTTGAAACAATCCACGGTATATTTGAAAAAATCTGTGACCAGATTACCGAAAACCATATTGCCAAAAAGGAAAAACTTAAAATCGCTATTACAGATTATGTAAAACTTCACTACAACAATCCGAATATGTCGCTTAGCCTTGTAGCTGACGAATTCTCTATGAACTACACCTATATGTCGCACTTTTTCAAAGATTTTATTGGTGCAAACTTTATAGACTACATCTCGGATTTGCGCATCAAAAAAGCGCAGGAGTTGTTGCGTACCACCGATTTGCCGATTAACGAAATCGCAACTACAGTCGGCTATGCAAACGCAACGGTACTGATTAAAATCTTTAAAAAGATTACCAACACCACACCCGGCGCCTACAGAAAAAGTTCTAAAATATAAAAAACAACCCCGTGCAAAGTACGGGGTTGTTTTGTGAAAGACAAAATTTTTACAGAATAGAAATTTGTTCTTTGCACGCAGCACAGATTTTTTTGTTTTTAAAATCAAACAAACTATCTGCTCTTGCACAGAATACGCATTTTTCTTCGTATTCTTTAAGCACAATTGAATCGCCGTCAACAAATATCTGCATTGCCGCTTTAACCGGCAACGAAAGCATTTTGCGCACTTCCATAGGGATAACGGTTCTGCCCAGAGAGTCAACAGGACGCACCACACTTGTAGTAGGATGAACAGCCCCTTCTATGTATTTTTTGCACACAACTTTGTTGTTCGTTACATAAATCTCTATTTTATCGCCTTGCGTAATGTCAAGTATTCTACGGATTTCAATAGGAAACACCAATCTACCTAAATCGTCAATTCTACGTACTATTCCGGTGGCTTTCATCATATTACCTCCAATATATATATTTTACGATTATATTCTACCAAATATTGTAAATTAATACAATGGCAAATATTTACAAAAATTAATGAGGATTATTGTAGAATTTTATCCAAATATTTCCAAAAAGGACAGAAAAAAGCTGCCACCTGAGTGACAGCCATTAATTCTTCCTAAATAGTCTATGGAAATTAAAGACCTAAAAGTTTTCTTACGGTTACATTAACCGCGCCGCCGTCTGCTCTGCCGGTAATCTTCGGCATAACATCGGCCATTATTTTGCCCATATCTTTCATAGAAGTAGCGCCGATTCTATCAATTGCATCTTTAACAATCCCGTCTAATTCCTCTTGAGTTAATTGGGAAGGAAGATACCCAGTTAATACTTCTATCTCTTTTTTTAGTTCGGCAATCAAATCCTCACGGCCGCTTTTTTCATAATCAGGCAAAACATCTTTACGTTTTTTAACTTCTTTAGCAATAACACCTATAACGCCGTCATCATCTAAAGTTACTTTAGAGTCTTTTTCCACCTGCAGTACTGCAGCACGGATACTCTGAACAGCGTTTTTACGGATTACGTCTTTATCTTTCATAGACGCCTTTAAATCCTGTGCAAGTTGTTCTTTCAAACTCATCGCGTTGCACCTTCTTAAAAAACAATATTATTTATAAGACCTTTTTCTGGCAGCTTCTGACTTTTTCTTACGTTTTACGCTGGGCTTCTCATAGTGTTCTCTCTTTCTGAGTTCTGATAAAACACCGGCCTTTGCACACTGACGTTTAAATCTACGAAGCGCACTATCTAAAGACTCATTGTCCTTAATTCTGATTTCTGACACAAAAATCCCTCCCTCCGAATTGCAATTAGCGAAAACTTTCGCTTCCAATGGGAATAGACAAAATTGCACTCTATAATTATACTATGAAATCAAGCCAATGTCAACACCTATTTTAAATTAAATGAATAATGAATGATGAATAATGAAGAATTAATAATTTCGGAACAAATGCTGCGCATTTGAAAATATAAAAGAAAATCACAAAGTGATTTTCTAACCATAATTATTCACTATTCATTTTTCATCATTCATTATTCATTAACCAAAAAGCCACACCTTTCGGTGTGGCTTTTAAAATCATTATTTAAGCAGAGACAGTTCTGTTTCTTTATCGAACAGGTGGATTTTGTTAGCATCGAATACAACTTTGATATCATCGCCGTGTTTAGCGGTGCTTCTGGGGTTAACTCTTGCTGTGAAGGGAACATTACCAATCTTCAAGTAGAGATATGTTTCAGCACCCATCATTTCAGTAAGGTCTACGTGCGCATCGAGGTTGCTTTCGGGGTAAGAAGAAAGGATTGCTTCTTCATCGTGAATATCTTCAGGACGGATACCCAGAACAACAGTTTTACCAATAATGCCTGCTGCTTCAATCTGAGCAGTTTTGCCTTCGGGCATTTTAACATTGATGCCGTCGCCTTTTAAGTAGATAGCATCGCCTTCTTTTTCAACAGTAACATCAGCAAAGTTCATCTGTGGGCTGCCGATAAAGCCTGCAACGAACATATTAACGGGGTTGGTGTACAAGTTAGCAGGAGAATCAATCTGCTGAACAAAACCGTCTTTCATAACGATAATTCTTGTACCCATTGTCATAGCCTCTGTCTGGTCATGAGTAACGTAGATAAAGGTTGTCTGCAATCTCTTATGCAGTTTACCGATTTCTGTTCTCATCTGTACACGCAGTTTAGCGTCCAGGTTAGAGAGAGGTTCGTCCATAAGGAATACCTTAGGCTCACGAACGATAGCACGACCAAGCGCAACACGCTGTCTCTGACCACCGGAAAGAGCCTTTGGTTTTCTGTCGAGCAGGTGCTCAATATCAAGAATTTTAGCCGCTTCGTTAACGCGTCTCTTAATTTCATCTTTAGGTGTTTTTCTGAGTTTAAGACCGAAAGCCATATTCTCAAAAACTGTCATATGAGGATACAGAGCATAGTTCTGGAAAACCATTGCGATATCTCTGTCTTTAGGTGCTTTATCGTTAACCATTTCGCCATCGATATAAAGTTCACCCTCAGAGATTTCCTCAAGACCTGCAATCATACGCAGTGTAGTTGATTTACCGCAACCGGAAGGACCAACCAGTACGACGAACTCTTTATCTTCGATATCAAGAGTGAAGTCAGATACTGCTGTTACGCCGCCTGCGTATCTTTTGTAAATGTGATCTAATTTTAACCCTGCCATTTGATTTTACCTCCTATATGTGTTAAAACATAATCAAACTATTTTATCTTACATTAATAATAGCACATTCCAAAAATATATGCCAGTAGTTAAATGCACAAAATAATTTTTCATTCTTTAGTAACATTCGACAAATTCGAAGAAACCTAACATTTTCAAGGGTTTTAGCATGGTGTTTTTGTTTATATTCAATCTAAACAAACCTATTTTTTTCATTTTTCTTTGGTTGATTTGTATACCACAAGTTTTCAAACTTCTTTCATAGAAAGCGAAATTCTTTTTTTATTCAAATCAACACCTATAACTTTCACCTTTACCACATCGCCGACATTTACAACTTCCATAGGATGTTTGATATATTTATCGCTTAACTGCGATATGTGCACAAGACCGTCCTGATGAACGCCTATATCTACAAATGCGCCGAAGTCTATTACATTTCTTACGGTGCCGGTTAAAATCATACCCTCTTTAAGGTCTTCCATACCCATAATATCGGTAGAAAGCACAGGCGAGGCAAGGTCTTCACGGATATCTCTGCCGGGGCGTGCGAGTGAGTCAGCAATGTCTTCAACGGTAGGTTCGCCCACGTTGTTGCCCGCACAGAAAGATTTTAAATCAAAATTTTTCATACGGTCTTTAATATCTGCAAAACTTTCATCTTTGCTGCCGTAGCCGAGGCTGGATATAAGTTTTTCGGCAACTTCGTACGATTCAGGGTGAACAGAGGTGTTGTCAAGCATTTCGTCACCATCTGCTATGCGCAAAAATCCTGCGCACTGCACATATGCCTTAGGTCCGAGTTTGCCGACTTTTAAAAGTTGACTGCGTTTTTTGAACTTGCCGTTTTCTTCACGGTATTTAACTATGTTTTTTGCAACTGCACCGCTTATGCCCGAAACATACGAAAGAAGTGCCGCACCTGCGGTATTGAGGTCTACTCCTACTGCGTTTACGCAGTCCTCCACCACACCACCGAGCGATTCACCAAGACGTTTTTGATTCATGTCGTGCTGATACTGCCCTACACCTATTGATTTGGGGTCTATTTTAACAAGTTCGGAAAGCGGATCCTGAATTCTGCGTGCAATAGATGCAGCGCTGCGCTGTTCCACGGTAAAATCAGGAAACTCTTCTGCACCGAGGTCAGATGCAGAGTAAACAGATGCACCCGCCTCGTTTACAATGGCATACTTTACATCTCTGCCTGCCGCTTTAATGACGTCGGCAACAAAGATTTCGCTCTCTCTTGACGCTGTTCCATTACCGATTGCGATAAGGTCAACCTCGTATTTGTCAATCAGGCTGAGTACGTACTGCTTTGATTTTACTTTATCATGATGCTCCAAAGTGCAGTAAATTATGCCTGTATCGCATACTTTTCCCGTTTCGTCAACTACTGCAACTTTACAGCCTGTGCGATAACCCGGGTCGATGCCAAGCACAGTTTTGCCTCGTACCGGCGGCTGCAGAAGCAAATTATGCAGGTTTTTAGAGAAAAGCACTATTGCCGCCTCGCCCGCACGTTCTGTAAGGTTAGAGCGCAATTCACGCTCAATAGACGGCGCAATAAGACGGTTGTAACTGTCTGTTACAGCGTCGGAAACATAGTTTTTGAAGATGTTATCGACAACTGCCTGCTCATGCAGATATGCAAGTATGCGCTCTGTGTCGGCATCTACACGCACCTTTAAAAATTCTTCCCTTTCGCCACGGTCTATGGCAAGCACTCTGTGGTTGGCAATTTTTGAAAGGCTTTCGCTGAACTCGTAGTACATTTCATAAACTTTTCCTTCTTCGCCCTCTCCGCTGGTGGTTATTATACCCGTTTTGAGCGATATATCGTAAATCTTTTTACGGTAGTCGGCGTTATCAGAAACATTTTCAGCGATAATATCCATAGCGCCTGCGGCGGCGTCCTCTATAGTTAAAACCTCTTTTTCGGGATTTATAAACTGCGCAAAAATCTCGTCACAACTGCCCTGAATTTCGGGGTTGAGCATAATCTCCGCTAAAGGTTCAAGCCCTTTTTCTTTTGCAATGGTTGCACGTGTGCGGCGCTTTTGCTTGTAGGGGCGGTAAAGGTCCTCAACCTCACGCAGGATTTCGGCAGCGTTGATTTTTTCTGCCAATTCGTCGGTGAGTTTGCCCTGAGCGTCGATTAAGCGGATAACCTCTTCTTTGCGTGCCTCAAGGTTGCGCAGGTAAGTTAAACGGTCGTTGAATGTACGAAGTATTCCGTCGTCAAGACCGCCGGTGACCTCTTTGCGATAACGGGCAATAAAAGGGATAGTGTTGTCCTCGTCAATCAGTTTGATGGTGTTTTCTGCCTGTTCAATTTTTATGGATAATTCTGCGGCAAGTTTTTCTGCAATGTTCATTGTCTTATTCCCTTTCGTGTGTTATAAATTTATAGGGGCGTTCTTTAACCGCCCCTATGTTTATTATTCTTCGTCGTACATCTTCATTGTGTCGCAAATAACGTCAAAACTGTTGCAATGACCATTTTTAACGTATATATACGACGTTGTCATACCGCTGATTAAGCAACTCTTTATGTCAAGACCGCCCAAAAGACCTGCACAGAAGCCGGAATTGAAATTATCTCCGCCGCCGGTTGTCTTTTTGGGATTTTCGCATAAGATTCCCTGAACTTCTATCTCACCGCCGTCGTATGCTGCTGCTGAACTGTCAACGGGGTGGATTACAACCGTGCCTATGCCCGAAAATTCTTTGATAGCCTTTGCAATATGCAATGAGCCAACATATTCGCCCTCGCAAAGAATGGAGTGCATAACCATAGCCTCGCTCTTGTTAAGACCGAGGTAAGTTGGTGCGTACTCACTGTATCTGCCAAACATCTTGAGCGCCGCCTTGATTTCCTCGGGCTGACGTTTAGCGCAATCGGCAATGTCAATGTAAATCTTTCTGTCCTTTTTGCTGAGTCTGGGCATTACAATCTCAAGGAATTTTTCGTATACCTCGTGGAAATGCACCAGATAACTCCAGTTAACAAGTGTAATGATGTCAGCATCATCAAAATACGCAACCATTTCATCTACGCTTACACGTTCAATAATATCACTCCATCTTAAACGGTTGATATCCTGAATATCGCTCATAATAACCTTACCGTCGCCGAATTCGAATACGTATGAATAACCCGGCTCGCCAATGGTGATTGTTTTGCAGTTTTCGTTAAGGTTGAATACGGGGTTCTTTTCAGGATAACCCATTGCACCGATACACGTTACATTAACACCCATATTTGCAAGACCGTTTGCACAGTGTGGACCGCATCCGCCGAAATCTGTAGCCGTAACGTCTAATTCAACATTACCGCTTCTGCCGGCAAGGCTTACGATTTTTTCGCCGAATGTGTCAATAGTGGGGAAATGTGTGCAGGTGTTTTCGTCTGCACGGGTTTTTATAGGACGGATAACCTTATCCACAAAGCCGTCAAAACCAATACATACTTTTTTGCTTTGTATGGTTGATTTTGCGGCAGCAAATTGTTCTGAGTATTTCATATTATGTTCCTCCAAAGGGTTTGTTTTGCTAATTATACCATAAATTTTTGCGCTTTTCAATGATAGATTAAAGAAATGTTAGCATATACGATACATTTGCAGTATTCTCCGATTTTACGGGCGGATGTGGTATCGTCCCGTTAATATTTATCTTGACCTTATAAATATAATATGCTATAATCATTATACCACACAAAACTAAATAAGAAAGATTTTCATGGGTTTTTTCATTTTGGAAAAAATGCGTGTTTTCGTTCCTATGAATGTCTTTCGTGGTTTTGTGTGGTAACAAACCTGAAGCGCGCATTTTTCGTGCGTAGCCTCAGGCTGCGCACTTTTTATTTACATACCTGCGCAATGCATGGCTCGAATTGTCGCCGAACAACTTCTGAAGAAAACCCGCCGTTAATTCGGCGGGTTTTCGCTCTTTTTATATTATTCTTTTGCGTCTGCTATTATTTTATCGTAAAGGTTTCTGGGTGTTTCTTCGTAATGGTCAACCTCAAAATCGAAACTGCCGCGTCCGTTTGTGATAGCACGCAGGTCAGTAGCGTAACCCGTCATTTCAGACACGGGTACTTCTGCAACAACCTCGGTGATGTCGCCTTCAAGCGGATTCATACCCAGAATTCTGCCACGGCGTTTGTTGATATCGCCAACGATATCGCCCGTGTACGCATTTTTAGCAACTGCTTTCAATACGCCGATAGGCTCGAGCAAGATTGGGTCTGCCTGAGCAAGACCGGTTTTATATGCGATAGATGCGGCTGTTTTAAACGCCATTTCTGATGAATCTACAGGGTGGTAAGAGCCGTCAAGCAAGGTTGCTTTTAAGTTAACCATTGGATAACCTGCTATAACGCCCTGCTTCATGCACTCTTGCAGACCTTTTTCAACTGCGGGGAAGTAGTTTTTCGGCACGCTTCCGCCGAATACTTTTTCCTCAAATACTAATCCGTCGCTCTCGCAAGGCTCAAACTCAATCCAAACGTGACCGTACTGACCGTGACCGCCTGATTGCTTTTTGTGTTTACCTTCTACTTTAACCTTTTTCTTAATAGCCTCACGGTAAGCAATCTTAGGAGCGATAAGGTCTACACCAACACCGAACTTGCTTGTAAGTTTGCTGGTGATGATAGCAAGGTGCTGGTCGCCCGTACCGGATATAATTGTCTGTTTGGTTTCTTTATTATTTTCAACCTTAAAGGTGGGGTCTTCCTCCATAAGTTTTGCAAGACCTGCGCTGATTTTTTCCTCATCGCCTTTAGCCTTTGGCACGATAGCCATAGAAAGAACAGGTTTGGGGAATTTAATTTCTGCCGCTTTCAGCACTTTTTTAGGACTGCAAAGTGTATCGCCGGTGTCGGTACAAACGAGTTTTGTTGTAGCACCTATATCGCCTGCTGCAAGCGAGTCTACCTCTGTCTGCTTTTTACCGCAAAGGGTGTAGAGTTTTGCAATCTTTTCGCTTTCGCCCTTATTGGCATTTAATAAGGTGTCGTCTTTTTTAACAGTACCCGAAAGAACTTTGAAAACCGACATCTTGCCAACGTAGTTGTCTACAACTGTTTTGAACACCTGCAGGCATACTGGCTCGCCGCTGTCGGCTTTAACTTCAACGATTTCGCCTGCTGCGTCTGTGCATACAACCGGCTCAACTTCGTCAGGAGAAGGCATATATTCATACAGCATATGGATAAGACGGTGTATACCAATCTGCTCGGTAGCACTGCCGCAGATAACGGGCACAAGACTACCTTCTTTAATACCGTGTTTGATAGAAACACGGATTTCCTCATCGGTGAACTGCTCGCCGTTGAAGTATTTTTCCATCATTTCTTCGCTAACTTCTGCAACAGCCTCCAAAAGCATATCACGGCTTTCGTTGGCAAGCGACATCATAGAGTCGGGAATATCTTTATAAACAGGCTCTTTTTCGGTAAAGTCTTTCTGCTGCATTGTGACGATGTCTATATAACCGGTAAATTTATCGCCGTCTTTGATAGGATATGTAAATGGCGCAATGGATTTACCGAAAGTTTCTTTAAGTTGGTGGATAACGCCGTCGTAGTCGGACTTGGGGCTATCGGTTTTGTTTACGAAGAACACCACGGGGATATTGTTCTTTTTAGCCAGTTCCCAAGCCTGCTCCGTACCTGCGGAAACACCTGATTTACCGCTGACAACTATAACTGCGCCGTCTGCGGCGGTGGTAGCCTGAATCTGCTCGCCAACGAAATCGAAATATCCGGGAGAGTCGATAAGGTTGATTTTGTGGTCTTTCCACATAATCGGGATAACAGAAGAGTTGATGGAAGTCTGTCTTTTAATCTCTTCACTATCGTAGTCAGACACGGTATTGCCATCCATGATATTTCCTTTGCGTTCTATTGCCTTTGTTTCAAAAAGCATAGCCTCACAAAGCGTTGTTTTACCGGCGTTGCCGTGTGAGAGCAAGCATACGTTTTTAATTTTGTCGGTACTTATCATGTTAAATTCCTCCTTTAAATTGTGTGATACATAGTATGTATATGCGAAAAATCGCTGATAAACAATTATAAAATTAACGCATATAAGTAATACTTTCTTTCTTTTTTTAAAAACTCCTTTTTTAAATCGCATATCTGTATAACGAAATACACGTCGTTTTTATGTGCACTTTTCACAAAAAGAATTTAATTGACACGCTTTTAACAAGCAAACATAACAAATAAGAATACCGCAAACCTATATGGTATGCGGTTTTTAAACGTCGACCTATGGAAGAATTGGCGTACAAATTACAGCGAAATTGCTTTTTAACTTCCAAAACCGATGCGATTTTAATCCCTATTACATATAAAGCATCGGTTTAGCACGCATAAAATAAGTTTTTATTGCGTGCTGTGGAAAAAGGCAAAAAGCAATGAGCGTTTAATTTGTCCAATTCTGTAATCAGTCGACTTGGGGGTTACAAAGGGGGAATCCCCCTTTGTATAAAAATAAATTTCTTGTATTTTTAAAAATAATGTGGTATACTATGCTTGCGAAATAAATCCAATATTTTAAGGTGTTATTTTCATTTAGGGGATTACTATACCCTTTTTCTGCCAAACTATCTTCGGGATTGAAAAAACTCAAATTCCGCACGATAGTTTGGTTTATAACGCCGCTATTGGATTTGTTTCGCAGCAAGCGGAGTTTGTGTTTTTAGTGCATCGGCTTCGGTTGGTGCACTTTTTTAATTTAAAAAACCTTTTTATTCGTACTTTTATGACTAAAAGTACCAAAAGTCCCGGGGGTTCGGATTCCCCCGGACCCCTAAAACCGCTTAGGGTTTCACCCTAAGAACCCTTTTGGGTTAGTGCATAAACAAAATCATCACAAATCTATATGGTATGCGGTTTTTAAACGTCGACCTATGGAAGAATTGGGGGTTACAAAGGGGGAATCCCCCTTTGTATAAAAATAAAAACCTCTTGTTTATAAAAACAAAAGGTTTACCTTTTTTTGAACTCTTCTCCATTGATAAGATACTCTATAGAAACATTGAAATATTCAGAAAGTTTATTTAAGACATCAAAACTTGGTTGACGTTTTCCATTCTCATAATTTGCAAGTGCTTCTCTGGATATATGCAAGTCCATAGACACTTTTACCTGTGTTAAATTCCGCTGTTTTCTTAATTCTTTTAGTGCTTTCACAAAATCACCTCTTGATATTATTGTAACAATTTGTTACAATAATAATGTTTCAAAACGAAACAAATACTTTTATGGAGATGTTTTATATGAAAAAATCAGTTAAAATCCTATTACTTGCACTTATGTGCTTAATCTCTTGGTATGTCGGGTATCTGCATGCCACAAACGACTTGCCACCAGTTGAAACATTATACGTATCCAACGAACCAGAATCATTTGATTTGGACGATACCCTTGCTGACCATACTGATGACTTCTTCACCGCTTATACTGAATATACTAACAAAGAACAAATCCCTAGCGATATGCACGAATCTGCTACCGAGCCAGTTTACGTAACATACACAGGTAAAAAATATCATACATACGGTTGCCGTTATCTTAATAAAAGTTGCATAGAAACCACTCTGGACGATGCAAACAACTTCTATGAACCCTGTTCACGATGCCATCCACCAAGATAAAAAAAAGAAAAAGGCTTATCGCTTTTACAGCGACAAGCCTTTTGTTTTTTAGGGTGAAACGTTGATTATTTAAGTTCAACAGTTGCGCCTGCTTCTTCAAGAGCAGCCTTCATTTTTTCAGCGTCTTCTTTAGCAACGCCTTCTTTGATGTTGCTGGGAGCACCATCAACTAAGTCTTTTGCTTCTTTAAGACCAAGACCTGTTAACTCTCTAACTGCTTTAACAACTTTAAGTTTAGCATCGCCAGCGTTAGCGAGAACTACTGTGAAGTCTGTTTTCTCCTCAGCAGCAGCGCCTGCATCGCCTGCTACGCCCATAACTGCTACGGGAGCAGCTGCACTTACGCCGAACTCTTCTTCCATAGCTTTTACGAGTTCAGCAACTTCTAATAATTTAAGTTCTTTGATTTCTGCAATGATTGATTCAATACTCATTTTATTAACCTCCTGTTAAAAAATATTATTCTTCGGTTTTTTCTTCAGCAGCCTCTTCAACGGCAGGTGCTTCCTCTGCGGGAGCATCCTGGGCTACGGGTGCTTCTACTGCTGCTTCTTCAGCAACAGGAGCAGCCTCTTCTGCGGGAGCAACTTCTTCTGCAGCGGGTGCATCTTTAACGATATCTGCGGGCTCTACACCGTTATCAACGAGTGCCTGCAGTGTACGTACCAAGTTAGATACGGGAGCGTTCAGGCTGCCCATGATTTTAGCGATAAGAGTTTCTCTTGAGGGAGTGTTAGCCAGAGTTTTAATCTCATCAAGGCTAATTACTTTACCATCTAAGAAACCTGCTTTAATCTCAACCTTATCATTGCCTTTAGCAAAATCAGAAATGATTTTTGCGGGAGCAACGGGGTCTGAATCACTGATAGCAAGTGATGTGGGACCGTGGAGTACGCCGTCGAGTTCGTCAAGACCTACCTCTTTAGCAGCAAATCTTGTGAGAGTATTTTTTACAACTGTGTAATCAACACCTGCTTCACGGAATTTTCTGCGGAGTTCTGTATCTTCACTAACTGTCAAGCCACGGTAGTCAACCAGTACGCCTGCCTGTGCTGATTTTAATTTTTCAATCAATTCAGCGACAGTGGTCTTTTTCTGTTCTAAAACTTTTGCGCTTGGCATTGTTTCACCTCCTAAAAATTCATGCGTGACGGAATTTCCGTCGGGCGAACAAGCATATCCGCCAATACCATATAAAATGGCGTCCAAAGAAAAAGGGTTCCGTGCATAAAGACATACCGGAACCCATTAAAAAGCATAATGAAATATGTTTAAGTTCCTCGGCAGGGTTTACAAAAGCTTTGCTTTCAACCTGCTGTCTTTGGACAACGTATATACTCTATCATAAATTTTTGCGTTTGTCAAGTAAAATTTATTCCCTCGGATTAAGAAAGTTTACCGGGGTTGAGTTTGATGCCGGGACCCATTGTTGAAGCAACGGCTACACTCTTTAAATACTGACCTTTAGCAGCAGCGGGTTTTGCTTTGATAATAGCGCCCATAAGTGCGTTAAAGTTGTCAGCGAGTTTCTCAGCACCGAAAGATTTTTTGCCGATGGGGCAGTGGATAATGTTTGTTTTATCCAAACGGTACTCAATTTTACCTGCTTTGATATCAGCAATAGCCTTAGCAACGTCGGGAGTTACTGTGCCTGCTTTGGGGTTAGGCATAAGGCCTTTAGGACCTAAAACTCTACCGATGCGGCCAACTAAACCCATCATATCGGGGGTTGCTACTACTACATCGAAATCGAACCAGTTTTCGTTCTGGATTTTAGCAACGAGTTCCTCGCCGCCTGCGTAATCAGCACCGGCATCTTCAGCGATTTTAACATTATCGCCTTTGCAGAATACCAATACACGTACAGACTTACCTGTACCGTGGGGCAGTACGATAGCACCGCGAACCTGCTGATCAGCGTGTCTTGAGTCAACACCGAGTTTTACGTGAACTTCGATAGTTTCGTCAAATTTTGCTTTGGCTGTCTTAACAACAAGGTCAAGAGCCTCATCAAGTTCGTAAAGTTTAGACTTCTCAATAAGTTTTGCGCTGTCTAAATAATTCTTACCTTTTTTCAACTTTATTTCCTCCTTTGTGGTTACACGGAACTCCATTTAAGAAATTCCTCCCACTAATTTGCGTGCTTGGGCATTTTACTCAAACACTGTGTTACCAATTAGTCCTCTACTACTACGCCCATACTTCTTGCAGTACCTGCGATCATGCTCATAGCAGACTCAATGCTTGCTGCGTTGAGGTCAGGCATTTTCTGCTCAGCAATCTGCTTAACAGCCTCTTTGCTGATAGTAGCGACCTTTGTTTTGTTCGGTACGCCCGAACCGCTCTGAATTTTGCAAGCCTTCTTAATCAATACAGCTGCGGGGGGAGTTTTTGTGATGAAAGAGAAGGATCTGTCCTGATATACGGTGATTACAACCGGAATTACAAGACCAGCGTCCTTAGCAGTTTTCTCGTTAAACTCTTTGCAGAACTGCATGATATTAACACCGTGCTGACCTAATGCAGGACCAACAGGTGGTGCAGGAGTGGCTTTGCCTGCTTCAATCTGAAGCTTAATAAAACCCATTACTTTCTGTGCCATTTGGAAACACCTCCTTACAAACATGTTGTGGTAAAGCAAACAATGACAAATTAGAAATTGTAGGGAATGGCGCTTGCGACATTCCGAAATTTTATTCACGGTGCATCGAAAATCGCTGCACCCTACAAAAACCATTCAATCAGTATTTACTAAAGCGGACATACGTCCTCCCACTATAACAAGCGAAATCGCTTATTAAACTAACTTAATAAAGACAGGGTCCACCTCAACAGCGGTAACCTGACCGAATACATTGAGCGATACCTTAACGGTTTTATGCTCTTCATCAATCTCGACAATATTGCCGACCTGTCCTTCAAAAGCACCGCCGCTGATTTTGACGGTGTCGCCGATATTGAACTCGGACTTGCTCTCCTCAGAAATGAGGCCCATAGAAGCAACCTCTGCCTCGGTTAAGGGGATAGGCTTGGTGGTTGTACCTACGAATCCTGTGATACCGGTGGTATTGCGCACCACGTACCAGGTGTCATCGGTCATAACCATCTTAATCAGAACATATCCGGGGAAGATTTTTCTTGTAACGGTTTTTTCTTTACCGTTCTTCTCCTCCACAACATCTTCCGTGGGCACCAGCACCTCTAAGATATAATCTTCAAGATGGCGGTTTTCCACGATTTTTTCTATGTTTGTTTTAACCTTATTCTCATATCCGGAATAGGTGTGCACAACATACCATTTCGCGTTATTAGCCATATTATGAAGTTCTCCTCTCGTACTCCCTGTCGGTTAATTACTTAATAAACTGGAATATACCGAACTGGAAGATGGCGTCAAGTATCCAAATGATAATACCGATGATAAGAACTGCGGCGATAACAACGAGGGTGTTATTGACAACCTGCTTGCGTGAGGGCCAAACAACCTTTTTCATTTCAGATTTTGCTTCTCTGAAATATTTAGCGATAGCCTTGAAAGGGTTTTTGCTTTTCTTGGCTGTGTTTGCTTCTGCCATACTGTTCACCTCTTTGATAAACCTTTTATTACCTTATATATAGGTAGAAAAGATTATTATTTTGTTTCTTTGTGCATTGTGTGCTCGCGACAGAAACGGCAATATTTGTTCATTTCCAGTCTGTCGGGATTGTTTTTCTTATTCTTCATGGTGTCGTAGTTTCTCTGTTTGCATTTGCTGCAAGCGAGTGTGATTTTTACTCTCATTGCTGTGCACCTCCTTAGTACTGCGATTAACATAGTATTTATGACTATATTTATTTTTTGCAACACAAAAAAAACCGATACTCGGCTTATCTACTATAACACACCCCATACGTATTGTCAAGAGTTATTTTTAAAAAATTTTCTTCTTATTATAATATATGGTTGATTTTTGCTTTGTTTTATGTTAAAATAGGTATTCAAAATAAGGTAATTAATTAAAAAGGATTGATAATATGACAGATTTTAAAAAACAGCAGGAAATTGAACATCTGTACAGCACCGTTTTGGAAACGTACAGCATACCTGCTGAAAACTACAGTAAGTTTGAAGTTAAAAGGGGTTTGCGTAATTTGGACGGCTCCGGTGTTCTTGCCGGTCTTACCAAGGTCAGCGAAGTACACGGTTATATCGTTTCGCAGGACGAAAAGTACCCCGTTGACGGAACGCTCGCTTACCGTGGCTACGACATCGGCGATTTGGTTGAAAACTGCGGTATAAACGGCAGATACCGTTTTGAACAGGTTTGTTTCCTCTTGCTTGAGGGCAGACTGCCATCTTCTGAAGAAGAGTTTTCACAGTTCCTCGATTTTTTAAACGACAGCAGCGAGTTGCCGGACTCTTTCACCGAGGATATGATTTTAAAACAGCCCAGCCGTGATATTATGAACAAACTGGCTCGTTCTGTACTTACTCTCTACTCTTACGACGCTAACCCCGACAGTTGCGATATTAAAAATATTCTGCGCCAGTCGGTACAGTTGATTGCGCAAATGCCTATACTCGGTGCATACGCTTATCGTGCAAAACGTCATTATTTTGACAACTCAAGCCTTATTTTGCACCAGCCAAAAAGAGAGTTTTCTATCGCTGAAAACTTACTGCGTATGTTGCGCTCCAACAAGACATTTGACCCCGCAGAGGCAGAGATACTCGACCTTGCGCTTATGCTCCACGCAGAACACGGCGGCGGTAACAACTCTACATTTACCTGCCGAGTGCTCTCGTCATCGGGTACTGATACATACGGTGCTATTGCGGCGGCTATCAGTTCTTTAAAGGGTCCACGTCACGGTGGTGCAAACGCTAAAGTTGTAAAAATGTTTGAGCATATAAAAGCGAACGTAAACGACTGGACAGACGAGCAGGAGGTTTACGAGTACCTTACCAGGATTGTACGCAAAGAGGCGTTTGACAACTCAGGTCTTATCTATGGTATGGGGCACGCTGTTTATACAAACTCTGACCCTCGTGCAGTTATATTAAAAGAAAAAGCAAAACTCCTTGCTGAAAAAACAGGTCACTTAGACGAGTTCAATCTTTACGAAATGGTTGAGCGCCTTGGTAAAGAAGTATTAAAAGCAGAAAAAGACCCCACCAAGGTTGTCTGCGCAAACGTGGACTTTTACTCAGGTTTTGTTTACAGAATGCTTAACATTCCGCCCGAGATGTTCACACCTATATTTGCTATGGCTCGTGTTGCCGGCTGGTGTGCGCACAGAATCGAAGAGGTTATCTCAGGAGGCAGAATTATACGTCCTGCATATAAGGCAATCTGCAGAAACGGCACACACAAGGTTAATGAATAATTTTAAAAGGTGCGGAAAATTCGCACCTTTTTTATTGAAGAAATTTGTTTATCGGAGCAACCAGTTTAACAAAAATTTTAACTACTACTCCCGTAAGCGCCGCAACAATCAGCGTACCCTCACGTATTCCGTAAACAGCGCCACCGAATAAGATTGCCGACACTATTGCCGAAAATGCAACATAGCATACATCGAACACGATTTTTATTGTGCCGAAACTGATGCCCAGTTTGTCCGATAAAATCTGCACAACCGACTCTCCTGCGTTCATTATAACGCTTGCAGTTACGGCGAGCGTTATGCCAAAGCCAAGCACCACAGAGCCGATTACAACCATAACAATCTGCGTTGCATACGTATTTACGGGAATAGGACTTACTATAATTACGCCTAAATCCGTAAAATATCCAAACAAGGCAGACAAGGGAATCTGCAGAAGTTGTATAGGTTTAAACTGTCTGCGAAGAATCGCCTTTTGCAGAAGAACCAGCATAAAATTAGTAACAACCAGCCATATGCCTATAGAAATGCTGCTGAAACGAATATTTAAAACATTTGCCAGTGACGATATAGGCGAAACACCTAAGCCGCCGATTTTAGTAAATGCCACGCCAAGACCTGAAAAAAACAGACTTATTATAAATAACACATACCGCTTTGCTATTTCCTTTTTCGGCATAAGCGGTTTTTTAACGGCTTTAGCCGTGTTTACTATTCTCATACGTATCTCCTGCTTCAATAACAGCAAAAATAAGTAAAATCCACGTTATCATTGTGTTATTCTCTTTTTATGTAAATTTCTGTAAATTCGCCCAAAGGTAAATCGTCGGGAAGTTCAAATTCACCAAATTTTATGCGTTTTAAATATGTAACGGTTTTTCCAACCGCTTTAAACATAAGTTTTACCTGATGAAACTTACCCTCGCATATACGCACCAGCGCAGACGGCGTTTCGCCGTCAAGCAATGTAAGTTCCGCCTCTTTGCAGGTGTAACCGCCCTCGATTGTGATGCCGTTTGCAAAGGCATTTACATCGTCCTCCGTTGCAGGTACATCAAGTTCTGCATAATACGTTTTGTAAACGTGCTTTTTTGGTGAGAGCACATTATGCGCATACGCACCGTCGTTTGTAAGTATTAAAAGACCCTCGGTGTCGATATCAAGTCTGCCGACCGGGAACAGGTCATAATGGCGATACTGCTCGGGCACAAGGTCTATAACAGTTGGGTATTTAAAATCTTCTGTGGCACTCACGTAC
The DNA here is from genome assembly GCA_017436905.1 of Clostridia bacterium. Classification (GTDB taxonomy): domain Bacteria; phylum Bacillota; class Clostridia; order UMGS1810; family UMGS1810; genus SIG455. The sequence goes on along the minus strand of JAFSCF010000007.1, from coordinate 42,089 downwards.
CCTGCAGGCTTGTTAAGCATAAGATACACAAACTCACAATACTCCACAGGCGCACCGTTTACGCAAACCTTATCAGTATTCTCGTTTATATGTATATCGCTTTTTTTAACGATTTGTCCGTTTACGGTAACAATTCCTGATTTTACCATATTTTTAATGTCTTTTCTGCTGCCGACGCCGCTGTTGGCAAGCATTTTGTCAAGTCGCATATCTTCACCGCCTATGTATACAAAAAACAGTCCTTTGGACTGTTTTTCTTTTTACAGTATGGAGGCGGGGAGAGTCGAACTCCCGTCCGAAACACCATCCACATCGGGTACTACGGGCGTAGTCTGTGTTAATTACCCGCTACGGCTCAACACAGACAAAATATGCCGCAGTGGGGTGTCCCTGCTCCGTGACGGCTTCCGGGACTAAGAAATCCGTTCACGTTCACCGCTATCTGACGCCCAAGCCTAAGCCGCGGTACTCAAAGGGTGGACGGCCGCCTTTAAATTAGGCAGCGTATGCTAAATTATTGTTAGCTTTTATATTTAAGGTTTGGAGTTGATGAAGCGGTCTCCGCCGCTGCCCGCACCTAATGTTTCAGATACCCCGTCGAAACCATTACGCCCCCGGATATTTAAATTATTATCAAGTGCATTATAAAGTATACCTTTAATATGCGTTTTTGTCAAGTCGGTGCTTTACAAAAATACTTTCCATTTCTATCATAATTTTAATTTTAAAAAATATACATATATAAATACGGACAAGGGGTTGATTATTTGATTAGTTTTTCGTCAGCAGTAGGTTACATACTGGGGCTGCTTATATTATTTGTAGTAACAAAAATATTTTTTAAACCTATACGCTTTACAGTAAAACTTATAGCAAACAGCATTATAGGTGCGTTTTTGCTTTATCTTTTAAACCTGCTCCGCCCGTTTTTGGGCATTTATATAGGAATAAACCCCATCACCGCATTGGTGACGGGGTTGTTGGGTGTTCCGGGGATTTGTCTGCTACTTATTTTGCAGATAATCTTTTGATAATCAAAACAAAATTCAAAAAAGCGAGTAGATTGTGCGATTTTTTCACACACGGTGTACTGATGTGTACATAAGTGTGTAAAATCGTGCGAGGTGCGACGCTTTTTTATTTTTATTCAGGTTTAATAATATCTGTTCCCATATATGGTCTTAAAACCTCAGGTATAGTTACGCTGCCGTCGGCATTCTGGTTGTTTTCAAGAATTGCCGCAACAGTTCTGCCGATTGCCACACCGGAGCCGTTGATGGTGTGTACAAACTGTGCTTTGTCTGTGGGGGAATTTTTATATTTAATATTAGCGCGTCTTGCCTGGAAGTCTTCAAAGTTAGAGCATGAAGAAATTTCAACATATCTGTTGTAACTGGGCATCCACACTTCAATATCGTACTTTTTAGCAGCAGTAAAGCCAAGGTCGCCTACGCAGATTCGCACTACTCTGTAGGGCAGACCGAGCATCTGCAATACTCTCTCAGCATCAGCGGTGAGTTTATCGAGTTCTTCGTAAGATGTTTCCGGAGTGGTAAACTTAACAAGTTCTACTTTGTTAAACTGATGCTGACGGATAAGACCACGTGTATCTTTACCGGCAGAGCCTGCCTCTGCTCTGAAGCACGCTGAATATGCGGCATATTTTAAAGGCAACTGGTCTGCAGAGAGGATTTCGTCACGGTGCATATTGGTTACCGGCACCTCTGCTGTAGGTATAAGAAAATAATCATTGTTTGTTTTGAATGCGTCCTCTTCAAACTTGGGCAACTGACCTGTTCCTATCATAGAACGGCGGTGCACCATATACGGCGGGAAAATTTCTGTATAGCCGTTATCTGTATGTGTGTTTAAGTAAAAGTTTATAACGCTTCTTTCAAGCCTTGAACCTAAACCTTTATAGAAAGTAAAACGTGTGCCTGTAACCTTTGCGGCAGTTGCGGCATCTAAAATACCGAGGTCTGCGCCTACGTCCCAGTGTGCTTTTGGCTCAAAGTCGAACTTTGTAGGTTCGCCCCAGCGGCGGATTTCCACATTATCCTCGTCTGTATCGCCATCAGGAACATCAGCGTTCGGGATGTTAGGAACAGAGAGCATTTTCAGGTTAAGTTCTTCGTCTAATGTACGGATTTGCTCGTCAAAATCTTTGATTTTCTCGGAAAGTTCTTTCATTTCTTTGAAAATAGCCGTAGTGTCTTCGCCTGCTTTTTTCATAGCAGGAATCTGCTTGCTTACTTCGTTCTGACGGCTTTTAAGTTGTTCAGCCTCAAAAAGCACCTCTCTGCGTTTTGCATCAACCGCCAAAATAGCATCGATGTCGATGTCTTCTTTTCTTCTGGCGAGAGCCGCTTTTACGTTTTCTGTGTCTTCACGCAATCTTTTGATGTCTAACATTTTTTATATCTCCTTTTTCCACAAATTATTTCATTATTTTATTATAAATGTTAAGTTGCTGGTCGGTAAGAGTATCTGCATCAACCTCTGCAAGCATATTTTTTGCGGTACGGCGGTTGCCCGACTCGTACTGATAAAGCGCTTCTATCAAGGCGATGTTCAAATCATTGTTTTTGCTGATTTCCTCAAAATTCGCCTGTGCCTCTTTGAGTTCTTCGTTTTCTGCTTTAAGGTCTGCGTTTTCTTCTTTTAAAAGAAGATTAGTCTGCGAAAGTTCTGCCGCACTTTTTTGCAGACCGACTTTTGCAGTTTCGTGCGTTGCGAGTTCTCTTTCATAATTCTGCTGTGTCATTCCGGCGAACATAATAAGTATCAGCGCCACCGAAAACAGAATTATGGTGTACATCCATAAAAATTTTGTTTTTGACTTCATTTGCCACACATCCTTTAGAATTTCTGTTCCACGTGGAACAAATTTCGTGTTGATTTTTCACACCTGTTTGATTTGGGGTAATATTAAAATATAAAAAGTATTAATTCTTCGATGTAAAATCATAAAGTGGTGTTTAAAAACATGTCTTAAAACGTATTTTTAAAGGTCGTTTTTTCTTAGATTTTCATCAAATTAACAATTCTTTCCAAATCTTCTGTGCCGTAATACTCTATTTCTATTTTACCTTTATTTTTGCTTCCGACAATTTTAACTTTTGTACCCAGACCTTTTGTTACTTTGTCTTCATACGCTTTGAGGGCAAGTTTCATATTAAGGTCTACTTTTTTTGGTTTAGGCTCTTTTTTGTCAGGGGTTTTTATCGCCTGCTCAAGTTCGCGAACGCTCATACCCTCCTGAACAACCTTTGTCGCCAACGCAATCTGCTTTTTCTCGTCTTCACACGAGAGAAGCACCTTTGCATGACCAAAAGAAAGTTGCGCAGTTTCTAAAAGTGTTATTACCTCTTTAGGCAGATTAAGTATTCTTAATGAGTTTGCAACTGACGAACGGCTTTTACCGAGTTTCTTTGAAATTTGTTCCTGAGTCATTTCAAACTCGTCCATAAGGCGTTTATATCCTTTTGCCTCTTCCACGGGGTTAAGGTCCTGACGCTGCAGGTTTTCAATCATAGATATTTCGTAAAGACTGCCCTTGTCCATATCACGCACAATAGCAGGGATAGTTTTCGCCTCGGCAATCTTTGATGCTCTCCATCTGCGCTCGCCCGCTACAATCTGATAAAATCCTGTTTCAAGACGTTTAACAATAATAGGTGTTATAACACCGTGCTCTTTTATTGAACTTGCAAGTTCTGCAAGTTTTACTTCGTCAAAATCACGTCTTGGCTGAGTTCTGTCCGGCTCTACCTCCGATATTTTAAGTTCAACAACCGTTTCACCGGCAGAGGTGGTATCTATTCCGGTAAACAAAGCCTCAAGCCCTTTTCCAAGTCCTTTTTTAGCCATATTTATCTCCTATCTTATGTTTTAGTTTGCGTCAATTACCTCGGCAGCCAAGTCCATATAACTTTCTGCGCCTTTAGAGTGTTTGTCGTAAATGTTTATAGGCTCACCAAAACTGGGTGCCTCACTTATACGCACGTTTCTCGGTATAACTGTTCCGTACACTTTGTGCGGATAGTATTTTTTAACTTCGTCCGCTACCTGAATAGAAAGGTTTGTGCGAGTGTCGAACATAGTTAAAAGCACTCCTTCAATATCTATCGCAGGATTGAGCGACCGTTTAACAGTGCGGATAGTGTTCATCAACTGGCTCAAGCCCTCAAGTGCGTAGTATTCGCACTGAATAGGTATCATAACGGTATCTGCACAAACAAACGCATTTAAAGTTATAAGTCCGAGTGACGGCGGACAGTCTATAATTATAAAGTCGTAGTCGTTTTTGATTTGCGCCACGGCTCGTTTCATAAGCAGTTCTCTGTCTTCCATAGAAACGAGTTCGATTTCTGCACCTGCCAGTTCTATATTAGACGGGCAAAGGTCAAGATTTTCAAACTCTGTATGAACTACTGCCTCTTTAAGGGTTACATCGCCGATAAGTACATTATATATTGAATACTCCGCCTGAGCCTTGTCCACTCCAAGCCCGCTGGAGGCGTTACCCTGTGGGTCGGTATCAAGCAAAAGAACTTTTTTGCCTTTAGCACCTAAGCACGCACTTAAATTTACCGCCGTGGTTGTTTTACCTACGCCGCCTTTTTGATTTGCCACGGCAATACACTTGCCCATTTAAGACACCGTCCTTTCGTATTGTCTCTTTTGATGTGATATTACAAAATTCCGTTTGAGCATATTTAGACGAAATTTTGTAATATCACATCTCTCTACAATTATAACAAATTAATATCCGTACACACCTAAAAGTTATTAGTGTGGAAAGATATTAATTTGATAAGGTAACTCTTTCAAAAACAATATCCTACTGCGTTTAAAATATTTAGGCGCATACGGATATTGTTTTTTACTTCTACTATAGTATAACACAAAAATGTTCCATGTGGAACATTTTTTATAAAAATTATTTAATTTTATTAAAAAAGTATAAATCCCATAAGCGGAATTGTTATAACCGACAACACAGTTGTAAGGAGTACCGCCCTTGCAGGGTCAGTAGTGTCTTTTCCGTATGTGGCAGAAGTTACTATTATGTTTGCGGCTACGGGCATCATTGTTATAATTGCGCTTACTCTGCAGATGTCAATATTTATATTTAATGCTTTAAGCACATAAAATACTATAAGCGGCAAAACAACAAGCCTTAAAAGTGCCACCACGTAAAACCGAATGCTTGTAAAAGCGTTTTTTAAAGGCTCTGCAGAAAGCGAAAGTCCAACTACCACCATTGCAAGCGGTGTTGTCATAGAGCCAAGCATACTTATCGTTCCGTCTATCGCCGTCGGAAATCTTAACCCTGTCAAAAAAAGTATAAAACCTATAACTGCCGCAATCAGCGGTGCGTTTAATATATAAGTTGCTTTAAACTTACGCTCACCCTCGCTGTTTATAAGTGCAACTCCCCAAGACTGCACCATAACGTATAGCGGCAGAGTAAACATGGTCGCATACATAAGTCCCTCATCACCCATAAATGCCTGCGCTATAGGGTAACCCATAAACGAAAAGTTTGAAAACATCAGCGAATAAACTATTACGCTTTTGGAGGAGTGCTTTGCCTTGAGTATTTTTGCTGTACCCAAACCAAATATCCACGAAAACACAATTATAATTGCCGAAATAACTATAAGCAAAGCGCTCTTTATAAGGATTTGCCTGTCAAAGTCAAACTGCAACGCAGAGATTATAGCACAAGGCAAAGTTACATTAAAAATAAAAGACGACAAATTTTTGGTGAATTCTTCTTTAACAACGCCAAGTTTAATTATAATATAGCCGATGACAACAGGGAAAAACAGCATCAGCATCTGATTAACCACTACAGATGTATTCATAATAACTCCTTTCAATATTACATAAATATATGGTAATCCAATTAAGATAATTTGTCAATAATAATATTAGGAAAAATTATGTATATATTCTGCCCCAAATTGCAACAATATACCTATAAAACACTAATGAAAGGGTGTAAATATGAAACAGTACATTGAAATTATCCAGATTCACGGCAGAGAAGTGCTTGATTCGCGTGGTAATCCCACTGTTGAGGCAGAGGTTATCACAGAGGGCGGATTTGTTGGCAGAGCATCAGTTCCGTCGGGCGCATCTACAGGCATTTACGAGGCTACTGAACTGCGTGACGGAGATGAACGCTACAACGGCGCTGGTGTTTTAAATGCAGTTGCCAACATCAATGGCGAAATTGCCGAGCATATTACGGGTATGAACGTTTTAGACCAGATTAAAATAGACAAAACTATGTGCTCATTAGATGCAACGCCTACAAAAAGCAGACTCGGCGCAAATGCTATACTTGCAGTTTCCACAGCATGCGCAAAAGCGGCAGCAAATGCACTTGGTTTAAGCCTTTATCAGTACCTTGGAGGCTCTAACGCACACATTCTGCCCGTGCCTATGATGAACATACTAAACGGCGGTGCGCACGCAGACAATAACGTAGATATTCAGGAATTTATGATTATGCCAATCGGCGCAGAAAGTTTTTCTCACGGACTTTCAATGTGCGCAGAAGTCTACCATACACTTAAAAAAGTGCTTAAAGAAGACGGCAAATCTACCGCCGTAGGCGATGAGGGCGGATTTGCACCATCACTTGAAAGCGACGAAGACGCAATTAAAGCGATTATGGCAGCGATAGGCCTTGCCGGATACAAAACAGACGAAGATTTTGTGCTTGCAATAGATGCTGCCGCATCAGAATGGGCTGACGAGAACGGCTACACACTCCCAAAATCGGGCAAACACCTCTCACGTGAAGAAATGGTAGCATATTGGGAAAGTTTGTGCAATGATTATCCAATATTTTCCATAGAAGATGGCGTTGGCGAAGACGATTGGGAGGGTTGGAAACTATTAACCGAAAGATTGGGTGATAAAATCCAACTTGTAGGTGATGATTTATTTGTAACCAACACCGAAAGATTAAAAGATGGTATTAAAAAAGGTGCAGGCAACTCAATCCTTATTAAAATAAATCAGATTGGTACCATCACCGAGGCAATGAACGCTGTTGAAATGGCGCACAAAGCAGGCTACAGCGCAGTTATATCGCACCGCAGCGGTGAAACCGAGGACACCACCATTGCAGACCTTGCAGTTGCCATGAATGCAGGGCAGATTAAAACAGGCGCACCTGCCAGAAGCGAGCGAGTGGCAAAGTATAACCGCCTTTTGCGTATAGAAGAAGAACTGGAAAGTGCAGCGGAATATAAGATTAAGTAAAAAGTAATAGTGAATAAGTAATAAGTATGGAACAAAATTGCTTTGCAATTTTGAACATTACCTTTTCACTCTTCACTATTACCTATCAACTAAAAAAGCCACTCATCAGAGTGGCTTTTTAAATTATCTTGCAAGGATTAATTTTGTAAGTTCAACGGGGTCTACAATCTTGCCGTCTTTGTAAACACGCATATTACCTGAAGCAATCTCGTCAATTAAGATAACCTCGCCGTTATTGTAGCCGAACTCGAATTTGATATCCCACAAATCAAGACCAATAGATTTTAAATCGTCTGCAACTATTTTTGTGATTTTAAGTGTCTGCTCTTTCATACTCTCAAACATTTCAGGTGTCATAACGCCGAGTGCTGCTAACCCTTCCATAGTAACGAGCGGATCGCCCTTTTCGTCATTTTTGAAAGTACACTCTACATAACCGCCTTCAAGCACGGTTCCGTCTTCCATATATTCACCATATCTGCGGATAAAACTTCCTGTAGCAACTAAGCGGCAGATAACCTCAAGACCATGACCGAAAACAGTAGCGGGAAGTACTTCCATAGTAGCATTTTCAACATCAGCACTTACATAGTGAGTTTTGATGCCTGCTTCTTTAAGCATATCAAAATAATAAACAGAAGTTCTTAAGTTCGCCTTGCCAATACCCTCAATAGTTAAGCCAACTGTGTTCTCACCGGGATCAAAAACGCCGTCTTTACCTGTGCAGTCGTCTTTAAATTTAAGCATTACATTGCCGTTATCAAGGCTGTATACGTCTTTAGTTTTACCTGTGTAAATCTTTTCCATAACAAAGTCCCTTCTTTTCATTAGAATTCATACTAATAACATACCACATTTTAAAGATAATTTCAATATTTTTTTATATACGATTATATATTTTGTCATTTTTTTACATAAAGAGGTTTTGAGAAAAACAAAATTTGTATATTAAAGGGAAAAGGACTGTCACAAAAGCAGTCCTTTTCCCCAATTGTTTGGCGACTATTCTTTCCGCGCATTAAATATGTAAATTAAAAAATGCGCGGCATAATGCCACGCATAAAAAACACATGGCATTGAATGTTACCACACATTTCAAGAATCAGCGAGAACACGCATGAAAACCATGTATTTTTATCAAAATAAAAATACGTGTTCTACTTATCCTCTTGAAAATGTGTGGTAAGGTTATTATAGCATAATATTTTTTGTTTTTCAAGAAGTTTTAAAAAATTGTTTATTCTTGTTGACAAAATAAATAATTAATTATATAATATAAATACAAAAGGCAAGACCTCAAACGGTTGTGCCGAAGATTGAGTTAGAAAAGTAACCGCAACATTCGGAGTGAGGCGGTTACTTTACTTTTATAGTAAAGGTTATTAAAAACACAATAATTAAAAAAATGATTCTTAATATGTATTTTATCATAACAACCACCTCCTTATAAAGAGGTAGCACAACCACCGGTGTAAACACCGTTAAGAAATCTTGCCTTTGTCGGATTTTACCGACATTTATTATTATAGAACACATTCTGTTGTTTTTCAAGATATTTTATTAAAAAAGAGATGTGAAAAATCACATCTCTTTTAGTTTTTATTCTTCTGTCGACTGTACATTTTCAGATGTTTCCAGTTCGGTTTCTTCGTCTTCTTCCTTAGCGGTGCGCTCGATTGAAACAACCTTAACGCCCTCATCAAGGCGCATAACCCTTACACCCTGCGTTACTCTGCCGAATTCGCTGATTTCGTCGGTAGATGTGCGGATAATAATACCGTCTGAGGTTATAACCATAAGGTCGTCGCCCTCGTCTACCACTTTAAATCCGGCAACAAGACCGGTTTTATCGGTAAGTTTGTATCCTGTAACACCTTTACCTGCACGGTTTTGTGTTTTGTATTCATCGAGTGATGTCTTTTTACCAAAGCCGTTCTCTGTAACGGTAAGCACGGTTGCGCCTTCTCTGCAAACCTCAGCACTTATAACTCTGTCGTCACCTTTAAGTTTAATGCCGGTAACACCCGATGCACCTCTGCCCATAGGACGAACGTCGGTTTCTTCAAACTTAATACACATACCGTTGCGTGTACCAAGCAGAATTTTCTCATCGCCTGCGGTTTTCATAACGCTAATGAGTTCGTCATCCTCACGCAGACCAATAGCAATTCTTGCGCCCTTACGTGTGGTTGCGTATTCCATAATATCCGTCTTTTTAACAAGACCGTTTTTAGTAACCATTGTAAGGTACTCGCCCTCATTAAATTCACGTATAGGAATCATAGCGGTGATTTTTTCGTCTTTTTCAATCTCTATAAGGTTAACTATTGCCATACCTTTAGAGTTTCTGCCGCTTTCGGGAATCTGGTAGCCTTTTATCTTATACATTCTGCCACGGTCAGTAAAGAACAGCAGATTACTGTGAGAAGATGCCACGAATAAAGTTTCTACAAAGTCCTCTTCACGGGTGTGCAGACCTGTAACGCCTCTGCCGCCTCTGTGCTGAGCCTTGTATGTGTTAACCGGCAGACGTTTGATATAGCCTGCGTGAGTCATTGTTATAACGCACTCTTCTTCTTCAATTAAATCTTCATCATCAATATCGTTTATGGCAGGCTCTAACTTAGTAAGTCTTTCATCACCGTATTTATCACGGATTTCTGTAAGTTCCAGTTTAATCTGCTCCATCAGTTTCTCTCTGCTGCCGAGAAGTGCACGAAATTCTTCGCATTTTGCCTTGAGTTCCTGATATTCGGTTTCAATCTTTTCGCCGTTTAACTTCTGCAACTGACCAAGGCGCATATCAAGTACGCTCTGTGCCTGAATATCGCTCATACCAAAGCGAGCCATAAGTCTTTCTTTAGCGTCATCGTAAGAATCACGGATAATTTTTATAATCTCATCAATATTTGCAAGAGCAATACGCACTCCCTCTAAAATATGCATTCTTGCTTCTGCTTTCTCGAGGTCGTATTTAGTTCTGCGGGTAACGATTTCTTCCTGAAACTTGATAAACTGGTCAAGAATCTCTTTAAGTCCCATTGTTTTGGGCTTGCCGTCTTTGATTGCGAGCATATTTATAGAGAAACTGTCCTGCAGACGAGTGAATTTAAACAACTGGTTTAATATAACCTGTGGATTAGCGTCTCTTTTTAAGAATATTTCCAGTCTTATGCCGACACGGTCTGACGAGTGGTCGTCAATATCGGAAAGACCTTCAATACGCTTTTCCTTAACCATTTCTGCAATAGACTCAACAAGCATCTTTTTATTTACCTGATACGGAAGTTCCGTAACGATAATTGAAGATGTGCCGTCTTTGTGTTCTTCTATCTCGGTTTTTGCACGGATAATAATTTTACCCTTACCAGTATTGTAAGCACTTCTTATTCCGCTTCTGCCCATAATTGACGCTCTTGTGGGAAAATCAGGACCTTTTATGTATTCCATAAGTTCCTCAACCGTTATATCGGGATTGTCAATCTGAGCAATTACGCCGTCTAAAACTTCTGTTAAGTTATGCGGCGGAATATTTGTAGCCATACCTACCGCAATACCCGAACTTCCGTTTACCAAAAGTGTAGGTATTCTTGTAGGCAGAACAAGCGGTTCTTTTCTTTTTTCGTCAAAGTTAGGTGCAAAGTCAACTGTGTCTTTTTCAATATTTTCGAGCATAACGTTTGCAAGTTTGCTCATTCTTGCCTCGGTATAACGGTAAGCAGCAGGTGGGTCGCCGTCTACTGAACCAAAGTTACCATGACCGTCTATAAGCGGGTATCTCATAGAGAAGTCCTGCGCAAGACGTACCATAGCGTCGTAAACAGATGCGTCACCGTGGGGGTGGTATCTACCGATAACGTTACCAACGGTGGTAGCAGATTTGAAGAACGGCTTGTCTACAGTTAAGTGTTCTTCGTACATTGAATAAAGTATTCTTCTATGAACGGGTTTTAAACCGTCACGAACGTCAGGCAGCGCTCTCGATACAATTACGCTCATGGCGTAGTCGATGAACGCCTCTTTCATTCGTTTTTCTATATCTACGTCCACAATCGTCTGAGTATCGAAATACTCTTCAAAATGTGAATCTTCGTATTTTTTGTTTTTAGCCATTTACAATCCCTCCACCACCTACGGCGGTCACCCTCCCTTTACGCAAGGGAGGCTTTATTAAATTTTATACATCAAGATTTGTTACATACTGTGCGTTTTCTTCTATGAAAATTCGTCTGGGCTCTACCTCGTCACCCATCAGTATGCTGAAAATTTCGTCTGCTTTTTCTGCATCTTCCAGAGTAACTTTAAGCAAAATTCTATTTTTCGGGTCCATGGTGGTTTCCCAGAGTTCTTCGGGGTTCATCTCACCTAAACCTTTATAACGGCTGATGTCTACTTTGGCATTTTCGTCGCTGCCTTTTAACTCTTCGCTGATGCGGTCACGTTCTTCATCGCTGAAAGCAACTTCACTGCGTTTACCTCTTGAAAGTTTATAAAGCGGCGGTTTTGCAAGGTAAATATGTCCTGTTTCAACAAGCGGACGCATAAAACGGAAGAAGAATGTTAATAAAAGTGTTTGTATATGCGCACCGTCTACGTCGGCATCCGCCATAATAATAACTTTGTCGTATCTTAATCTTTCAATATTAAACTCATCGCCTATGCCCGTGCCAAGCGCCTGAATTACAGGTGTTAATTTATCGTTGCCGTAAACTTTGTCTGCACGTGCTTTTTCTACGTTTAACATCTTACCCCAAAGCGGAAGTATAGCCTGATATTTGCTGTCACGTCCGTTTTTGGCAGAGCCGCCCGCAGAATCTCCCTCGACTATGTAAATCTCAGTCTTTGTGGGGTCTTTAACGATACAGTCTGTAAGTTTACCCGGAAGTGTGCTTGAGCCAAGCGGGGTTTTTCTTGTAGCCTCTCTTGCTTTACGTGCAGCAATTCTTGCTCTTGATGCAAGCATTGCCTTTTCTATAACAGCCTTGCCGACGGTTGGGTTTTCTTCAAAGAAATCTGCAACTTTTTCTTTAACCAGACCTTCAACCAGACCTCTTATCTCAGAGTTGCCGAGTTTTGTTTTGGTCTGACCCTCAAACTGAGGTTCTTCCAATTTAACAGAGATAACGGCAATAAGTCCTTCTCTTGCGTCGTCACCTGTTAATTCCTCATCATCTTTCATAAGTTTATATTTTCTTGCGTAGTCAACCAAAACTTTTGTTAGTGCGGATTTAAAACCTGTTTCGTGCGTTCCGCCCTCTGTAGTTGAAATATTGTTTGCAAAAGATTCTATTGTTTCGTCATAAGCAGTACTCCACGAGAGCGCAACCTCTGCCATACTGCCGTTTTTCTCGCCGCTTACGTATATAACATCCTCGTGAATAGTTTCAAGCGAGTCTTTCCTTGATTTCTTTTCGTTGAACAGAAATGAAACGAAATTTTTGATACCGCCATCGTAGTGGAGAATTTCTTCTCTTTTTTCTTCACGGTTATCGGTAAATTTAATTTTAATACCGCCGTTTAAGAAAGCCTGCTCACGTAATCTTTTTAAAAGTACGTCATAATCGTAAACAGTTTCTTCAAATATCTCGCCGTCAGCCCAGAAAGTAACCTCTGTTCCTGTTCTGTCTGTTTTGCCGATTGTGTGTACCTCACCCTGCGGTACACCTCTTTTATACGACTGATACCATATTTTTTCGCCATCGTGCACGTGAACTTCAAGTTTAGTTGAAAGTGCATTTACAACAGACGCACCAACTCCGTGCAGACCGCCCGATACTTTGTATCCGCCGCCTCCGAATTTACCGCCTGCGTGAAGCACTGTAAAAATTACGTCGATTGTAGATATACCCATCTTCGGGTGAATACCGTGCGGCATACCTCTGCCGTTATCTTTAACTGTAACAGACCCGTCTGCATTTAAAGAAACATCTATCTGTGTACAATATCCTGCAAGCGCCTCGTCAATACTGTTGTCTACAATTTCATATACAAGATGGTGCAGACCGCGCGCAGATGTAGAACCGATATACATACCGGGCCTTTTTCGTACAGCCTCCAGCCCCTCAAGTACCTGAATATTATTCTCGTCGTAGGTGTTTGTGATATTGTTGCTCATATTTTTCTATCATTCCTTCCTTAACCGAAGTGATTTTTCTTATAGAACTCTATTCCAATCCGTCTTCTTCAGACCTTTTTAATAATGTTGCCGAAGAAATAGGCGAAATATATATTTTAAATTTTTTATTTTTACCATCGTCTGCCACAATAAAAGTTCTGGGCAGTTCGTCACTTACATTTATAACATCGCCGTCTGCTTCAGCATACTGCAAAAATTGCCTTGTCCATTTAGAAATGGTGGTGTTATCCATATCACAAATTGCAATTATATTTTTTTTAAGCAAAGAAATATCTCCGCCGATGTGAATATACATAAAATTTCACCTTTTAATCTTTCCGCATTCTATTTCAAAATACTTTGCATCAGGGAAAGTTTTCATAATATCTGCATTTGTTAAAGTTATTATAACTTGCTTTTCCTCAAGATTTTTAAGTAAGAACTCTCTTCTTTGGCTGTCGAGTTCGCTGAAAACGTCGTCAAGCAAAATAATAGGGTATTCACCTTTTGTATCTTTAATTATTTCTGCCTCGGCAATTTTCATAGACAAAACAATAGAACGCAACTGCCCCTGCGATGCAAAAAACTTTGCACCTTTTTTGTTTATGTTAATTATGACATCATCTCTGTGCGGTCCTTTTATGCTTGTGCCGAGGATAAGTTCTTTTTCTTTATTTTCTTCCAAAATTTTTATAAAAGATTCTTTATCATAAAAATTTTCTATGTTCGGCTTATAAATAAACTCAACAGTTTCATTATTTTCCGAAATATCAGAATATATTTTTGAAACATAGTCAGAAAAAACTTTTATAAAATTATTTCGTATTTCGCAAATCTTAGATCCATATTCAAAAAGTTTTTCATTATAAATTTCAATCTGCTCAGAATTTTTATGTTCTTTCAAAATATTATTTTTCTGTTTAAGTACATAAATGTATGAAGAAAGCAATTTAAAATAACCTGCTCTGTTTTTAGATAAAAACGAATCTACATATCCTCTTCTGTCGGCAGGCGCACCTAAAACATAATTTAAATCGTTAGGCATAAACAAAACAGTATCTATAAGCCCTAAAATGTCGCTAAGTTTTTCTACCGGCTGACCGTTTATATAAATACTTTTTTTAGATTTAAAATCTATTTTTTCATAAACGGAACGAGAGTTCATTCCGTCTTTTTTAAGTTCAAACTCTGCAGCAAGCGAAAACCCGTCTTCGCCAAATTTTACAACGTCTTTTTCACGCATATTGTTCCTGCACGATTTTCCGTTTGTAAAATAATTAACTGCTTCTAAAAGATTTGTTTTGCCCTGACCGTTTTTTCCGTAAAAAATATTTACTTTATCAGAAAACTCCACACTTTCAAAACTAAAATTGCGAAAGTTTTCAATTCTTAAATTTTTTATAAGCATTTTTATTTGCTCACCTTTACAGAAAAATTTTGTCCTTCGTAATCTATCTCAACCACTTCGCCGCCGCGCAGTTTTCTGCCGCGCCTTGTTTCAACCTCGCCATCTACAGAAACATATCCGTTTTTTACTAAAAACTTTGCATCTGCTCCGTTTTCTACAAGATTGGCAAATTTTAAAAGTTGGTCAAGTTTTATAAATTCACTTGTTATTTTAATTTCTTCCATATTCAGACTCCCATTAAAGTTGTCTTGGCTGAACTATATACAAAAACGAATCTCCCTCAACAGGCATAATCTTGCAAGGGCTTTTTTCGTCTTTAAACTCGAAATATATTTCATTAGTGTCTATAGCACGTATAGCATCTGTTAAAAGTTTTGCACCAAGACCTATTTTTAATTCAGCATCTGTGTCAATAGAAATTTTATCGTGAATCTGACCTCTCTTTGTAAAACAGTCTATATTTAAAACGCCGTTTTTAATGTCGAATATAATCGGTATTTTAGGATCGTCATAATTTATAATAACTGCTGCCCTGTCTACAGACTGCGCAATTTTATCATAATCAACCCTGAATTTAACATTTGTTTCTTTAGGAATAAGCCTGTTATAATCTATAAATTCGCCCTCTAATAATCTTGTAGTAACGGTTGTTCTTTCAAACTCAAACATAACAACATCGTCTTTTAAAGATATTGTTACTATTTTGTCGTCATCTTTTAATATTTTATTAAGGTCGCCAAGCATCTTTGCAGGTGCTACAAATTCCATATATTCAATACCTGTTTCAGGAATTATCTGGTTACGCATAGCCATACGGTAGCGGTTTAACCCTATTGCACGCATAGACGCATTTTTAATTTCAAACTTAATTCCGTTAAGTATAGGCATACTGCTTTCTGCATCGGGAGCAAAAACAGTATATTTAATAACATTTTTTAAATCTTTTGAATAAATTTTAATTGTTTTTCCATCTTCCACTCTTTCCATATAAGGAAAACCCTCTGACGGAAGATAAAGAAGCGACAAAGAAACCTCACCGCCTGAGATTTTAACTTCGCTCTGGCTTACGGTTTCAAAAGTAATATTACCCTCTGGCATACGTTTAACAATATCAGAAAAAATTCTGCCGTCAATAACAAGCGAACCTTTTTCTTTAACGGTTGCCTCTGCCCAGGTTTCTAAACTTATTTCGTTATCGGTTGCAAAGAAAGTAAGTTCTTCTTCAGCGTCTATTTTAATACCTCTCAAAAGTTCTTTAACATTAGTGGGGTCAATTGCTTTTGAAACAGTATTGACGCACTCGTTTAAAATGTCTTTATCACAGATAAATTTCATACGAATTCTCCCTTAAATTTATTGTTATTATTATACCAAAAACAAGTAAAAAAGTCAACGTTTTAAACGTAATTTTTGCGTTAATTTTAATATATTGAAAAAGCAAAAACGAGCGCTGAAAAAAAACGCCCGTTTTTACCAAAAATTGTTTAGCAAGGTATTATAGCATATTGTGTTTTATCCGTCAAGGTAAAAAATTTATGGGGTTTTTAGGGGTGAAACCCCTGAACGGTTTTACACACAAATTTAATGAATAATGAATGATGAATAATGAAAAATTAATAATTTCGGAATAAATGCTTACGCATTTAAAAATAAAAGAAAATCACAAAGTGATTTTCTAACCATAATTATTCATTATTAATTATTTACTATTCATTTTCTTCCATAGGTCGACCTTTAAATCGCATATCATAAAGTGTTAGTGAAATATTTATAATTCTGCCTTTTTATATAAACAAATAAATATAATATATAAATAATAATAAATAATAGTAGCAGTAGAGTATGTGGATAATGTGGATAAGTATTTTTTTATGTATAAATGCTTGAAGAAAGGGCTATAATAATCCGTTAATAAAAATGACTGCAATTTTTAACTTATCAACACCTGTTTTTTACATAAAATGACATCACATATTATCAATGTGGAAAGTTAATAAAAAAACGTGATTAAATTTTAATTAAAAAACTTAATCACGTTATGAAAATCAATAGTAAAATGGGTATAAAAGTTATCCACAAGGATTATTTTTCCAAATCGTCAAGTATACTGTTAACCGCTGCGTGTGTTTTTGAATTTGAAATAAGGTCACCCTCAATTTTGCGTATACCGTGAATAACTGTGGTATAATGTTTGTCCCCTAAAATCTTGCCAATGGCAGTCTGCGACAGGTCTGTGAGTTCTTTTAATATATACATTGCAACCTGGCGTGGATAAGCTATGTCATTTGTGCGTCTGTCAGAGCGCAAATCCGCTATCTTCAAGTTATAATGCTTTGCCACGGTATCGAGGATAAGTTCAGGAGTAATATTTTTCTTTTTCTCTAATTTAAAATCTTTTATAGACTCTTCAACCAGTTCTAAAGTTATTTCTTTGTTCATCAACTGATGGTAAGAAACAAGTTTTTTCATTGCGCCTTCCATCTCACGGATGTTAGATGTTATGTTTGTTGCAATGTACTGGCAAACCTCGTTGCTTACATCAATATCATACATCATAGCCTTTTTCTTTAAAATTGCAATACGTGTTTCAAGTTCGGGTAACTGAATAGAAGCCGCAAGGCCTGATGCAAAACGGTTTATAAGTCTGTCTTCAAGCCCCTGCAAATCTTTCGGTGGGCGGTCACTTGAAAGTACTATCTGCTTGCCTGCCTGGAATAATGTGTTGAATGTATGGAAAAACTCTTCCTGAGTTGTTTCTTTTCCGCAGAAAAACTGAACGTCGTCTACCATAAGTATATCTATAGTACGATATTTTTGGCGGAACTGTTCTGTTTTTTCGTCACGTATAGCGTTTATAAGGTCGTTTGTAAATTTTTCGCTCGAAACATATAAAACTTTTTTATCGGGCGAGTTTTCTAAAACAAGATTACCTATAGCGTGCATAAGGTGTGTTTTTCCAAGACCTGTACCGCCGTATAAGAAAAGAGGATTGTGCAGGCTTATGGATTTTTCCGCAACACAATAACACGCCGCATGGGCAAACTCGTTAGAAGGGCCCACAACGAAAGTATCAAATGTGTAGTCTTTGTTTAAAAGATAGTTGCTTTCCTCATCAACCGCAAAAGACGGAGTATAAGTATTTACAGAAAGACGTGCACCGTCGTTTTTGCGTTCAGAAGCGATAAGTATCTTAATTTCTTCCACATTGTACGACATATAGAGAAATGCGTTTTTAATATGTTCCGAAAAACGCTTTGAAACCATATCACGGTTAATGGCAAGAGGAACTTCTATGGTTAAAACAGAGCCGTCAAAACTTACCGGAACAATATTTTCAAGCCAGGTATTAAAAGAAACTTCCGGAATTTCAGGACGGATAATCTCTAAAACCTCTGTCCATATATCAGATAGATTGTACATTTAATTTTCATACCCTTTCATTTTTTATCTATTTACTGTTAATAATTAATTGAAAATTTCCGTGGGTTTTTAATTATATCAAAAAAAAATATTTTTTACAATATAAAAAGTGACAATAACTTATAAAAAAAATTGTAACTTTTCATAATAAATATTGAATAAACAAATTAAAAAGAGGGAAAAATCAAATAGAAAATGAAATAAAACACTTAAAAATACTTAAAAAAAGACCAAATATTTAAAAAAGTGGATAGATTTTTTAAAAAAAGTGTTGACAAACTGCTAAAGACTTGTTATAATCTTAAAAGTCAGCCGGCGAAAAAGGAAAATTTTTTGTTTTTCTTAATATGCGGGTGTAGTTCAATGGTAGAATCTCAGCCTTCCAAGCTGATTGCGTGGGTTCGATTCCCATCACCCGCTTTTGTTCTGCTTACACTATGCCGCGGATGTACTATGCGCCTGTAGCTCAGTCGGATAGAGCAACTGCCTTCTAAGCAGTAGGTCGGGGGTTCGAATCTTCCCAGGCGCGCTGTTTCTATGGTGGGTATAGTTTAGTTGGTTAGAACGCCGGATTGTGGTTCCGGAGGTCGTCGGTTCGAATCCGACTACCCACCTTTTACCGAAAGGTAAAAGAGTTTTGCTGCGGGTTATTCCTGCCGCGAGAGTCAGTATATATTGGGCTGTAGCCAAGTGGTAAGGCACCAGACTTTGACTCTGGCATTTCGTAGGTTCGAGCCCTGCCAGCCCAGTTTATTTCACTTAATATATTGGGATATAGCCAAGTTGGTAAGGCACCGGATTCTGATTCCGGCATTTCGGAGGTTCGAGTCCTTCTATCCCAGTTAGAGCATAAAGGCATCAATCATTGTGTGGTTTTGAAAGACAAATTCCACATAAGTCTTCGTCAAAATGCTCACAAATACACAAAGTATTTGTTCCGCTTTTTTCTCGTCTAATGAATAATTTGTTCTTTCAAAACTCTTCGACCTGTTTCAAAGGTAAATTTTTGTCCTTTAGAGAAGCAGGTTGTAGCAAGGCTTGGCGCCTTGCAAAACCGATGAACGACAAGGGCGGAAATTTAACTTGAAAAGGCATACAAGGATTGATACCTTTATGCTCATATTCGGGCCGTTAGCTCAGATGGTAGAGCACTTGACTTTTAATCAAGTTGTCCGGGGTTCGATTCCCCGACGGCTCATTTAACGGAAAAGACACCTATAAAGGTGTCTTTTTTACTTATACACTATTACCTATTACTTTATAACCCCACCACCGACCACAGTATCGCCGTTGTAAAATACCACCGACTGCCCGGGAGTTACTGCCCTTGCGGGAGTATCAAATTCCACTCGCACATTATTTTCATCTATCGGATAAAGCGTTCCGCTAAAATATTTATTGCCGTAACGCACTTTGCACTCGGCGTGTATCGGCTGTGTAAGAGCATCAAACGGTATAAAATTAACATTTTCCGCGGTAAGTGACGTTGAATATTCCTCGCCAGATTCGCCAAGTATAACGCTGTTATTTTCAGCGTCAATACCAATAACAAACATAGGCTTGCCAAACGCTATGCCGAGACCTTTGCGCTGACCTATTGTATAGCGGTGCACCCCCTCGTGCATACCAAGAACATTTCCGTATTTATCCACAAAATTTCCTTTCGGCGGAAGTTTGTCTGTGTTATCAGTTAAAAATTTAATGTAGTAGTCATCGGGAATAAAACAAATTTCCTGACTGTCGCCACGGTCTGCGGCGGCAAGGTCTGCTTTACGTGCAATGGAGCGAACTTCGTCTTTGCTTAGTCCCTGCAAAGGCAAAATAACTTTAGATAACTGCTCCTGAGAAAGAGTGTATAGCATATATGACTGGTCTTTTTCAATGCAGTCCGCTTTTTTAAGCAGATAACGGTTTGATTCTTCGTCAAACTCAATTTTTGCATAATGCCCTGTTGAGATGTATTCAATGCCCATCTCCTGCGCCGCTTTTAACATTGCGCCGAATTTAACGTGTCTGTTGCACTCTATACACGGCGACGGCGTTCTGCCGCAGGTATATTCGCTTATAAAATTGTCTATAACCTTATTTTTAAAAATATCTTTGAATAAAAGCACGTGATGCTCAATGCCAAGTTGCTCTGCTGCTGTTTTTGCGGAATTTATAATATTTTCGTCTGTGCACGGCAGTAAATCCAGCGTTGCGCCAATAACTTCCCAACCCTGATTTTTTAATATATATGCCGCAACGGTGCTGTCTACACCGCCACTCATTCCAAGTAAAATTTTTTTCATAATATCATTCCTTTTCTGTTACTATGATACCATGAATAAGCCTTTTTGTAAACCTGTATAAAGAAAGGAAAACAGGATAAAATATTCCTATAATATTACAGAAAGAGTGAACAACATGGCGATTTCTTTTGTGCGTACACTAATATCGTACGCTTTGGTTGTTTTTGCATTGAGGATTATGGGTAAGCGTCAGGTGGGCGAACTTCAGCCGAGCGAACTTGTTGTGGCTATTATGATATCAGACCTTGCCACAATACCTATGAGCGACCCCGCCCTGCCGCTTTTAAGCGGTATAGTGCCGATATTAACTCTTATATCCGCAGAGATGAGTGCATCGCTGCTTTCTTTAAAATTTCCGAAAATACGCAAAGCACTTACCGGCTCGCCTGCTGTAATTATAAAAAAAGGCATTATCTGCCGTGAGGAAATGCGAAAAAACAGGTATAACTTAGAAGACCTTGCAGAAGGTCTGCGTATGAAAGATTATTTCGACGTGGACGACGTGTATATGGCAATTTTGGAAACAAACGGCTCGCTCTCTGTAATACCGAAATCAGGCGCACGCCCACCGACATCCGACGAGGCGGGTATAAAAGGAAAACAGCAGACATTGCCGCACGTTATAATTGCCGACGGCAAAAAATATCCTGAACATATGCAAGAAGCGGGCGTAAATGATGATTGGCTTAAAAAGCAACTTTCCGACAGAAAAATTACAAACGCAAACGAAGTTTTTCTGCTTACGGTGGACGGCGATAAAAAAGTAACTCTGCAAATGAAGAATAAGGAATGATTGTATGGCAAAATCAGTAATAGCAGTATCAGTTATTTTTGTTTTAATACTAATAGGCTCAATCGGCGGTTATTTTTATACGGACAATATGGTAAAATCTTATTCCGTCCGTTTAGACAAAGCACTTGAAAATCCTGATGTAAATCTTTTAAAGGAAGTCGAGCAAAACTGGGACAAAGACAAAAACAGTTTAATGTACCTTATGAACCACCGTGATATAGAGTCTGTTTCAACAAGCCTTATCCGTGCCCGTGAAGAAGCCGCCGCAGAAAGATACGATATGGCGGTGCAGGAGATTGCCGTAGCAAAATTTTTGCTCGACGAACTGATAGAGCGAGAAAAACTTTCGCCTGAAAATATATTTTAAAAAAGGACACTTAAAAAGTGTCCTTTTCAATATCAAATTATATTCCTAAATATTTTTTTGCGTTATTGTAACTTATACCTTTTACAATTTCCTCAAGTGCTGTCCAGTCTTCGGGGTATTCGCCGTTTTCAACCCATTTGCCGATAAGGTTGCACATAATACGTCTGAAATACTCGTGACGTGGGTAAGAAAGGAAACTGCGTGAGTCTGTAAGCATACCAACGAATTTAGAAAGCAAACCAAGGCTTGCGAGGTGTCGCATCTGCTCTTCCATACCGTCTTTGTGGTCTACAAACCACCATGCAGTACCAAACTGTATTTTAGACGGTGCCTCGCTGCTCTGGAAGTTACCCAGCATTGTGCCGATAACGAAATTGTGTACGGGGTTTAATGTATAAAGAATTGTTTTTGGCAGGTTTCCGTCTTTTTCGAGCGCATCTAAAAAGAGTGCAAGTTTTGCAGCGATTTTTTCGTCTGCTATAGAGTCAAAACCGGTATCGGGGCCAAGTTTTTCAAACATTTTTGAGTTGTTGTTGCGCTGTGCACCTATGTGAAGTTGCATTGTCCAGCCGAGGTCGTGGAACTTTTTGCCGAGCGCAAGCATAATTTTTGTTTTATAGCAGTCGCCCTCCTGCTCGGTGATAGCCTCACCTGCCATAGCACGTGTAAATATAGCGTCGATTTCCTCGTCGGTTGCCTTTTCAAAAGGTACATATACAAACGCATGGTCGGAAATCTTTCCGCCAACCTGAGCGAAGAAGTCAACTCTCTTTAAAAGTGCTTCAATAACGTCGTCAACAGTTTTAATCTCAACACCTGCCGCACCTGCAAGTTTTTTAATGTATAATGCAAAGTCGGGCGCTGTGATATTAACTGCCTTGTCGGGGCGGTATGTGGGCAGAACTCTTGTTTTAAAAGATGCGTCCTTTGCAAGCATAATGTGATATTCAAGAGTGTCTGCAGGGTCGTCTGTTGTGCACACAACTTCAACATTTGAAGACTCTATAAGTTTGCGGGCAGACATATTTTTAAGTTTTTCGCTTGTCTTTTTCCAGATGGCGTCAGCAGTTTTTTCGTTTAAAGGTGTGTTTATGCCGAAAAATCGCTGCAGTTCAAGATGTGTCCAATGGTAAAGCGGATTGCCTATGCAAAGCGGCATAACCTTTGCCCATGCGTCAAACTTTTCCCTGTCTGATGCAGAGCCTGTCATAAACTTTTCGTCAAGACCTGCACTGCGCATTGCACGCCATTTGTAGTGGTCGCCGTACAGCCACACCTGAGTGATGTTCTCGTACTTTTTATCCTCGTAAATCTCCTGAGGACTCAAGTGGCAGTGATAGTCCACAATCGGCATTTTTTCAGCATACTCGTGGTAGAGTTTGCGTGCCGTTTTGTTTGAAAGCAAAAAATCTTTATCCATAAATTTCACAAGGTTCACTCTCCCTCAAAAATTATTTATTTGTTATTCTGCGGTAGACTTTAAGCAAACACGAAAGTATGTACGCAAAAATCACCGTTGAAATCAAATCCTGCACGAGCCTTGGTATATAATATGTCCAGAACGGAATCTTTGCAAGCCCCGAATAGTAAAAACGCAGTATAAATGTGTTAAGCGTAGTTACGACTATATCCGATAAAAACACGGTTAATGTAAGTTGCAGAAAATCGTCGTTGTAGTTTTCGGATTTCTTTTTAAATACAAAATCTGCGCCCAAGAACACAAACCCGAAAACCGATGCACAGTACAAGCCGTATGTGGTAAACGAGGCTTTGTCGCCAAGTGCGTTTAAAGAGTTAAACCACACTCCGCTTTTAACAACGGCAAGCGTTATATGGTTAAATATGCCGAGTGCAAGAAGTACAATGCACAGCGCCGTAAAACCTAATCTCAATTTCTCCGACGGCAGTTTTTTAAATATTTTCCATAAGACTCCCGTCAGCGCACCGCCGAGTATCATAACCGCCAGCATAGGCCACAGATATGCGCCCTCGGCTTTTATCATCTGCGCTAAAAAGTCTACCAAGCCCGATGCCGCACCGCCGAGTACCGGCCCGAAAACAAGCGCCGGCATTTTGGTAAACACCTCGGATATGCCGATGCGCATACCATTTGCTCCGCCGAAAGGTATCATAACGGAGAACTGCCGCACCACCAGCGCCAATGCTATAAAAAGTGCAGTTTGTACAATACGTCGTGTTGATGTGTTTTTCATTAGTAAAAAAGCCCCTCTCATAACAGAGAAAGCCCACCATTTCGCATATAAAATGCTACAGCGGATGAAGCATTGTACCGCAAACGGATAAACCGTTTTTCGTTCTAAGACTCTACTCCCATTCTTAGACACTTAACGCACAATGACTGCTCTGTTTTAATATTAACTTCCATTATTATACTCCGCAACTGCCTGCTTGTCAACTAAAACCACTTGCGGAAACAGTACTTATATTGTATAATTGACGTATACAGAAAAAGAAAGGCAGAGATTTTATGCGCCCAAAATTAACTTTTGACGATATATGCGACATTTTTGAGATAGATGCGCAAATGAAATATTTTTACAATCTTGCCGACACCATAACCCGTGAAACAAAGGGCAACCTTGTAAATGTGCGTGCGATTGTGGAGTTTTCAAACTACTGCAAACGCAACTGTGCCTATTGCGGTCTTAACTGCCATAACACCACGCTAAAGCGTTACCGTATGCAACCTGAGGAGATTATCGACACCGCTTTGCAAGCCGCTGACGCAGGGTATAAAACTGTGGTGCTTCAAGGCGGCGAAGACCCCGAATTTACAGCAGACCTTTTTGCGCAGATTATTAAAGAGATTAAATCAAAGCGGGATATTGCCATAACATTAAGCGCAGGCGAAATGACCGAGGACGAATACAGAACAATAAAAAAAGCAGGTTGCGACAGATACCTTTTAAAGCACGAAACCACTAACTTTGAAATCTACAGCCAACTGCACCCCGGCTATAGTATCAGCGACAGAAAAGAATGCCTGCACACACTTAAAAGGCTCGGCTTTGAAACCGGCGGCGGATTTATGATAGGTCTGCCCGGGCAAACTGTAGAAACCATTGCCCACGACCTTGAGTTTATTGCGTCCGTTCCGTGCGATATGGCAGGTATAGGCCCGTTTATACCCCACCCGCAAACGCCTTTGGAAAAAGCCGCCCCCGGCAGTACGGATAAAACACGCCGTGCCGTTGCTATTGCAAGGATTATGCTGCCCGAAATTAACCTGCCTGCCACAACGTCACTTGGCGTGCTTGATATGGAAGAGCGCAACAAAGTATTCTACGGCGGCGCAAATGTTATTATGAAAAAGGTTACACCGCCCCAGTATAGAAAACTTTATGAAATTTACCCCGTTAAACACGGCAAGATTAAAACAATAGCCGAAGAACGTGCCGAGATTAACCGATTGCTTGAAAGCATCGGCAAAGAATACGATTAAGGAGGATTTGTGTATGAGTATGAACGAACTGCACTCATCAGAACGTGTGCATATAGTATTTGTCGGCAAGCGCAACAGCGGCAAATCCTCGCTTATAAATGCCATTACGGGGCAGGATATTTCTATTGTTTCCAACACCCCAGGCACAACTACTGATGCCGTTAAAAAGGTTATGGAAATCACAGGTCTTGGCCCGTGCGTTGTAGTCGATACTGCCGGTTTTGACGATATTGGCGACCTCGGTGCTATGCGTGTGGAAAAAACCCATACCGCTGTGCGCTCGGCAGATGTAGTTTTGGTGGTTGTCTCTGCCGAAAACGATGATTATAGCGACGAAATTAATTTTGCAAAATCACTTAATTGTGAAAATATTATATATGTTATCAATAAAACCGACCTTGCAAAAGTCGATTTGGAAAAACTGCCCGAACCTAAAATTGCCGTAAGCGCATTGACGGGCGAGGGTTTAAGCGAACTTATTGAACTTATAAAGAAATATTCGCCCGAAAAAATCGCAGAGCCTACCATTACGGGCAACCTCGTAAAAAATGGAGATACTGTTTTACTTGTTATGCCACAGGATGACTCCGCCCCCAAAGGCAGGCTTATTCTGCCGCAGGTGCAGGTAATACGTGAACTTCTTGATAAAGGTGCAAACCCCATATGCGCAACGCTTGAGTCACTGCCAACGGCAATGGACACATTAAAAGGTGCGCCCGACCTTGTTATAACAGACTCGCAAGTGTTTGGCAAGGTTGCAGATATTATTCCTGCGGATTGGCGGCTGACTTCGTTTTCAGTTCTGCTTGCAGGGTATAAGGGCGATATTGGAGCATTTGTTGCCGCCGCAAAGACGATTGACAAATTAAAAGCCGGCAGCCGTGTACTGATTGCCGAGGCGTGCTCGCACACTACTACCGATGCCGACATTGCAAGAGTTAAAATACCCAGTCTTTTGCATAAAAAGGTTAATCCCGATATAGAGATAACTGTTGCTTCGGGTAATGACTTCCCCGAAGATGTAAGCGGCTACGACCTTGTAATCCATTGCGGTGCGTGTATGTTCAATCGAGCGCACGTTATGGCACGTAATGAGATTTGCCGCCGCAGCGGTGTGCCGATGACGAATTATGGTGTGGCAATAGCACACCTTACGGGTATACTTGATAGGGTTGTTATATAAAGATTAATGAATAATGAATAATGAATAATGAATAGTGAATAATGAATAATTAAAGAACAAATGCTCCGCATTTGAAAATTAAAGAAAATCACTTTGTGATTTTCTAACCACAATTATTCATTATTCATTTTTCATTTTTCATTTTATTCTTCCCAGGTGCGTTCGCTTATAATGTATCTTGGTCTTTGCTTTGTTTCAAGATATATTTTGCCGATATACTCGCCTATTACGCCTATAGATATAAGTTGCACGCCCGACATAAAGCCGATTATGCTCGTCATACTTGCCCAGCCTGCGATTGTATTGCCGCACAGTGCACTTATAACTGCCCATATAACTATTATAAAACTAACCGCCGCAACAAATATACCAAATCCCGTTATAAGTCGGATAGGCTTTACCGATAAACTCGTTATGCCGTCAAATGCAAGCGACAGCATTTTAGAAAGAGGATAGTGGCTTTTGCCGGCTAATCGCTCGTTACGTGCATACTCAACCGATGTGCTTTTAAAGCCGACAAGCGGAATAAGCCCTCGCAGGAATATATTGACTTCTTTAAACGACGCAAATTCTTTTAATACCTTTGCACTTATAAGTCTGTAGTCTGCGTGGTTGTATACTATTTCTGCGCCCATTGCGTTTAAAAGTTTATAAAAACTCTGCGCAGTAAAGCGTTTGAAGAAAGTGTCGGTTTCTCTGCTGGAGCGCACGCCGTAAACCACATCGCACCCGTCAAGGTATGCGTCTACCATTTTATCCATTGCGTTTATGTCGTCCTGACCGTCGCAATCGATAGAAATTGTAATATCGCAGTTGTCTTTGGCTTCCATAAGCCCTGCCAGTACGGCATTCTGATGCCCACGGTTTCTGCTCTGGCATATGCCGATATAGTGTGGATTTTCTTTTGCCAGTTTTTTAATAATATCCCACGTGCTGTCTTTAGAGCCGTCGTTTACAAATAAAATTCTGCTTTCGTCGCTTATTTTGTTTGCGGATATGAGGAAATTGAGTTTATTCAAAAACATAGGTGCAGTTATTGGAAGAACAGCCTCCTCGTTATAGCACGGTATTACTATCCATAAAATCGGTTTTTTAATCACGTCGGTCACTCCTTACATTCAAAAGTATACCAAAGTATATAAAAAAAATCAAGCAGTCCGTATAAGCGACTGCCTGATTTAAAAATATTAAAGTACTAATGACGGAGCACTGTAAACTCTTGCAGCATACTCGCTGTCGAGCGAATACAAGCCTTTAGAGTCGTTGCCGAAAAGTTCCATCTTTTTAATCATATCATCGGCATTTTTTTCTTCTTCCAGTTGTTCTTTAACAAACCAGTCTAAAAACTGCATTGTTCTGAAATCCTTTACATCGTATGCCGCTGCATAAATGTCGTTTATAAGGCTTGTAACATACTGTTCGTGCTCAAAACCGAATTTTAACGGGTCCATAAGTACATTTAAAACTTTGTCGGGCTTTTCAATAGCCTCAAGCGTTACTTTTTCGCCATTGTTCTGAAGATATTTAAGGAAAAGCATTGCGTGGTCGCGCTCTTCCTGAGCCTGAATCATATACCAGTTGGCAAAGCCGTCAAGACCCTGCGCCTCGTAAAAAATTGAAAAATCGAGGTAAAGGTATGCTGAATATAACTCTTTTGCTATCTGTTCGTTAAGTAATTTTGAAACTTTTGCATTCATTATAAAAACCTCCTTTATTTTAAAAAAAGGGTTGCCTCTTTTTGAGGCAACCCAAAATATTATTAACCAAAGTATCTCTTGAGTAAGCCTTCAAGTCCTCTGCCATGCCGAGCCTCGACACGAATAATAAAGCATTACAAGCTGGCCATGCATATATTATACCACATTATATGCTACTTTGTCAATCCCAAAAGTACACGAAACCCAAGAATGGCCAATCAAAATGGCCAATTTGATACTCAAATAAACTTAGTTTTCAGACCAAAAACACCCTAAGAATTGCTTAATTTGGACTAATGACCTCAACTGTACACGAAACAAAGCACTGGGCACGATACCTGAAATGACCAACCTGAGTATAGTTTTAAATAAAAAAAATGGAGAGATTTAACTCAATAAATCTCTCCAAAATTATATACTAATCATTCATATAAGCAATACCATTATTGAAACTAACTTCATTTTCACCATAAACAGGAATATCATTCTTTGTGACATGCTTAGCTGATTTTTGATTTTCAACATAAGCATCATGCTCAGCAAATGTATCTGTTTCAGGACAAGAATTAATGGCATCAGTCATTTCAGCCAAACCAGCAAATAAAAGTTTATCTCTCATTGGGTTTACCCTCAGACGACCTTCCTCATCATGCAAATAATAATGCTCAGTTGTAGTAGGCTTTTTATGCCCCAATATTCTTTGCAAATCATTAATTGCTACACCAGATAAGGCGGCTTTTGTGGCAAATGTGTGTCTTAAATCATGATAAGACCAATCTATCTGTTTACCATTTAAGATAAAACGATACTTACCATTAGTACACTCTCTTTTTCGAGTAGCATACTTGGTGGAATCAGAAGTTAACCACTCACCAGTCGACTTGACATTTATAAAGTCTGTGAAATAAGCCTTGGTTCTTTTACCTTTATCATCTTCCAACATTACAGGTCTGTAAGTATCCCTGTAATTATCACCCAAAGCCAACTTATTAGCCTTTTGCTTCTGTTTTAAGTCAAGAAGAAACTTCTCTAAAATAGGAGAAAGAGGAACATATCGCTTTGAATGCTTTGTTTTCAAAGGAGAAATATACCACACTTTCTCCTTTGAATCATACAACAACTGTTTATTGATACTGATTTCTTTTTTAGCAAAATCAACATCACTCCAACGAAGCCCAAATATTTCAGAAATTCTGCAACCAGTATGTAATCCAATCATGAATGAAGCATAGACATTTGCAGTTTTAAGAGTATCATCGATAACCCTCAATTCTTCAGGCTTTAAGAATTTGCCCTCTTCTTTGGGAATACCCGCTGATGACCAATCACCCTCTAAATCCATTAAAGACACAGGGTTTCTTTCAATATACCCAGCCTTCACACCGTATTTATATGCAGCAGAAAACATTTTATAAAAACCATTAATATATTCCTGCGAATATCTAATATCTCTTCCAAACTTTTTATCTTTAGTAGGTTTACTTAAATCAAGCAAAAACTTCTCTAAATCCGCAGGAGATATACTTGTTGCAAGACGCTCTTTGAATTTAGGTTCCACATGATGCTTCAACAAAGATTTTTTGCGCTTTACAGTTGCAGGAGCATAATTCTTAGCAGAAATAGACTCATTTATTAACTGAACAAGAGTTCTATCACGAGTAGGTTTAACCACATAACCTCTTTGAGCCTCTTCTAACCATTTTTGACGAGCAATGTAAGCATCCTCAGGAGTATCATACCCATCTCTTTGCTCTTGAACACCTTCAAACGATGCACGCCATTGATACTTGTTTCCACGTTTACGAACACCTGGAAACTTCACTTCACTATTTTTAGCCATAATTGACTACCTCCAAAAACTTAATATTTATAATTCGTGTTTGTATTGTTCTACCGCAAAAACTGAAATTAATCAGCTCTTTTTTAAAAGAACACGATACTTTCTATGTTTTGCACGACTGAGAGGACATGAAATTTAGGCATATCATGCATAACCCCAAAATCCACTCACAACAATACTTTATAAGAATTACACTCTTATAAACAATCTCTCAAAAGTGAAGCAATTATCTTAAAATGGCCAATTTCTCCGACAAGAAAAACTGACCAAAATTGTACACGAACTTAGAAGTAGACTACAGATAAAAATTTTTCGCACTTTTTATCTCATTAGGATAATTCTATATCCAGACAAAAAAACAACCCAAAACCTTAACATTATTACATCCGTAATAATTTGTAAAATTTTACGAGTTAAGATTTTGAGTTATTAATATTAGTTTGATTATTATTTCTTAGGTTGGAAAAATACAACCCTTATATTTTGCCAATTCTCCTTACAAGTATAACAGGTTATTCCACCCTCATTATCATAATGAATTGAAGAATAATTAGAATTTGTTAAACCAGAGTCGGTATTATGCCCATCAAACGATGCAGTACACACATATTCTATACATTCATTTTCGGTTACAAAATATGCAGATGTACCCAAGACACAATCACTTATTCTATTAAAACCCTGATTATTGTGGTCTGCTATAACATTCATACTACCCAAACTAAAATAAGAAGCAGAATCTACTGCATCAGTATATTCCTGACTCTGCCCATTAAAACAAGCAACATCAATATCAACATCAGGTATATAAAAGCGCCCTTGCATATTTTCTCTCTTACGAATCTCTTCACCAACCAAACTACAAGTAGAAAAGTTTGGAGTAACAATTCTATTTGTATTTATTTCAAAAGTTGCTTCATTGGGCACTACATCAGCACCCAATGAATTTGTAGCAACCTTTTGAGCAGTTTGTGGCACTTCTAAAGAAGAAGTAATAACTTGACTCGGCTCTACACTTAAAAACCCTTTTTGAAGCAAATTTGAGCCTTTGTGAGCCATATACTCCGATACAACTACATCAGAATATAAATATCTCATTATAAAATCATTAAAATTACTTTTTACAACAAATATTGAGTTACTACCCGTAAGGACAGAAATCACCAAAGCAAACAAAAGACCTTTCATTACAAACACCTCTTAATTTTTTTCTCTTCTCATACCCATTAAACAAATTATAACTTTTTATTGCCACCAGAACTTTTTACATTAGATTTACTATTTGCATTTCTATTTTCTTTATTATACTTATAAATCGAATGAGCGAAGAAAGCACCAAATAATAAACCCATAGGTCCAGCTGCCAAACAAGCACTTACAACCAATTTAGTTCCAATCGTATAACCCAAAGCACGTCTTGTTATTTTAAATATAGGCTTGTTCCAAATTTTCGCAGCATAAGATAATGGAGAAACATTATATGTATTTGCCAACTTATCTCTTAATGAAAAATCCAAAGTTGAGTCTACTGACTTATTAACTGGAATTTCATCAGATAATTCCATTTTAGGAGGAAGAATCTCTTTTCCTAAAACCATAAACTGTCTTTGATTCTTATATATTTCTGGATGAATATCAGAAACCTTATAATCACTTTCGATTATTGTTTTATATTTTTCATAAGGAATAGAAGGCTCCAAACGCTTACCTTCCAATTCATTAAACATTGTTTTCACAACAGGATTACCCAAAAATACATCTACTTTTATCATTTTCATTATAATCACCTCATATTATTCTCCATCAGTTACCTTGTACAGATATGTGCATATACGGTTGACCATTTTCATTATAGTCAAAGGCTAACCCAAGATAAGGTAATATACTCAACTTATCATCTTCTCTACGAAAATCAAATAACTTTGCTTCATCAAACTTCATAGAATCTATTTCAGAAATTACCCCTGAATCAATACTTTTCAAGTACTCATCCACATCAGGAAGTTCGTCAAAACCTTTTATATAAAATCCTACAATAGGCTTTCTACTATCCGCTTCCAGAGTAATTACAGGAACAACAAAATAAATATTATATTCAGGAATTTCCTCTGTACGCTCTTCGCAGCCATCCATAGAATAAGTAAGGTACCCATCAGCATATTTATATAGACTTGAAAAAGCCCTAAATGCATAATTACAAATATACATAACCCATTTTTTATAATCTTCAGGAGTAATAGTATCAGGCTCATATTTCTCAAAGAAATACTTTTGCCAAATCTCTCTAAAAGTCTCGCCATTTGAAAGAGGTTCATTCCAATACTTTTCTCTTATATCACCAACAAATTCTTTTATACCCTCATAGAAATCTTCTACTTTTAGAGTGTTCGCTACGAACACCCCATTATTGTCATCCATTAGAGCCTTCAATAACCCAATCTTATCTTCACGACTTAAATTATCTAAACCTTTGAAGATTTCCTCATCACCAGTGATATGAGAAAATCTTACATCATCACTCGCAAAGTCATAATAATCATAATCTTCGTGATACACACCATCAGTACCCAATTTTAGCAAAAATGAATATTTTGACTTTACGCCAAAGTACTCTAACGAATTTTTTATAACATCATCCAAAGCCTCGTAAGATTCAACACCTATAAACTTGAATTCTATACGCTCCGAATTAAAATCATAATAACTCACAATATACCAATAAAGGCATTTTGGAATTTTACTTATATATTTTGAATTCTTCTCTGAAGAAGTAGTATACCCATACAAACAATATGGAATATCTAACTTTTTCTCAAAACTCATACTATACAAGGCAGAATACGAAATATCAGAAGAATTAGTACCACTACCATCTATAGCTCTCCATAAATCAATAGAATCAAGACCATTTTCACAATTCTCCAAGAACTTTGCAACATCAATCTTTCTCATTATAGACACCTCCGAATTTATCTCCGCTTTCTCTTTGACCTTAACTGCTCTGACAGCATTTCATCAGGGTCATAGGGACAATCAACCTTTTTATAACTTTTACCCGACAACTTAAACAACGCAATATCAGAAGTGCAGTACCCAAGAATTTTATAAACATTTTCCATAAAGTACTTCAAATCTGCATCAGACTCAAACCCAAAGAAATCATACCTTAATTTACAAACTTTATAATCCATTACAGGCATTACCAGATAGTAAGTGAGATTAGGTATCTCCACAAGGCGCTTACCCTTAAATATGCTACTAAACAGCTTGAAAGGGTAACGCAAGAAACCATCATCTTCTCTCTTTACTTCACCCACAACACTAATAGAAGAATATAGCTCCACACAACGAGGACAATCTTCACGCACTCTTAAAATAGTGAAATACGGGTCTAATGTTTGAGTTATAAATTCATCAATTTTCATTATAAACACCTCACACTCAAGAATAACAACACCAAAATCGACTGGTTTAATTATTCTTTCTTAGTATAATCTAATTTTATATGTGGTTCTCCGATTATTTCTCCTGAATAACACATCACAATCTCATACAGATTTAAGGTGCAGAGTTTTCAGTCCATATAAATATGTTTACTTCACTTAACTTTTCATATGCTTCTAAAATATAAGAGAAGATACCATATTTAACGAACAACCTCGCACACTCTTTAAGTGGAGTAAGGACATAGTTACTGTAGGCATATAGACAATCAGAAGCAAGAATTACAGCACCAAGTTTTGGTCTATCCATTATGTTACCACCATAAGCCTCTGTGGGAATCTTCTTAACTGGATAATTTGATTCCATAAGAAACTTATCACGAGTTATAGCAAAAGTATCCCGCCAATAACCCTCACCAAAATTATACATTTGTCTGTAAGTCTCAGAAGATAGGAACTCAGTAACAATATCAAGCAAAGGCTTTTCATCACAATAATAATGATGATACAAATCCATAACAGTTGCACCTATATGATTCTGTACACACATAAACTTAAATTCTTCTGTGGCAGGAGTAGTTGGAACTGTGGTAAAAATAGGGTAAAATCCATCGTACATTACTACGCTTTCTTCATTCATACGAACACCTCAAAAACATATTAAATTTTTAGTTGTTGTATTATACCGTAATGTTCGTTGGGTTTCAACAAGAAGGAACAAATTTCATGACCTAACCAGACATTTTTATCTAATATAACAGCAGAATAAATATTTATATAAATGAGTCTAAAAAGTTCTGTAATCTCGCATCACAACTTAGATTATTCAATCTTTAAAACTGACCAGCATCGTACACGATACCATAGTTTTAAGCCCAATAATCGCTGTTCTAATCTGCGATTAACCCACTTTATAAAATCCCTGTAAACCCCATTGTTAAGCAGTTTTCGAGTTATTCTTAGATACAGTCTGCGATTAGAGTTGGCCAATTAAAAAAATGGCCAAATGACCAAAAACACTGGCCAACTTTAAAAAATCCAGTGTTTTCAAGGGTTTGAAGCACTCTGGCCAGCCCAAAATGGCCAAAATTGGCCAACTCAGTAAGGGAAAAAACAACCCTCTGGCCAGCCAAATTGACCAATTGACCATTAAAAATGCCATAATCGTAGATGGGAGAATACAAAAAGGACACCACAGAAGTGTGGTGTCCTAAACCTTTATAAATGCCTATATTATGCGGTTTTTCGCAGTCTACATCTATTATCCGAAGTATCTCTTGAGTAAGCCTTCAAAGCCCTTTCCATGTCGAGCTTCACAATGGGACTTGCTCACAGAACCCTTGATTTTACTGGGTTTCTGCAATTTTTCTCTTATTTTGCCCACCAACTGCCCACCTTTTCTTTGTGCCCACCATTTAAAGAATAAGGGCATAAAAACAGTGTTTTTAGGTCTGTTTCTGTTTATCACAGTTTATTTATATTCTGTGATAATGTGTTTTTATTATACCATATATCAGTAAAAATAGCAATAGCTTTTCTAAAAAAACCACCAACCATAATTTTTGTTGGTTGGTGGTGGGGTTATGCAGTTCTCACAAGTCCCCCATATTTTGGAGTAAAACCTATACTTCCAAACTCACTATATTCTGGGCAAGTTAGATTATGAACATAAGAGAAAGCAATTCCTTGTTTTAAATCTTCTCTGTCCATTTCCCACTCTTCTTGATATTGTCCTACATAAAGTATGGCAAGCAGTTCTCCAAACTCTGTTGTGGTATGCAGTGTATGATAAACAACTGCATTATGTTTTTTCTCAAAGTCCCTTACTACTGCCAATTCTCTTTCATTGAGATAATACAAAATGCCCAGTCTTTCTGTTTTGTATAGTTCTCCTTTTTGGAAGTCTGTAATCACTTCCTGGCATAACCCAGATAGTTTCAATCTGTGTAAGCACTCTTTCCATTGTTCTTCTTTTGTTGGTGTCATTTGTAAGCACTCCCTTTATAATAATATTTTTTTGTAAGTAATTCTTTATTTATAGGGAACTTTATAAACACCTTTTTTAACTGGTTTTTTTGCAGAAATTATATCTAAATTCACACCGGCGCATATTTAGTTTTGTGGTTTTTTAACCAGTTCTGTTTCCAGAACATAAGATAACCACCAACTGCCACAGTTGGTGGTTTATGTATTACTCTTCTTTCTCACTTGTAATTTCATATGGTATATATTTTAGGTTGAATATACAAGCATTGACAAGAAAACTGATTTTGTCATTGGCAATCTCAATTTGGTTTTCTTTTTCTCCTATACATATAGAACCTCCATAATTACCATATATATCTTCATTATAATCAAGTCTATACATTACATTTAACATATTTTCCTTGCCACTGGCGTCATATGTTTCAAAAATCAAACCATTATGTCCTGCAAACTTGCAAGACACCGATATTGATAATTTTTCTGCTTTTTTGCATACTTGATTATACACTTCTGTCATATAGTCATATTGAACTATATTCTCTGCACAATTTTTCAACCAAACCCATATTTCTTCCATACAATCACTTACATAAAGTTCACACATATATGGGTTGTGTGTTGTTGTTATCATAATAATTCTCTCTTCTTCAAAAAAGTCAAAATGTAGGGAAAGAGTATCTACTGTTTCATTATTTTTTATATATCTTAAATGTATTTCTTTCACTATACCTTTTTCTGCAACAACTTCTTTTTTTAGGTTGCACTTTCTTGCAATATGATTTATCATTTTTGTCAATTCCCTATAACCTACACTACCAAGCACATTATCTGCACTTATGCTATTATCATATTTAAACATAATATCTGTTGTGGGGAGCAGTGTCCCCACTCTCCTTTCTTAATTTTTTTCAGTACTCATAACACAACTTGTTGAATAATCTACTACAAGAGTTCTATCTAACATTACACCTATTTTGTTTGGGAAAATATCATATACACATATCAATTCTGTTCCATTAAATACTTCAACCACAAAAAATGGTTCTTGTTCCAAATCTTCACTGCTTATGATAGGCATAACTTTTTCTCCCATTTCAACCCAGAAATTATGCTCATTTGCAAAATAAAGTGTCATAGTACTTTCTGTACCTTGTCTAAAATTGAAATCCATATGGTCAAAAACAATTGGGTCTGTGTTTGCCATATGTTCCAAGTTTGGAGAATAGCACAACTTCACTGTTTTAGTTAAAGACTTATCTAACAATGAAGGAGCATAATCTAAAACCTTATGTTGTCCTACTGTAACTTCAATATCTGCCCTTTTGTCATTGCCACTGCAATTCTTGTGTTTGTTGTGATTGTAATTCTTATAATTACAATTTTTTCTTTTCTTATTTTTACTCATAATTTTCTTTTGTAGCAGTTGCAAAGGGAACACCACCATTGACTGCCACCCTCCTTTTTTGATTATTTTTTTAATTTTTGTGTTCTATATATAATAAAGAAAACACTGTTTAAGTATCTTCATTATCTCCATTAGAGGAGGTAAAGGGTGGAAATACCACCCTTTACTCTGCCACTGTTTCTGGCATAAGGTTTTTAGCACCCATAATACTGTCTATCAATGCTCCTGCACTTCTTCTTTGTTCTTCAGTACAATGTGAATAAACTTCAAGCAATGTTCTTAACCCAGAGTGTCCCAGGCAGTCCCTAATAACTGTAATATCAACACCATTTTGTTGTAAGGTACTTGCATAGTAGTGTCTTAACAAATGGAAATGGAACTCAATTCCCATTTCTTTTGCAATTCTGGAAATAACCTTGTTGCTATCTGGAGAAAGCATTGAACCGTCTTCTTTTACACAGATAAAATCTTCAACTGTTATAACTTCCCCAAGTTCTGGGTGGTACTTGTCCATACTTTCCTTGATTGTGTTGCTCTTGTAGCACTTACCCAGTCTTTTTTTATTTTCTTCTTGCATTTTCTTCACAAACAGTAAATACTCTGCAAACTCTTCTCCAAAATACACAATTCTTTCACTTCTTGTTGTTTTCACTGGAACTAAATGCCAGATACCATTTTGCTTTTGAAGTTGTTGTGTAACTTTAATTGTTTTATTTTCAAAGTCCACATTGCTCCACCTCATGGCATACACCTCACTTGCTCTGCACCCACTGTTTTTTCCAATGGCAAAGGGCACTTGCACATTTGTTGATATTAACCTTTTTTCAAGAGTATTAAACTCTTCTGGTGTAAGCAACTTTTGTTCTGGTCTTACATATGGTTTTGGTCTTTCAACCAATGCCATAATATCTTCATTTATGTACTTATGCTTTCTTGCAAACTCAAAGAGAACCAAGAAAAAGTTATACATACTCAAAGGGTAGTCAGTTTTATACTGTTCTGCTTTCTCATTTAAGAAATGAGTAATGTCAAGAGGTTGTATTCTCCCAACATACATTTCTCCAAGACCATTTTTAATGTGATTTTTGTATATTGAGTTATATCTCAAAACTGTGTTATAACTTTTCTGCTTTGTTGCACTTTCTTCCAAGAAAAGACCATACATTTCATTTAAAGTAATTCTTTTCTCCACAAAGTTTGTGAGTTTTATTCTGCCAATTTCTTTAATTCTTGCTTGATATGCCTCATAAGAACTCTTAAACCCTGCTTTTTCTTTATTAATTTTTGTACCATTGGGCAGTGTCATTTTTATTCTGTATCTCCAACTGCCTCCCTTAAATCTTGTACCCTCATAAATCTTTTCTGCCATTTTTCAACACTCCTTTTCTTAATTTAATGTTTTTATATTATTAAGGTCAGTTAAATCACAACCAGAATACTTGTGAAGAAAATTCTCCACTTCAAAAGCAGGAACTTTATATGTTCCAAACTTTATAGCAGACAAACGCCCACTATGTATTAAGGCATAAACTGAACCTTTATTTACTCTTAATATTTCTGCAACTTCATTTACATTTAATAAAAGTCTTAATGTTGTCATTAAATCACTCCTTTTTTCAAAATTGTTCTTTTACAACATAATGCAAAAATATTTTTCATTTTCAACACCAATGTTGTATTGTAGTAATATTTTAGCATATATTTTGTTTAATGTCAACACTTTTTGAAAATATTTTTAGAAAATACAACATTTATTTTTTATCTCCTTAATTTATCGTGATTTTCTTGACAAAATAAAACATTTATGCTACTATATATAATGTAATAATTTGAAAGGAGAAAATCTAATGGGAGAAACAAGAACCAGAAGTCAAGGTGTTAAGTATGCTCTTACCCCAGAATTAAGGGAGCATATACAGAAAACAAGAATAAGTCTTGACCTTTCAACAGAAGAATTGTCTAAAATGCTTGGTATGAATAAAGAAACATATAATAATATAGAAAGAAAAAAATCAAGCACCACAACAATCACAACAGATACACTAGATAAACTGTTTGATATTTTTCAAAAATTATCTGCAAATGAGCAGGGGGCAACAAAGGAGCAGTATGTAATAGGTAATCTG
This sequence comes from Clostridia bacterium, assembly GCA_017436905.1. Lineage (GTDB taxonomy): Bacteria > Bacillota > Clostridia > UMGS1810 > UMGS1810 > SIG455. The sequence continues at coordinate 3,268 of JAFSCF010000007.1, read as the reverse complement.
GAAAAGTTTCTATATAACCCAGATACAAACTATGACACACTGCAACAACAAGATTGGTTGAAAGCATATTATTTGAAGTATCAAACTGTTTATTTAAGTGAAAGAACCATAGACAACTTATTTAACTATTGCCCAGAAGAATTAAGGGAATTGGTTAAGGAGCTGAGCAAAAACAGACACATAAAATTAAAGACTGATATTACAGAAGAAAATGAAGTGTATATCAATCTTAAAAACAAGGACAAATACCCAGATTATGCAGATTACCCATTTTGGTGTATAAAGTATGGTAGTTTTACAGAAGAAGAAGTAGAAAGAACATTAGACAGTCTTTATAGTGGAGAAGTTAAATACTCTTTGCTTTTTGCTCTCTTAATCAACAAGGAGTTAAAAAGCAGAAGAAAGAAAGATTATAATGACATTTTTGCCACTGTGTATTACAACTTAAAAATGTGTGGTTGTGTAAATATTTTTGACAGACTTGAAACTATAATCAGTTCAAAAAAACCAACACAACCAAAAGCAGAACCTACACAAGCAGAAATCACAGACAGTTTATTTGTGGAAATGTTAAAAGGTTTAGATTTGGAACAATACCCAAGCAATGTTAAGCATTTGTTGGAGCATTGCATAAATGGTGGAGATAACTTCCTTAATGCCTTTGACATAGACTTGACCCCTTTATACACCGCGACTGCTTATGATATCAGTGTATTCAAAATTAGACTGGCAGAAATTATAGATAATATATTTAAGTAAAAATAACAAAAGGAGCAGACAAAAAATCTGCTCCTTTGCTATGTAAAAAAGGATATTTACTTCTTATATATAATAATATAAGTGGTTTCATTTATACACTCCCAACAGTCTTTTCAGCAAAAAAGAAAACAAGGACAGAACCCTTGTACTCGCAACAATAAAGTTTTAACTTACAGATAGACTATATAATATTAAAATTTTACTCATATACAGTTTTGAAAAAATCACTCTTACACTCTTTGTCTGCCTACAAAAGACACTTTCTCTTGACAAGGAAACAAAGGGAATAATTTTTCTTTCCACCACTTGTGGTGTTCATATAAATTATTTTGGGACTTTTAAAGTTCTTTGTGGCAACTGCCATACTAAACTTTAAAAGGCAAAGAGTGATTTTTCAAAAGACAGAGAAAATCTGCTCCCATAAGGGCAGATTTTTTTGCACATATTTGGTGTAATAAAATCCGGTTTTTTATTATACCAAAAAATGTTGCAAAATTGGTTAGGTTGAGTTTAAACCTAAACAATTTTGCAATGCTCCAGAAAAAAGAAATAAAAAGGAATAAAATGTATTTCATAGGAAAAAAATCAGTAAAAATGTGTAAAATCATTTTTACTGTAAAAATCACTGAAAATGGCAACATTTTCAATGAATACAGATTAAAAAAGGGGGATTTTGAAAATGGGAAAAGTTAAGACTTTGGGTTATCAAATACACACTGCTTTAAGTGAAATAAATATGCAAAATCAAGAAAAAAGGACAGAGATTTACAACAGAGAAAACCATACACATTTTCAGTCTGTGGGCAAAAGGGAGTTCAAAAGGAATGGGACAAGCATAAATTATATATTTTCTCAAAGGTCTGCTCAAAACCTGGCAGAGAAATCAAAAAACTTTGTCAAGTTCTTAAAGGAGAACTACAACATAAAAATGGTTAAGCAGATAACCCCACAAATGTGTCTTGAATATCTAAACACAAAACAAGGTTGCAGTAAAAAGACTGTATCTGCATACAAGAATATGCTTGAAAAAGTTTCTATTGCTTGTAGCAAAAAGTTTGGTTGTGAACAGTTTTATACACAAGAAGTTAGAGCACACAAGGTGGAAGATACCTATAAAACCAATTCTGCAAGAACCTACACAAACACAGAAATTATGCAGATATGTGATTATAAAGGGAGCAGACAAAATGAAATTAAGGCAATGGCATTTTTAGGTTGTAGAGTTTTTGAACTCATAAACATAAAAGCAGAAGATATTAACCTTGATACACATACTTATACTACCACTGCTAAAGATGGAAGAATAGACACCTATTCCACAGTTCATATAGTGGGTAAAGGTGGAAAAGACAGTTATAGGGTAATACTCCCACAATACAGAGAATTTTTTGCAGAACTTATAAAGGGGAAGAACCCTAATGACAGACTTTTTGACTTACCAAAGGGCACAAAACTGGCAAGATTGACTATGAGTAATGAAATAAGGAAAATCACAAAAGAGTTGGGGTTGACAGTCAGTGGAAAAAATCACGAGTTTAGAAAATATCACTGCCAGATTGCACTACAATATTATCTTGATAAAGGGTGGAGTAAAGAAAAAGCAGAAAGTATGGTAATTCAAAGGCATTTATCTCATAGTGGAGATAGAAATGACCTGAAACAAATTTATTTATACGGCTAAATAAAGATTATAGTTAATGTTTTGAGATTTCAAATTCTGTTAATAATATCTACCAGACTGTATAATTAAAATAAAGGTAGGTGTTAATGTTTTGAATTATGAGTTAATGGGAAAGCAGATAAGAAAACAAAGGAAACTGAAAAAATATACTCTCGAACAACTTGCAGAAAAACTTGATTGCTCCACCACTTTTATTGGGCAAATTGAAAGAGCAAAGGGAATACCCTCGCTTGAAACAATAGTGAAGATTGCAAATGTTTTGGAAGTGTCAATAGACAGTTTGGTTTTTGAGGATTTGAACACTAAATCTGGAAACACACATTTTATAAATAGTATAATTGAACTAACTGAAACATTTACACCGAAAGAAAAAGACTTGCTACTAAAAAATATAGAAATATTTAAGGAATTTAAAAACAATGCTAAATAAAAGCATTGTTTTTTTGTTGCCACTTTATAACAGACAATGGTTAATCTTTATTGACTATTATCTGTATTTATAGTATAATAAAAATATAGTGTTGTGATAAATACCTATGATATGAAAGGAGTTTTTTTATGAAAAAAATTAGCATAATACTACTAGTTATTATACTGTCTTTATCTTCCTTTGCGCCTGCTTATGCAACTAATTGGAGCAGTACAGATATTAAGGTTGCAGTGAATAAAGAGAGTATAGTTTTTCCCGACCAGAAACCTATTCTTGACAGTGATACAAACAGAACCTATGTACCTGTAAGATTTTTAGCAGAGAATTTAGGTGCAGAAGTAGATTGGGACAATGAACACCAAGTTGTAATTATTAAGAATAAGTATATTGAGGGAGAT
>JAFSCF010000006.1 GCA_017436905.1 Clostridia bacterium | reverse complement strand
TCAAAATTCTGTCTGACTTTACTAATATAAAGTGCATTTTTAAAACTCTTTGGACTTTTCAAAAAGTCCCGCTTTTTTTATGCTGTTCATTTTTCAAAGATCAATTCCGTCGCCCACTCTTGACCGAGCGACTTGATTATTGTACCACATCCAAAAACCTTTGTCAACACCTTTTTTTAAGTTTTTTAAATTTTTTTGTGATACTTTCAATTAACAGTTTTTACAATTTAAGAAAAATTATACATCAGGCGTTGAAAGTTGTTCGGAATAGTTCTCCCAATCTTCGTAAAGTTGTTCAATAAGTTTATTATTCTTTTCAATCTCATCATAAATTTCACGTGCTTTTTCATAGTCGGCGCCGGTTTGTTCCAGCAGTTGAGAAAGTTCCTGTGCTCTTTCCTCAGCGGCGGCTATATCTTCTTCTGTTTTAGCAAGTTTTTTTGTAAGGCTCTTTTTAAGTGCCTGAGCACGTTTTTCCTCTTCATAACTGTTAATGCCTGATTTTAAAGTTATGTTTGAAGTTTGAGCAGGTGCGGTTTTCTTTTCTATATAATTGTCGTAATTACCAACATAAATATTTACACCTGTTTCAGTAAGTTCTATTATCTTATCTGCTATCTTATTCAAAAAGTAGCGGTCGTGTGACACAAAAAATACTGTTCCGTTGTATTCTTTTAATGCAACATCAAGCGCTTCTTTAGACGGCAAATCAAGGTGGTTGGTGGGCTCGTCCAGAATCATTGTATTCGGTTTCTTAACTGAGATAGTCAAAAATTCAAGTTTGGCCTTTTCGCCGCCGCTTAAAGAATCTATCTTTTTGAAAACATCTTCATTAGTAAAAAGCAACGAGCCGAGCATAGTGCGGACTTCACTCTCGTCCATACGGGGAACAAGGTCCCAAGCAGCATCTAAAACAGTTTTGCTGCCATCAAGGATTTTCTGTTCCTGATCATAATATCCAATCTCTACATTTTTTCCAAAATCAAATCTGCCGGTATACTCTTTATGAATGCCGAGCAAAGTTTTTAAAAGTGTAGACTTACCTATACCATTGGCACCGATTAAAGCAACTTTTTCTCCACGTTTTATCTCAAAAGATACATTTGAAAACAGTTTTTTAAGTATTCCGCCGTCGTTTACAGAAACGCTCAAATTTTCCGCAGTTAAAACGTCTTTGAACGAAGAATATGCACTTTCAAAGAAAAATCGGCATGATTTGAGTTCGGATGAAGGACGTTCTACAATCTCCATTTTATCAATAATCTTCTGCTTGCTTTTAGCACTTTTAGACGTAGATGCGCGGGCAATGTTTCTGGCAACGTAATCCTCTAACCGTTTAATCTCTTTCTGCTGAAGTTCATATGCTTTTGCCTGCTGGTCACGGTTTTGTTCTTTCTGTTCCAGGTACTTACTGTAGTTACCGACATAGCGTGTTGATTTAGTGCGTTCAATCTCATAAATCGTATCTGCAATAGAATCTAAAAAGTAACGGTCGTGCGAAACAACGATAACTGCTTTTTTATATGATTTTAAATAACCTTCAAGCCACTGCATCGTTTTAAAATCAAGATGGTTTGTAGGCTCGTCCAAAAGCAAAAGGTCGGGCTCGTCCAAAAGCAATTTTGCCATGGCAAGTTTAGTTTTTTCGCCTCCGCTTAAATTGGAGATTTTCTCGTTAAGGTTAAATCCCTCAAAGCCCATACCGTTTAAAACAGTTAAAATTTTGGCACGAAGTTCAAATCCGCCTGCTTTTTCAAATGATTCGCTGCGTTTTCCGTAGATTTCCAAAACCTTGGTGCGCTCATCATCGCTGATAGCATCATCAGACATTTTGTTTTCAAGTTCACGCATTTCCTGCTCCATATCAACAATATGAGAAAATACATCTATCATCTCGCTCCATATTGTTTTAGAGCCGTCGAGTGCATCGCTCTGTTTCAAAAAACCTTTACGCAAATCTTTGGCAGCGATAATGCTGCCGCTGTCATAAGGAATTTCTCCGCATATAATTTTAAGCAGAGTACTTTTACCTGCACCGTTAGCGCCTATAAGACCTATTTTTTCGCCCTGCTCTGCTTTAAGATTTATATCTTCCAATATAATATCTGTACCGAAACTTTTGCAAATATTATTCACCTGTAGTATCATTTGTTTTTCTCCTGTTGTCAAAGTATGACCACACATTCTGTGCGGTGGACTTATCTATGGATTTTACCGCCATAAGTTCTTCCACAGTTGCGGAAGAAATGTTTTTAACGGATTTAAAGTGTTTAAGCAGTGCCTTTTTGCGCACATCGCCAACACCGCCGATATTATCCAGTTCTGATTTTAAGTTTTTCTTAGTATTTAAATTTCTGTTATACGTAATGGCACGACGGTGCATTTCGTCCTGAATATTAGTAAGAAGCATAAAAGCATCGGACGTTTTATCAATTGGAATTTCGCCACTTTCACCAACAACACCCCGTGTACAGTGGTTATCGTCTTTAACTATACCGAACACAGGGATATGAGGGGCATACTTGTGCACAATAGGCGCAACGGTATTTACGTGTCCCTGACCGCCATCAACAAAAAGAACATCGGGCAGGCACGAAAACGACGCTTTATCTTCGGAAAGTTCGCCTGAGGATATCTTATCCGACTCTGCAACAGCGCGCTCAAACCTGCGTGTGATAACCTCTGCCATACAAGCGTAATCGTCTGCACCGACTACGTTTTTAATCCTGAAATTTCTGTAATCTTTAGTACTGGGACGTGCGTCTATAAACGTAACCATAGAACCGACGTTATTATCACCTGAAATATTTGAAATATCATACGCTTCAATACGCTTGGGGATAGTTTCAAGCCCAAGCAAACGATAAAGTTCTGCCATGGCGCTGTTTTTGAATTTAATATCACGCAGTATTTTAAGTTCACGCTCTGAAAGTTCTTTTTCTGCATTGGCTTTTATCATTTTAATTAGTTTGGCATTCTCGCCTATTTTTGGCACACGAATTTCTACCCTACGTCCGCAAAGTTCGCTTAACCATTGGCGGATAAGTTCCAAATCTGTGCACTCGCACTCTAAAAGTATCTCTTTAGGCACGAACGACGACTCTGCATAGTACTGACGAACAAAATCCGATAAGAGTTCGCCCTCTTCTAGCCCCTCGGTATCATCAGTAAAATAATTCTCTCTACCGATAATTTTGCCGCTACGGATAAAAAACACCTGAAAGCACGTTTTACCGTGTTTGGAATAAAACGCTATGGCGTCTGTATCAGCACCGTCGGCAGATACAATCTTCTGCTTTTCGGCAAGCGACTCGATAGCACGCAGGTGGTCACGTATCTGTGCAGCCTTTTCAAAATCCATTGCCTGTGCGGCAACCGTCATCTGCGCTGTTAAATCCTTTTGCACTTTATCGTACCTACCGTTTAAAAATGCAATAATCTCTTTAATTACTTCATTATATTTTTCTACACTGACATCGCCATTACAAACTCCCATACATTTACCTATATGATGATAAAGGCACGGACGGGTTTTGCCGATATCATCAGGGAAGTTTTTATTGCAACTGCGCACCTGAAATATTTCTTTGATAAGTTCTATTAAATCACGCAGAACAATGGCGCTAAGGTATGGTCCAAAATACTTTGCACCGTCTTTTTTTACTTTACGTGTAACAGATATACGGGGGTACATTTCGTTAGTAGTAATCTTTAAAAACGGATACGTTTTATCATCTTTTAAAAGTATGTTATATTTGGGCGAATATTCTTTAATAAGATTATTCTCAAGTACAAACGCTTCCATTTCGGAATCGGTAATGATATATTCAAAATCATCTACATTTGAAACCATGGCGGCAACCTTAGGTGCGTGACGATGCCCTTTAAAGTATGAGCGAACACGGTTTTTAAGTATTTTAGCCTTACCTACATAAATAACATCGCCATCGGAATTCTTCATTATATATACGCCGTTTTTGTCGGGCAGCGTTTTTAATTTTTGTTCGATGCGCTCGTTCATTGCTCGCTCACCTTTCTGATTTTTCTCTGTTCGGACGGAAGTATGTTCATATACTTTTTATAAATTTTTGAAAAGTACGACATATTTTCAAATCCGCATTTCTCTGCAATATCACTTATACTCATATTCCCCGCAGAAATCAATCTGTTCGCTTTTTTACAACGTGTAAAATTTGCATATTCTATCATAGTGATACCAACCACTTCTTTAAATATACGGCACAGATAATATTTGCTTACATTCACGGCATCGGCTATCTCGCCTATATTTAAATTGCGTGCATAATTTTTGCCTATATATTTAGCGGCTCTTTTAACTATTTCGCTTTTGCCGGAATTATAAGACGACACTTCTGCAGAAACATAATATTCACGATACATTTTAACAAGTAACTCACACACTAAATATTTTACGGCAGATTCATAATAATTATTTTTATTTTCAATTTCCTCGGCTATTTTCTTAAAAATCATCAGTATATCGGTGTCGGAAATTTTTTCTCTTAAAAAATCAGACGTAGTATCAAAACCAAAACTTTTGCAAAATTCTTTATCAATAATAAGGCAGTAATAACTTGCAACACCATTTATTGCACGCACTATATGGAAACTGTCGGAATTGATAACAACGGTATCATTTTTAGCGGCTTTAAAATTTACAGAATCGACAGTAACTTCAACCTCGCCGCCAGTAACGCACAGTATTTCTATATTTTCGTGCCAGTTCGGATAGCAAGTAGCGCTTTCGTTCAGCACTGTTGTATGAAATATAATGGGGAATTTTTCGCTTATATCCTCGTGCATTTCATGTATGTGCTTTTGCATAGTTACCTCCAACAGCGCAATATCGTGTCAATGTTTGGCAAAATAGTTTCTTTACATTCGCCTTTTTTATTATATAATAAAACCATAAATAAAACAATATTTTTTTATTGGAGGTTTTAAAAATGTATAACTTTCCTATTGGTATAATTGTTGATTCCTTCAGATGCGACACATACGAAGCAATCAAAAAAGCCGCCGACTTAAAGGCTGCAGGTATTCAGATGTACTGCACCACAGGCGAAAATGCTCCAGAAAATCTTTCCACCGAAAGGCGCAGAGAGATGCTCAATTTCGTTAAAGAGCACGGTATGGTGTTTTCTGCTATATGCGGCGACCTTGGTCACGGCTTTGGCAATAAAGAGTTAAACCCTGAACTTATCGAAAAATCAAAACGTATTATGGAACTTGCAAAAGAACTTGAAACAAACGTTGTAACTACCCATATAGGCGTAGTTCCCGAAGACCCCAACCACGACAGATACAAAATTATGCAAGAAGCCTGCTTTGAACTTTCAAGATACGCTGATTCTATAGGCTCACACTTTGCTATTGAAACAGGTCCTGAAACTTCTGCAGTTTTAAAGGGATTCCTCGACAGCCTAAACTCAACCGGCGTTGCTGTAAACTTAGACCCCGCAAACCTCGTTATGGTAACAGGTGACGACCCTGTTCAGGCAGTTTACAATTTAAAGGACTACATAGTTCACACTCATGCAAAAGATGGCGTTATGCTTGCAAAGAGCAACCCTGAATATGTTTACAGAGTAGTTCATCCCATTCCTGAAGAATTCAAAGGCATTAAATATTATAAGGAAGTGCCTCTCGGTGAGGGCAGCGTAGATTTCCCTGCATATATGAAAGCACTTGACGATATCGGCTACAAAGGATTTTTAACAATTGAGCGTGAAGTTGGCGACGATCCTGCGGCTGATATAACCACCGCTGCAGATTTTTTAAGAGATATTATTTCAAAGAATTAAGGAGTGAATAAAATGGCTAAAGTAAGAATCGGTATGATTGGTGCTGGCAATATAGCCAACACACATATCAAAAATTATATGAATATTGCCGATGCAGAGGTCGTTGCAATATGCGATATTAACCCAGAAAGACTTAAAATGACCGCTAAAGAATTCGGCATTGAAAAAACTTTTAACTCTGCTGACGAAATGCTTGCTAATGTTGAACTCGACGCTGCAGATGTATGCGTATGGAACTGCAATCACGCGGAATGTACTATTAAAGCACTGGAGGCAGGTTTGCACGTACTTTGCGAAAAACCTATGGCATACAATACTGAGCAGGCAATTAAAATGAAAGAAGTTGCTGATAAAATGGGCAAACTTCTTATGATAGGATTTACAATGCGTTTCTCTGATGAATGCCGCATTGCAAAAGATTTTATCGAAAACAATTATATGGGCGATATTTACTATTCCAAAGCAAACTACATAAGACGTCACGGAGCACCCGGCGGATGGTTTTCTAACAAAAAACTCTCCGGCGGCGGTCCCGTTATTGATCTGGGCGTTCACGTAATTGACCTTACAAGATATTTAATGGGCAGTCCCAAACCTGTTTCTGTTTACGCTGCAACCTTTGATAAACTTAAAAACAGACCAAATTTAAAAACAGATGTGGCATGGAAACCTCTTGATGCAAAAGATGACGATATATACGATGTTGAAGACCTCGCAACTGCTCTTATCCGTTATGATAACGGCGCAGTAACACATCTCGAAACAAGTTACAGTATAAACGGCGAGCCTACCGGTAAAAACGAACTTTTCGGTACAAAGGGCGGTATGGTTATGAACGGCTCTGATATAAAACTTTATACCGAAATGAACGGTTTTATGGTAGACGTTGATCCTGAAACAGATAACTACAAAAATGGTAATTCCCAATATTTTTCTGAAATGTCACACTTTGTTGACTGCGTAAAAAACGGCACACCGTGCATAGCATCAGCAGACGATGGAATTATTGTTATGAAGATATTAGATGCCATCTACGAGTCTGCAAGAACCGGACACGAAGTTATAATAAATTGATTAATTATTTTAAACAGTAAATGCAGGAGTGTACTTATAACTCCTGCATTTATCTGTTACTGGGCACAGAACGTTCATCACCGAAGATAAAATCGTCTATATCGCCGAAAACGGTGCGCTTGACAGAAGTGCTTTCAGATTTATTCACTTCTACACGGCGCACCTTTCTTATAGGTTTTTCGTGTATTTTTTTATGCATTTAATTCCCCCTAAACATCAGCATAATTAAATTATATGCAGTTATTTTAAAAAAATTTCAAATATGTATTGTATTCTGCATAGTATATATGATAGAATATATAACAACACATATATGCAAGGAGGAAAAATTAATGAGCAAATATGAATGCACTATATGCGGATATGTTTATGATCCCGAGGTTGGCGATCCCGAAAACGGCATCGCACCTGAGACTCCCTTTGACGAACTTCCCGAAGATTGGGTTTGTCCTTTATGCGGAGTGGGTAAAGAAGATTTTGACGAAGCTATGTAAAAAGCGAAAAAGAAAAGACGCTTAAAGCGTCTTTTCTTTTTTAGTTTTACGTGTTTCAAAAACCTTATACACAACAGGGATAACGAACAGCGTTAAAAGTGTACCCACCGCAAGTCCGCCTATAAGAACTATTGCAAGTGGTTGCATCATTGCCGCACCGCCTGAGTTTGACATCGCCATAGGCAAAAATCCCAAAATAGATGTCAGTGAAGTCATAAGTATAGGTCTCATTCTGGCAATACCCGATTCTATCATTAAATCGTCAATCGGCATATCAGGCTTTTCTCTTTTTATTGTGTTTGCATAATCTATAAGCACGATTGCATTATTAACAATAATACCCGTAAGCATAAGTATACCTATACATCCTACAACCGAAAGAGGACTACCCGTTACAACAAGTGCCAACACAACACCAATCATACAAAGCGGAATTGTAAAAAGTATGATAAACGGCTGTTTTAAACTTTCAAACTGAGCCGCCATTACAAAATACATAAGAAGTATTCCTAAAAGAATTGCAATTAAAAGCGAACTCATTGCATCTATCATAATTTCGTAAGTTCCCGATGTATTTATGGAAACACCGTCGGGAATACCCTCTTCATCAAGACGTTTTTCAAAATCAGCCTTTACTTTGCCCATATTGGCATCATAGAGTTTACCCGTAAGCGTAACAACTCTTTTCTGGTCAACTCTGGTAAGCGTGGTATATCCCTGTTCCACTACAACATCGCCGATATCAGAAAGCGAAACCCACTGTCCCATAGGCGATTTAACCTGCAGATTTTTAAGTTGGTTATAGTTTTTTACGTATTCGTCAGGATATACAATTTTAATGTCATATTCACTGCCGCTTTCTGTATAGCGTGATGCTGTTGTAGAGTCAAGCACAGACTTTACAAGGCCTGAAAGTGTGGCAGTATTAAAGCCGTATTTTGCGGCACGCGCAGAGTCTATTTTAATGCGTGCTTCAGATTTTGTATCGGCAATTGATGTTTCGGTTTCTGCAACGCCTTCAACTGTTGATAATATATCCTCTGCATTCTTTACAAACTCCTCAAGCAGGGCATCGTCACCGGATGTAAACTCAAAGGAAATTTCGTCAGATGTCATACCGCTCATAGCAGTATTTGACGTAGCAACCGATATTTCGGCGCCTGCAATATCTTTTAGCAGTTCCCTTATCTCCTGAGCGGTATCGTCAGTTGAATTTCTTCTTTTTTCATTGAGTGTAACTGTTATGCTCGATGAGTTTGCACCTGAACCCGTTATAGAAGACATAGCCCCCGACGAGCCGACATTTGAAAAGATAGTTTCAACGTCTTTATGAGTTTTTATTTTATCCTCTACTTTCAATGAAAGTTCGTTTGTATCCTCTACCTTTGTGCCCTGCGGCATAGAAATGCTGACCGTAACAGTACCCTCATCGGTAGATGGTATAAGCGTCATTCCAAGCGCACCGAGAACAACAAGGCTTAAAACAAATACACCTATAACAAGGGCAATTGTCCTTTTACAGTTGCCGAGAACTTTTTTAAGCGCAATCTTGTATTTGTCGTAAAGAAGGTTCATGATTTTTTCAAATGGTATCACAATAAATGCCAGTTTTTCAGTACGTTTTTCGCCATCTTCCATTTTAGAGGTAAACATCGGTATTATCAAAAATGTTACCAGCAATGAAGATATTTGCGAGAAAATAATGCTGAATGCAAGTTGTTTGAACATTACCGCCATCATATTGTCAATAAACAAAATAGGCACATATACAATACACGTTGTAAGTACAGACGCTATAACAGGCGAAATCATCTGCCCTGCACCTTTAATTGCAGACACCTCTGCGCTTTCGCCGTAATCAGATTTTCTTTTGTATATGTTTTCTATAACAACAACGGCGTTATCTACCAGCATACCAACACCAAGCGCGAGTCCGCCGAGCGATACTACGTTTAACGACATACCCGAAAAATACATTCCAACGAATGTGGTTATAACCGACACGGGCATAGTAACACCAATAACAAGTGACGTTTTGATATTACCGAGGAACAGCAACAATATAATAATTGCTAAAAGCGCACCTGTTACAGCATTACTTGCAACAGAACTTATAGCATCCTCAATAAAACTTGCCTGCTCCATCGTCATATTATATGTAAATTTGGGGTTCTTTGCCTTTACTTTTTCGAGAGCATCCATTACCCCGTTTACGACATCAACTGTATTAGCATCTGACTCTGCCGTAACGGTAACAGAAATTGCATTTTCGCCGTTTAATCTTGCATAGTTGGAATAGTCCGAATATGTATCTTCAATATTGGCAACGTCTTTTAAATATATAATCTGCCCCGTTGCAGTATTTAACGGAACATTTTCAATATCTTTTACAGAGGCAAATTTGCCAAGCGCCCTCACCGCCATATTTTTATTCATTCCCTCGGTAGTACCAGCTGGCATATTCATATTCTGTGCAGCGATTGACGACGCTATGGAAGACACCGTCATATTATATCCATAAAGTTTTTCGGGGTCAACCTCAACTTCTATAATTCTGTCTCTTGCACCGGCAATACTTATAGATGCAACACCATCTACAGATTCAAGTTGACTTTGCAGATTATCTTCTACAAACTTTTTTGTCTGGATAAGGTCGTATCCCTCGTAACTGATACTCATCATTGCAGACGGCATCATGGTCATATCGAGTTTCATAACCATAGGTTCTTCACAGTTTTCGGGCAGATAATCTTCTATAAGGTCAATTTTATCCTCCATATCGGTTACCGCTTTATCCATATCGGTACTTGCGGCAAACGACGCCATAACCACAGATGTACCCTCTGAAGATTGGCTTTGCACAGTATCAATCCCCGAAACAGAACTTATTGCTCCCTCTATCGTTTTTGTTACAAGCGATTCCACCTCGGACGAGCCCGCATTTGAATACGAAGTATACACAAGAGCATAGTTCATTTCCATTTCAGGCATAAGTTCTATCGGCAGCATCGAAAGAGAATACAAGCCTATTACAACAAAAATCAGTACGACCATTGTTACGGCAATAGGGCGTTTAACGGAAATTTCGTGTAGTTTCATCTCAATACCCCTATTCTTCTACAATTCTGATTTTTTTGTTGTTGTCTGAAATGTATTCTTTACCGTCTACAATAACTTTATCACCGCTATCAATACCGGAAATTATTTCGGTAAACTCATCATTTTCTATACCGATTTCAACAGGTCTTTTTTCAGCAGTTTCGCCGTTTGCAATATATACATAGTATCCGTCTTCGTCAGACTGCATTATTGCGGCTGACGGAACTGTTATTCCTCCGGCACTGCTTTCGGTTATGAGAGTAAGGTTTGCCATCATCCCCTCTTTTAACGCTCCGTTTTCGTTAGGTATGGCAATTTTCACTGTATAAAGCCCTGTAGCAGGATTTTTTACCGGATTAAAACTGCTTACTGCACCTTCTATATTTTCAAGTTTGGCACTGCGTACATTTACAGTTGCTTTAGTGCCTACTTTAATTTTAGGTATTACAGATTCAGTAACATTTATAGCAACTTCAACAGAGGAGAGGTTTGTTATTGCAAATATTCCCATACCTGCTGAAACCATCTGCCCTTTATTAACATTTTTCTGCGAAACATAACCCGATATAGGAGCAGTAACAGTGCAATTGGCAAGGTTGTTAGCCGCTATATCCATAGCCGCTTTTGCCTGCTGTATGGCAGCATCGGCACTTTCAACACCTGCCTTGGCAGAATGTTCCGACTCATTTGCCACAACATTTTTGGTTATTTCATAATTTGCTTTTGCACTGTCATAATTGAGTTTGGCATTTTCAAGATTAGTTTTATAAGTATTAAATTCCATCTGGCTTATTGCACCCATTGTATACAACGCATTTTGTTTATTGTAAACGTCAAGCGCATTGTCATATGCCAATTTGGCAGAGTTAAGCGCCGCTTCAAGTTGGTTTATAGACTGCTGGGTGCTTCCGCCGGTTATACTGTTGTAATTTGCCTCGGCGCTTTTTCTGCCCGAAACGGCACTGTTGTATGCAGCACGTGCCTGATTATATGCTAACTGATACGAAACGGCGTCTATAGTAAGCAGTGTGTCGCCGGCATTGACAAAGTCGCCCTCTTTAACGGCTATATACTTCGCCTCGCCCGACACCTTGGCTGCTATCGAGGCACTCTCTGCGCCGAGTATCTCGCCAGTATAATCTGCAGTGGCACTTATATCACCTGATGAGGCGGTGTGTACTGTTACATTTATTGCATCGTTTACATCTTCGCTTACAGTTTCCTTTGAACAACTGCACATTGCCATACACATACACAGGGCAAGTATAAGCGCAAAATATCTTTTAACTGAATTCATCGTCATATCAATCCTCCGCATTATAAACCTACAGAAATTTCTGCACGGTATTTTTCAACCGCCATTTTATAATTCAATTTAGCATTTTCCAGTTTAACATTTTCGCTTAAATATTCATTAAGCGACTGTGTAAGTTCTGAGTTGGTAATCATTCCGCTTTCAAACTTAACTTTATTTATATCATACCTTTGCCTTGCTATATCGGCAGACTTTTCTGCAGTTGCAAGGCTGTCGGCACAGTTTAAAACATTGTTATAGCAACTTTTAACAGAAAGCGCTATAAGTTTGCTGTTGTTAGTGTAAGAATGTTCTTTTGCTACAAAATCGCTGTAGGCAGTATGATATTTGGCAGTAGTCTCGCCAAGCCCCTCGGTGTAATCAAAATATTTTTGTGCCATTTTATAATTCATTTTAAGCGCACTTACATCGCAACGGCTGTCCATTGCCTTTTTAATATCCTCATCGGCATTGGCAGAAAATTCTTCATAATCTATATCGTCTGTAAGAATAAATTCGCAATTCTCATCATCTAACTGAAGATGTATTTTAAGGTTATCCTTTGCAAGACCTGCATTTCGCACATATGTATCATAAGTATTTTTTACACTGTCAACGCTGAGTTTGGCGTTTTCAAAATCAATTTGTGCAATCATACCAAGTTCGTAGCGTTTGGCAACATTATCAAGATTTTCTTTTGCCAGTTCATATGCATCTGCGGCAATATCGCACAAAGTTTCGGCAATTTTATAATTATAATAACTTTCGGTTACGTTATATTTAATCTGCGCCTGCGCCTGCTCAATCTTTTTAGGATTAAGGTCTATGAGCATCTTATACATATCTACATAATATCCGTTTTTAATATATATCAGGTCATAGTTGGAAACGCTTACGGGGTAGTTTTTATAATTTTTTTTAGTCAGTTGGGCAGACAGCAGATTAATCCTGTTGCTTTCCTGCTCAATTTCCAGAACCTTTATCTGGGGATTGTCCTCAAGTGCCATATTTACCGCTTCGTCAAGCGTTAAAGTGTATGTATTGGGCATCACGGCTTCCTGCGCATATGCACAATTTAAAAAGCACGAAAAACACAACAGTGATGTTACAAGTAATTTGCAAATCTTTTTCATTTTAGCGTATCCTCCATACAAATTTAACATTATATTATCACATTATAATCACAATCCACAATTTATTCTATGATATTTTATGAACAATTTGCGAAAAAATTTCAGGGTGTCGTATGACACCCTGATTTTTGATTATTCAGCCACTTTGCCTGATGCGACATTTTCTATAGATGCAAACATTTCGTCAAGTTTTTTCTTACGTATGATAAACTCGCATTTGCCGTTTTTATCGTATGCGGCATAACTGCGGTCATCATAAGCACAATAATTATTTTGTTTAACCGAACCGTCACGCATATAATACGTTACGGTATACTCCGGAGCCGAATAACGAGGATTTTTAGCAAAGTCGTCTGCTAAAAGTCCTATTACTTTCTGGTACACCTGTTTTTTGAAGGTGTCTTCCATAACCTCTTTGCCGTTTAATTTATAGGTATACTTGTCTTTTTCGCCCTCTATAGCAGCAATGTGCGTAGTGCCAGCGCGAGTAATCTCTATTTTTGATACAGTATCGATATTTTCAAGACTTATAAATTTAGTAATATAAATAAACGGGTCTATGTCTGTAAAACTTACGCTGTCGGCAGATATGAGATATACACGGTTATTGGTTTTAATATACCGTGATGCCCCCTCTGATTTACCAACATATACAGTCTGGCTGATGCCGTCATTATCAGTTAAGGTGATTGTAGCGACAGGGCTGTTTACACCCGATTTTGAATATCTATCGTCAGCCTCATCTATAAATTCTTCAACAGTAATATAAGACAGTTTAGATATGATATTATCGTATATCGGCTGTTCATCACACTCACGCTTCATAGGCTGAAGCATATTCCAGGTGATTTTTTCCTGATCGTCCTCTTTAGTAACGGTCTTTTTGATTTCTAAAATACTTCCGCCACTTTGCATATAAATTCTGCTTAAATTTTCGCTGTCTACATCTAAAATGTAAGAGTCTTTATACTCGGCAGAGCCTTTAGACAAAGAATCGCCCTTGTTGGAATATATTGTATAAACTGCGTCGGTATCCGCCATTTTAAAATAATACGAACCGGTTACCGGATTTTTGTCGCCAAGGTAAAATGTTTTGGGATCTGCATCGGCAAGGGTTAGAGTATATACACCCGTAGGCTCTGCAAGACCGTATCTGGAAAGGTCTTTCGCCTTTTCTTCAACGCATTGCTGAGCATAAATACCTGCAAGGTCTATGCAAAGATAATCTACCGAACTCTGTTTGAGTTTAACATCTTCCTTGCCTTTTAAAATCCATTTATCTTCTGAACGTGTAAAGGTAAAATTCTCGCCGTTTACTTTCAGTGCCATTTCAAGGATATTATCCTTTGAAGTGGTAAAAAGTTCTATGCTTTGAACTTCATTATTTGTTTTTGGTACTTCATCTTCTGTCCATAAGTAAGTCACCGCAAAAAAAGCACCAATCAGCACAACAAGCACACACGCCAGTATGATAATGCTTTTTTTATTTATCATAAATGCCTCCTCTTAAACCATACCACAAAGCCGGCAATGAGTATAATCAAAGGAATAAGTATAACGGTGATTCCTGCAAAAATAAGTGCCGTCATAGCAGGCATAGCAAGTATGCTGGGGGAAATGTCTTTCGGACGGATATATATGCTTTCGGGGCTGTCTGTCATATACGCCATAGCATTATAATAGAAATCCTTATTTGCATAAGCACTTAAATCGAATGCTTCAAATATACCTGTTCCACCCATAATCATAAATTTAGGTGCACCGTTTTGCGAAAATCTTGAAAGCATAGTCGCAATAACTACGGGACCGTCTACATCACCATCGGTTTTAGCCGTTTCTGTAGACTCAAAGTTTGTTCTTACATATGATGTATCTGAAGACATAAGTAAATCCATATTCTCAACATTCGGGGTCTTTTCTATCTTCATACCTCTAGCGAGGGGGTATGCCATAAGTATATTATTGCTTATAATACCATCTGTAATTTCACCCGGAATGATTTCGGGGATTATATAGTTAGGATAACTTATAAACTTGCTTGTAGACTCTTCCATAACAAAGCCGTTATAGAGTGTAACACCCCACTCTTTAAGATATGCTTCTAAATTAGGCAAAGTTTCTGTAGAAAAATCTATCAGGAGTTGCGCTTTTCCGCCACGGTCAAAGTATGCGTCGAGCACGTTAATCTCGTCAGGGGTAAAGTCACGCTGAGGAGATGGAATTATAAGCATATTAACATCTTCTGAAATAGGCGCGGTTGAAAGGTTAATCTCTACTGCGTCATAGTTTTCTGGCTCTAAAACGATAGAATCGAATGAAGCAAAGGCAACTTCGTTGTGCCCCTGAACAACACCGACTTTAACGGTTGCTTCGTTTGAAACATACATAAGCGCAGAGGTAAATTTCTGCTCAGCAGAAAGTGACTGTACCTGACCTGTCTGCTGATTCATTGTAACGGTGTCGTTAATGTCAACAACCCTGAATTTGTCACCACATTCAAAAATTATTGAGTACACATTAAACTGTGTGTTATCACCCATATATTTCTGTAAAAATTGTGGATTTGACACGGTGTCAATTCTTTCGTAATTGATTTTATTAGACAACTGCTGATATCTTACTAAAATCTGGTCAAGAGATTTTAAAACTTCGTCTTCACCTTCGGGAATAAGAGAATAGATGTTTACTTCTTTTTCAAGTTTTTTTGCAACTTCTATGGTTTCATCAGCAAAATCTAAAACCCTGCCTGCAGTAAGGTCTATTTTTGTATTAACTTTAGTAGCAACAGCGCCAACAAGCAGATTAACCACAATAACTGCCGCTATAACGAGTGCTGTCATAATGCCTGAAACAGTTCTGAACTTGGCACGTCTTGACAAAGGCTTACGCTCTTTTTTGGTTTGCTCGACCGTTTCAAATACAACATCGGTTTCCTCTGCAATTTCTACAGAAGTTTCATCAACAGTTTCGGTTTCAACTGCCTCGTTTTCAGTAGTTTCATTTATATTCAGTTCGTTGTTTTCGTTTTCGTTATTATACACTTTAATTCACCTCTTTCTTATTTGCTCCAGCGTCTTTTTTCAAGATGGTTAACCGTTAAGAATACAAATATCGCAACAATGCTTAAGTAATAAATAACTGACTGCAGGTTAACCAGTCCCATAGAAAAGTCTGCAAATTTAGATGTGATTGAAAGCCAACCGATGATGGTTTGCAAAATTGCAACGTCTGTAATAGAGCCGAACCACTCGGCAAGATACATCAAAAACAGAACGCCGAATGTAGCAACTGCTGCTATAATCTGATTTTCTGTAAGTGACGAAATGTAGATGCCGATTGATACAAACGCAGACCCCATAAGGAAAAATCCTATATAATTGCCGAAAATCTTGCCCCATGCAGGCTCGGTATAACCCAATAAAATAAGGGGGTAAACCAGTGTTACCGCCAAAGCGATAAGAAATACGCAAACAGCAGCAGCAAGTTTGCCGAGTACGATTGATGTAACATTAACGGGCGCTGTAAAGAGCAACTGGTCTGTTTTGGAGTTTTTCTCCTCTGCGAGTGAGCGCATGGTAAGTATAGGTGTTAAAAACAAAAATATCATTGTCATATTGCCAAACACGGTGTTGATATCGCCGTAACCGCTGAAAAGATTATACATTGCAAAAAACAGGCTGGCAACAAAAAGGAATATTGCTACAAATACATATCCTATAGGCGAGCAAAAATAACTTCTTAATTCTTTTTTAAATATCGCTCTCATTTTCTTCAGCCTCCTCTTCAGCGTTTTCTTTAATTTCTGCAGATTCTTCTACCTCTTCAATTTCCTCGGCAGGTTCTTCTGCAGCGGTGCTTTCGTCAGTTGTAAGTTGCAGGAACACTTCCTCTAAAGAAAGTCCCATTGTTTTAGACATAAGTATAGGTAATTCTGCGGCTGCAAGGGCAGAGAATACCTTTTTACGGATATCGCCATCGCCCTCAGCCTCTATAATATAGTCGTATGTGCCGGACTCTTTCTGACCGAGCGATTCAATATATGCAACGCCCTCTACACCGTGCAGAGCCTTTTCAATAGCAGAAGATGTGCCCTCTACCCTTATCATAAGTCTGTTATCACGAGAGAGTGTTCTGGAAAGATTTTCGGGCGTATCGATAGCCATAATCTTACCCTTGTTTATAATAATAACCCTTTCGCAGATAGCGCTTACCTCAGGCAAAATGTGCGAACTTAAAATAACAGTTCTGTTTTTGCCGAGTTCTTATAACGTTTCTGATTTCTATAATCTGTTTGGGGTCAAGACCAACCGTAGGCTCGTCAAGAATTAAAATTTCGGGATTGCCGATAAGTGCCTGGGCAATACCTACTCTCTGTTTATAACCCTTGGAAAGATTTTTGATAAGTCTGCCCTTAACATCGCTTATCTTAACAGTTTCCATAATATCCTCAAGGTGTGATTTACGGTCTGCTTTAGGTGATTTTAAATCAAACACAAAATTAAGGTATTCCGAAACAGTCATATCCATATAAAGCGGAGGCTGTTCGGGAAGGTATCCTATTTTACGTTTGCACTCCATTGGTTTTTCTACTGTGTCCATACCGTCTACGGTAACAGTTCCGCTTGTAGCAGAGCCGTAGCCTGTGATAATATTCATAGTTGTTGTTTTACCGGCACCGTTAGGACCTAAAAAGCCGAGAATTTCACCGCTGTTTACAGTAAAACTGATATCCTCAACAGCCTTTTTGGCACCGTATGCTTTAGTAAGGTTTTTAATTTCTATCATTAACTTATCTTCCTTTCCGCATCAGAAAACTTAATACAATGATAACACAATGCCACATTCATTGTGTGAACAAAATATGAATTTTTATTCTTCTTCAGCAAGTTTAATGTGAAGTTCTTCTACCTGCTTATCGTCGATAAAGTCAGGTGCATTACTCATAAGTTCAGATGCGTTCTGCACTTTCGGGAATGCAATTACTTCTCTTATATTATCAAGTCCGGCAATGAGCATTACCATTCTGTCAAATCCATATGCCATACCGCCGTGAGGTGGTGTGCCGTACTTGAACGCACCCATCAGGAAGCCGAATCTGTCCCAAGCCTGTTCTTTGGTAAAGCCTAAAACGCCAAACATCTTCTCCTGAAGTTGTGCATCGTGAATTCTGATACTTCCGCCGCCAAGTTCCACACCATTTAAGATAATATCGTATGCTTTTGCACGTACCTTCGACGGGTCTGTATCAAGAAGGGGAATATCCTCGTCATTGGGGCAGGTAAAGGGGTGGTGCATTGCAACATAACGTCCGTCTTCCTCGTCATATTCAAGCAGGGGGAAGTTTGTTACCCAAAGGAAGTCGTATCTGTTTTTATCAATAAGGTCAAAGCGTTTTGCAATCTCAAGACGCAGCGCACCGAGAGAGTCAAAAACAACATTGTTTTTATCGGCAACAATAAATATTACGTCGCCCTCTTTAGCGTTCATACGCTCTAAGATAACGTTCATTTCATCTTCGGTTAAGAATTTTGCGATTGGCGACTGAACACCGTCGGGATTTAACTTAATCCAGGCAAGACCTTTTGCACGATATGTTTTTACAAACTCGCCCAGTGCATCGATAGTCTTTCTGGTAAGTTTTTCGCCAAGGCCTTCGGCATTTATAGCACGAACGCTGCCGCCGTTCTCTAAAGCACCTGTAAATACACCGAAACCGCAGTTTGCAACAATGTCAGAAAGATTTTTAAGTTCCAGACCAAAACGTGTATCGGGCTTATCGGAGCCAAATCTGTCCATAGCCTCGGCATATTCCATTTTAAGGAAAGGTGTTTTAATGTCTATACCTTTAATTTCTTTGAAAACTCTTTGCATAAAGCGCTCGTTAAGTTCCATAACGTCGTCCATATCAACGAACGAAAGTTCCATATCAAGTTGAGTAAACTCGGGCTGACGGTCTGCACGCAGGTCCTCGTCACGGAAGCATTTTGCAATCTGGAAGTATCTGTCCATACCAGATACCATAAGCAACTGCTTATAAAGTTGGGGTGACTGCGGCAGAGCGTAGAATTTACCGCTGTGCACACGGCTTGGCACTACATAGTCGCGTGCGCCTTCGGGTGTGCTTTTAACGAGTATAGGTGTTTCTATCTCTAAAAATCCGTTTTCGTCAAAGAAATCGTGCGCAATTTTTGCAATATTGTGACGCATGATAAGATTTCTCTGCATATCCGGTCTTCTAAGGTCTAAGAAACGGTGTTTTAAACGAAGTTCTTCTTTTACATCGCTGTTTTCTTCAATGTAGAACGGTGGTGTTTCAGCAGATGAGAGTATACGAAGTTCATTTACCTCTATCTCAATATCGCCTGTAGCCATATCTTTATTTACAGCGCCCTCGCCTCTGGCACGTACTACACCTTTTGCAGCAAGAACGTATTCGCCACGCACTTTTGCAGCCTTTTCGTAAAGTTCGGGAGTATCAGTATTGAAAAACAACTGAACAATACCCGATATATCACGCAGGTTAATAAAGTTTACACCGCCTAAGTTTCTTACAGAGTTTGTAAAACCCATTACAACTACTTCTTCGCCAATATTCGCAGATGACAACTGTCCGCATCTGTGAGTTCTTTTTAAGCCTTTAATTGATTCGTACATTTATAAAAAACTTCCTTTCTGAAGAAATTCAAAATCACTTTAATAGTTTTGCTATATCATCGGCATTTAATGCACATTCGCACTCTGTACCTTCGTCCATATTTTTAAGACGGGCCTTGCCGTTTGCAATCTCGTCATCGCCGATAATCATACTGTATTTAGCACCGATTTTATTAGCATATTTCATCTGTGCTTTAACGCTTTTGCCAAGGTGGTCTTTTTCGGCAACTACGCCCGCTTCACGCAGGTTCATAACAAGTTTCTGTGCATACATTCCGCTTGCATCGCCGATATTGCCGATGTAAATATCCACCCCATGAGGAGATGGGATTTCTATACCTTGTTCTTCCATAGTAAGAATTAAACGTTCCATACCGAGTGCAAATCCACAGGCGGGCATCGGATTTCCGCCGAGTTCTTCAATAAGCCCGTCGTATCTGCCACCGCCGCATATAACGCTGTTGGAGTTTTTGTTATCAGCAATAATTTCAAAAACTGTTTTTGTGTAATAGTCAAGTCCTCTTACTATATACGGGTCTATAACATAGTCAATACCCATAGCGGTTAAATAACCTTTAACCTTTTCAAAGTGGTCAGCACACTCGTCGCATATGCAGTCAATAAGTTTCGGCGCACCTTTTACAATCTCACCACAAATGGGCGATTTGCAGTCGATTATACGCATTGGATTTTTCTCGAAACGTTCCCTGCAAGTATCACAGAGGTTATCGTAATGCGCACTTAAATACTCTTTCAATTTTTTGTTGTATTCTTTGCGGCAGTTTGGACAGCCGATACTGTTTATGCTAAGGCATAATTTTGTAAGACCGAGCCTTTTATATAAAAGCATAGGCAGTGCCATAATCTCGGCATCTGCACTTGGCTCACCCGAGCCGTAAACCTCTACACCGAACTGTGCAAACTCTCTGTAGCGTCCTGCCTGAGGTTTTTCGTAGCGATAGCATTTAATCTGATAGAAAACCTTAACGGGCTGGGGGTCGTTGAACAGACCGTGTTCAATGTATGCTCTTGCGGCAGACGCTGTACCCTCGGGACGAAGAGTGATACTTCTGTCGCCCTTGTCGTTAAAGGTATACATCTCTTTACCTACAACGTCGGTAGTTTCGCCCACACCACGCTCAAAAAGTTCCGTATGCTCAAAAACAGGTGTGCGGATTTCCTTAATGCAGAATTCATTACAGATTTTTCTTATTTCGTTTTCAATGTACTGCCATTTATATGCTTGTGACGGCAATACGTCGGCTGTGCCTTTAGGTGCTTTTGTTATCATTTTTTCATTTCCTTTCAATCAATAACCCATTTGTCCGTCTAAAGATTCGTCTTTTTCAATCCAGTCTTCACGGACATCTATAATTGTAAACGCTGTTTCGGTATTTCTTACAATAACTTTTGCAATACCTGCGTTTATTATCAGTCTTTTACACATTGCACACGATGATGCGTCGTGTACAAGTTCGCCTGTGTTTTTGTCTTTGCCGACCAAGTACAATGTGCCGCCAATCATCTCTTTTCTGGAAGCAGAGATGATTGCATTTGCCTCTGAATGTACGCTTCTGCAAAGTTCGTAACGCTCGCCACGGGCAATGTTTAATTTAACTCTTATACACTCGCCAATGTCAATGCAATTTTTTCTGGCACGGGGCGCACCAGTGTAGCCGGTAGATACAATCTCGTCATTATTAACTATAATCGAGCCGTAATTGCGTCTTAAACACGTCCCCCTTTCTGCAACGGTTTCTGCAATATCAAGATAGTAATTGTGCTTATCAGTTCTATTCATATTTACTTATCCTCCTATTGTATTTTAATAAGCCGCCTGCTTTAAAAGTTCGCGTGCGTTTGCCTTTGTAATTTCAGTTACCTCTGCACCGCCCAATGTGCGTGCCAGTTCTGCAACTCTGTCCTCTCCCTCCAAACGTTTAACAGTTGTGAGAGTCCGGTCATTTTCTACATTTTTTTCTATAAGATAGTGTGTTTTTGCCAGTGCGGCAATCTGCGGAAGATGCGTTATGCATATAACTTGATTGGTCGAAGATATGCTGCGCAATTTCTCGCCGATTTTTTGTGCGGCGCTTCCGCTTACGCCTGCATCAATTTCATCAAACACCAAAGTTTTTGCACTCTCGCCCATAGTAAGAACATTTTTAACCGCCAGCATAATTCTGGAAAGTTCACCACCGGATGCAATCTTTGTTAAAGGTTTAAAATCTTCGCCCACGTTTGTGCAGATTAAAAATTCCACATCATCCTTACCGCTTGCGCCGTAGTCGGCATCTTCTATATTAACTTTAAAGCGCACCTTTGCCATATTAAGGTCTGCAAGTTGCTCTTCTATCTTTTTTGAAAGTGCCTCTCCTGATTTTGTGCGGATAGCGGTAAGTTTGTCCGCTAATGAATTGCGCTTTGCCTCGAAACGGGCAATCTCATCTTTTAACTGCTCCGCGTGCTCGTCAGAGCGCACTATGTTGTCTGCTTCTTCCTTGGCGTCCTGCAAATACTTAAGTACCAGTTCAATCGTTGAGCCGTACTTTCTTTTAAGGTTATAGATTAAATCAAGCCTGTCCTCAACCTGCTCAAGTTCATAAGGCTCAAATGTAAGCGTGTCTATATACTTGCGTAAAGAACGCACTTTATCGGAAATCTCATAACCCAAATCTGTAAGTTCTTCATGTATTTTTTTAAGGTCGGCATCATACTCTGCCACATCGCCAAGTGCATTTATGCCGTCCCACAAAAGGTCGTTTGCAGATTTACCCGCCTCGTCGCCTTCGTAAAGCATAGCATATGCTCTTTGAGTATTTTCAGCAATTCGTCCGGCGTTTTCCAAAAACGCTTTCTTCTCAAACAATTCGTCATCTTCGCCAATCTGCAAAGCGGCAGTTTCAATTTCGTCTATCTGGAAGGTGAGCATATCAAGTCGTCTTGTTTTTTCCTGCTCGTCGGTTTCAATGGACTCAAGTTCCGCTATTTTTTCACGTGTTTTATTGTAAATATCCTTGTATTCGTCAAGTACTTTTAAAAGTTCGTCGCCTGCAGCACTGTCAAGCAGTTTAAGGTGCGTCTTTTTAGCAAGTAAAGATGTGTTGTCGTGCTGACCGTGAATAGTTACCAAATGCGCTCCCACCTCTTTAAGTAGAGAGCCGATTGCAGGCATACCGTTTATGCGGATATTGTTTTTGCCATCGGCAGTTATTTCACGTGAGATAAGTATCTGTCCGTCTTCTGCCTCTATGCCAAACTCATCACTTAAAAGGCTTTGCGTATCTGCATCTACTGTGAACACACCGTCAACCCTTGCTTTTTGCTCGCCCGAGCGGATAAGTTCTTTACTTGCACGTTCGCCTTTTAAAATATTTACAGAATCTATTATAATAGACTTTCCGGCACCAGTTTCGCCGGTTAAGATATTAAAGCCGTTTTCAAACTCTATTTCAGCGTTTTCAATAACCGCTATATTTTTAATAAACAATCTGCTCAGCAAAACCCGTCACCCCCATATCAAACAAGAAAATGTTTAAGGTCAGTGCATATAATTTTAGCGCTCGCCTCAGTGCGTGCCACCATCATAATAGTATCGTCACCGGCAATGGTGCCAAGCACTTCTTCCATAACGTACATATCAAGCGCATATGCAGCCGCCTGAGCAGCACCCGTAAGCGTTTTTAAAACAACTATATTCATAGCATAGTCAACACTTAAAAGGCATTGACGCAGCACAGCCTCGTGACGGTTATCTGCAGTTTTTGTGTCCTCTTTAGGTGCTTCGTATCTGTATACGCCACGGTCACTTACTGTTTTAACAATTCGCAACTCCTGCAAATCACGTGAAACTGTTGCCTGAGTTACATTGTAACCTGCAGCAACAAGTCGGTCGGTAAGTTCTGTTTGTGTAGATATATCGTTATGTGCAATAAGGTTTAAAATCCTCTCGTGTCTTTCAAGTTTAGACATATGCTTTCATTCCTTTTAATTACTCATTTTCTTTCTGAGTATCTCATAAAAATTCATTCCGTTTACACGTATAAGTTTGGTTTTAAGTTCAGATGCCGTTATAACAACTTTATCCCCTATGTAAAGTTTCTCACCCTCACGGCCGTCTGCAGTAATCTGCGCAGCGTGTTCACGGTCTTTTACAATTTCAACTGCAATTTTTTTGTCTGGTGGAAGTATAAGCGGTCTTGAGGATAATGTATGCGGACAAATAGGTGTTATAAGAATAAGTTCCATAGTGCTGTCTGTTATAGGGCCACCCGCAGATAATGAATATGCAGTAGAGCCGGTAGGCGTTGCCGCAATCACTCCGTCCGCATCGTAAGATGTGATAAAATCATCATTTACGTATAAATTCATTGATACAACTTTTTTAAACGATGCCGCCGCAATAACAATATCATTAAGTGCATTGTATCGGGCAATTATTTCACCGCCACGCACAACAGATGCATTAATCATAAATCGCTGTTCGATGCTGTAATCATCCGCTAAAAATCTGGTAAGGCAATCCTCTATTTTATCTTTTTCAACCTCTGCCATAAAACCTATTGTGCCAAGATTTATGCCGAGTATTGGCAGGTCAAACGCACTTGCTATTCTTGCAACACGTAAAAGTGTACCATCACCGCCAAGAACTATCAATGAATCGACATTTTTGCACATATCCTCAAACGAAGCAAAATCGCACAACAAAGCCATGGTGCATTTGTCTTTTAAAAACTGCACCACACGGTTAGTTATTTCAAGGTCTTTGTCTTTGCGTTGGTTAGTGTATATGCCAACTGTCACGGATACCCCTCCTTATCGGGCATAAATATCCACAATAATTCATTTTCCATTATACACAAAAAACAGTTTTTATGCAAGGCTTTTGCATAAAAAAGAGAAAATAAAAATGCCACCTGCATAACAACATCATTATGATATGCAGACGGCATTTTGTTTCTATCTTAATTTGTTTAAAACTAAATTTATGACAGCATTTCTCCATTCATCAAGCGAATACGCATTTTGAACAGATTTTGCTGCGTTCTCCTTTTGTAAATTTTTTTCACCAGAGTTAAGTTCTTTAACAGCCAACTCTGTTTTTACATAAAAATCATCAAGGTTTTCACTTTCAAACCAATAAACACCATCAATTTTCAACTGACCTTGTCCGCCTGTTTTGCTTGCTACAATACTGTTTTTACAATAAGCAGCCTCAACCACGGCATACCCAAAAGCCTCTGAACGTGAAGGACTTAGGAAAATATCATTAGCGTTAAAATAGGTAGCAATATTTTCAACCGGTGGCAGAACATTAATCCATTCCGGGATTGTAACAAAAACAGACTTCAAATATTTTTCAAGTTCTTCATCATTTGCTGCAACTACTATATTTAAAACAAAATCATAATTTTCGTGTAATTTTTGAGCCATTGCTATGGCAATATCGGTCCCTTTGGTCTTTATATTATACCCCATACACATAAGAGAGACTTTATCTTGTTTCTGGAACTCATCTACAACATTAAGGCGGTCAAAAAATATCGCATTATCTACGGTATGTATATTAACATTATTAAAATTATGCCTATAACTTTCTGATACCGCTTCGCTGACTCCTATCAAAAAGTCTTTTCCCCACAAGAAATTTCTCACTTTATGCATTATACCGGTTGCGTTTTTATCGGCATACATACCATGACAAAATCTTACGACAGGCTTATTATAACATACAATTTTCAATATAGCATCGATTTTAATATCATAAAAATGACGGAATATATGCGTGACTTTATGTTCTTTTAAAATGCGTTTAAGCAAAAAAATAGTTTTAATTATATTTTCCTCTTGTATATACGCAATTGTTTCATTCTCATTAAGAGCGTTTATCCACTCAACCGATTTATTGGCTTTTGCTCTGTGCGGAAATAAATATATATTTTTTACATTTTCTATAGTTTCCAAAGATTCAAGAGATTTTATAAAATTACCTTTGTAAGGTGCCGAATAATCACAAATATGCAAAATCCGGACTTTTTTTCATATCAATTCCTCCAATTTTCAACATTCTGTTTTTTCAACTTTTTCTCTCTAAATACGAAACGGCGGTTAAAATGCCCGTCATAATACAGCACGAAACCATAGAACTGCCGCCGTAACTTACAAACGGCATTGTTATGCCTGTAAGCGGGATAAGTTTTATAACTCCGCCAACTATTATAAACGTCTGGAACGCAAAACTTATAACCAAACCGAACGTAAGTGCTTTTAAAAAGTTGTTGTTTACTTTTAAGCCGATTTTAAATCCACGGTACGAGTATATAAAGTATATCATAATAATAGCAATACCCGTAAATATACCCATTTCCTCGCAAATAGCGGAAAAGATAAAATCCGAGTGCACCTCGGGAATTAAATGCGGAGTGCCGTTGCCGAGCCCCGAGCCGAAATATCCTCCCGAAGTAATTGCAAAAAGCGACTGAGTTATCTGAAATCCCTTGTTGCTGGCATCTGCCCAGGGGTCAAGCCAAGTAACAACTCTTGATTTTATATGGTCGGTTAAAAAATATCCGCCCACTGCGCCAATAATTGCCAGCCCCAAGTTAATAAGCATAAGCCGTTTCGACGTATCATACAAAAACATCATAGTGTAGAACGTCAGGAAGAACACTACCGCCGTTCCCCACTCTTTCTGCAAAAGCAAAAACCCAAGGCAAATATAGACAAACACGTTCATCGCTATATCTTTTTTAGGTATTCCCCAAACTTCACCTGATAAGATTTTCCACTTATCGTTATCCATAGTAAAAAAGCACGCAAGCGCAAATACATACAAAATCTTTATAAACTCTGCCGGCTGAACAGTTCTGCCGCCAATGCTTATCCAGTTACGTGAGCCGCCGCGCGATTCACCAAATACCAATGTAACAACGAACAGTATAAACGAAACCGCCATATAAAATATAAGCAGTTTGTCCCAGTGTTTAAACAACCTGAAAACAAGGTACGATGCCAAAAACACTATAATACCTATGCCAAACCAGAAAACCTGATTAAAGCCGAATTCAGTATCTATGCGTATCAGCATAATAGTGCCTATGCTCACAAGAATTGACACCATTAAAAACATATACACGTCGCCCATATCAAGAAAATACATAAGGCAGTATATACCGATATTGACGGTTAGCACCATAAGCCCTGCGTATATGATGTTTACGTCGTGCGGGGTTTTATACAAAAACAAAAGCGCAAACCCCATCAGATTAAGCAGCAGCAGGTATATCACAGGGCGAAGTCTGATTTTACTCATAACTTACCCTCCAAAGCAAACGGGTCTACAAACAAAAAATCTATATTGCCGATTGTTACTTTGTCACTGTCTTTAAGTTTAGCGGGTTTTTCAAGCAGTTGTTTACCGTTTACAAATGTACCGTTTGTACTGCCCAAATCCTTAATGTAGAACTTGCCTTCCTGAATATATATAAGGGTGTTTTCCTTAGACATAAACGGGTCTTTGATATAAATATCACACTTTTTGTTTCTGCCGATAATGGTGTTTTCTTTAATTCCGTAACTGTCGAACACCTTAAAATCAAGGTCTTTTGAAAGAGTGATAGTTTTAAGGTATGCAATAGCGCCGTCTAAGGAATTTTCTATTCTGCGTGTGTCTGTAATATCTAAGTATATAAGTTTAATAACGCTGTAGATAAACATATACACCACTATAACAAAGCCGTATTTAAATATATCTGCAATTATCTGATACATTTAACTAACCACCTTTTAATTAAAATACGCTTTCCACAATGCCTCTCCACAGCGAAGTGCCACTTTGCCGCCTACTATTGAATAGAGCAGCGCACCTGTGAGTTCAAATCCATCAAAGGGTGAATTTTTGCTTTTTGAAAGGAAATCCGCCGTTGACACTTTGTAACTTTTGTTGATGTCAAATATAGCAATATCAGCAGGAGCATCTACGCTTAGTGTTCCTCTGTTTATACCGAGTATTTTACTGGGTGCATAACTCATTTTTTCAATAAGTTCATTCAATGTTATGTGTCCTTTTTGAACAAGATATGTGTAACCTAAAGCGAATGCAGTTTCAAGACCTACTATTCCATTAGGTGCTTTTGAAAAGCCCCGATTTTTCTCGTCAGCATGGTGCGGTGCGTGGTCTGTTGCGATAACGTCTATAGTGCCGTCTGCAAGACCTTCTATAATAGCCGCAACATCGTCAGAACCACGCAGAGGCGGATTCATTTTTGCATTTGCGCCATAGAGTTTTACTGCGTCTTCTGTTAATGAAAAATAATGCGGGCATGTCTCGCAAGTGATTGGTGCGCCATTTTTCTTTGCACGGCGGATAATGTCTACCGACCTGCGTGTGCTTACGTGTGCAATGTGTATGGGCAGTTTGTACTGTTCTGAAAGTATAGCATCGCGTGAAACCATAACTTCCTCTGCCGCAGGTGAAATGCCCTCGTAGCCAAGGCTCTCGGCAAGAGCGCCCTCGTTCATATCGCCTTTACCGATGGAAATATCCTCACAATGCGATATTACCATAACGCCCAACTCCTCTGCTTTTTTCATAGCAGCAAGCATTATTGCAGAATTCTCAACAGGTCTGCCGTCATCAGAGATAGCAACCGCGCCTGCTTTTTTAAGTTCATCAATATCTGTAGGCTCAACTCCGCCAAGACCTTTTGTGATAGAGCCTATAGGAAACACGTTTGCCATATCAGTCTCTTTGGCACGGTTTAATATATATTCAATCGTTTCAGCGTTATCTATAGTAGGATTAGTGTTCGGCATACACGCAACTGACGTAAATCCGCCGGCAACGGCACTTTTAGTACCGCTTGCAATGTCTTCTTTATGCTCAAATCCGGGCTCACGTAAGTGACAATGCATATCCACCAGACCGGGAACAACTATGTTGCCCTCGGCATTTATTATTTCAGCATCGTCGTCTGCAATGTCATTGCCGATTGCAGAAATTATGCCGTCTTTTATCAGTATATCGGCAACGGCATCAATACCGTTTGCAGGGTCTATAACTCTGCCGCCTTTTACAAGCATTTTCATATATAAAACCTCCTTGGGAGTATGTCTTCTTAAAGGTATTATACACCAATCGGGAATTTTTGTCTACATAAAAATAGGTACTTTAAATGAATAGTGAATAGTGAATAATGAATAATTATGGTTAGAAAATCACAAAGTGATTTTCTTTTTATTTTTAAATGCGTAAGCATTTATTCCTAAATTATTAATTTTTCATTATTCATCATTCATCATTCATTATTCATTATCATTTAGGGTTGCACCACTAAGAACCCCATACCTCTAAAAACATCTTGCAAAAATAATTAATGATATATTCAATCTACCACACAGTTTAATATACACAAAATTAAGTCTTGTTTTATAAAAAACATTCCCGATATTGACAAACATCAAAAAACACAAAAAGCGACCCGTATGGGTCGCTTTAAATTTGTGATTAATCTTATTTAACCATGTTAGCAACTTCGTCAGCAAAGTTGTCTTCTTTCTTTTCAAGACCTTCGCCTTTTTCAAAGCGAACATAGTCTACGAGTTTAACACCTTTAGATTCAAGGTATTTGCCAACGCTCATGCTATCGTCTTTAACGAATGCCTGCTCGATAAGGCAGTTTGTTTCAAAGAACTTATTGATTTTACCGCCGAGCATTTTCTCGATAATGTTATCGGGTTTATTTGCGTTTTTGGGATCTTCTTTAATCTGTGCTGTGATGATTGCTTTTTCTTTTTCAACATCTTCTGCAGGAACGCTGTCGCGGTCTTTGTATAAGGGGTTGATAGCAGCAATCTGCATAGCGCAGTCTTTAGCAGCAGCCATAGCGTCGTCATTTGCAAGGTCAGCCTCAACTTTAACCATTACACCGATTCTGCCGCCTGCGTGAACATAACCAACAACGCCGCCTTCATATCTTGCGAAACGTCTGAGATTCATATTCTCGCCGATTTTAGCGATTTTTTCTGTAAGCAGGTCTTTAATTGTGATAGACTCGTCGTCAATGAATTTCGACTCTAAAAGTGCATCAACATCTGCAGGGTTAACTGCGATAACCTGTCTTGCGATATTTCTAACGAAAGTTTTGAACTCGTCATTTTTAGCAACGAAGTCTGTTTCAGAGTTGATTTCAACCATAGCACCTACGTTGCCGTCAACCAAAATATCTACCAGACCTTCTGAAGCAATTCTGCTTGCTTTTTTAGCAGCGGTTGCAAGACCTTTTTCACGCAGAAAATCAACTGCTTTATCAAAATCACCGTTTGTTTCGGTAAGAGCCTTTTTGCAGTCCATCATGCCGCAGCCGGTTCTCTCTCTGAGTTCTTTTACGTCTTTTGCTGTAAACATGGGATTTTTCCTCCTGTATTTATGGAATTATTCTTCTGTTGCTTCGATTTCTTCTGCAACGTCTTCAGCATCAGCAGCAGTACCTAACTGTTCGCCCTGTCTGCCTTCGATAATAGCGTTACCCATTGTAGAAGCGATAAGTTTTACGGCACGGATAGCGTCATCGTTACCGGGAATAACATAGTCAACTTCGTCGGGGTCGCAGTTTGTATCAACAATAGCAACAACGGGGATACCCAGTTTCTTTGCTTCTGCAATAGCAATCTTTTCTTTTTTGGGGTCTACTACGAATATAGCACCGGGGAGTTTTTTCATTTCTTTGATACCGCCGAGGTACTTGTCGAGTTTTTCAGCCTCTAATTTAAGTTTGATAACTTCTTTTTTGGGGAGCAGGTCGAATGTGCCGTCTGCTTCCATTTTTTCTAACTGGTTGAGTCTGTCAATTCTTTTTCTGATTGTTTTAAAGTTTGT
>JAFSCF010000001.1 GCA_017436905.1 Clostridia bacterium | reverse complement strand
GGTGCTATCCTCGTTGTATCTGCTGCTGATGGTCCTATGCCTCAGACAAGAGAGCACATCCTGCTTTCAAGACAGGTTGGCGTTCCCTATATCGTAGTATTCATGAACAAAGCTGACCAGGTTGACGACCCCGAACTTCTCGAGTTGGTTGAGATGGAAATCAGAGACCTTCTTAACGAGTATGAGTTCCCGGGTGATGATACACCTATCGTTAAAGGTTCTGCTCTTCAGGTTCTCGAATCAGGCGCTACAGATGCTTCTGCACCTGAGTATGCTTGCATTCTCGAACTCATGGACGCTGTAGATAGCTACATTCCTTCTCCTGAGAGAAGCACAGACAAACCTTTCCTTATGCCTGTTGAGGACGTATTCTCAATTACAGGTCGTGGTACTGTTGCTACAGGTAGAGTTGAAAGAGGTCAGCTCAACCTTTCTGACGAAGTTGAAATCGTTGGTCTTGCTGACGAAAGCAGAAAAGTTGTTGTAACTGGTATCGAAATGTTCCGTAAACTCCTTGACTACGCTGAAGCAGGCGATAACATCGGTGCTCTTCTCCGTGGTATCCAGAGAAACGAAATTGAACGTGGTCAGGTTCTTGCTAAACCCGGCACAATCAATCCCCACACAAAATTCAAAGGCGAAATCTACGTTCTGACAAAGGACGAAGGTGGCCGTCATACACCTTTCTTCAACAACTACAGACCTCAGTTCTACTTCAGAACAACTGACGTTACAGGCGTTATCAAATTACCCGAAGGCACAGAAATGTGCATGCCTGGTGATAACGTAACAATCGAAGTTGAACTTATCACACCTATCGCTATTGAAGAAGGTTTGAGATTCGCTATCCGTGAGGGTGGTCGTACAGTTGGTTCCGGCGTTGTATCCGCAATCCAGGACTAATTAAATCTTATATTAACTAATTTAAAAACACCGTTGACATCGTCAACGGTGTTTTTGCGTAGATAAAAGCCACACCTGTCGTGTGGCTTTTATGAGTGCGCAATAAATTATTTAACTAAATCTTCGATGAAAAGGAATTCATATCCGTTTTGTGATAATATTTCACTCATTTTATAGATTTTTTCAGCATAGTCGGGCTGATAGTTAAAATAGTCGCTGTAGAAATATTGTTCATGGTTGCCAACGCCTATAAATTCGTTACCTAAGGAATTGTTTATAACTTTTTCAACATTTTCAAATAGAAGTCTATTAAGGCAAAGAGATGCGTAACTTTTGAAACACATACCTGTTTCTTCATCTTTTAAATAATCAAGCGTACCGTGTATTTTGTCGTACTGTTCCAGCGATACGTGATTATAGGCACATAAAGACAGATATGGTTTTTCAGGTGTGGGTGAATCAGACCTTAAACGTGTTTCTGGTTGACGGTTGAAAAAAATACGCCCGTGAATACCGGGGCTAACTAAATTTTGATATTCTTCAAACTCAAAAGTATATCCTCTAGTTGCAACCAAAAGTTTTACTCCGCAGTCGTGTAACGCTCTGACTCCCTCTTTACTTACTGCATTCCAGTGAGGGCAGATAGCATATGTTAATGACTTTTCACCTGCAAAACGAATAACTTCGTTTTCAACTGCTTTAAATTGTGACTTCATATCTTCGTATTTTGTATTAATGTGAGGATAATCAGGAAATTCCTCTTTAGCGTGGAAAGCCATTTTAAGCCAGTCGGAATTTGCTTCCCATTCGCTTTTGTAAGCATCGGTTACATCTGCAAGGCAGAAATCGTCGTTTCCGTAGAAATAAGAAGTCTTGTAAAATAAGTTTAACTGTACCTTTGTACCATATTTTTCGTGTGCAGTTTTAAGCATATTGAAAAACGGTGTGTCAAACATAGATTGAGGACGCAGACGTGTAATATCTCTTAATGCCCAGATTGTGTCGTCAATATAAAAATAAGCCTTTTTGCTCATGTGAATCACTCCTTGAATTAGATAATACCAAAATGAAATTATATAGTCAATAAATAAAAAAACAGTTATGCAAATTAACATAAAAAGTGTTGATTTATACATATTTTCAAATGGTATGTCTAATTCATTTTAGTGTGTCATCATATTATTTAACCAATTCTTCCATAAAAAAGAATTCATATCCGTTACTTGATAATAATTCGCTCATTTTGTAGATTTTTTCAGCATAGTCAGGGTGATAATTAAAATAATCTTTGTAAAAATACTGTTCGTGAATAACCATACCAATGTATTCGTTGCCGATTTGTTTTCCGATACTTTCTTCAACGCCCTTCATATCAAGATTGTTGATACATGTAAACAAACCACCAAAACATTTAAACTTCATTTTTGTTTCTTCATCAGTAATATATTTTAAGTTGCCGGCAGTTTCATTGTACTGTTCAACGGATAAATTGTTGTAAGAACAAAGGGAGTGGAATTGATTCTGTGGAACGGGGGTCATCGCTCTTAAACGTGCTTCGGGTGTACGATTGTTAAGAATTCGCGAATCCTGACCCGGAATTGCACGTTCAGGGTATTCTTCCAAATCAAAAGTATACCCTACTGTAGAATCCATAATTCTTACACCGCAATCGTAAAGTGCCTTTACCCCTTCTTTACTTACCGGCAACCAGTGTGCACAAGTTGCATATGTAAACGTATTTTTACCTGCAAAACGAAAAACTTCTCTTTCTAC
Source organism: Clostridia bacterium (assembly GCA_017436905.1). GTDB lineage: Bacteria > Bacillota > Clostridia > UMGS1810 > UMGS1810 > SIG455. The sequence goes on along the minus strand of JAFSCF010000001.1, from coordinate 49,333 downwards.
TGCTTGATACTGTGCTTTTAAATCATCGTATTTTGCATTGATATGTGGATAATCAGGAAATTCTTCCTTTGCGTGGAATGCAAGTTTAAGCCAGTCGGAATTTGCTTCCCATTCGCTTTTGTAAGCATCGGTTACATCTGCAAGGCAGAAATCGTCATTTCCGTAGAAAGAGTCGGTTCTGTAAAATAAATTCAATTGTACTTTAAGACCGTATTTTTCGTGTGCAGTTTTAAGCATATTGAAAAACGGTGTGTCAAACATAGACTCAGGGAGCATGCGTGTAATGTCTCGTAATGCCCATATAGTGTCGTCAATGTAAAAATAAGCTTTTTTATTCATATAAGATCACTCCTTTGATTGGATAGTATCAAAATTTATTGTGTTGTTCAATGTAAAAAGCAACTTATAGTGGACAAAACAACTGTTTTTTGATAAAATAGGTATAGAGGAGATGAAAATATGTATGCGGGTTTTTTAAAGTTTGATTCTATACCTGATATTGGGTTTTCGCATCGGTTTTATACTGATAAAATTGAGTGGAATTATGGAACGCTTAATGAGAGTTTTGAAATTGCATATATTACAAAAGGAACGCTTATTATGGAATTGTATGATGAAAAGACAGAAGTACAAGAAGGAAGTGTACTTATTCTTTTCAGACATCTTCCTATTAAACTGTCATCATCTAAAGGATGCGAACATTCGCATATCACGGTTCAGGCAGAATTTAATTATTCTTTTGAAATTATAGAAGAAGATTTCTTGGTAACTGAAAATGACGGCGTTATTTTGCCTTTTGTAATACCGCCTTGTGAATATACTGAACAAATAATGAAGGATTTGAATTATATATCCAATTTATCGGCAAACGGCGAAAATGAACTTGCTTGTTCGTTGAGATTTTGTTCAATTATGTCGCGAATTGATGAATATGCCAGAAATAAAACAAAATTAAAAAATTACGCTAATGAAAAAATAAGCAAGAGAGTTGCAGAATATATAGATGATAATATTGACAGAACAATTACTCTTGACATTATTGCTTCAAAATTGTGTAAGTCACCGAATTATATAAATGCGTCTTTTAAAAAAGCAAGAGGAGTTACGATCAAGCACTATATAAATTCCGAAAAGGTAAAACGTATATGCGATATGATACATAAAGATATGTTTTCTTTTAAAGAGGCATGCAAAAGAGTAGGGATAGATGATGTTTCTTATGGATACAGGCTTTTCAAACAGTACACGGGAATTACACCAAAAGAATTTTTGAAAATCACTAAAATTAAAAAATAATTACTCAAATATACATAAAAATGAGCCATTGAAAATGTCAAAAAAACTAAAAGACGATTACATAGTAATCGTCTTTTATATTTTATTCATTTACTAAAAATGCTCTGTAGAGTTTCACCATTTCGTTCCATGTCGGGCGGTTTACCTCGCCAGTTGGTTCAAGTAATGATAAATTTTGAAAATTTCTTACTGCATCTGCGGTTTCGTTTGTATACTGACCGTTAATTCTTACTTTATTAAGGTTAGCGTATCTGTCTGCAAAACTGTTTAACAAAAGTTGAATTATAATAACCGCATCCCCGTTATCACCTTGTTTTATAGTTATTATTTCTGTTGGATATATATGAAGGGGTAAAGCCTCTTCTGTTAATTCCATTAAATCGCGGTATAGTTCATATATAGATTCCCATGTTTCAAAATCTGCTAAACCTGTTTGCGGCAGATTGTATTTTTCCTGATACTTTCTTACCGCTTCAGTTGTTTCATCACCATAAATTCCGTCTGTGTTCAAAAACGGAATATCATTATCGTTTTCCGAAATCTTCTGTAAAAATTTCTGCAACTGAAATGTATTCGTTCTGTCATCTAAATGATCAGTTTTAGTGCGTAAGTATGGTTGAGATGTTAAGGTTGCCATCTATATTCCTCCTTTATTCGCCAACGCTTCCGCCTGGAAATTGTCCCGTTGCTTTTTCGCGTCCATCTAAAATATCAGAATATAATCTTGCGGCTTCTGCCCATGTAGGTGCATTTACGATGCCTGTTTCATCTAAGCCGGCAAATCTTTGAAATGCCGCAACGGCATTTTGTGTTTGTTCACCGAAATATCCAGTAACACTTGTTTTTGGGATAGAAGGGTAAACATCTGCAATAGTAGAAAGATATGTTTGAATTTCGCTTACAGACGGACCGCTCATACCGAGCAGTAAACGCATATTAGGATAGGGCTCAGCTCTGTCGCCCCAGTATTCCTGCGGGATAGAGTCTACAATTCCGTCAAAAACATTAATTAATTCGTTCCACGTCTGCTCGCCTACAATGCCATCGGGTGTTAAACCATATTCACGCTGGAATGCAGTTACTGCCGCCTCTGTTGCCGAACCGTATATGCCGTCTATTTCAACCGGAGGAATACTGTCGTTAAAATCGCCTATAATGCTTAAAAGGTATTGTAGATATTCAATATATGAGCCTCTGTCGCCCACTCTTAATGCGTTTCCGAACTGTTGTGAGATTTCGCTGAATTGTAATCCTTCGGAGTCAAGTTCAGAAAGACGCTTAACAGAATTATATACATATAAAATTCTATACCATGTTGCTTTACCTACTACGCCGTCGGAATCCAAATTAAATATTTCCTGAAACCTTCGTACAGCATTGTATGTATCACGATCAAAAGTTCCGTCAGGCGTATTAATTTTAGGTATCAGAGGCCAGTTTTTAGAAATTCTGTTAAGGCGTACCTGAATTAGTTTTACTTCGTTATTAACGTCACCGACTCTAAGGGGCGTTCCCGGATACGATTCCTGAATTTCAGCAATGGGTGCATTCTGTACTATTTCAATATTATCGCCGTAGTAGTTGCGCAGAATGTCATATGGGGTTAATCCCTGGTTTGCCAACGTTACAGTACCCCATTGCGAAAGTCCCGGGCAGGTTACTGTAGTACCGTTGCAAAACTGCGTAAAGTATGGCTCAACAGAGCCTTGCATACGCACGTAGTCGTTAAAAATTTCATCTACTATCTGACTGATGTTCTCGAATATATCTCTGCCGGGCGAGAAAGCCTGGTCGTAAGCTGTGGAATTTGTAATGTCGAAATTATACCCGCGTGAACGGTACCATTCTGTATATACACGGTTAAGTGCATATGTTATGATGGCATATATGTTTGCGCGCAATGCACTTTCGGGCCATGTGGGGTAAATCTCGCTTGAAGCAACGTTTTTTATGTAATCAGGGAATGAAACCGTCACATTTTCTGCAGGTGTGTCAGGTCCTGCTAGATGCACCGTGATTGTCTCAGGTATAACGGGTGTCAATGGCATATAATCGCCTCCTATAATTCAATCTGGTCTTCATAAACTGTCACTTTTTTGCCACTTTGTTCATTTAGAGGCAGTGGAATCATCTGTGTCGGTTGCATGGAAACCTGCCCGTCAAATACAGGCACATCAATGTTTTCAACTGTATAATATCCCGGAAAGTCCACACGTATATTGTATTTTGCATATGTATTACTGTTGCCGGGAGTTAGTGAAAGTTCTTTTGGTGGTGTGGGGAGTTCTATGCGCTCTGTTTCTCCCGAACGGTTTGTAGACTGCTTGTTAAGTAGTGTTGTATTACCTCCGGTAACAGTAGTTACGGTTACTGTTGCCCCTTCGATAGGTAACGCATTATCTGCAGCAGTTACCATTACTTTCAAGTATCCGGTCCCGCTGTTTTGTGATATCTTGGCGTTTGGCATAATAACCCTCCTTTTCAAAATCAATGCCATATTAATTATATGCATAACGTACTAAAAAGGTTACAAAGTAATAATTTGTAAAAAAAACAAAAAAACTCTTCACATTACTGAAATTTTGTGTTATAATACTTAGCATGCCCTCTTAGTTAAGTGGATATAACAAGCCCCTCCTAAGGGCTAGTCATGTGTTCGATTCACATAGAGGGTGTTTTTTTGTACCTGTTTTAAGGAGATATATATGATAAATTTAAAAGCAAATTTAACTAAATATCATATACCGATAAGCAATCAACCGCTAAAAAAATGCGCACAGACCATAGGTATACTTATGGTTCTCAGCATGCTTTTAGGTATTTGTATGATGGTGCTTACCACCATTACTTGCGATTTGCTGCTTATAGGTATACTTATTGCGGATTTAAGGATTTTCTTTCTTAATGTTCTGCCGTTGTTCTGCTTAATGGCACTGGTTTATTGTTTAACCAATACTGTATGGATAAGTTTTATGATAACGGGTGTTATATCGTTTATCGTGGCAGAAGTAAACAGATTTAAAATGGTGTTCCGTGATGATCCGCTTATTTTTGAAGATGTTTTGCTTATGAGCGAAGCCAAGGAAATGGCTGAGAATTATATTCTTTATCTTGACGCTGTATCAATATGTGTTGTGATATGCATATTGATTGGAACATTTTTTTGCTATTTTAATATCAAACCGAAAATCAAACACGGCTTTGCTCGGTTTGGCGGTGCATTGTGTGCTGTTGCAATTTTGGTTACCTCGTGTAATTCGTTTTATTTTAATAATAAAGACCTTTATAACAGTCTGTGGCATCCGTTGTTCGGCTCGGAGTATAAAGCAGGAAATCAGGCGATGTCCAGAGGTGTTATATACTCGTTTATAGAGAGTATACCCGATGCTTTTGTATCACCACCTGAGGGATATAATGCAGAAGAGGCAGAGTCTATTCTTAGTAAATATCAGGATATGAATATCCCGAAACGAAAAAAAGTACATATGATAAGCATTATGCTTGAGGCATATAACGATTTCAGCAAGTTTGAAGGTGTTGAATTTACAAATGACCCGTATGCTAATTACCACGCTTTAGAGGCAGACGCATACAGAGGAAACTTGTATACTGATATATTTGCTGCCAGCACTATTTATACAGAGCGCCAGTATTTAACGGGCTACAGCGATATGCATTTTTCGCAGAAAGACACACCGTCGTATATATGGTATTTTAAATCACAGGGATATAGTGTTGATGCTATGCATCCGTGTTTTGGATGGTTTTATAACCGTAAGAATATGAACAAGTATTTTGGCTTTGACAGTTTTGACTATCACGAAAACAAGTACGAAGCTATACCTGACGATATGCTGAAAACCCCCAGATATCACGACTATATAAGTGATTATGACTTCTTTGATTATATTATAGAAGGTTTTGAAAACGCTGTTGCAAATGACGAGAAATATTTTAATTTCAGTGTTACATATCAGAATCACGGTCCGTATCCTACAGAAGATAAGGCAGATATGGAATATCTTATGCGTAAAGACGACTATACTGCTGAAGAATATAATATGATTAACAATTATTTCGACGGCATTTACAAAACAGATATTGCACTGCAAAAATTGCGTGACTATATTGATAATCAGAAAGAGCCTATAGTTTTAACTTTGTTCGGTGACCATAATCCACGGCTGGGCGGTGAAAACGAAGTATACAAAATGCTCGGCATCAACTTAAATCTTGATACCACCGATGGCGGCGAAAATTATTATGAAACACGCTATGTTTTCTACGCTAATGATGCTGCCAAAAGAGCGCTCCGCAGAGATTTTAAAGGAGAGGGTAACACAATCTCGCCAATGTTTTTAATGAACGAATATTTTGACTATGTTGGTCTTAAAGGCTCTGCATATATGAATTATCTTTCTGATGTTAAAAAGAAACATTGCGTTATTAACCCTGTGTATGTAGAGGTTGACGGTCAGTATGTATTAAAAAGAGAATTGGAAGACAAAGAAACGCTTCGCAGACAAAAATGTGTAGAGTATTATGTAAAAAACAGCGGGGTAGATGAAGTAACTGAGTAATTTTAACTACGGAGGTTATAACTATGGACAAAAAATATACAAGATTAAAACTGGCCTGTTATTCTGGCAATTTATCTATGTCAGTAGTCGGAAATCTACCTCCTCTTTTGTTTTTAACATTCCGTTCTATGTATGGAATATCGTATTCTTTATTAGGCTTACTTATACTTATAAGCTTTTTTACCCAACTTATAATAGACCTTGCGTTTTCGTTTTTTTCTCACAGATTTAATATTTCAAAAACCGTCAAATCAATGCCGTATCTCACAGGAGTAGGTCTTTTGATTTATGCTGTATGGCCTGTGTTGTTTCCGCAAGATGTATATGCAGGTCTTGTAATTGGTACAATTGTGTTTTCTGCATCGGCAGGCTTGGGTGAAGTGTTGCTGAGTCCGGTTTTTGCTTCAATACCCTGCAAAGAGCCCGACAGAGAAATGAGCAAACTACACTCGGTATATGCATGGGGCACTGTTGGGGTTGTAATTATAAGCACGCTGTTTTTACTTGCTTTCGGTACAGACAACTGGCAATTCATTACTGCTTTGTTTATTGTTATACCGATATTTGGAATAGTTATGTATAATGGAGTGGAAATCCCTGATATTGGTACTCCTGAAAAAGCGTCAGGCGTGCTTAAATTATTAAAGAATAAGGGACTTTGGTTATGCGTTGCCGCAATATTTTTGGGCGGTGCAGCAGAATGTACTATGGCGCAATGGAGTTCAAGTTATCTGGAGCAGGCGTTTGGTATTGTCAAAGTATGGGGCGATATATTTGGAGTTGCACTTTTTGCAGTAATGCTTGGACTTGGAAGAACATTGTATTCCAAATACGGAAAAAGCATTGAACGTGTGCTATTGCTGTGTTCTGTAGGCACTACGCTCTGCTATCTTACGGCGAGCATTGCAACAGTTCCGTTAATCGGGCTTATTGCTTGTGCACTTACCGGATTTTGCACATCAATGCTCTGGCCAGGAAGTCTTGTTATGGCGTCAGACCGTTTTCCTCAGGGGGGTGTTTTTATATATGCAATGATGGCTTCGGGAGGAGATTTAGGTGCATCGGTTGCACCGCAATTGGTTGGCATTATTACAGACATCGCAATTGCAAACCCCTATATAATTGAACTTGCAAGCAGTTTTTCTGTTGCTCCTGAAGAACTTGGTATTAAACTTGGAATGTTAATCGGAATGATGTTCCCGCTTATATCCATACCATTATTTTTTAGGGTGTGGAGAAAAAGTTCTTGACAATTCAAAAATAATGTGATATACTCTCTATCAAATGATGAAAGGAAGTTAATTTGATGAAACAGTTTTCTGCTAATTTTGCATACAACTATTATTACTATTACCACAATGAAAGGTAATAGCGATTTGTGTTGTATAAAAAGCAGAAGGGATTGTAATAATTGACTTTTAAGTATACCGCACAGTTCGCTGTGTGGTATTTTTATTTTCAAAGGAGATATGAAAAATGATTGCTGTACTTAAACCCGGAACAACCCCGTCACAGAAAAACTCGCTTATTAAATGGCTTGAAAGCCAGAATGTAGAAGTTCACATTTCAGAAGGTAAGGACTATACTGTTCTTGGTCTTGTAGGAGATACCGCAAATATTGATATGGACCTTATTGCCAGCCTCGAAACTGTAAGTTCTGTTAAACGTGTCAGCGAACCTTTTAAACAGTGCAATAGAAAATTTCATCCCGATGACAGCGTGATAGATGTAAGCGGCGTAAAAATCGGCGGTGGAAACTTCTGCACTATGGCAGGTCCTTGCTCGGTAGAAAGCAGAGAACAGATTATTGAAATTGCCAAAAGCGTTAAGGCGTCAGGGGCGTCGCTGCTTAGAGGCGGTGCTTTTAAACCACGTACGTCGCCTTATGATTTTCAGGGGATGCGTGCAGAGGGTATAGAACTTTTGCTTGAAGCAAAAAAAGAAACGGGGCTTCCCATTGTAACAGAAATTATGAATGCAAATCATCTTCCACTTTTTGAAGAGGTTGATATGATTCAGGTGGGCGCAAGAAATATGCAGAACTTTGAACTCTTAAAAGAACTTGGCAAAACCAAAAAGCCAATCCTGTTAAAAAGAGGTCTTGCAAACACTATTAAAGAGTTTTTGATGAGTGCCGAGTACATAATGAGTGAGGGCAACACAAATATCGTTTTATGCGAACGTGGCGTAAGAACTTTTGAAACATACACACGTAATACTCTGGATTTATCAGCTGTTCCCGTACTTCGTGAACTTACACATTTGCCGGTTATTATAGACCCCAGCCATGCAACCGGCGTTGCAAAATATGTTAAACCCATGGCAATGGCGGCGGCTGCGTGCGGTGCAGACGGTCTTATGATAGAAGTACACAACGATCCTATGCATGCTTTGTGCGACGGTGCTCAGTCTATAACGCCTGAAGCATTTGCAGAGGTGGCAAAAAAGGTCAACGAAATCCGTGAGGTGATTAAGTAATGAACGTAGGTATAGTAGGACTCGGACTTATAGGCGGTTCATTTGCTAAGGCATATAAAAAAGCAGGACATACGGTTTATGCCTGCGATAAAGACAAAACAATCCTCAATTTTGCACAACTTTGCGGTACTGTTGACAAACAGTTGAATGAAGAAACGACACCACTTTGCGATCTTATTTTAATTGCTGTTCTGCCTAATGATGCCATTGAATATTTTAAAACCAATGCGCATCTTATGAATGCAGATACAGTTATAATAGACTGTTGTGGAACAAAAAGGACAGTTTGTGATAAATGCTTTAAAATTGCCAAAGAAAACGGACTTACTTTTGTTGGTGGTCACCCGATGGCAGGCACTCATAAATCCGGATTTAAAAATTCTGATGAAGAACTGTTTAAAGACGCACCTATGGTTTTGGTGCCGCCCGTTTTTGATAATCCTGAACTTCTGGAGAGGGTAGAGGAACTGCTTAAACCTGTAGGATTTGGAAAGTTTTCTGTAACTACTGCTCAAAAGCATGATGAGATGATAGCCTTTACATCGCAGATGCCTCATATTATCTCAAATGCATTTATTAAAAGCCCCGTTGCAAAAGAACACAACGGATTTTCTGCGGGAAGTTATAAGGATTTAACAAGGGTTGCGTGGCTTAATCCGGATATGTGGGCGGAACTTTTTATGGAAAATTCAGATAATGTACTTAAAGAACTAGATACCCTTATAAATTCTTTAAATGAATATAAAACTGCTATCGTATCAGGTGATACCGATACCCTTGTATCTATTCTTGATGATGGTAGAAAATGCAAGGAACGGGTTGACGGAAATAATATAAACTAAAATTATATAAGTTTAAAAATTGACATTGCTATTAATAATGCGCCGCCAATCCACGATATATCGATGTGTGGATTGGCGGCAGTTTTCATTCCTAAAAACTGCCCGAGCCGAAGTGCAAATTCATCTGCAGCAACAGCAAGAAAAATAATGCATATAACCGGATAAGAACATATGCCAAGTCCTATGCCTATAGGAAAACTGTCTGCTGAAAGAGTTACTGCTAAAACTGCTGCTTCTTTCGGTGAAAGAGTTTTTGAACGGTCGGCATCGGCGCTTTTTGGGTCTGCATATACAGATAAAATAAATTTAAGGCTTTTAAGCGAAAAATGTATGTCTTTTTTATAATTTTCTGTTTTTCGTAATGCGTTTTTAATTATTCCGTCAAATAGTTTTGTCAGCCCCAATGCAAAAAGTATAATAGCGCTTATGATTTTGGTGATGTTTGAAGGAATATACTGACTTACGTATTGACCAAAAACAACAGATATCCATATGCATCCGATGCTTATTATATGTATTATTAAGGTTGATTTAAAAGGTATTCTGATGTTTTCTGCTCCGTAACTCAATGCTGCAATAAGTGCGTCAACAGATATTGCCGCTACTAAGGTTAAAATTTCTGTTGCCTCAATTATATGTATATGCATAAAAAAACTCTCCTTTACGAGTTTATACTTTTATCATAATATTCCATAACCTGTGTATAAGTGTCACATATATACGCCGGTGTACCAATCAATTTTTTGTTTAAATGGCAATTTTGGTGTTTACATCTTGAAAAATGTGTGCTATAATAAGATATGTATTGATATGATAGGGTGCTATGCGCTCATAACTATAATTTAATGTGAAGTAGGTGCATATTTTGGAAAGAGAAATTAATATTTCTGAAGTTATTGATTTAGTCTTGCGTAGACTGTGGATAATAGTTACATGTGTAACGGTAACTACTATTATCTCTTTTTGCTACAGTTCTTATCTTGTAGAGCCGGTTTATACTTCTACAGGTACGCTTTATGTGCGAAATGTTGAAGAAGTAAAAGACGACAGAGTTGATGTTAGCGAAATTAATGCTTCACAAAGACTTGTTAATACATATATAGAAATTTTGCGCAGTGATACTTTTACTAAAATTATTGCTAATGATGTAAATCTCGGATATACATCACGTCAGATAAAGGGTATGCTTTCTATGAAATCCCTTAACGGAACAGAAATTCTGCAAATTGATGTTAATTCTACTAATCCTGATCATGCGGCTGTAATAGTTAATTCTATACTTAAAAACGCCGATGAAGAAATTATCAGAATTGTAAAAGCGGGTTCTGTTGAAATTATTGATAACGGCGATATCCCTACAGAGCCCACATCACCTAACATTGCACTTAATACTGTTTCCGGTGCTGTTATCGGTGGAATTATCTCTGTTCTTATTATAATTCTTATCCATATTATGGATGTATCTGTACGTGGTGAAGAAGATATGGCTGACAGATATGAGATACCTGTTCTGGGCGTAATACCCACTATTAAAAACGAAGGGAATTAACGGTGAGGATTATGGCATTTTCAAAGAAAAAACAAAATGTAGATATGGAAAAGTACATTGAAGATTTTTATAACGGCAATGTATCTTTTGATGTAAAAGAAGCGTATAAAACAGTACGTACAAATGTAATGTTTGCCACCAACACTTTAAAAGGCTGCAGAAAATTTATTGTTACTTCTCCAAACCCCGGAGAGGGTAAGTCTACCACAAGTATAAACCTGGCGATTTCAATATCGCAGGTTGGCTCTAAAGTCCTTCTTATCGATGCAGACCTCAGAAACCCCACAATCCATAAAAGACTAAAAGTAGATAATTCTGTCGGTATGTCATCTGGCCTTAGTGGATTTAATGAATTTTCTGAAATTATAACACCGTGTAAATTTGGCTTTGATTGTATACCTTCCGGACCCATTCCTCCAAACCCGGCAGAACTTTTAACCGGTGATAAAATGGACGAACTTATGGAATGGCTTACAGCAAATTACGACTATATTATTTTTGATACTCCACCTATAAACATTGTTAGTGATGCGGCAATTCTTTCAAAACACTCTGACGGAACGATACTTGTTATAAGAAATAAATATACAACACATCCAAGTATTGTGCGTGCACTGAAGAGTCTTGAATTTGCTGAGTCAAAAGTTTTAGGATTTTTACTTAATGACAAAACTGTTTCTGACGAAACCGGACTTTACAAATATAAATACGGCTACAGATACGGTTATAAATATGGTTACCGTTATAAATATGGCTACAGATACGGTTATGGTTACGGCGAAACAGAACGACTGAGACGCAGGTGATTATAAATGATTGATTTTCACAGTCATATACTTCCGGAAATGGACGATGGTGCAAACGATGTTGAAGAGTCTTTGGCATTGCTTGCAGAACTCAAATCGCAGGGAGTAACTAAAGTAGTTGCTACGCCTCATTACAGAGGTCGCTGCTCTGTAAAAAGATTTTTGTTTGACCGTCAGAAATCGTATGATAAACTTAAAGCCGCAATGGATGCTACCGGTGAGGAATATCCCGAAATTATTCTTGGCGCAGAGATTGCTATAAGTGAGTATATACTTCAGCATCACGGGTTGGACAGATTGTGTATACAGGGCACAGATTATTTGATGGCAGAAATGCCAAATCGAAACTGGGAACCATTTCTTTATCATGTTTTGTACACTTTGGCTGCACAATACAAATTGAAAATTATGATTGCTCATATTGACAGATATTTTTCTACAATAGGTCGTAATGAAAAAATTATGAAATTGATTGAGATGCAACCGGTTTTCCAGATCAATACACCTGCATTGATGCTTCGTAAGGGTAAAAAACTTTTAAAGTGGCTCAATCTGTTTGATGCGAAAATGGTTTTTGGTACTGATTGTCATAATATGAAAAACAGAAAGCCTTTTTACAAAGGTCCTATGTCTTATGTAGTCAAGAAGTATGGTGAAGATTTTTTGGATGATATCAATTTATTTGGAAAGAATATGCTTGGTGTGGAATCTGAATAAATTATTGCAGGCGGTGTGAGGTAAATATGAATAAAAAATTTTTATGTTTAATTATATCTCTGATTTTGGCATTTGCGGGTTTTTCTGCAAATGCCAATGCTTTAGATAAGCCTTTGGATACAGTTGTGGATAAAATTTCAAAATTTTCTTCTGAGGACAGAGAAAATCTTATGACTATAGTTTATCCGTTTATTGCTGTTGACAGTGGTGTTGATATACTTGTGTCTATGATTAAAAATCATTCGTCTGCGTCTGATACTATGATTGATGAATATATTGCAGATATTTTGAAATACACTTCAAAGGAAGATATAATTTTTGCACTTAACAGTTTGAAAATTGTTCCCGAAAATGTACGTAGTACGTTTTTTGGTGGTTTTATGAACGGGGAAGAATTCCTCTCGTTTTCTGATGAAGCCAATGCTTATATGACAGAATTTTTAAATATTATATATTCAAAAGTGCCGTCACTTGAAAGAATTATTACATCTGATGGAATAACTAATGGTATGATTGCCAGATTACTACGTTTTATTAAAAATACAAATGATAAGATGCCGCTTATGAGCATGAACTCAGAATATAAGTTTTTACCTTATTATATTTCGGATGTCGTTTCCGGGAAATGGGATTTGCTCTGCAAAGATAAATCGGAGAAAAAAACCATTAGGGAATATGTTGTTGATTTTGCAAATCACTTAAACAGCGAATATTCAACCGATTTCCGCAAAAAAATTTCTGTTCTCCTTGAAGAACTTGGAATATGCTATATTCCTGCTAAAGATACTGATGGTTTCAAAAATGTTACATTGAACAAGGTGGATAAAGTTTCGTATCCTGCTATTTATACGTATTTTGATAATGGTAAGATGCTTTATAAAACCCAAATGGTTGATAAAGATGTTTCTGTTGCATATTTTTCTGATTGCGGTGGCTGGTATAAGGCGTGTGTAACTGAACTTGCATATATGGGTGTTGTGTCGGGTAAAGGAGGAGGTCTTTTCTGTCCGTATGATTACGTGACGCGTGAAGAATTTGTGAAAATGATATGCGCGGCGATTAATCTTCCGGAAGCAGAGATTGAAATTCCTTTTGCAGATGTTGATAGTAATACTTGGTATGCAAAATATATAAAATCTGCATATAATTATAAGATTGTAAATGGTCAGTCAACAGATACATTTGGCGTTGGTAAAAACATTTCCCGTCAGGATGCAGCGGTTATATGCAATAATATTCTTAAAAATGTAAATACAGTTAAAATTACTGATAAAACTTTTGCAGATTCTGATTTGATTGCACCTTATGCTTTGGAAAGTGTATATAATCTTTCTTCAATCGGTATTATAAATGGCGACGATAAAGGTGATTTTAATCCGACATCAAGTATTACACGTGCAGAAAGTGCTAAAATTATAAACGAACTTATTTATGCGATCGCAAATGCCAAATAACCTGTGAGGTGTGCAAATGGCTAAAAAGATTATCTTGTGGTTTGCCGTTATATTCTGGATGGCTGTGATATTTTCTTTTTCGGCGCAGCCTGCTGTTGAATCTGATGAATTGAGTATGGGAATTGCACAAAAGATTTTTGAGTTTATTAATGGTTTAAAAGATATTCCTGTGTTTTCTTGGGTTGGAACAGATAATATTATTGTTGCGATAGGCATAGCAAATCATTATGTGCGAAAAACTGCCCATTTTATGATTTTTGCTATATTGGCAGTTCTTGTTTATAATCTTATGGCGGCATATGGAATAAAACGCAGTAAAGTAGTGCTTATTGCGGCATTGGTGTGCCTTGCTTATGCAGTTAGTGACGAAATACATCAAATATTTGTACCTGGTAGGGCAGGGCGGATAAAAGATGTACTGATAGACTTTTCCGGCTCTGTGTCTGCACTTGGCATTATATATCTGCTTTTCGGCAGACGGGCAAAATGCAACGAATAAAAGTAAAAGCGGAGTTTACTCAACTCCGCTTATTTTTTCTATTGCGTCTTTTACGGTGTTTATACTTATGATTTCTATGCCTTTAATGTCTTTTACAGACTTCATATTTGCTGCCGGCACAATACACTTTTTAAATCCTAATTTTTTTGCTTCATTAATACGCTTATCTATATAACTTACGGCTCGTACTTCTCCTGTTAAGCCTACCTCACCAAATACGATTGTATCGTGATTTATCACAAAGTTTTTGTAATTTGATGCTATGGCGAGTATTACTGCCAAATCTGTTGCCGTTTCGCTAATTCTTATTCCGCCCACAACATTTATGTAAACGTCCTGATTTTGCATTGTATACCCAAGTTTCTTTTCAAGCACCGCTATAAGCATTACTGCACGGTTGTAGTCTATACCCGTAGATGTTCTGCGTGCCATATTAAATCCGGTTGGCGAAGATAGCGCCTGCACTTCTGCAAGAACAGGACGTGTTCCTTCAAGTGTGCATACAACTGTTGTGCCGGATATGTTTCTCGGACGTCCCGATATAAGCATTTCTGACGGATTTTCTACCATTGCCAGACCATCATCTTTCATTTCAAAAACGCCGATTTCGTTTGTTGAGCCAAACCTGTTTTTTACAGTTCTCAAAATTCTGTATGACTGGTATCTGTCGCCTTCAAAATACAGTACGCAATCAACCATATGTTCCAGTATCTTAGGGCCTGCAATGTTTCCATCTTTGGTAACGTGTCCTACAATAAATACTGCAATGTTGTTTTCTTTAGCCAGTCTCATAAGAAAATGAGTGGCTTCACGCACCTGACCGACACTACCGGGGGCAGAGGGGACATCAGGTTTGAATACCGTCTGAATTGAATCGATAATAACAACATCGGGTTTGATATCTGTTGCATGGTATAATATGTTGTCGAGATTAGTTTCGCTGAGTATCATAAGATTATCGGTTTTTGTTTTAAGCCTGTCAGCACGTATTTTAATCTGGCTTGCAGATTCTTCGCCTGATATGTAGAGCACTTTGTTGTTATTGCCAAGATAGTTGCAAATCTGCAGTAAAAGGGTGGATTTTCCTATACCGGGGTCACCACCGACTAACACCATAGAACCTGTAACTATTCCACCGCCAAGCACGCGGTCGAGTTCTGAGTCGCCGGTTTTTATACGGCTTTCATTTTCGTAACCGATTTCGTTTAATTTTTTTGGACTTGCAGCATCTGGCGTTAAAGTCGTAGATGCGCTCTTTGCATATGTGTTTTTATGCGGAGCAGCAACAGCAACCTCGTCAAAAGTATTCCAGTTAGAACATGACGGACACTTTCCAAGCCACTTTGCCGACTCATATCCGCAACTTCTGCAAATAAATTTACTGGTTTGTTTCATATGTATGCACCTCATAATAAATACAGTTCAACATATAATTATTATAGTACAGTAGCGTTGTGCGGTCAATACATATATCACAAAACAACTGCAAAAAGCCGTCAAAATCGACAAAAAAAGAAGAAAATAAAATATAAAATAGTTTTTTTGACGAAAAAATAAGTGTTGCAAAATTTCTTTTGTTGGTATATAATGTTCAATGGTATAAATATAGAGAGGTGATTTCAGTGCCAGAATTAAGCGCACATCCCGTTGTATTTGTAATCAGTTTAATATTGCAGGTGTTTACTCTTGCTTACGGCGGATATTATTTTGTTGTATCGCTCTTTGGGTGGTATAACAGAAAAAACGATGCTGTTGCCGAAAAGAAGGATATACACACCTTTGCACTTGTTGTAGCCGCCCATAATGAAGAGGTGGTTATCGGCAATATGGTAGATAGTTTAAACAAACTTAACTATCCCAGAGAGGCGTACGATATTTTCGTTATAGCCGATAACTGTACCGACCGTACTGCAGAGCGTGCAGCAGCCGCAGGTGCTATTGTGTATGAACGTGAAAACAACGAACTCCGCGGAAAGGGTTATGCTCTTGAGTGGATGTTTGATAAGATTTTTGCGATGGATAAAAAATACGACTCCATTTCTATATTTGACGCTGACAACATCGTTGACGAAAACTATCTCATTGCTATGAATAACGAGATAAATAAAGGTTACAAGGTTGTTCAGGGGTATATAGACAGTAAAAACCCGTTCGATTCATGGATTACATGTGCGTATTCAATTTCGTTCTGGTCAATTTCGCGTCTGTTCCAGACAGCACGCTATAACCTTGGTATTACATGCCAACTTAGCGGAACAGGTTTTATTATCGACACAGAACTTTTAAAAAGAATCGGTTGGAAAGCAACTTGCCTTACAGAAGATATGGAATTTACAGCCCGTCTTGCTCTTGAGGGCGAAAAGGTAGGCTGGGCATACCACGCCAAAGTATATGATGAAAAACCGCTTACAATGTCGCAATCCTGGAAACAGCGTGTTCGCTGGATGCAGGGGCATGCAGATGTTGCTTCAAGGTTTTCAGTTAAATTGTTTTCAAGAGCAATCAAAAAATCCGATTGGTCTGCGTTCGACTGCGGTGTTT
This sequence comes from Clostridia bacterium, assembly GCA_017436905.1. GTDB lineage: Bacteria > Bacillota > Clostridia > UMGS1810 > UMGS1810 > SIG455. The sequence continues at coordinate 32,571 of JAFSCF010000001.1, read as the reverse complement.
ACCTTATTAACCCGTTAAAGGTTATTTGTGTTTCTATTATCACATTTATGGCATGGGCGCAAACATTTTATCCCGACGGCAATCTTGGCTTTATTCAGATGTGGTACCTTTTTGAAAATCCGCTTATCTGGAATATATTTGTGGGCATAGAGTTTTTGTATATGCCAATTGTTATTACGATAGAGAAAAAATGTATTAACAAAAAACTTATTTGGGGGTACATCACATATTCAATTTATTCGCTTACGTGGATGCCAATCACAATTATTGGATGTATAAATAAAAATAAAAAAGAGTGGTTTCATACTCAGCATACCAGAGAAATCAGTATTACTGACGTAGAAAAAATCCAATAAGTGCCATATGATGAATCAATTGTGAGAAATTTATATTAAGGAGTCTTTTAAAGGCTCCTTTTTTGTTTATTCGTTTTGCTGTTTTATGGAGATAATTTCTTGACAAATTATCTAAAAAATCTTATAATATATACATTGAGTATTATAGGAGGCGTATTATGATTACTATTACTCTCAGAGATGATAAAAAAGAATTTGAATCACCGGTTTCCGTATACGAAGTTGCCGCATCTATAAGCGATGGGCTTGCACGTGCTGCTCTTGGTGCTTTGGTAGACGGCACAGTTGTGGAAACAGGCTATGTTATTGATAAAGACTGCGATGTGGAAATCCTTACTTTTGCAAGCGAAGAGGGTAAGAAAATACTGCGCCACACCGCATCTCATGTTCTGGCTCAGGCGGTTAAACGTCTGTATCCGAATGCTAAACTCGCTATAGGTCCCGCTATTGAAAACGGTTTTTACTATGACTTCGATATGGACTCTACTTTGAATAATGATGATTTGAAAAAAATCGAAGACGAGATGAAGAAGATCGTTAAAGAAAGAATTACTCTTGAACGTTTTGAATTGCCCCGTGCAGAGGCAATTAAACTTATGGAGGAAAAAGGCGAGCCTTATAAAGTAGAACTTATTAACGACTTGCCCGAAGATTCTGTAATATCTTTCTATAAGCAGGGCGACTTTACTGACCTTTGCGCAGGCCCTCATGCACACCATACAGGTGTTGTAAAAGCGTTTAAACTTATGAGTGTAACAGGTGCGTACTGGAGAGGTAATGAAAACAACAAAATGCTCCAGCGTATTTACGGTACTGCTTTTGATAATAAAGACGACCTTAAGGCTTATATTGAAATGACCGAAGAGGCTAAAAAACGTGACCATAATAAACTTGGCCGTGAACTTGAACTCTTTACTACTGTTGATTCTATAGGTCAGGGTCTGCCTATCTTGTTGCCCAAGGGTGCTAAAATGATACAGATTTTGCAGAGATTTGTGGAGGACCACGAGGCTGCTCACGGTTGGCAGATGACCAAAACACCTTTAATGGCTAAAAGTGACCTTTATAAAATTTCCGGACACTGGGACCACTATAAAGACAGTATGTTTGTTATGGGTGATGAAGAGACAGATAAAGAAGTATTTGCTCTCCGTCCTATGACATGTCCTTTCCAGTATCAGGCGTATCTTAACAGAATGAGAAGTTATCGCGACCTGCCCATGCGCCTTAGCGAAACTTCCACACTTTTCAGAAACGAAGCGTCCGGCGAAATGCACGGTCTTATTCGTGTGCGTCAGTTTACAATTTCCGAAGGACATCTTATGTGCCGTCCTGACCAGTTGGCGGATGAATTCCGCAGATGTCTGGAAATGACTAACTATATGCTTGATGTTCTCGGCCTTTACGAAGATGTATCTTACAGATTTTCTCAGTGGGATCCCGACAATCGTGAAAAATATATCGGAACTCAGGAGCAGTGGGACGAGGCACAGGGTACTATGAAAGAAATTTTAGATGACCTCGGCGTTGATTATAAGATTGGTATAGGCGAGGCAGCATTCTACGGACCGAAACTCGATATCCAGATTAAAAACGTATTCGGTAAAGAAGATACTCTCGTCACCATTCAGATTGACCAGATGCTTGCAGAAAAATTCGGTATGGAATATACCGATAGCGACGGCTCAAAGAAAAATCCGTATATTATTCACAGAACGTCTATCGGTTGCTACGAAAGAACTCTTGCTCTGCTTATTGAAAAATATGCAGGTGCGTTCCCGACGTGGCTTTCACCCACACAGGTTCAGATTATACCCGTTTCTGAACGTCATTTCGAGTATGCAAAAGAACTTGAAAGCAAACTTGCAAATGCATTGGTGCGTGTTGAAACAGATATGAGAAACGAAAAACTCGGTTATAAAATCCGTGAAGCACAACTTTCAAAAGTTCCTTATATGCTCATAGTAGGCGATAAAGAGGTTGAAAGCGGTGAGGTATCCGTACGTTCACGCAAAGACGGAGATTTGGGCAGCAAAACTATCGAAGCGTTTATTGCAGATATAAGAAACGAAATCGATAACAAATTAAGATAAGTGTAAGTCCACGGCCGTGAATGCGGCCGCGGATTTTTTCGTTAATATGTAGGGTATAACATTTTAAATTTTTTATATACAGTAGGAGGAAATGATATGTCAAAGACAGCAAAAGTTGCAGTTGTAATGGGTAGTGATTCGGACTTTCCGAAACTTGTACCGTGTATCAAAATTTTAAAGGAGTTCGGCATTGAAGTAGACGTAAATGTCATTTCCGCACACAGAACACCTGAAGATGCTGAGGTTTTTGCAAAAAGTGCAGAGGATAACGGCATTGGTGTTATTATTGCTGCTGCTGGTAAAGCGGCACATTTGGGCGGCATTATTGCAGCACACACGGTGTTGCCTGTAATAGGATTGCCTATTAAATCATCAACTATGGATGGATTGGATTCACTTTTGTCTATTGTACAGATGCCAAAAGGTATCCCCGTTGCAACTGTTGCTATTGACGGCGGAGATAACGCAGGTATTTTGGCAGCACAGATGCTTTCACTTGCTTTCCCTGAAATTAAAGAAAAACTTAAAGCATATAAAGTTAAAATGAAAGAGGAAGTCCGTGCTAAAAACGCTGCAATTAAGGCAGAGGCAGAAAAATTATAATAACAGCACATATAATATAAATCAGCAAAGGAGAGATAGTTATGGAAAATAAAGAACTCGGATTTTCGTGGCTTCCTGAAAAACTCCATGAAGAATGCGGAGTTTTTGGTATAAGCGACGCAGACGGTCACGATTGTGCAAATATCGCATACTATGCGCTGTATGCACTCCAGCACAGAGGTCAGCAGAGTTGCGGAATTGCTGTTAATGATAGCGGTAATATTGTCTGCACTAAAGATATGGGCCTTGTAAACGAAGTTTTTAACGAAAAGATTTTAAGCCATTTAAAAGGTCAGATGGCAGTTGGCCATGTAAACTATTCAAAATATTCGAAAGCAAGTGCCGGATACCGTGAAAGTATTCAGCCAATGGTAAGAAAATATAAAAAAGGCACACTTACAATCGCTAATAATGGTAGTCTTATAAATGCTGCTCAACTCAGAGATATGTTTGAGTCCGAAGGCGCAGTTTTTCATGGCACAAGCGATGCTGAGGTAATCGCACACGTTATTGCAAAAGAACGCATTTCCTCTGCAAGTGTTGAAGAAGCAGTTAAAAAAATGATGAAAATTATCAAAGGTGCTTATTCCATGATTGTTATGAGCCCTCAGAAGATGATTGGTTGCCGTGATCCTTATGGAATTCGTCCGTTGGCTTTGGGTAAACTTGGTAACTCTTATTTACTCGCATCTGAAACATGCGCTTTTGATGCTATAGGAGCAGAGTTTATACGTGAACTTGATCCCGGTGAGATGGTTGTAATATATAATAATGAGGTTACGTCTATCAGAGATAATGTAACCGACAACAGAGGCATATGCGTGTTTGAATATATGTATTTTGCTCGCCCTGATAGTATTATAGAGGGCACAAGCGTTTACGAAGCACGTAAAAACGCAGGTAAAGTTCTGGCACAGGAACACCCTGTGGAGGCAGATTTGGTATTTGGTGTACCTGATTCCGGTCTTTGTGCCGCAATCGGTTATTCAGAGGAGTCCGGAATTCCCTACGGATACGGTCTTATCAAAAATCGTTATATCGGCAGAACATTTATTCAGCCAACTCAAAGCGAAAGACAGAATCTTGTTAAGATTAAATTAAACGTTTTGGCTGATGCTGTTAAAGGTAAACGTGTTGTTATGGTAGACGACTCTATTGTACGCGGAACTACTATCCGTGATATTGTAAGATTGCTTAAAGAGGCTGGTGCTTTAGAGGTGCACGTACGTATCAGTTCACCACCTTTTAAATGGCCGTGCTACTTTGGTACTGATGTTCCGTCTAAAGAAAATCTTATTGCCTGCCAGATGGAACTTGACGACATTGCTAAAGCAATCGAGGCAGACAGCCTTGGTTACTTGAGTATAGAAGGTATAAAGAAATTACTTCCCGGAAGAACCGGTGGTTACTGTCAGGGATGTTTTACGGGGGAATATCCAATTCCTGTTCCCACACAAAATGAAAAAGACGAGAGGAGAATATATACTCATGAGCGATAGTTATAAAAAAGCCGGCGTTGACGTTGAAGCCGGATACAAAGCAGTAGAACTTATGAAAGAACACGTTTCACGCACATTTACCAAAGGTGTGTTGACAGGTCTTGGCGGTTTTGGAGGCTTGTTTGAAATTGATAAAGAAGACCTTAACAACCCTGTACTGGTTGCCGGTACTGATGGTGTAGGTACAAAACTTAAACTTGCATTCTTGCTGGACAAGCATGATACAATTGGTCAGGACTGCGTTGCAATGTGCGTAAATGACGTTGTATGCCAGGGTGCTAAACCTTTGCTTTTCCTTGACTATGTTGCAGTAGGCAAAAACGTTCCGGAAAAAATTGCACAGATAGTAAAAGGCGTTGCAGACGGTTGTTTCAAATCCGGTTGTGCGCTTATTGGTGGCGAAACTGCAGAAATGCCTGGATTTTACGATGTTGACGAATATGACCTTGCAGGATTTACAGTGGGTATTGTTGATAAAGATAAAATAATTGACGGCTCAAAAGTGGCAACCGGTGATGTGCTTATTGGTATTGCATCATCAGGCGTACACAGTAACGGTTATTCGCTTGTAAGAAAAGTATTCGGTATTGATGATGGTGATAATGTTGCTGTTAAAGAATATAACGATAAACTTGGTATGTCTGTTGCAGAAGCACTTTTAGTACCTACCAAGTTATATGTTAAACCTATGCTTGATGTTATCAAAAATGTAGAGGTTAAGGCAATTTCTCACATAACCGGCGGTGGTTTTTATGAAAATATTCCACGTATGTTGCCTGAAGGAAAAAAAGCAGTTATCAAAAAAGGATCGTGGAATATTCTGCCTATATTTGAGGTTATTGCTGAAACAGGTGATATTCCTGAAAAAGATATGTTTGGTACATACAATATGGGTATTGGTATGATATTCGCTGTAGATGCAAAAGACGTAGATAAAGCAATGGAAATCCTTAAAGCCAACGGTGAGGATGCATATATTATCGGCACGGTTGAAGACGGTGAACACGGGGTGGAAATATGCTAAATATCGGTGTATTGGTATCCGGTGGTGGAACTAATCTTCAGGCACTTATTGACGCTTGTAAATCAGGCGTTATAAAGTCAGGAAAAATAGTAACAGTTGTCAGCAGTAAGGCCGGTGCTTATGCACTTACCAGAGCGGAAGAAAACGGAATAAATTCAGCAGTATTTTCCAAAAAAGACTATGACTCTAAAGATGATTTGGATGCCGCAATTGCAAAGCATATGCAGGATATGAAAGTTGACCTTATAGTTATGGCAGGATATTTGTCTATTGTAGGCGATAAACTTTTAAAAGAATATGAGGACAGAATTATTAATATCCATCCGTCGCTTATACCGTCTTTTTGCGGTGACGGTTTTTACGGTCTAAAAGTGCATCAGGCGGCGCTTGATTACGGCGTTAAAGTTACGGGCGCAACTGTTCATTTTGTAAACGAAGTAACCGACGGCGGAAAGATTATTTTGCAAAAAGCAGTTTATATCAATGGTGATGACACCGCCGAAACATTGCAGAAAAGAGTTATGGAAGAGGCTGAATGGAAAATACTTCCCGAAGCAGTTGAACTTATCTGTAGCGGGAAAATAAAATAGGAGATAGTAACTATGCAGAAAATAAATATTTACGAAGATTTAAAAGCCAATGCCTATCCTGGCAGAGGTATTGTAATTGGTAAAAGTGCCGACGGCAAAAGTGCCGTTACTGCATATTTTATTATGGGCAGAAGCGAAAACAGCAGAAACAGAGTTTTCGTAGAAGACGGTGACGGAATTCGCACTCAGGCATTTGATGAGTCTAAACTTACAGATCCACATCTTATAATTTATGCTCCTGTTCGAGTGCTTGGCAACAAAACAATCGTTACTAACGGCGACCAGACAGATACGATTTATGATTTGATGAATCAGCAATTGACATTTGAGCAGAGTTTAAGAACACGTGAATTTGAAGATGATGCTCCAAACTACACTCCCAGAATTTCGGGTATTATGAAAGTAGAAGGCGGCGATTACAGTTATGCTATGTCTATTCTTAAAAGCAATAACGGTAACCCCGATTCTTGCCTGAGATTTACATACTCATACAAAAATCCGGTTAATGGCGAGGGACACTTTATCCACACATATATGGGTGACGGAAATCCGCTTCCTTCGTTTGAAGGTGAGCCTGTGCTCGTAAGTATACCCAACAGTATAGATGCTTTTACAGACGGACTTTGGGAATCACTTAACGAAGATAACAAAGTATCGCTTTTTGTAAGATATATTGATATTTCTACCGGTAAAACCGACACAAGAATTATTAATAAAAATAAGTAATCAGAAAGGAAAATCGTTATGACAGAAATGCAGTTAAAGTACGGTTGTAACCCTAACCAGAAACCGTCAAGAGTGTTTATGGCTGACGGCAGCGAACTTCCTATAGAAGTTATCTGCGGCCGTCCCGGATATATTAATTTGCTTGATGCTTTCAACGGCTATCAACTTGTTAAGGAACTTAAAAAAGCAACAGGTCTTCCCTCGGCAACATCGTTTAAGCACGTATCACCTGCAGGTGCGGCAGTTGGTCTTCCACTTACAGATACACTTAAAAAGATTTATTTCACAGATGATGTAGAACTTTCACCGCTTGCATGTGCATATGCAAGAGCAAGAGGTGCTGACAGAATGTCGTCTTTCGGTGATTTTATTGCACTTTCAGACGAGTGTGATAAGGCAACAGCGCTCCTTATTAAAAAAGAAGTTTCCGATGGTGTTATCGCACCTTCATATTCTGATGAAGCGCTTGAAATCCTCAAGGCTAAGAAAAACGGTAACTATTGCATTTTGAAAATGGACGAATCTTACACTCCTGCACCTATAGAAACAAAGCAGGTTTATGGTGTAACATTTGAACAGGGCAGAAATGAACTTGATATCAATGAAGAATTGCTCGCAAATGTTGTAACAGATAATAAAGTTATGTCTGCCGAAGCAAAAAGGGATTTGATGATTTCTCTTATTGTTTTAAAATACACACAGTCTAACAGCGTATGCTACGTAAAAGACGGACAGGCTATTGGTATAGGTGCAGGTCAGCAGTCAAGAATTCACTGCACACGCCTTGCAGGACAAAAAGCGGATAACTGGTGGCTTCGTCAGTGTCCTAAAGTTTTAGAACTGCAGTTTGTGGATGGTATCAAACGTGCAGACCGTGATAATGCTATTGACGTATATATAGGCGACGAATACGAAGACGTTTTGGCAGACGGTGCATGGCAGAAGATATTTAAAGTTAAACCCGAAGTGTTTACTGTTGAGGAGAAAAAAGCGTGGATTGCTAAAAATACAGAGGTTTCTCTTGGCTCTGATGCGTTCTTCCCGTTTGGCGATAATATTGAGCGTGCACACAAAAGCGGTGTAATGTATATTGCAGAACCTGGCGGTTCAGTCCGTGACGATAATGTAATTGAAACCTGCAATAAGTATAATATTGCTATGTCGTTTACAGGTATCAGGCTTTTCCATCATTAATATCAGAAAGGAAACATATTATGAAGATTTTAGTAGTTGGCAGCGGTGGCAGAGAGCATACTATCGTATGGAAACTTTCGCAAAGCCCCAATGCTGAAAAAATATATTGTGCACCGGGTAATTATGGAATTTCCAAACTTGCAGAGTGTGTTGATATTAAAGTAGATGATTTTGACGCTTTAACAGCATTTGCCAAAGAAAAAGAAATCGACCTTACAGTTGTAGGTCCTGACGATCCGCTTGTGGCAGGCATTGTAGATGCTTTTGAAAAAGAGGGGTTAAGAGTATTCGGCCCACGTGCCAATGCTGCAATTATCGAGGGCAGCAAGGTGTATTCGAAAGAACTTATGAAAAAGTATAATATTCCTACTGCTGCTTACGAGGTTTTTGATAACAGCGCCGATGCACTTGCTTATGTAAAAGAGCAGAACAAGTATCCTACTGTTATAAAAGCAGAAGGTCTTGCGCTTGGCAAGGGCGTAATTATTGCCCAGAATTATGATGAGGCAGCCGAGGCTATTGCCGACATTATGGACAAAAAGATTTTTGGCGAGTCGGGTAACCGTGTTGTTATAGAAGAATTTTTAACCGGACCTGAGGTTTCGGTGCTTTCCTTTACAGACGGAAAAACTATTGTGCCTATGGTAACGGCTCAGGACCACAAGCGTGCATATGATAATGATATGGGTCCCAATACAGGCGGTATGGGTACATTTTCACCAAGCAGAACATATACTGATGAAATGGCACAGTATACGTATGACAATATTTTAGTTCCTACAATGAATGCACTCAATGCCGAAGGCAGAACATTTAAAGGAATAATCTTCTTCGGACTTATGATGACACCTGACGGTGTTAAAGTTATAGAGTACAACGCACGTTTTGGAGATCCTGAAACTCAGGTTGTACTTCCAAGACTTAAAACAGACTTACTTGAAATTTTTAACGCTGTAGTTGATGAACGCCTTGGTGAAGTTAATGTTGAGTGGGAAGATAATGCTGCAGTATGCGTTATATGCGCTTCCGGCGGATATCCCAAAAAATATCAAACCGGTTATGAAATTAGCGGTATTGACGCTGCCGAGAGCAGAGGCGACGTCACAGTATTCCATGCAGGTACAAAAGGTGCTGACGGTAAATGTGTTACTTCAGGCGGTAGAGTTTTAGGTGTTACTGCACTTGACGAGAATCTTGATAAAGCGATTAAAAAAGCATATGAAGCAGTAGGGGATATAAACTTTACTGATATGCATTTCCGCAAAGATATTGGAATTAAATAATTTAAAAGGGAAGCCAAAAGGCTTCCCTTACTTTTTTGCTATTCAAACATCTTTGTTGATAAATATCTATCACCTGTATCTGGAAGAAGTGTTACTATTGTTTTGCCAATGTTTTCAGTTCTTTTTGCAATCTCAACTGCAGCGCAAAGTGCAGCGCCTGATGATATGCCGACAAGTATGCCTGATTTTTTTGCGAATTCTCTGCCAAACTTCATTGCGTCGTCAGATTTTACTGTTACTACCTCATCAAAAATATCAGTATCTAAAATCTCGGGGATAAAGTTTGCACCGATTCCCTGTATTCCGTGTGCAGATGGCTCGCCACCTGAAAGAATAGGTGACTCGTAAGGCTCCATCGCAATTATTTTAATTTTGGGATTTTTAGATTTTAAATATTTACCTACTCCTGTAAGAGTTCCGCCTGTGCCTACACCTGCTATAAATATGTCAACTTTTCCGTCAGTATCTTCATAAATTTCAGGTCCGGTAGTGTTTATGTGTGCCTGTACGTTTGAATGGTTTGTAAATTGTGAGGGGATAAAGGAAGATTCGTAAGACTTTGCTAACTCTTCTGCCTTTTCAATAGCACCTTTCATACCTTTACTGCCATCTGTAAGCACAATCTGGGCACCGTATGCCTTTAGAAGTTTTTGCCGTTCTATGCTCATTGTTTCAGGCATTGTAAGAATTATTTTGTAGCCGCGTTCTGCACATATTGCTGCCAGCCCGATACCTGTATTTCCGCTTGTCGGCTCAATTATTACAGTGCCTTTTTGCAGAAAACCTTTGCTTTCAGCATCATTTAACATCTGCAGGGCAGCCCTGTCTTTTACGCTGCCGGCAGGATTAAAATATTCAAGTTTTGCTAAAACAGTAGTATTTTCAATATCTAAATATCTGCTTACGTCCATAAGTGGTGTTTTGGCAATTAACTCGTCAATGGATGTATATATGTTCATTTTAAATTACTCCTTATATTTTCATTTGTTTTATGATATATCAATTATAAGTGTTTGTCAAGACAAACTATGTGGAAAAACTCTTGACGCTTTTTTTATAATATGGTATTATATCAATGATAAGATATGGGGCATTAGCTCAGCTGGGAGAGCGCTACACTGGCAGTGTAGAGGTCAGCGGTTCGATCCCGCTATGCTCCATAAAAAAATCCTCGTTCGTGTGAACGAGGATTTTTAAATTATCTAATCAATCAGCAGCAGCAATTGTCATTGTCATTATTGTCCCAAAGGAACCAGATAACGATAATTGCGATAATTATAACCCAGAGGTTATTTCCGCCAAACCAACTGTTGTTTGAGCAACAGCAGCAGTTGTTGTTGCTGCAGGGATTACAGCAATCGCTCATAATGTTTACCACCTTTCGTTATATCTTAGCAGCAACCGTTATTGTTGCGTTCACAGCAGCAATCATTGTTTAAAAACAGTAACAAGAAAAGGATAATAAACCATAAAATTGTGCTTGTGCCACCGTTTGAGTTGTTTTCGCAGCAGCAGTTGTTACCGAATAAATTTAACATATTAACACACCTCCGAAAATTTTTTGAAATCATTTAATGTCAGCAGCCACAATTGTCATTGTGTTCGCAGCAACCGTTGTTGTTACCGCAACCGCAGAAGAGAAGAAGGAATACTAAGATGAAAAATAAAATACCATCATTAGAACCTCCAAAGATACCACAACCGTTAAACATAACTTGCACCTCCAAAAAAATTGATTTTTTTGTAATACCAATGTATAATATGAATATAAAGAAAAAAGTGTTACCATTTAACGTAAGATGTGTTATACTGGTATATATAAAGTTTGCATAGGAAGGAGAAGTAAATATGAAGGCATTGGTACTTACTATTTCTGCAGGGCAGGGACATAATAAAACTGCACGTGCTATAGGTGATTATTTAAAATCTCAGGGTGTAGATGTCGATATTGTTGATACTTATAAATATTTTAATACTGCACTAAGCAATCTGGTTGAAAAGGGATATCTGCTTTCAACTAAATTTACACCTGCTGTATATGGTAATATATATACAAAAGCAGAACAGCGTGACCATTCCGACAGAATAAATGTAGTTGATATGGCGGGTAAGATTATTTCCAGACAGTTTTATAAGTTTATTGCAGGAAAAAATCCTGATGTTATAATAGCAACGCATATTTTTGCTGCAAATCTGGTGAGTAAATTTAAAGAAAAGAAAGAATCTGATGCTATAACGTTTGGAGTGCTTACCGATTTTACCGTTCATCCGTTCTGGGAAACTGCAGACCTTGATTATTATGTAACGCCAACTGCACTGCTTAATAATCAGATGATAAAAAAAGGAATTCCTGAGGAGAGGATTTTGCCGTTCGGCATACCGATTGAGATGAAGTTTTCTGCCTCAACAGATAAAAAAGAAGCACGTAAACTTTTAGGATTTGAAGACAAAAAAACTGCTTTTGTTATGACTGGCAGCATGGGTTATGGAGATGTTATAAAATACGTAAAAGAACTTGATGAACTTGAGTATGATTTTCAAATTGTTACTGTGTGTGGAAGTAACTCGCATTTAAAAAACCAGATAGACAGACTTCAAACACATAAAAAGATTTATAATTTTGGGTTTGTTGATAATGTTGACCTCATAATGGACGCTGCAGATATAATAGTGTCTAAGCCGGGCGGTCTTACCACTTCCGAATCACTGGCAAAAAAACTTCCTATGATACTTATTGACCCAATTCCGGGGCAGGAAGACAGAAACTATGAATTTTTGATAAACAACGGTCTGGCAATTGGTGTAAGCGAAACTTTTTCAGTAGGCGAGGCGCTATATCAACTTTTAAGCAGTAAAAACCGTGCCAAATGTATGTCAAAAATGGCGGGCGAGATTGGAAAGCCCGACTCAAGTAAGCGTTTGGGTGACTTTATTATTAATCTTATTGATAAGGAGTAAATTATGAATTTGCAATGGTTTCCCGGTCATATGACAAAAACACGTCGTATGATAGAAGATAATTTGAAACTTATAGATATAGTTATAGAACTGGTAGATGCACGTATTCCGTTAAGTTCGAGAAATCCGCAGATAGACGAGATTGTTAAAAACAAACCTCGTCTGCTTTTGCTTAATAAATCTGATGTTTCCGATGCCAGTCTTAATAAAGCATGGCAGAAGTATTTTTCTGATAACGGCATACCGTGTATGCTCGTTTCTTCAACAACGGGTAAGAGTTTTAATAATGTCCTTGATAAGTGCAGAGAAATTCTTAAAGATAAAATAGAAAGCGACAAAGCACGAGGAATTGTAAACCGTTCTATAAAGATGATGATAGTAGGTGTGCCTAATGTGGGTAAATCTTCGTTTATAAATAAACTGTCCGGCAAGAAAAGTGCAAAAACCGGTGACAGACCCGGTGTTACTACCGGTAAGCAATGGATTCGCCTTTCAAACGGATTTGAACTTTTAGATACCCCTGGAATACTTTGGCCTAAATTTGAAGATAAACAGGTAGGACTTCGTCTGGCATATACAGGTGCTATTCGTGACGAAGTTATAGACACAGAAGAACTTGCGTGCTATTTTTTAGAGTTTCTGCGGGATAACTATCCGCAGGCACTGACGGACAGATATAAAATGACTGATATGGATGGGCTCAAAGGATACGAACTTTTGGAACTTTTGGGGCGCAAAAGAGGTTTTGTAGTATCAGGCGGTGAAATAGATACTTTACGTGCTGCTTCTATTTTGCTTGACGAATTCCGTGGTGCAAAACTCGGCAATATAACATTGGAAATTCCACCGAAAAATTAGGAGTGTATAAAATGGCTGATATGCTTGAATACGAAAAAAAATTATGGGATGCCGGTTATGAGTTTGTAGCAGGTGTTGACGAGGCTGGCAGGGGACCGCTTGCAGGACCCGTTTATGCTGCTGCCGTTATTTTCCCGAGAGGGTTAGTTATTGAAGGAATAAACGATTCTAAAAAATTAAGTGAAAAGAAACGTGAACAACTTTATGATGTTATAAAAGAATCTGCGCTCGCTTATTCAATAGTGAGTGTTGACGAAAAAGAAATTGACAAAATAAACATTTTAAATGCTGCTATGAGAGCGTTTAAAATGGCGTTGGATAATCTTTCGCAAAAGGCGGATTTTGCACTTTTGGACGGTAATCGTGCACCCGAGATGGATATTCCATATGAGTCGGTTGTAAAGGGCGATGCAAAGGTGCAGGCTATTGCGGCGGCGTCAATTCTTGCTAAGGTTGAAAGAGACAGATACATAACCGAAATGGATAAAATATATCCTCAGTATGGTTTTGCAAAACATAAAGGCTATCCTACAAAGGACCATAAAGAGTCGGTTGCCAGATACGGTCCTTCGCCTATACACAGGCTTACATTTAAAGGCGTTTCGGAGTATGTAAAATGAATACTAAAAAAATAGGGGATTACGGTGAAGATTGCGCTGCCAAATACCTTTCCAAAAACGGATATAAAATTGTAAAGCGTAATTATAAAACTAAATTTTGTGAGATAGATATTATTGCTTACGATGGAGATTGTTTGTGCTTTGTGGAGGTTAAAACACGTAACAGAGAGGACTACGGCCTTGCGTGTGAAGCGGTTGATTATAAAAAGAGACAAAAAATAATTAAAGGTGCACTTTTTTATACGTCTGTAAACGGCATTGATGCGCCTGTTCGTTTTGATGTTGCCGAGGTTTATATAAACAGCAGTCATTTATTTAGCACTAAAAAAATAAATATTATTAAAAATGCTTTTGACGCATCGGGGGCATATTAGATGTTTGATGCACATTGTGATACATTGCTTAAAGTTGCTGAGAATGGAAATCTGTACTGCAACAACTATGATGTTGATTTTAAGCGACTTTCAACTTATGGTAATGCAACTCAGATTTTTGAAATATTTAATTCGGGGAACCTTAAAATTGCAGATATTTTTTCTTTAATAGAATTGCTTAAAAGTGAATGCGATAAAAGTGACCTTGCAACATTTTGTGTTGATGGCGACGATGTTGCAAAATGTAAAACACCCGTGTCTGCTTTGGTTTCGTTGGAGGGGATAGGCAATACTCCTGATTTTTTTTATGAGCATATAGATAAACTTTATAAAGCAGGAGTAAGAACACTCAGCCTTACTTGGAATAATGATAATCCTCTTTGCGGAGGGGTAGAAAACAATAGTGCGGGATTAACCAATATGGGCAAAGATGTGCTTGAACGTATGCGCACATTTGGTATGGTGCTTGATATATCGCATATTTCAGACAGTGGTTTTTATAACGCTATAGAATTTGACGGATTAAAAATAATTGCTACTCATTCAAATTCCAGAACTGTATGCAGGCATAACCGAAATATTACCGATGAGCAATTTGAAATAATATGTGCAAAAGGCGGAGTAGTAGGACTTAATACTTATCCGCTTTTTATAAACGGTACCGACACGGCGTGTGTTGTCGACCTTATCCGTCATATAGAGCACTTTTGTTCTTTGGGTGGCGAGTTCAATATTGGTCTTGGTGCAGACTTTGACGGCATAGAATATAAAATGAAAGATATAGATTCTTGTGAAAAAATGAATATTTTGTTTGATGAACTTGCAAAAATGAATTATTCCGAGCAAATAATTCGTGGTATTTGCTGTGAAAATTTTCTGAATTTCTATAAAAAATGAAATTTGCACATTAAAAATGTTGCATTTTTTGTTTTTCTATAGTATACTGTATATTATATTTGTGTAATTGAGTAAAATTGTAAAACGGAGGAGACACCTAATGTATATTTCGGAAAAATTTAAAAGCATTTCCCCATCGCCCACTTTGGCGATTGATTCTAAATTTAAACAGATGAAAGCAGACGGCTTAGATGTTGTTGGTTTTGGTGCAGGTGAGCCTGATTTTGACACACCTCAGCACATCAAAGATGCTGCCATTACTGCAATTAACGAAGGCTTTACAAAATATACACCTGCATCTGGTACTCTTGGACTTAAACAGGCAGTTGTACGCAAACTGAAACGTGATAACGGTTTAGACTATACAACCGACCAGATAATCATCAGTAATGGTGCAAAACATTCTCTTATGAACGCATTCGGTGCTATTTTAAATCCCGGCGATGAGGTTATCATTCCCGCACCTTTCTGGGTTAGTTACCCTGAAATGGTTAAACTCAACGACGGTGTACCCGTTATTTTGCAAACAAAAGAAGAGAATAATTTTAAATTTACCGCAAGAGATTTGATTTCTGCAATCACACCTAACACACGTGCGTTTATTTTAAACAGCCCCAGTAACCCTACAGGTATGGTGTATACTGTTGAAGTACTGCGTGAAATTGCGCAGGTTGCAGTAGAATATAATCTGTATGTAATTTCTGATGAAATTTATGAACATCTTATTTACGGCAGCACAAAACACGTAAGCATTGCTTCTTTTGGCGAAGAAATTAAAAATCTTACTATCATAATCAATGGTGTTTCCAAAACATATGCAATGACCGGCTGGAGAATAGGTTATCTTGCCGCACCGAGAGAACTTGCAAAGACAATGGGTAGTGTACAGAGCCATGCTACATCTAACCCTAACTCTATTGCGCAGGTTGCTGCAGGGGTTGCGCTTGACGGCCCTGTTGATGACCTTAATATGATGAAGAAGGCGTTTAAAGAGCGTAGAGATTATATGGTTGAACGTATAAACAGTATAGACGGCGTATCATGCCTTATGCCTGACGGTGCTTTTTATGTAATGATGAATATTGAAAAACTCATCGGCAGGGAAATCTGCGGAAAAATAATTGAAAGCAGCGACGATTTTGCACAGGTGTTCTTAGATGAAAAACTTGTTGCGGTTGTCCCCGGAACAGGCTTTGCTGCCCCTAACCATGTGCGTTGGTCATACGCTACCAGTATGGAAAATATTAAAGAAGGTCTGGATAGACTCGAAAGTATGTTAAAAGGTGAATAATATCTTAAAAATTAGTCCGTCGTAAGGCGGACTTTTTATTTGACTTGATACGCAATTTATGGTATGATTTAATTAACTATTTATATCCTTGGAGGATACTATGGCGGATAAAGTAAATATACTTGGCATAAAGGTAGATAAAGTAAGTATTGAGCAGGCGTCAGACATTATTATGAACTACATTGAAGAGGGTGGAGAAACTAAAACAGTTTATACCCCTAATTCGGAGATAATTATGCAGGGGTACCGAAGCGATGAGATTCGTGATGTTTTAAATGATGCTTCGCTTTTAACGGCAGATGGTATAGGTGTTGTGTATGCATCTAAGATTTTAAAAAATCCTATTGAAGAACGATGTGCCGGCTATGATGTTGCGTGCAGTCTGCTTGAAAAGATGAGTGCAGAGGGGAAAAGCATATACCTTTTCGGCTCTAAGCCCGGTGTTGCCGAAACCGCTGCCGAAAATATACAAAGAAAGCACCCGGGACTTATAATTTCCGGTTGTGCGGACGGTTACTTTGATTCGGAAAAAGAAAAGCAAATAATTGAAGATATTAATATGAAATCACCTGATGTACTGTTTGTGTGCCTTGGCGCACCCAAGCAGGAAAAATGGATTGATTACCATAAAAAAGAGCTTAACTGTAAAGTATGTATGGGTTTGGGCGGAAGTTTAGACGTTTTTGCAGGGACGGTTGAACGTGCTCCTGAGTTTTATCAGAAACACGGCATAGAATGGCTTTACCGACTTATCAAGCAACCTAAACGCTTTTTCAGAATGCTTGATTTGCCGAAATTCGGTATAACGGTTTTGTTTAAAGGCAAAAAATTCAAACAAGAATAGGGGATAAATATGAACGTTGAACTTTTACAACACACTCCGGAACCGGAGAAAATAATTGCTGCCGCAGCAAAACTATGCTATTCTTCATCTGGGATAGACGGCATATTAGAGGGGCTTGATGAAGAAAAAACCGAAAAGTTTTTAAAACGTCTTATGAGTATGGGGCACGAGAGCCCGATTGAACATATTACCTTTACTTTTGGTATTGAAGGTGTAAGCCGTTCTTTGCTTGCGCAGTTTACAAGGCACAGACTTGCCTCGTACAGCGTTAAATCTCAAAGATATGTAAAGGAAGGTCAGTTTGAATTTGTAACCCCGCCGGAGATTGAAAATCTCCCCGAGGCAAAGGCTGCATTTTTAAAAGCAATGGAAGACGATGTTAAGTCGTATAACGAACTTGCCGATATTTTGTATAAAAAGCATTATGCGGATATGGTATCTTGCGGAATGGACGAGAATAAAGCAAAGAATGCTGCTGAGAAAAAGGCTATTGAAGATGCCAGGTATGTTCTGCCTAATGCATGCGAAACAAAAATGATTGCCACTTTGAACGCACGTAGTCTTATGAACTTTTTCCATCACAGATGTTGTGAACGTGCGCAGTGGGAAATCCGTGACCTTGCATGCCGGATGCTCGTACTGGTAAAAGAGGTTGCGCCTACATTGTTTGCCAAAGCAGGTCCAAGATGTGTAAACGGGCCTTGTCCGGAGGGCGCTATGTCGTGCGGAAAAATGCTTGAAAAAAGAGAATATTTCGGCAGTATGAAGGTGAGTGGCAAATGAGTAAACTTATTGTTATAGAAGGTGTGGATTCAAGCGGAAAAGCCACCCAGACTGAAATGTTGTATAAACGGCTGAACAGCGAATTTGAACGTGTTAATAAAGTGTCGTTCCCGAATTACGAAAGTCCGTCATCGTCAATCGTTAAAATGTATTTAAACGGCGATTTCGGAACTGACGCTAATAGTGTAAATGCATATACTGCATCGTCCTTTTTTGCGCTTGACAGATATGCTTCTGTAAACGGAGAGTGGAAGGATATTTTCCATAATGACGGAATTGTTATTGCCGACAGATATGTAACTTCCAATATGGTGCATCAGGCGTCAAAAATTGATATTTCCGCCGAAAAAGATGCATTTCTCGATTGGCTTTATGATTTTGAATATAAAAAACTTTCTCTTCCTGAACCGGATTTGATTATCTTTCTTGATATGCCCGTAAAATACGCAATTGAACTTATGCATAACAGAAAGAACAAAATCAACCATAGCGATGTTAAAGATATTCACGAAAGCGATACGGAGTATCTTACCAAGTCTTATAATAATGCCGTTGGTGTCGCCAATAAATACGGATGGCATACAATATCGTGCGTTAAAGACGGAAAAGTTCGTACAATAGAAGATATTGCTGATGAAATTTATAATAAGGTGAAATTTGTTCTGTAAATGCAAAAACCACTCGTTAAGAGTGGTTTTTGCATTTATAATTATTATCTATTTCCAGGGAAATAATGTGTTTTAGATTGGTTATAAAACTTGCTTTTATTATAATTACATAAAAAACAAAAATTTTTCTTGATATTTTGCTTAATGTTTAATACAATATAGGTAGACTTTATTTTTTCAAAAGAGGTGATTGAGATAAAATATAAAACTGTATGGCCCTTTATTGCCGTGGCAATAACTGTGTTTATGGCTGTGGCTGGCGCATTTGTGTGTTACGGAATATTTGATGCAAAAAACAATGTTGACTCAACTAAAACCGTCGTTGATGATTTTGTTAATAAAAATATTTTTATCTCAGTCCAGAATGGTGATACAAACACATTGGATACAAACGTAATAGTTAGTTTTGACCCTAAGGATAAAACTATAAAAACGATTACTGTTCCTGCCGACACCAGAATTAAAGTTGCTACGAGCGATCAGATGTTTAAAGATGTGATTAATATCGGCGGGGTAGAGATGCTTCGTAATGTTATTGCAGATATTGTACCCATTCCGGTTGATTATCATCTTATAATTAAAACCACTGATTTGTATAGCGGAGATTTAAGTTATTCTGCCGCAATAAAATATATCTTTTCCGAAGCATTGTGGCAGCAAGGCAACTTGAATGAATATCTTAAACAGATATTAAGTGTATCGAGTACAGACCTTACATTGCTTAAAATTAACGAATACTCAGATTTTATTAATAAATTTAAAGAACACACAAATCAGTATTATACTGTTCCCGGAACGCACACCGTAATAGCAGACAGAGTTTTTTATATACCGGATATAAACAGTATAAACGAACTTATAAATACAGAGATATTGAATTAATAACCGTAACCATAGTTGTAATAATAGTCGTCATAATAGGCGTCTTGATTTGCAGACAGGGTTACGGTTTTTTCGTTATCGTTCCAGTCAACGTTCCACCCGAACTCATCTGCAATAAATTTTATGGGAAGATATGTTCTGCCCTCCAAAATTACAGGTGCAGAATCTATTGTTACAGATATGCCGTTTGACATAATGTATTCTTGCCCAATCCACAATGTTAAATCGTATTCGCCGTATTTTATGTTGATTTCGCCGTTTTCTCCGCCAATCCAGTTGACTTCAGCACCGAACTCCTCTGCAACCTTTCTTAAAGGAAGCAATGTTCGGTTATTTACAATTATGGGGAAAACTTCGCCGGATTCGTCTATAGGCTTGTCCTCACCGTTTACCGTCATAACGGGATTACCTATTTGTAAAATTAATTCCATCGGGTCGTTTATATCAACTTTGGGCATATAGTCGATACCCTCTAAGTGATTCATACGAAGTGAGTTTGGGGTTGATATGGATTTTAGAACTTGCGTTTCTAACTCTTCAGGGAGTTGTTCAGGAATATAATCACTTTCAACAGCAATTCGTCTGCCGTAAACGGCTTTTATTGAGCCCCAATCCTCGAAATAACTTGAAATCTCAACAGTTTTTTCAGGTCTGGGAGAGTGTATCATAGAATTGCCGCCGATGTATATGCCCACATGTCCGATTGAGCCGTCTTCATACATAAAGCAGACAATATCGCCTGCAATCATTTCATTAAGTTGTACCAATTCGCCAACTTTCGCCTGAAGAGCGCTGTTTCGGGGGAGTTCTATGCCAAACGCTTTATATACCTGAAGCACCAATCCGCTGCAGTCAACCTCGCTGCCATATCCTTCGCAACCGTCAGATGTTCCGTAAGGAGAGCCAATCCAATGAGCAGCCTCCTTAGCAATTCTGTCGCCGATTGGCTCGTATGCGACCTCGTCGGCAAAAACAGAAGGAATAACCAGCATAAATGCTAAAATTAAAGAAATTGTTTTTTTCAAACAAAACACCACCTTACCATATAAATTCTATCATATAAATACCCGTATTCAACATATTTCGACGATTTGTAACATAAATTTATTGAAAGATATTGACACGTGTAGAAAACTTTTATATAATATCATATGAACAATCTTTCATATGATAGAGGTGAGGGGAATGTCGGATAATAAAAAACGTATTGAAAACGATGTTGAAAGATGTGATTTTATACATGCTCATTCAGACATCGTAAATACAGTCAACGAAAAAATGCCCGAAGATGAAATTCTTTATGATTTGGCAGAACTTTTTAAGGTTTTCGGCGATTCTACGAGAATAAAAATTTTGTATGTACTTTTTGAATCGGAGATGTGTGTATGCGACATTGCACAGATACTTAATATGACGCAGTCTGCCATATCGCATCAACTGCGTGTACTTAAACAATCGCAACTGGTAAAATTCCGCCGCAGCGGAAAAACTGTCTTTTATTCATTGGCTGACCAGCATGTTCGTACAATTATTAATCAGGGTATGGAACATATTTGTGAATAAACAGAAAGGGTGTATATAATGAAGAAAATATTTAATATAGAAGTTGACTGTGCTGTGTGCGCAGGTAAGGTGGAGCAGGCTATATCTAAAATAGATGGTGTTAAAGAAGTCAGCATAAACTTTATCACCCAAAAACTTGCCATAGAAGCAGACGAGGCGGATTTTGCTCGAATTATAAAAGAAGCAAGAATTGTCGGCAAAAGGATAGAGCCTGATTTTGTTATTGAATAAGGAGTACATATGACTAATAAGCAAAAAAAGATTCTTAAAAAGATTATTATTTCTTTTATATTGTTTATAACAGCAAGTATTCTGCCTTTTGAGGGAGTTGTTGCATTCGTTGCATTTTTTGCCGTGTATCTTTTTATTGGTGGCGATATACTTTTAAAAGCCGTGCGTAATATTTTTCATGGTAATGTGTTTGACGAGAACTTCCTGATGGCTATTGCGACTATCGGTGCTTTTGCAATCGGTGAGTATGCAGAGGGCGTTTTTGTTATGCTGTTTTTTCAGGTGGGCGAATTGCTTGAAAGTTATGCAGTTGGTAAATCACGCAAATCCATTACCTCACTTATGAATATCCGTCCGGATTATGCCAATGTTTTAAAAGACGGCGAACTTGTTGCCGTTGCACCTGCAACTGTCCGCATAGGTGATGAAATAATAATTAAAGCAGGTGAGCGTGTGCCTCTTGACGGAATTGTAGTTGATGGAACTACTACCGTCGATACCTCTGCTTTAACGGGTGAGGCTATCCCTCAGGAACTTTCAAAAGGCGATACTATTGTAAGCGGTTGTGTTAATTTAAGCGGCACTGTAACAGTTAAAGTAACTAAGGAATTTGGCGAGTCAACCGTTTCAAAAATTCTTGACCTTGTGGAAAATGCTGCTATGAAAAAAGCGCATACCGAGAATTTTATTACTAAGTTTTCTAAGTATTATACGCCTTTTGTGGTGTTGGCTGCAGTGTGTGTAGCATCTATCGGTCCCTTATTTACGGGAGATGCATTTTCTGTATGGATTAAAAATGCGCTGATATTTTTAGTTGTGTCTTGCCCGTGTGCGCTTGTTATTTCTGTACCGATGGCGTTTTTCGGAGGAATAGGTGGAGCGTCAAGATGCGGTATACTGGTAAAGGGCAGTAATTACTTTGAACTTTTGGCAAAGGCACGTATTGTGGCATTAGATAAAACCGGTACACTTACAAAAGGAAAATTTTCTGTCTGCGAAGTGATTGCCGAAAATGGTTATGACAAAGAAACTGTTTTAAAACTTGCTGCCTCCGCTGAAAAATACACGCTTCACCCAATAGGTATATCAATAAGAGAAAGTTATACTGGTACTGTAACAGATGATATTGAAACAACCGAAATAGCAGGAAAGGGAATAAAGGCTGAAGTAGACGGAAAAATTGTTTGTGTAGGGAATATCAGTCTTATGTATGATGAAAAAATTGAGTTGCAGCCTTCAGATGATGCCCGTTCTGTTGTGTATGTTTCGTACGATGGTATATATATAGGAAGAATTATTATTGCTGACACGGTTAAAGACACATCTGCAAAGGCAATATCTGTGTTAAAGGACAGTGGAGTAGAAAGCACAGTTATGCTTACGGGTGACAAGGAAGAAATCGCTTTAACAGTAGCAGAAGAATTGGGTATAGACAAAGTTTATTCCTCTCTCCTTCCTAACGAAAAGGTTAATATATTGGAAGATATTATTGCGTCAACTCAGAACGGCAGTGTTATATATGTTGGTGACGGCATAAATGATGCACCCGTATTGGCGAGAGCAGATGTAGGTATAGGTATGGGGGCATTCGGCTCTGATGCTGCTATTGAAGCGGCAGATGTAGTTTTGATGGATGACGATTTAAACGGCGTGGCAAAAGCGATAAAGATTTCTAAAAAAACTCTTGCTATAGTTCATGAAAATATAGTATTCTCTTTAGCGATAAAAGGAATAGTGCTTATACTTGGTGCGTTTGGTATTGCACAGATGTGGCAGGCAGTATTTGCAGATGTTGGAGTATCGTGCATAGCAATATTAAATGCTATGCGAACGCTAAAAACAAAATAAATACATTTATATGTGAAAACAACAGAGCAATCATGACATTGCTCTGTTGTTTTTTGCGTTTAACGTAAAAAATACCATTAAAACAGTAATTTTTTAAAAAAATGACTTTTTCCAATTTTTTACTGTTTTTTAGAGATTTCTTGTTAAAAATGCATATTGTAAGTATGAACTCAAACTAATACACTATTAAAACCTACTAAAAACATCCGTAAAATCACGCGAACTGTAAATGTAATTAAATGGAAAAAAGAGGGTTTTTAAGGTGAATAGAGTATAAATTGATAATAAAATTCGTTAAATCTTCACAAAAATATTACATTCCGTAACATTTCTGTAATATTTAAAAAATATTTGCGTAAACTTGAAATAACCACGTGGATAGGCGGATTTCGCCAATTTTTATAAAAATGGAAAAATATGGTTGTAATCTCAAAAAGGCTGAAAATTGTTAGTAAATCTGCACATTGATTTTTGGTAAAAAATGTAAGGAGATTTGACAAATCAAATTTATTAACGTAGAATGTACCAGCCGAAGAAAATTGTGTTATTTCTGCCAGGTGCAGTAAACGCAATAGGATAATAAGCGCATATTTATGTGCTTGTTAAATTCAGGAGGTAAAAATGGATTTAGTAGGTAATATAAAAGGCAGATTGAGATTTGTTGCTGCGATTACATTATTTATTGTGCTTATTACAGCAATTACAGTTTACTCAACTGCTTTATCAGATGAAGTTGAAATTCATTGCGACGGTAAAGTTATCGTTGTAGACAGAACTTCAAAAAGCGTGTTCCACGTACTGAGAAGTGAGGGTATTTCTATCGGCGTATATGACAGTGTTACACCCGGACTTGATGTACAGGTAGAAGATGCAGACCGTATAGTTGTAAAAAGAGCAGTAAATGTTACTCTTACAGAAAACGGCGAAACAAAAGATTACATGACAAGCACAGATACCGTTGCTGACTTTTTAAAAGCAAAAGGTAAGGCTGCCAGAAGTTACGACCTTGTAACACCTGCGCTTGACACTTCCATAACCGAAGGTATGCAAATTGATGTTATCCGTGGTGAAAGAGTAGTTAAAACCGATGTGGTTGACATTCCTTACGAAACAGAAAAACACGAAAATGAAAATCTTCCTAAAGATTTGATAAGCGTAACACGTTATGGCGAAGTGGGAAGCAGAACTGTTACTACTGAGTATATTTATCGTGAAGGCATGTTGGTATCAGAAACAGTTATAGGCGAAAGTATTACAAAACAGCCTGTAACAGAAATTCTTGATATCGGAACAAAACCTAACACAATCGTAACACCGGACGGTAAAACTTACACATATTCAAAGGTTATTACCTGTACAGCAACTGCATACGATGCTTCATACGAAAGCAATGGTCCCTGGGGACCTATAACCGCTACCGGTAAAGCATTGGCAAGCGGTATGGTTGCAGTTGACCCAAGAGTAATTCCTTTGGGCACAAAACTTTATATTGAAGCGCCCGACGGCAGTTGGGTGTACGGATATTCTGTTGCAGAGGATACCGGTGGAGCAATAAAAGGTAATAAAGTAGACCTTTTCTTCCCATCATCTTATAAAGTAAGACAGTTCGGCAGAAGAACCGCAAATGTTTATATTTTAGACTAAAATGAAGGGCATCTCATGTGAGGTGCTCTTTTTGTTATAAAATTATATTTTTCTTCATACAATAGTTGCGAGGTGATTTATATATGTTTAAAGCAATTAACGGCAAAAAAATTATTACTTTTATTATTTGTGTAGCAATTCCATTGGCGGTAGGATGGTTAAGTACGTTGGTAACGGGCGATATTGAAGGTGTATATACATCTATGCAGCAGCCTTCGTTTGCACCGCCTCCGATTGTTTTTCCGATTGTGTGGTCAATTTTGTATACGCTAATGGGAATATCGTTGTATCTTGTGGTAAAAGACGGTCTTGATAAACCCGGTGTGCGTGATGCAATCTTTTATTTTGCTGTTTCTTTGGTACTTAACTTTTTCTGGACACCAGTATTTTTTAAATGGGGATTAATTCTTTTTGCACTTGTGTGGCTTGTTTTTATGATAATTTTTGCAATTATTACTGCATATAAATTTTATAATATCAATAAACTTGCAGGAATACTGTGGATTCCGTATATACTCTGGTTGCTTTTTGCACTAGCGCTTAATATCGCTTATTATAATCTGAACGGCGCTGTATTGTAATATATACGCCCGTAATTATAACTGTAACAACAAAATGGTGAAGCGGCAGATGCATTATATCGGGGAGTTTGTATGAACTGTTAATAAATACAGATTTTTCAAATGATACTATGTTAGTGCCTATTGCGGCATATATAGCGGCAATAATGCCTTGAGCAAATTTTGCGGCTATGTATTTTAAAAAAGAAAAATCAGTATTTGCTAAAACGCTTTTCGTTTGAAAATGTATTGAAACACCCGACCACCCCAACATAAAGGAAATTAGTATAAGTTTTAAACTGAGTGCGTTGTTGGTTGCACTCAGTTTTTTTATTCCGGTGGTCATTTCAAAAACAGAACATATCAATGAGTTTCCAACATCGGAATTAATACTGAAATCGGAAAGCAGTTTTTCTGCAGGTAAAAACAAATGTGCAATTTCGCAAATATCCATCATTATGCCGAAAAAAATGACGTAGGCAAAAACATTAATAACAGATACCATACTTTCTTCTACAGAGGATGTAAAAATATTTTTATTTGTATTCTGATATGTAAGTGGTTGCTGCTTGTTTGTTGTGGGTAGCGTAAATTTTAAAACAATACCCAAAGTTATTGCAGATAATATATGAACTGCGTATAAAAATACTCCCGCAGACTTTGATGAAAGCATTCCTATACCCAAAGCGCCTATTATAAACAAAGGTCCTGAATTATTGCAGAAGCAAATAAGGTTTTCTGCTTCTTTTTTTGTTATGTACGACTGATTGTATAAATCAACCGCTGTTTTTGCGCCTACGGGATATCCGCATATAACTCCCAATATAAATGCCGATGCGCCGCTGCCGTTTATCCCGAATATTGGACTCATAAGCGGATTTAAAAACTTGCCGAGCATAAACGCACCGCCGCTTTTAATGAATATTTTAGATAACACAAAAAAAGGAAACAGCGTGGGGAACAGCACATTTATGCACGTTGACAATGCGCCCAGTGCAGAGTTTACAACTGTATCGGGATATATAATGAGCAAAATTATCATTACCACAGATGCGGCAGATTTAAAAATATTTTTCATATATTTACACTCCTTTTATTAATAGGTTTATTCATAACAATGGCAGTTTAATCATAATTTTATATAAAGACACAAGCGTTGACGGGAGAGGTATCATGGCAAAAAAAATTAAGGAAAAAATATCTACTGTGCTGTCCATCCCGCAGGAGATAGTGATGGATGTGCCAAGGATAGTTTTTGACTCCAATACCAAGGTGTATATAGAAAATTTTAAGGGAATAAGTGAATACAGCGGCGAAAGTATTAAAATCAACGCAGGAAGATATATTATTTCTTTATCAGGCGAGGGAATGGAAATTAAGTCAATGACCGGCGAAGAAGTGATGATAGAAGGTCTGATTAAGGCGGTGAATTTTTGTTTCTGATAAAAATATTGACATATATAAAAGGCTTTGTACGTATCAGCGTGACGGGCAGATTTGTAGAACGATTTTTGAATATTTGTATGAACAGGAATATTTACGTCTGGAATATTAAAAATCGTGGTAGCGAACTTTTGCATATGAATATGAGTATTGACGGATTTAAACAAATGCCGTCTGTAACATTTAAAACAAAAACAAAAGTTAAAATATTGTCACGTCACGGATTGCCGTTTATACTTAAAAAGCATAAAAAACGCAAAGCGTTTTTACTGGCAGGTGTTGTAGCAATAGTTTTGTTTACGTGCATAACATCGTTTGTATGGGTAATAGAAATAGAGGGCAACGAAAAAGTGCCGTCAGAAACTATAATTTCCGAACTTGAAGCAAACGGGTTTAAAACGGGAATTTTGCGTTATGGAAACGACATACCTGCTCTTCAGAATAAAATGCTTCTTGATGTAGATGAACTGTCGTGGATATGGGTTGATATAAAAGGAACACGTGCAGTTGTTCAGGTAAAAGAAAAAGTGCCCGTACCCGCTATTGTTGACAGAAAGCATCCGTGTAACATAGTGGCAAAAACAGACGGACTTATAACCGAAGTTAAAGCGACATATGGTGAAAAAATGGTTACTGTCGGCGATGTAGTGAAAAAAGGAGATTTGCTTGTAAGCGGAATAGCCAATACAAAGTACGGAGGCATACATTATCTGCACTCATCTGGAAGCATAAAAGCACGGACGTGGCATAGCGAATCAGGCGATTTTCCGCTTATAAAAGTAAATTTTTCAAAAACAGGCAAAAAAATTTCAAAAAACACTATCAATTTTTTCGGTTTTCGTGTAAAATTATATATAAAAGAAAATTTGCCTTTCGAATATAGCGAAGAAGAGGTAAAAACACACCATCTGTCTTTAGGAGAAAATTTTGTTCTTCCCGTATCGGTTGAGCAGCGCACATATAACGAACTTCTGCGGAGCGAAGAACAACTTTCAGCAGAGCAGGCAGAAGCAATTGCCTGCACAGAACTTGGCAACCGGATAGACAGTTCACTGCCGGAAGGTACAACTGTAGTTAATAAGACGCATGAAGTTGTACCTGCATCCGATGGAGTAATTAATGTTAAACTAAATTATGAATGTATAGAAGAAATAGGGGAAGAAGTCCCTATAGAAATACAGTAGGTTTTGGAGGTTTTACTTTGGAAAAAAGCATTGAGTTTGATACAGTAGAGCAAGTGGGCGAAATTTTTGGTCAACTGGATAAGAATATTAATATTATCTGCCGCGAACTCGGGGTTAATATTGTTAACCGTGAGTCCGTGGTTAAGATAAGTGGTGATGAGCAAAGCGTTGCTATGGCATCTACTGTGTTTGCCAGTTTGAGAACACTTCTGGAAAAAGGCGAGGCTCTTACTGACCAGAATATTTTATATGCAATTACAATGGCTAAAGATGGAATAGACGACTCTGCACTTTACGGAAGTGACTGTGTAGCGATAACTGCATCCGGAAAACCTATTAAAAGCAAAACTTTAGGGCAGAAAAATTATATTGATGCTATAAAGAAAAACACTATAACTTTCGGCATTGGCCCTGCGGGCACTGGTAAAACGTATCTTGCGGTTGCTATGGCTGTAAAAGCATTTAAAAATAAAGAGGTAAACAGAATTATCTTAACACGTCCTGCTGTTGAAGCTGGCGAAAAACTCGGTTTCCTCCCCGGTGATTTACAGACCAAAGTAGACCCATATTTAAGGCCGCTCTATGATGCTCTGTACGACTTTTTTGGTATGGAGGCGTACCACAGACTTGTTGAAAGAGGAAGCATAGAGATTGCTCCTCTTGCGTATATGCGCGGCAGAACTTTAGATGACAGTTTTATTATTTTAGATGAGGCGCAAAATACCACGCCTGAACAGATGAAGATGTTTTTAACACGTATCGGGTTTAACTCAAAGGCAATAGTAACCGGAGATATAACTCAGGTAGATTTGCCCGATGGCAAATTTTCTGGTCTTAAAGATGTAACAAGTGTTTTAAAAAATATAGAGGATATAGCATTTTGTTATCTTACAGAGCGTGACGTTGTACGTCACAGACTTGTTCAGGCGATTATAAAGGCGTACGAAAAGCGTGATATAAAGCGTAGGGAAAAACACGAAAGAAACAAGCAGACAGAAAAGAGGAATTGAAAATGAAAGCAGACATTTTTTTTGAAAATACGCAGGACAAGCATACAGTAGACGACACCTTGCAGGAATTAGTGCAGACTGTAGTAGATGCTGCACTTGCATATGAAGAATTTAACAAAAAAACAGAGGTCAGTGTACTTTTTGTTGATAATGAGCAAATAAAAGAAATTAATAACGATTTCAGGCAGATTGATTCGCCGACTGATGTTTTGTCGTTCCCTATGCTTAATTTTGATGGCGGCAAAGTTATAGAGAGTGTAGGTGATACTTACCTTGGCACAGTGGTACTTGGTGACATTGTAATATCGCTTGAGCGTGCTGCGCAGCAGTCGGAAGAGTACGGACATTCTTTTGAACGAGAGGTTGGTTTTTTGGTATGCCATTCAGTACTTCATCTTTTAGGATACGACCATGAGGAAGAAGACGAACGTACAGTTATGAGAGAGAAAGAAGAAGCAATACTTGAAAAGATAGGTCTTACAAGATAGGACGTGCTTATATGAAAATTTTAAAAAGTTTTTTGTATGCATTGCAGGGACTGAAATATTGCATAATAACACAGCGCAATTTCAGATTCCATATTGTGGCGGCTGTTTCGGTGTTGATAGCAAGTTTGTTTTATAATTTCAGCAAAGCAGAAATGATGTGGTTGTGGTTCGCAATATTGTTTGTACTTATATGCGAAATGATAAATACCGCTATTGAAAGTGCCATAGATATGCACGGAGGAGAATATAATATAAATGCAAAGATATCAAAAGATGTCGCTGCAGGTGCTGTTATGCTATCTGCGATTATGGCGTTTGTTATTGCGATAACTTTATTCTGGGATATTGATGTAATTGTATCTGTGATATATTTCTTTGTTGAAAGACCGTATATGTGGATTATACTTGCAATATATGTTGCTGTTGCAGTTTGCTTTGTTACAGGATTAATATTTAAAAAACACAATCGATAAGGAGAAAACGATGAATAATACATTTAGGTCTGGTTACATAGGTATAGTGGGAGTTCCAAACGTGGGTAAATCAACTTTGCTAAATAAACTGGCAGGGCAGAAAATTGCCATTATCTCTGCAAAACCGCAGACTACAAGAAACAAAGTTCTTGCTATAAATACAGACGATGAATCTCAGATGATTTTTGTAGACACCCCCGGCTTTCATAAACCCAAAACAAAACTTGGTGAAAGTATGATAAAATCTGTTGACGAAACAATTTCAGATGTGGATTTGCTTTTGCTGGTAGTTGAACCTGACGAAAATATTCCGGCAGCAGAGAACACAATCTTAGAACGAATAGGGGATATTCCAACTGTTTTGGTTGTCAATAAACTCGATACCACCGAAAGACTTAACCTGCTTCCTGTTATAGAAAAATACAACGCTTTGCATAAGTTTGAGGATATCATTCCCGTAAGTGCGTCAAGTGGTGATGGTGTGGAAGATTTAATAAAGATTATAAAAAAACATCTTCCCGAAGGACCTAAGTACTATCCTGACGATATGGTTACAGACCAAAGCGAAAAGCAGATTGTGGCAGAACTTATCCGTGAAAAAGCACTCAGACTGTTAAATCAGGAAATTCCTCACGGCATAGCCGTTGAAATTGTTAAAATGAAAGAAAAAGGCGACAAGGTCTGCGAAATTTCAGCAAATATTTATTGTGAGAAAGAGTCGCACAAACGCATCATTATCGGAAGCAAAGGCTCAAAACTTAAAGCAATAGGTTCTCAGGCAAGAGTGGATTGTGAAAAAATGCTTGATAAAAAAGTATTTCTTGAACTTTGGGTAAAAGTTAAACCTGACTGGCGCAACTCCGAACAGATGATGAAAGAATTCGGAATGAACGATTTATAATTTTCGCCAAAACATAACAGTATATTAAAATTCCACAAGACAAATAATACTCATATAAAATTTCACTTGCGGGGGCGATTTGTGTGTGGGATGTATTGGATAATGAATTTGCCTGGGACTTTTTTGAAAGCACGGGTAATATAGAGAGTTATTTACTCTATAAAGAATATAATAATATGCGTGTGGAGAAAGAAAACAATGAACACAATACGGACAGCATCACTGGTGCTTAAGACCTGCAATATGAATGACAACGACAAATTGATAACATTTTTTTCGCCTGAATACGGCAGACTTACTGCTATTGCTAAAGGCGTTCGCAGTCATAAGCATAAAGATTTTGCTGCACTTCAGCCGTTTTGCTTTTCTGATGTAACATTTACCAGTAAGCAGGGAGGATTGTATACAGTTTCGTTTGCACAGGTAACAAATAATTTTTTTGATTTAAGAAATGATGTTATTAAAGTGTCGTTTGCAACTTATTATATGGATATTGTTGCCGATATTGCTCAGGAAATAGTTGGAGATGAAGATTATTTTAAATTTGTGCTCAATACTCTTTATTTGACCGAAAAAGCCGAGCGTAATGCCGAAGATGGCGACATTCTTCCTTTTTTAAAAAAATTAAAAGCAATATTTGAAATAAAGACCGTATGTGTGATGGGTGTTATGCCTGAACTTGGCAGATGTGTAAGTTGCGGTAAGGATAAAAAACTCGATTACTTTTCTCATTATGAAGGGGGAGTTGCATGCTCCGACTGTATCGGCAGATACGATGGCAGGGAACATCTTCCCGTAAGTATTACTGAAATGGATATAAAAATAATTGACTATATAGTAAAAAGCGATTATCGCAGCGTATTTTCGTTCAGTATCGCAGAGGAACTTTTAAACAGAATTTGTGCAATCGTTGAGCGTTATCTCGTTGCGCAGACGGACACATTTTATAAGTCGCTTGGTTTTTTACATAAAATCATTGCTGGCAATTATCAAAATGATAGTGAAAATTAGCCAAATACGCCTTATATTAGGCGTATTTTCGATTAAAAATACACAAAAACGAAAAAAGTACTGGATTTTTTTTCGTTTTTGTTGTAAAATAGTTGGGTAATAATTATAATTTTGAGTTCATTATAACTATTTTAGGAGGTAGTTTTTAAATGGCACATAAGTATGTTTATCTTTTCTCAGAAGGCGATGCCAGCATGAGAAATCTTTTGGGCGGTAAAGGTGCAAACCTTGCTGAGATGACCAAGATTGGTCTTCCCGTTCCTCAGGGCTTCACAATTTCAACAGAAGCATGTACTCAGTACTACGAGGATGGCCGCAAAATCAACGATGCTATCCAGGCTGAAATTATGGAATACATCGTTAAAATGGAAGCAGTTTGTGGTAAAAAGTTTGGTGATAAAGAGAATCCTCTTTTAGTATCTGTTCGTTCAGGCGCAAGAGCTTCAATGCCCGGTATGATGGATACAATCCTCAACCTCGGTCTTAATGAAGACGTTGTAGAGGCTATGGCTGCAAAATCAGGCAACCCCAGATGGGCTTGGGACTGCTACAGAAGATTTATCCAGATGTATTCTGACGTTGTTATGGAAGTTGGTAAGAAATACTTTGAAGAACTTATCGACGAAATGAAAGCAGAAAAAGGTGTTACACAGGATATCGAACTTACTGCTG
>JAFSCF010000005.1 GCA_017436905.1 Clostridia bacterium | reverse complement strand
TACTCGTCTGCTTTTGTATGTGTAATGATTATTGCTGTTGCGCAGGTAGGTCTTAAAACTGATGCAACAAGGCCTTTTTTCACTGATATAGACACATACGAGGGAGCATATTTTGAGGCTGCTGCAGAGGTACAGCCTGAGCAGGTGCATACTATTACTCTACACGCTGAGTCAGATGATTTAAAACAGGCGGAAATCTGGCTGAACGGCAAAAGTTATTCTGCGCTCACATTGGGCGATAACGAAATTAAAATTACAGAGTCTTCCGTTGTGGAGATTTATGCGCCTGAGTGTGAAGTTAATGTTAAACTCACCGATATAAGCGACGAACTGGTGCTTTATACTTCTGAAAGAGAAATAAATGTCAGCAACGGATTAAAAATTTTTGGAAGATTAGGAATTAAGTGAAAATCTTATTGTAAAATATATGAAGTTGTGTTATTATATTGTAGTATGATATTTAAGGGAGATACGCAAATGATAAATATTGCTATAGACGGGCCTGCAGGTGCAGGTAAAAGCAGTGTAGCAAAGGCAGTTGCTGCAAAATACGGGTATATTTATGTTGATACGGGTGCTATGTACCGTGCTTTGGCATATAAAGCCTTAGAAAACAGCATAGATATAGCAGACGCCGCCATGGTTTCAGACATGCTGTCGTCTACAAAACTTGATATTGCATATAACGAACTTGGTCAGCGCATTATTTTAGACGGCGCCGATGTTTCTGATTATATAAGAACTGCCGCTGTGTCTATGGGCGCATCTGATATATCCGCTATTGGATATGTTCGCGAGTGGCTTTTGGATATGCAGAAAGATATTGCTAAAAACAATAATTGCATCATGGACGGCAGAGATATAGGCACAACTATTCTGCCGAATGCAGATGTAAAAATATTTCTTACCGCATCAGTTGAGGAACGTGCTCAAAGGCGGTATAAAGAATTAATTGCAAAGGGCGAAGACGTTACCTTTGAAGCGGTTATAGAAGATGTTAAAACACGTGACTATAACGACTCGCACAGAGCAGTTTCGCCGCTTAAAAAGGCTGATGACGCCATAGAGGTTGATACCACCGGAATGAATATAGAACAGTCGGTAGATGCTATAGTTAAAATAATTGACAGAAGTACCAAAGGAGAATAAAATGTTTAAAGTATTGGTAACATTAGTCAGGGCTTTTGTAAAGGTCGTATTCAGAATACGCATTGTCGGTGAGGAAAATATCCCCGTAGAGGGCGGATGCATAGTATGTGCCAACCACGCAAGCAACTGGGACCCTGTTTTTCTTGTTGTGCTTCTTACAAGAAGACTCTATTTTCTTGCAAAAGCAGAACTTTTTAAAATTCCTGTAATCGGTGCAATTATTAAAGGTATCGGTATGATACCAGTTAAACGAAATTCCTCTGACATCAGCGCCGTTCGTACAGCAATTTCTGTGCTTAATGACGGTAAGGCACTCGGCATTTTTCCAGAGGGCAGAAGAGTAAAAAAAGGCGAGGAAGGTTCTGCAAAAGCAGGTGTGGCATTTATTGCAGTAAAGGCGGCTGCTTCGGTTGTGCCCGTATATATTGATTCGACGTACAAGCCTTTTTCGAAGGTTACAATACATATCGGCAAGGCTCAGGATTTTGCTGTGTATAATAAAGCAAGATTGTCTTCTGAACAGTTGGGACAAATCAGTAATGAACTGTTTAAAAATATTTATGCACTTGCGGAGGGTAACGAGTGATTACAGTAGCCAAGACTGCAGGATTTTGCTTCGGTGTAAACCGTGCGGTAGAATTTTTAGAAAATACAGATACGCCTACCGCTACATTAGGACCTATTATTCATAATACCGCTGTGGTGGAAAAACTTAAATCAAACGGCGTTGTCGTGATTGATGCAATAGATAAGTTGCCGCCTGATACCGAACTTGCCATAAGAACACACGGCGTTGGCAAACACGTGTATGATGAAATAGAGACGGCAGGGCATAAGTATGTTGATTTGACGTGCCCGTTTGTTAAAAAAATCCATAAAATAGTTGCTAAAAATTATGCCGACGGGTATAAAATAGTTATTATAGGTGATAAATCTCATCCTGAAGTTATCGGCATTAACGGTTGGTGCGAAAATAAGGCTATAGTAGCACTTGACATATCGGATTTAAGTGGTAAAATAGAAGAGAACGATAAGGTTTGTGTGGTATCTCAAACCACGATGGACAGAAAAACTTTTAAAAAAATTGAAAAATTTTTAAAAAACCATTGCAAAACCATACAGATTTTTGATACAATATGTAGTGCGACCAATGAAAGACAGACTGAGGCAGAGGAACTTGCCAAAAAATCCGATGTAATGATAGTTATAGGCGGATATCACAGTTCTAACTCACGCAAACTTGCCGAAGTCTGCAAAAAGTATTGTAAAGATACTTACCAGATTGAATGTTTTGAGGATCTCCCTCAGAATATAGATATATCGGCGAAAAACGTCGGTATAACGGCGGGGGCATCAACCCCGGCGTGCATTATAAAGGAGGTTTCATTTAAAATGGAAGAAATGAACAAGACTGTTGGCGACAGCTTCGCCGAGCAATTTGAGGAGTATGAAAAATCTCTCATAACTTTACATACAGGAGACAGAGTAACGGGTACCGTTATCGGTGTTACCGACGCAGGCGTAAGCGTAAACCTCGGCTATAAGTCCGACGGATTTATCCCTGCCGGCGAAATGACCGACGAACCCAATGCTGACATCAAGTCAATGGTTAACCCCGGCGATGAGATTGAAGTATTTGTTGTAAGAGTTAATGACGTTGAAGGTGAAGTTACACTTTCAAAGAAAAAGATTGACGCTATCAATAGCGAAAACCTGCTTGTTGCTGCTGCTGAGAGCAAAGAAATTCTCACAGGCAAAGTAATTCAGGTTGTAAACAAAGGTATCGTAGTAAGTTATAAAGGTGCAAGAGTATTCGTTCCTGCATCACAGGCAAGCGACAGATATTTAAGTGACCTCAGCGTTTTAGTTGGTCAGGAAGTATCTTTCAGAATTATCGATATGAAAAAAGAACGTGGCAGAAACAAGATTGTTGGTTCTATCAAAGAAGTTCTTAAAGAGCAGAAAGCAGCACTTTCAGAAAAATTCTGGGCAGATGTTGAAGTTGGCAAAGTTTACACAGGTACTGTTAAATCGCTTACCAAATTTGGTGCGTTCGTTGATATCGGCGGTGTAGATGGTCTTATCCACATCTCTGAACTTTCATGGGCTAAGATTAAGCATCCTTCAGAGGTTGTTTCTGAGGGTGACGTTGTTGAAACATACGTTATTGATGTAGATAAAGAAAAAGGCAAAGTTTCATTGGGTTATAAAAAGACAGAGGACAACCCATGGAATAAAGTTGCTGCAGAAATTACCGAGGGCGCAGTTATCGATTGTAAGATTGTAAGAATCGTTCCCTTTGGTGCATTTGCAGAAATCTTCCCCGGTGTAGACGGTCTTATCCACATCTCTCAGGTTGCTAACAAGAGAATCGGTCGTGTTGAAGAAGAACTCACAATCGGTCAGCACGTACAGGCTAAAGTTGTTGAACTTGATATGGAAAACAAAAAAATCGGTCTGAGCATCCGTGCACTTCTCGAACCCGAAGCACCTGCTGAGGAAGTTGCAGAAGAAGCACCCGTAGCAGAAGAGGTTGTTGAAGAAGCACCCGTTGAAGAAGTTCCTGCTGCAGACGCAGAATAATCGACATAATTTTACTGATTTATACAATATCCAATGTAATAATATTGCATTGGATATTGTTGTATAAGCAGATGCTTTAGCCTCTGCTTAATCCGAAGGGGGTTACATAATGAAATCTATCATATCAATTTTGCTCGCTTTTATGCTGCTTCTTTGTGCATGCCCTGCTTTGTGTGCTCAGGGCAATGTTTCGGATATAATAGGCGGAAATCAGGATCATCTTCTTTTGGCTACGGTTGTAGATATTGACGGCTCGTCAATTATTCTGGCACCATATCATTCTATATATGTTAATGATTCCGCCACCAAGTCGCTTAATGAAAATATCACGGTGGAAAAATTCAGGTATTCGTATTGTGATGACCACACCGATATTTCTATGTCGCCGAGAGTGGGAGATAATATCTTTATTTCGCTTGATAAAAGCGGATCAAAATACACAATGGCAAACGGCGCTTATAAAATAAGTTCTGTTGACTATAAACTGCTTACTTTCTATGCATCCGAGAGTATGCGTGAAAGCGAGTGCCTTGCAGATATCGTTGCATTGGCATATTTTGTGCGCACCGACGGCAGTATGCGTGATTTTCGCTTTGAAAACGGCTCTTTAACCACATATATTGACGACAGGCCACTAACATTGTATCCAACAGAAAATATTGCTGAAACCATCTCTTTTGTTGATTTGAGTGGTCAGGTTATTGGTGGTGCTAAAATTAAAGATGTAATAATAGATGGTGAAAAACCAGTGGAGGACGAAATTGATTACAGGTGGCTTGTAGCGTACGGAATTATCTTTTTAGGCGCACTCGTCGGAGGAATAGTGGTATATAACGCTACTGCAAAAGATATACTTAACAGAAAAAGCAGCAGAAAGGAATCAAAATAATGGACTTCTTTGAAAAGACAATTAATACAGACGTTAAGTTTAAGGGGAGAATACTTACTATGCGTGTAGACACCGTGGAACTTCCCGATGGAACTACCTCAACACGTGAGATTATAGAACATCCGGGTGGTGTTGCAGTGATTGCGGTTGATGAAAACGGGTATGTTCCTATGGTAACACAATTCCGTAAACCGTACGAGAAAATGGTTATGGAACTTCCTGCCGGTAAACTGGATAGCGGCGAAGAACCCATTAACTGTGGTATGCGCGAACTTGAAGAAGAAACAGGGCTTAAAGCAAATAACTTTGTTTCGCTCGGCTCTGTGATGCCGTCCCCCGGTTATGCAAAAGAACTTATTTATATTTATCTTGCTACTGATTTGTACGAAGGTACGGTGCATCTTGACGAGGGTGAGTTTTTGTCTGTAGAAAAATATCATATAGACGAACTTGTTAAAATGGTTATGAATAACGAACTACAAGATGCTAAAACGGTTATTGGTATATTAAAAGCCGCTGAGTATTTGAAAAAGAACCCGCTGTGAAGCGGGTTCTTTTAAAATCCAAGCGGTATTTTAAATACTACAAAAGTTATAAGCAACAAACTCCAACTCACTAAAAATATGGCAGAGTAGGGCATCATCATAGATATAAGACTGCCTGCGGAAAAATCCTCTTTATATTTGCGCATATACATAAGCACCACACCTGCGTACGTCATAAGCGGTGTTATGGTGTTTGTGCACGAGTCTGCTACTCTGTATGCCGCTGCTACAACGTCGGGAGTCATAGACTGGTTTACGTTATACAACATTGGTATAAGAAGCGGACCTAAAAGCATCCATTTTGCAGTCATTCCGCCAACGAACAAGTTTATAATTGATGTTACAAGTATAACTGCCAATATCAGAAGTATTGGTGATGAGGAAAGTCCGACATTTTGCAAAAACGACGCTCCAATGCTTGTTATAAATGTATTTGCATTTGTATATGCCAGAAGCGATAAGAAATTATAGCAGAAAAATGTCAGTACGATAACATATCCCATACCGCCTATTTGTTTTGCCATTGCGCCTACTAAGTCGGATGCGGATTTAAATTTTTTTGATGCAAATCCGTAAAACGTGCCTGATACAAAAAACACAAGAGTAACAAGCAGTATAACATTATCTATATAAGGTGATACTTTGTTTCCGCTCTCGTCAATGTAAGAACGCAGGGGGAAAACCGCAAGCAGTATAACAAATGCAAGAGAAAGGATAAAACCGAGCAGAGCAAATTTGAGAGCACGTTTTTCTTCAGGTGTCACATCTATATTTTCGTTCTTGTGTATATCGGTTAAATTTGTTTTTCCGTATCTTTTTTCGGTTATTTTTGTAGTTATAATACCGCCGGTTATAACGAGCAAAAAAGTAGACACTGCTAAAAAGTAATAGTTCATTGTTGCAGCCGTAAGTGGTTCGCCTGATTGAGAAATAAACGGTATGCCCTGGCTTAGTGCAAACGATTTTGCGTTTGCTCCTATTACAACGTCAGCAAATGTTGCAGGTACGAGGTTTGCACTGAATCCTGCCGACACTCCTGCAAATGCCGCCGCCATACCTACCAGCGGATTTTTGCCTATGCCTGCGTACAGCATACCTGCCAGAGGTACAAGCACCAGATAGCCTACATCTGTAGCGATATTTGTCATTATTCCTATAAATACCAACACATACGGAAGTAATTTTTCAGGTACTATTATTCCCAATCGTCTTATAAGTGCGGATAAAAGTCCTGATTCCTCGGCAACACCAATGCCAAGCATAACCACAAGAATAATGCCCAGTATGCCGCTTCCGTATGCCAGCCAGTTGTTAAGTATTGCATTAGAGAAAATCCAGCGTATATTTTCTGCGGTGAACATATATTTGAATTCATATACGGTTTTGGTGCCGTCGTACGAAACTATAGAAAATTCTCTACCGCCGAGCAACAGCGATATAAGCATAAGCAACGCATACAAAATAACGAATATTATAACAGGATCGGGAATTAACTTTCCGATTTTTTCTGCAAGAGAGAAGGATTTACTGTTTTTGCTCAAACAAAAATCACCCTTTCAAAGATAATTTCCTAAATGTAGTATCTTCAAAAGGGTGATTTTATATACAGTTAATCACCGAACGAAATACCGATATTTTTTGCAAAGCGTACTAACTCGCCGTTGGGATTTACATTCTTCGTTTTTTGACCGATAACATTGTTTAGTGAATCGTAACTCATTTCGTTGCCTTTAAGTGTTACCATATTGCCGAATTTGCCCTCCATAGCAAGGTCAACTGCGTATGAGCCGTATCTGGTAGAGAGTATTCTGTCGTATGCTGTGGGAGTGCCCCCACGCTGAATATGACCTAAGGTGGTTGCTCTTGCTTCCAGACCGCAAAGTTGCTCTAGTTCATCAGCGACTTTTGCACCTATGCCGCCTAAACGGATAGGGTCAGGGCTGTTTTCTACCACTTTGCTTACGACCATTTCGCCGTTTACAGATTTAGCACCCTCTGATGCCACTATCACGCTGAAGGTTTTACCAAATTTTTTGCGTGTATTTATAGCGTTTGCTATTTTGTTTATGTCGTATGGAATTTCAGGAATCATAATAGCATCTGCGCCGCCTGCAATACCTGCATTTAAACCAATCCAACCGGCATATCTGCCCATAACTTCAAGCACCATTATTCTATGGTGAGATGATGCTGTTGTGTGCAGTCTGTCGAGTGCCTCGGTTGCTACGCTTACGGCGGTGTCAAAGCCGAATGTTACGTCGGTAGAGGCTAAGTCGTTGTCTATTGTTTTCGGTACGCCTATAACCCTTACGCCCAAATTGGAAAAATCGCGTCCGCTTGTAAGTGTGCCGTCGCCACCTACAATAAGCATAGCGTCAATTCCTGCTTTTTTTAAATTTTCAACACCGACATGCGATACATCTTTTAAAACGGTTTCGCCGTTTTCTTCAAACGGATACTGAAAAAGATTGTCTTTGTTTGATGAGTGCAGGATTGTGCCGCCAAGCGGCAGGATGCCCGATATATTTTCAAGTGTAAGTGGGGTAAAGTCGCCTAAGTAAAGCCCCCTGTAGCCGTTGCGTATGCCTACAACTTCAAGTCCGTACTTTAGTATTGCAGTTCTTGTGGCGGCACGTATCACTGGGTTAAGTCCCGGACAGTCGCCGCCGCCGGTCAGTATTCCTATTTTTTTGATTGAACTCATAAAAAACCTCCGAAATGTGTTTATACCGATATTATTATCCGAATTTACCAACATATATACTTATCCTTAAAATGGTATTGTATATCATATGGGAGTATTTTTGAGAAATTTTAAATATGTTAAAAACATTACAAAATTGTTAAGTGAGAGCCACGGAGATTCTGCCATACACAGGCATATGATGTTTGCGGTTTTGGCAATAAGTGTGTTAGAATGTATCGTGTCGAAAGACAAAACGAAATTTTGGAGGGAAAGAAAATGAAAAAATTAAGAATGACTGCTGCGGCATTTCTCGCAGCCATGACATTATCGATGACTTCATTTGCTGCGTCACCCTCCGCTTTATTATCAATAGGGTCAAGAGGCGATGCAGTAAGTTCCGTACAGCAGGAACTTTTAGAGAGAGGATATTTTAATCATAGCGTAACAGGCTACTACGGCTATATTACACAGTCTGCCGTAATCGAATTCCAGAAAGATAACAATATCCGTGTAGACGGTATTGTAGGGCCTGAAACAAGAGGTAAACTTTTTGGCAACGAGTATAACGATACAGACCTTTACTGGCTTTCAAGAATTGTCCATGCCGAAGCGCAGGGCGAAAGTTATGCAGGTAAAGTTGCCGTTGCAAATACCATTTTGAACAGAGTTAAATCATCTGAGTTCCCGAACACCGTAAAGGGTGTTATATTCGATACCAAATATGGTACACAGTATACTCCCGTGGCTAACGGAACTATTTATAATACACCTGCACAGAGCAGTATTAACGCTGCCAAAGATGCTTTAAATGGCGTAAACTATGTTGGAAGCAGTATGTATTTTTATAACCCTAAAACTGCACCTAATTCATGGGCATCGAATAACAGACCATACTACACTACAATCGGTAATCATAAATTCCATCTTTAATTAAAAAGAACTTGCATATTTGCAAGTTCTTTTTTGATAAAAAAGCGTTGATTATTACCTTTTTTTGTGATATGATAAACTAAATAACATAATGGGGGGTATAGTTGTGAAAGTATGTGTTATCCAACCGCCATACTCAACTGATTATTTAAAATCGGACGAATACTTTAAAGTAGAATGTGATCTGCTCGATAAATGCGATAAGTCGATGGACATAATCGTTATGCCCGAAAACTGCGATATTCCATGCCTTGCAAAAACAAAGGAACAGCACGACGCAGTTGTTGAAAAATATAATCAGCCACTTCTTAACAAAGCGAAAGAAACAGCCGTAAGGTGTAATTCTATAGTATTTATAAACGTAAGGTACAAAGCAGAAAATGGATATCGCAACACTACATATGCAATAGACAGAAAAGGCAATATCGCAGGAATGTATTTTAAACAGCATCTTGTGCCCAGCGAGATTAATACATTAAAACTTGATTACTCCTATGGGGCAGAATATGACGAGCCTACCGTTATAGAAATAGAGGGCATCAGATTTGGCTTTTTAACTTGCTATGATTTTTATTTTTACGAAGCGTTT
Organism: Clostridia bacterium; assembly: GCA_017436905.1. Lineage (GTDB taxonomy): Bacteria > Bacillota > Clostridia > UMGS1810 > UMGS1810 > SIG455. Next base: position 18,689 of record JAFSCF010000005.1, on the reverse strand, counting down.
GCAAAGATGGCGCGTAAGAATTTAGATGTTATTATAGGCTGTTCGCACCAGCGAAGTGATACGCACGAAGCACTTGCAACTATAACAAAGTTCTTAGCATATAATACAAATACATATGTACTTCGCTCGTCAGTTTCCATGGGTGAGGATTCCCCGACCGGCGGTGCAAGTATGGTTGTTGCGCCTGATGGTACAATCCTTGCCAATATGTATAGCAGAGTTGGTATGGAAACTGTAGATATAGATATAAACAAAAAGTATTATAAACCTGCTGGTTATGGAAATCCCTATGCAGCGCACTATGAATATATTGAAAATGGACGCCGTCCGTGGCAGTACCGCATATCGGGCAGCAGCGTGGTTTTAAACGATAAGCAGATGCCATACCCAAGAGTATGCGCCCACAGAGGTTTTAATACCATCGCTCCTGAAAACAGTATGCCTGCATTCGGTGCTGCAATCGCAATGGGCGCAGAAGAGATTGAGTTTGACTTGTGGGAGACAAAAGACGGTGAGGTTGTATCACTTCATGATCCTACTTTAGACAGAGTATCAGACGGAGTAGGTAATGTGTACGACTATGCTTATGACGAACTTTTAAAATTTGATTTCGGATATAAACATGGCGAAAAATTTAAAGGTATAAAGATATTAAAGTTTGAAGAAATTCTTAAAAAATATGCCTGCCGTGTTATTATGAACATACATATTAAAACCATAGACAATAATTGTACTTTGCCTGATGAGTATATTAACAAGATAGTTTCGCTTATAAACAAATACGATTGTGCAGATTATGTGTATTTTACAACAGGCAATGATAATCTTTTGGCGCAGTTAAAAGAAATTGCTCCACAAATATGCCGTTGTTGTGGAGGCGGAGATGCGCCTTGGGATATGGTTGAAAGAGCAATTAAATACGACTGTAAAAAAATACAACTTTTCAAGCCCTATTTTAATCAGGAAATGATAGACAAAGCACATGCTAACGGAATTAAATGCAATGTGTTCTGGTCTGATGATGCAGAGGAAACAAAAAAATTTATCAGTATGGGAATAGATTGTATACTTACAAACGACTATAATCTTATTTCTCAGGCTGTGGAAAGATAATTTTATAATTACGGAGGATTTGACATTATGAAGTATATCGTTATTTTAGGCGATGGTATGGCAGACTACAAAGTAGACGAACTCGGCGGAAAAACACCGCTGGAGGCGGCAAATAAACCAAATATTGACTATATGAGTGCTCACGGCGAGATAGGTCTTGTTAAAAATGTACCCGAGTCGCTTTCGCCAGGAAGCGACGTTGCAAACCTTTCTGCATTTGGTTACGATCCGTTTAAGTATTATTCAGGTCGTTCACCTCTGGAAGCGGTAAGTATGGGCATAGATATAAAAGACAGTGATATTATATTCCGTTGCAATATAGTTACTGTAAGTGATGATGAAAACTATCTCGATAAGCGCATTGTAGACCACAGCGCAGACGAGATTACGACCGAAGAAGCAAGAGAAATTATGAAAACCGTTGCTGAAACTTTTGATAATGAATTCTTAAAATTCTATCCGGGCATCAGTTACCGTCATGCACTTGTGTGGGACAAAGGTCCTTACGATTTTAACTTAACTCCGCCGCACGACATTTTAGAGAGAAATCTTTCTGAATATCTGCCGAAAGGTGAGGGGGCTGATATCCTTACAGAAATGACAATTAAAAGTTATGAGGTACTTAAAAATCACCCCGTAAATATTAAAAGAATGGAACGAGGTTTAAAACCTGCAAACTCTATCTGGATATGGGGAGAGGGTAAAAAGCCTGCACTTTCGCCATTTAAAGATAAGTATGGTATTGACGGAAGTGTTATTTCTGCAGTTGACCTTATTAAAGGTATTGCTATATGTGCCGGACTTGAGTCAATCGACGTAGAGGGCGCTACCGGTAACGTGCATACCAACTTTAAAGGTAAAGCCGATGCCGCTATTAAAGCATTGGAAGACGGCAAGGATTTTGTGTATATCCATATGGAGGCACCTGATGAATGTGGACACCGCCACGAGATAGAAAACAAAGTTAAGTCAATTGAACTTATAGATAAACAGGTTGTAGGATATATTAAAGATGAACTCGATAGAAAAGGCATTGATTATAAAATGCTTATTCTGCCTGACCACCCGACACCGTTGGCGTTACGTACTCACACTCGTGATGCTGTTCCGTACATCATTTTCAGCAGCACCGGTTGCGAGGGCGGAAGCGGAGTAAGTTATAGTGAGGACAATGCTGCATCTAGCGGTAAACTTATTGAAAAAGGTTACACACTTATGGATCATTTTTTAAAATAACAGGTGATTAAATGAATATTTTGCCTAAAGACCCGTCAAAAACTTTAATCAAAATAACCTATGTGGCAGTTGTTCTGGCATTGATTTATTTTGTGCTGCCTCGTGCAGTTGCACTTGCTATGCCGTTTATAGTTGCATACGTTATTTCAAGGCTTATTATTCCCATTGCGGGATACCTTGAAAGCAGATTGAAGTTTCCAAGACGGCTTGCAATTATTTTGGTAATGCTTATTGCTGTCGGATTGCTTGCACTTTTGATTTTTACACTGTTTTATCAGACGGTTTATGAATTGCAGCATTTTGCTTATATAATTCCTGCGTTGCTTGAAGGAGAATATACTCTTCCCGAATGGGTAAATACGCTTATAAACAATCTTAAAAACTTTTATATTACAATGCCTGCGTCTATGCAGGAGTTTATTGTGATGGTAACCAATAATTTGCGTGGCAATATTTATAATATTTTAGAGCCTGCCACACAAGCGGTTATAAGTGCTGCGGCAAGGGTAGGCAAGGCATTGCCGAATATATTTATTTTTGCTATTGTAATGCTTCTTTCAACGTATTTTATGTGCGATGACCGAGATCGTATACGTTCCTTTTTAAAAGGTATTGTGCCAAAATCAACACTGCGCAGAGCCGTGTATATCAAAAACGACCTTATTAAAGCCTGTGGCGGATATTTAAAGGCTCAGGGCATACTTATGTGTATTACTTTTATCGTTATGCTTATAGGTTTAACGATAATAGGAGTGGAATCTGCGGCATTGGTTGCGTTTGTTATAGCGGTGATAGATGTCATTCCAGTTCTCGGCACCGGCACAGTTTTAATTCCTTGGGCGGTTATTTCGCTTATTACGGGTAAATATTTCTTTGCAATAGGATTAATTATAATTTATGCAATAGCATTTTTAATAAGGCACCTGTCCGAACCTAAGATTGTAAGCCAGCAGATAGGGCTTCATCCTTTAATAACGCTTTTTGCGGTTTATATCGGATTAAAAACCATTGGTGTATTCGGTATGGTTTTAGGGCCTATTGTGGCGATAATTATTATAAATTTCTTTAAAGCCGAGCAAAAATATAAAGAAGAATTTGAAGGATAATTAAAACACGCAGATATATATCTGCGTGTTTTTTACATAGGCGAAATTCTTCTGTATACTCTTGGCGACATTCCGAATTTTGACTTAAAGCGTTTTGAAAAATAAAACTGGTCAGAAAAACCTAACTTTTCACTTACAGATGCAACGCTCAAATTGCTTTGCGACAGCAGTTGACCGGCCTCAAACATCAAAGTGTCGTAAACGTAATTGGTTATTGACATAGAAAGTTCCTGCTTAAATTTTTTTGTAAGTGCGCTTTTTGAAACGTATGCATACGATGCTATTTCTTCAACGGTAAGTTGTGCAGACAAGTTTCTTTGAATATACTCCATTGCTTTTTCTATGCATGGGGAAAATTTTCTGCTTTTAAGGTTTAAATCGTATTTTTCTATTATGGAAAGCAATACCGAATATACACAGTTGTGTACTTTAAGTCCGTCTGTAATGTTAAAACTGCGTGATTTTTCAATAAAGAAATCAATATCAGCATTTTCATCGCAATAACGAACGGGAGAAGAGAACTTCCTCAGTAAATCAAATCCGTCAACATCATATAACTTTAAATGAAAATATATATGTTCCATAAAACTGTCGCAGCCGTATGTAAACGAACATCCAGACGGAAGCAGATACCAGTTGCCTTTTTGAAGTTCGATTCTGTCGTTCTCATCGGTTATTATATACGAGCCGCCGTCTGCAATATAGTAAAGCCTTGAATGTATAGGATTGTATATTTTTCCGTTCCATTCTGTACCGACTTTTGCATGACCAAAGCACAGAAGCCCCAGTTGAATTCTGTTTGTGCTTTCGCATAAGGAAGTATTGATTGTGTTAAAATTTTCCATACTCAAAACTCCATATTTTGTATTCAAATTTACCTTGTTTATACCTATGTTTATGATATGATATAGATAGAAAACTATATATTTATAATAGCATTTGTGCATTTAAAAATCAAGATGTAATTGAAGGGTGGTTGTTATGAGTATTAATTGTGTACTTGGCAAGGTAGATCGTGAGGATTTAGGTATAGTAACTCCTCATGAGCATATCTTTATTAATTTGAGTGCGTTTTTTGAAGAAAGACCTTTAATGGATATTGCAAATCCGGCAGAAGAAAAGGTAAAAATGGAGCATCTCGGTCAACTTAACCGTGACCCGTATGCTTTAAAAGACAATCTTACAATGGATGACTACGAAATACAAAAGAAAGAAATTCTGCGTTTTAAAAAAGCAGGCGGTGCAACTATTGTAGATGCCACTATGCCCGGCATTGGCAGAGAGCCTGAAACACTTGCAAAAATATCTGCTGAAACCGGTATTAATGTTGTAATGGGAACAGGGTACTATGTAACCTCAACCCATCCTGATGCGCTTAAAACTATGACCGAAGACGAAATTGCCGATGAAATGGTAAAAGAACTCACAGAGGGCGTTAATGGCATTAAAGCAGGCGTTATCGGCGAGATTGGTATAAGCGAGATTTTTGACGATGCTGAAAGAAGAGTTCTGCGTGCATCTGCCATTGCTCATAAAAAAACAGGCGCAGGAGTTTTAGTGCATATTAATCCGTGGACAACCAATGGTATTGAAGCGGCAGAAATTCTGCTTGAAAAAGGTGTTTCTCCTGACAGAATTGCAATCTCTCACATCGACGTTGAAAACACAGAAGATTACGTATTTAAAATGCTCGATATGGGTGTTTATGTAGAGTTTGACAACTTCGGCAAGGAATATTACGTAGACGCCGAGGCACGTCGTGACGGATACGGATGTTTTGTAACGGATGTTCAGCGTGTAGAGTTTGTAAAAAAACTTATCGACAAAGGTTACGTAAACCAAATTCTTTTAAGTTGCGATGTATGCCTTAAAACTCTTTTGCGTACATATGGCGGTTGGGGATATGACCATGTTTTAGTAAATATTGTGCCTATGATGAAAGAAGCAGGCATCAGCGATGAAGATATCAATATTATGCTTAAAAATAACCCGATTAATTTCTTATGTGGGAGGAAATAAACAATGATACCAAACAGTGAATTCAAAGAAAGAGTAGTTAATTTGCAAAAACTTATGGCAAAGAAAGGATATGATTATATCCTTGCATATGGTAATGAGGCAGAGCCGCAGTATGTGCGTTATTTAAGTGACTACTGGCCGTCGTTTGAAACAGCAGGCGTGCTTGTTGCAAAAGATGGAGAGGCATATCTTTTAATAGGCCCTGAAAGTTTTACATATGCTGCTGACCGTTCAAGACTTAAAAATATAAGACTTCTAAAAGCATTCAGAGAGTCTTCCGAGCCTGAATACCCCGGTAAAAAACTTGATACTTTTGAGTCTGTTTTTGCTGAGATGGGCACAGATAAAATTACACGCTTTGGTGTTGCCGGTTATCCGCTTATGACAATAGGTGTTTACAGCGCCCTTTGCGAAAGTTTAAAACCTTATGGCATTGTTCCCGAAAAGGCTGATGAACTTTTAAACAACCTGCGTATGAAAAAGTCTGACAATGAGATTGCTTGTATGCGAAAAGCCGCTGAAATAACCCATAAAACTATGGATTATGTTCTTGAAAATATCAAAGTTGGTATGACAGAGAGTCAGGTTGTTGGTCTTGCACTTGGCAAGATGCACGAACTCGGTGCTGAACGCGAAAGTTATCCTATGTGGGTACTTACCGGCGACGGTTCTGACCAGGCAATCAGCCGTCCAAGACATAAAAAGATAGAGAAAGGCGACCTTACATTTATTCAGATTGGCGCACGTTATGAGGGATATGCTTCTTCAATCGGCAGACCTGTAGTATTTGGAAAAGCAACAGATGAGCAAAAAGCACTTATTGAGGCAGGATATAAAATTCAGGAAACTGTAATCGGTGCATTAAAAGCCGGAAAACCCGCTAAAGAAGTTGCAGAACTTCATAAGAGACTCGTTGACGAACTTGGATATAGCGACTATTATCTTTACGGACCTTTCCATGGTAACGGTTTGATGGAAGGCGAAGCACCGTGGATAGAAACATCGTCAGATTATCTGCTTGAAGAAAATATGACCTTCTGTGCAGACATTTTCCTTGGAAATCACGACAAGAAACACGGTTTAAGAATAGAAGATGTTGTGCGTGTAACTAAAGACGGCGCTGAAAATTTAACTAACTATCCTCGTAAATTATTTGAGATAAACTAAAAAAATGCACCCCTCGGGGTGCATTTTTTAATGCTTCTATTTTGTGTTTATGTCGATTAAATCTTCGTTGAGTTTTGAATATACGATTTTCTGGCTTTTATAAAGACCGAAGTAGCCGGACATCATATAACTTACTCCACATACAGTTGCCATTATAAGTATAGGCTCTGCACCGAATACTTCAAGTGCTAAAATTGTTGATGCGATAGGGCAGTTTACTACACCGCAGAAAAGCGCCACAAAACCGATTGCTGCACCGAACCCTGCATTGAGTCCTAAAACAGAGCCTGCAACGCAACCGAAGGTTGAACCGATAAAAAATGCCGGTACAATTTCGCCGCCTTTAAAGCCTGCGGCTATGGTGATTGCAGTAAAAATTATTTTAAGTATAAAAGCCTCGTACCGTGCCCCGCCGCCGATAGCACGTGTTATAACGTCCATACCTGCACCGTTGTAGTCGAATGTACCGAGTGCATAAGAAAGTGCTGCGATTAATGCACCGCCTGCTACTGCACGCCAATATCTGTTTGGAACTGTTTTTTCCATAATGTGCTCACACTTATGGATAGCCGTACAAAAAAGTATACTCACTATTGCGCACAGTATGGCAAGGATAATAATTTTTATCATTACCGACACAGAAATTGCCTCTATAACAACGTTTTCAAAGTGAACGGGTGATAAACCGAAACCACCTGCAATTTTATAAGCAACAATAGAAGAAACTACACACGGTACAAGTCCTGCGTAGTGTATTACGCCAACGCTTGTAACTTCGAGTGCAAAGAATGCGGCTGTAAGCGGTGTGCCGAAAAGTGCTGCAAAAACTGCGCTCATTCCTGACATCACTACTATATGCATATCTTTTTTGTTAAAGTTAAATACTTTTCCAAGGTTATAACCAATACTCCCACCAAGTTGGAGTGCAGCACCTTCACGACCTGCAGAACCGCCCAGTAAGTGAGTTATACAGGTTGATATAAAAATAAGCGGAGCCATAATTAAAGGTACATTTTGCTCATCTCTTGCAGATTCAATTACACGGTTTGTATCTATTGCTCCTTTATTGCGGAAAAGCGCATATATAGCGGCTATTATTATTCCGCCTACCGGTAGCAACAGTATAATCCACGTATGCTCAATGCGGAATTCGGTAACGAGGTCAATGCTTATATGAAATACACTTCCCAATACGCCGCCGATTAGCCCGACAATGGAAGATACTATCAGCCATTTAACTAAAACTTTAGTATATTCAAATGGTGGTTTAAGAAATGTTTTTAATGAATTCAAAACATCCATCTCCAATTAATTGTCGTTTTTGTTGTTGAGCATATTGAGTTTGTGCTGACGACGATTTTTAACTTCGTGAGGAATAGGTTTAATATCGCCTGCTGCGGTAAGAGCCTGTCTTGTAAGGAGAGGACCTACCAGTTCGTAGATTAAAACTGCAAAGAGGGTTATGTTTCTGATAAGCGCACCCTGAGAGCCCATTTCAGGAGAAGCAGCAGCGATTGCACACATACCGAGAGCAACACCTGCCTGAGGCAGAAGTGTAATACCTAAGTATTTGCATATAGAAGGTGAGCATTTAACCATCTTGGCACTTCCAAATGCGCCGAAGTATTTACCGAGTGAACGGAATATGATATATGTGACACCGATGAATACGATTGCCATATCAGCAAATACATTAAGTTCAAGTTCTGCACCGCTTATAACGAAGAACAAAGCAAGCAGGGGAGAGGTCCATTTGTCCGACATATTCATAAGATCGTGTGAAAGAGGACAAATGTTGCAGAATATAGTGCCGAGCATCATACATACCAAAAGTGATGAAAAACTTATATGAACCGTCCCGATGTGGAAATCGAGCATAGACAATGCAACAGTTAAGAATACAAATGCTATTGTCATATTAAGTCTGTTTGTATTTGAGTTAAACATTTTTTCGAGTTGAGTTAAAACCCAACCCATAACAGCACCGAGCAGGAGAGAGCAACCGATTTCAACTATAGGATTAACAATAATTGAAACCATATCCAAATTGCCTGAAATCATAGTTTTTGCGATACCGAAAGAAACTGCAAACACAATAAGGCCAACTGCGTCGTCCAATGCAACGATTGGCAGTAAAAGTTTTGTAAGGGGACCGTCTGCTTTGTACTGGCGTACTACCATAAGTGTAGCAGCAGGAGCAGTAGCAGTTGCAATAGCACCGAGTACCAAAGTCTGTGGCAGAGTAAGTTTGTCGGGCATTGCAATGTGTATGAAATACAAAGCGACATCAACAAATAAAGTTGCAACTAATGCCTGAAAAATACCGATAACGGTCGCCTGTTTACCTGTTTTTTTAAGTTCTTCGAGTCGAAATTCACTTCCGATTGAAAAAGCAATAAAACCAAGCGCAACTTCAGATACTAATGCCAAAGCGGCAACAGCCTCGCTTGAACTGAATCCCAAACCTTCAATGCCTAAATTGCCTAAACAGTAGGGACCTATCAGTATACCCGCTATAAGGTAAGCGGTAACTGATGGTAATTTCAGCGGTTTAAATGCTCTGGTCATCAAAAGACCTGCGAGCAGAGCAATTGATACAGATAATAATGTACTCATTTTATCTTCTCCTTATTATGTAAAAAAATTAAGGCAACAAAAAAGAGCGAGGAACTCGCTCTTTTAACCAAGCGGAGAAGGTGGGATTCGAACCCACGTCCCTCAAGGGGCATCATGATTTCGAGTCATGTCCGTTATGACCACTTCGATACTTCTCCGTATTCAGGTTGTGGGCAAGTGTGCCACTTTGTTGCAACCTAATAAATTATAGCAAAAGCAATGTAAAATGTCAAGATAAAACTGATAAAAAAGAAAGCAGTTTCCTTAAACAGAAACTGCTTTAAATTTTATTAAAGTGTAACGCCGTCTTTGAAGATTGAAATCTCTTCATAACCGTATATTTCATTTTTTGTTTTTTCGCCGTTTGCAAAGTCTATAATACGGTCAATAAGTTCGTCAGCAGTAGAATCGAAATCCTTGCCCTCCATAACGGGTGATGCATTAAAGTCAATCCAGTTGCTTTTCTTTTCGTACAAACGTCTGTTTGTAGATATTTTAACTGTAGGAACTGCACTGCCTGCAGGTGTACCTCTGCCGGTAGTGAATAAAATCATATGCACTTTAGACGCCATAAGATTTGTTATAGCCACAAGGTCGTTTCCCGGACCGTTTAAAAGGTTAAGACCGCTTTTTTTAACTTCATCACCGATGTCTAAAACATCAGTAACTGCTGAAAATCCGCCTTTTTTTGTGCAACCTAAAGATTTTTCTTCAAGCGTTGTTATGCCGCCCTCTTTGTTGCCGGGTGAGGGGTTTTCATAAATCACCTGACCGTGGCGAACGTAATAGTCTTTGAAGTTGTTGATAAGGTCAACTGTTTTGTCAAATATTTCTTTGTTTACGGCTCTTTTCATCAGTAAGTGCTCAGCACCGAACATCTCCGGTACCTCTGTCATAACGCAAGAAGCACCGACTGATGTGAGTTTGTCACATACTCTGCCTACCAGTGGATTTGCAGTTAAACCGCTAAAACCGTCACTACCGCCGCATTTTAAACCTATTTTAAGTTTAGAAATGGGGAATTCCTGACGCTTATAAGTTGCAGCATGTTCTTTTAATTGATTTATAAGTTCTATACCTTCGGCAATTTCGTCGTCGCTGTCCTGACAATTTAAGAATTTAACTCTTCTTTCATCAATGCCGCCAAGCATTTCTTTAAATGACGAAATCAGGTTGTTTTCACAGCCAAGACCTAAAACCAATACGCCGCCTGCGTTGGGGTGGTGTACCATACTTTTTAATATTGTCCTTGTGGTTTTAAAATCTTCGCCCAACTGAGAGCAACCAAACGGGTGGGGGAAGTTCTTAGCACCGGTTTTTTCTGAAAGTATCTGTGCAGTTTTGTTTACGCAGCCGACGGTGTTTACAATCCATATGTCATTACGGATGCCTATATCGCCGTTTTCACGAAGATATCCTGTAAAAGTTTTATTGCTATTATTTGTTATCTCATACGGAAAATCTCCTGAGAACTCATATTCGATATGGTCCGAAAGATTTGTTTTTACATTGTGTGTGTGCACGTGCTCGCCCTGTTTAATATCGCAGGTGGCGTGACCTATAGGAAAACCATATTTAATGATATCTTCGCCTTTTTTTATATCTCGGCGGGCGTATTTGTGACCATTTTCAAGATTAATTTCTACATTATCTATATTATCTATAATCAATTTAATTCAGCCCCTTTATATGTTGATTGAATTATAGTATTTCTGCAAGTCGTCTGCCAGGTAAGAAAGGTCTTCACCCCAGAAATCTTTGTTGGAAAGTATTGCAGGTATATTTTCAGACTTCATAAAGTCTATAACATCCGCATCGTCTGTCGGAGTTCCGTCTTTATAGAATTTGATAAGATAAGCAAAACTCATCATAAGATTTTCTGGCTTTTTGCCGTAGCGTTTTATGTATTCCAATAATGAGGGGAGTACACGTACTTTAAATTTGCTTACACTATTTAATGAAATTGACGCACAGTAGTGACGGATAAAAGGATTGTTAAATCTTTCAAAAACGTCGTTTGCATACTGGATAAGTTCTTCTTCTGGTAAATCAAGAGTAGGCACAATTTCGTCAAATACGCATTTATTTACAAAAGCACTTACGGTTTCGTCTTCCATACAATCTTTAACAGTTTCCACACCGCAGAGCATTGCGTATGGAATCATAGAAGTATGTGCTCCGTTTAATATACGCACTTTTCTTGTTCTGTATCTGGGCAGATCATCAGTTAATACTATGTTAAGTCCTGTTTTGTCCAGAGCAATAGTGCTGAGCACAGCATCTTTGTTACCTTCTATAACCCACAAGTGGAAAAGTTCGCTTGTGTTTACCATATTGTCTTCGTATCCTAAGTTCATATCCTCGTCTTTAGGATATCCCGTTACAATTCTGTCAACTAAAGTGTTGCAGAAAGTGTTTTTGTTTTCAACCCAGTCAACAAATTCTTTTTCAAGATTCCATTCGGTTGCATATCTTATAACAATACTTTTTAAGGTTTCGCCGTTTTTTTCTATAAGTTCGCATGGGAGGAATAAAAATCCGTCCATACCATTTTTAAAGCGTCTGTAAAGAAGCGCAGTAACCTTTGCAGGGAAAGATGTGTGAGGTGCGCTTTCTAAAGTATCGCTGTCGCAGTACGAAATTCCTGATTCTGTAGTGTTTGAAACAATTATTTTAAAATCGGGGTTGTCCGCCAGTTCCAGATAAGCTTTATAATCATCGTAAGGCTTTACTGTACGTGAAATACAATCAATAATTTTTTTGTCAACTGTGGGCTCGCCGTCTTTTAAGCCACGCATAACGTGTGTGTATACGCAGTCTTGTGCCTGCAGCATATCGCACATACCCTGAGCAATAGGCTGTACTACAACCACGCTGCCGTTAAAGTCAGTTTTTTCGTTTGCAATCTGTACTATCCAGTCAACAAATCCGCGTAAAAATCCGCCCTCTCCAAACTGAATAATTTTTTCGGGTCTTGCTGTTTTCTGATAATTCATAATATTCTCTCCTTAAATTTTATACATAGTTAAATATTTTTTAGTGTTTTCAATCATTTCATAGAATAACTCTTTTGCGTCTGCAGGTGAAAGTTTGCATACAAGAGGATCAGATGAGAAAGCCATTAAAATTTTATCTATATTTCTTTCGTGAATTCCTTCTTCTACTAAAATCTGCTCTGTAACAACTTTTGAAATAAGAGGATAAATTTCATCAGGAATATTACCTGCCATAACCGGAGTAACTGTGCCGTCACGGAATACTGCGTTTGTTTCAACTACAGCGCCCAAAGGAAGATTCGGTATTTGTCCTATATTGGGCATATTTACATTTGTGACCAATTCACATAAACCCAAGATTGCACGAATTTGGCTGACGCCTTCTTCTCCGGTGGGGTTTATCGTAAGTGCTTCTTTGCCGTCCATTAGTCGTTTACTCCTTGCGATACGCTGTTTAAGTTCTTCTTTTCTATGCGAAACAGGAGTTAATTCAAACATCATTTCTTTAACACGATCAGGACTTGATAAGTACCATGAACCATTGCAGAATTCTGCAAGATGTCTGTCGCCTGCAGCAGCAATATAACCGTATCTCATAAAGAGGTCCATCTTAATTTTTTCGTGAGTTTCCAATGTAGCGTTTGCCCAGTTGTCATGAACTGCTCCGTTATCGGGTATGTATCCGGTGTCTTTGTATTTTTCGCAGAATTTTCTGTATATAGGGAAAAGGTTTAAATTTTTGTAATATGCCTGTGTCAGCCATGTAAAGTGGTTAACCGATACGGGATTTACTTTAATTTCGCTGCGGTCTGTAACAGTAATCCCCTCAATGTCTTTTAAAACATGCATAAGGAGTTTTTGTGTTCCGAACACTTCGTGGCAGCAACCGAAAGCCTTAATTTGCGGAAATACTCTGTAAAGAGTTTTAACACACCATGTCATAGGATTAGTGTAGTTAATTACCCATGCCTCAGGGCAGTATTGTTTAATCGACGCAGCAATATGCTCAAACATAGGGAGTGTGCGCATCGCTCTCACTATACCGCCCGGACCGAATGTATCGCCCACAGATTGGTATATGCCATACTTTTCGGGGGTATGCACGTCGGATTCCATTTCATCAAAAGTTCCGGGGAGAATAGAGATGATTACAAAATCTGCATCGGTTAATGCTTCTTCGATGGTTTTACTTGCTTTATAGTTCCATGTGCTTTTTGCGTTGGCTAAAGTGTTCATTCTGTTGCCAATAATCTCGTTGTTTTTTGATGCCTCATAGTCAATATCGTAAAGGCAGACATCTCCTGATATATCATCACACATTGCCAAATCACTCATAAGTCCCCAGGCCCATCCTCTGGAACCCCCACCAATATATGCAATTTTAATATTGTTCACTTTGTTTTCCTTGTATTCCATAGTGGTATACCCCTCTATTAAATAGTATTTACATCAGTATATAACATTTTTGTTGTGTTTTCTATGAAATATTTGCTCAAAAACGCAAAAACATTAAAAAAATGCTTGATTTTTCTTATCTGTATGATAAAATAAAATCGGGGGTGGGGATATGTCGTTTTATGCGGAGCAAAAAGACGGACTTGTAGAAAGAGTAAAAGGCAAAAAAACAGATATATTTGCAAAAGACGATAAAAGAATAAAAACCCATTATCACAGAGGACATGAACTTTATTTTCTTATCAAAGGAAATACCAAATATTTTATAGGTGACGAAATATATTATCTTAAAGAAGGGGATATGGTTTTTGTGCCAAAAGGCGTTTTACACATCACCTGCAACGATGAGGGAACATATATTTCGCGTATACTTATTACGTTTACAGATGATATGCTCGATGAACATATGAAACCATACCTCGCCGAATTGTATGAGAATAAGTTTATTTGCTTTTCGGACGAAAATCTGCCAAGAATAGAGGAATTGCTGCGTAAAATGGAAATGGAGTACGGAAAAAAACTTCCGGATTATGAGTATATTATTAAAATGTATATCCAGGAACTTCTTATATTTATAAGCAGGTATCGTATACCTGAAGTAAAAACACAACTTAGCGAAGCACAGAAACTAATAAAAAAAGTTACCAACTATATAAATGACAATTTTGATAAGCCACTGCGTGAGGAGGAAACTGCAGAGGTGTTTGCCGTAAGTAAAAGTCATTTTTGCCGTAAATTCAAATCTGTTACGGGACTTCGCTATAATGAATATGTAAATAATGTGCGTATAACCAATTCTGAAAAACTTTTAAGAGAAACACAACTTTCCATAACAGAAGTTGCATTAAGATGCGGATTTAATGACAGCAATTACTTTGCGTCGGTGTTTAAAAGGCTTAAAGGAATTACCCCTTATAAGTACGCAAAGAAGTATCGAGATAATAAAAAAAAGTATTAAATTTAAAATAACACAATCTTTGTTAAAAAAGTTCTTGACAAAGATTGTGTTTTGCTGTATTATAGGATAGTGTGTGTATCTATGTTTGGAGGTATATAAACGTGAGAGCAGGACACCATAATATGGTAGTTGGCGTCAGACAGTCAAAACGTGTTATAGAAGAGGGCAGGGTTCAAATAGCCTATCTTGCTGAAGATGCCGATTCTTTTGTATCTGTACCTTTTATAGAAATATGCAAAGTACACAATGTGCGGCTTGAGTATGTACCAACCAAGTCTGCACTCGGCAGAATGTGCCATATAGATGTGCCCGCTGCTGTAGCGGTAGAATTAAAACCGCAGGATTAATTTTGTTATTAAACAGCCATTGGCTTTTAATATAAGTCCATATATAGGAGGTGAAACGAATTGCCTACATTTAATCAGTTGGTTAAGCACGGCAGACAGACTTCTGTAAAGAAATCTACTGCACCGGCTCTGCAGGTTGGTTTTAACTCACTTAAGAAAAGACCTACCGATCAGAGTGCGCCCCAGAAGCGTGGTGTTTGCACAGCTGTTAAAACCATGACTCCTAAAAAGCCTAACTCAGCGCTCAGAAAAATGGCCCGTGTTAGACTTACAAACGGTGTTGAGGTTTCAGCGTACATCCCCGGTATCGGTCATAACCTGCAGGAACACAGTGTGGTTCTTATCAGAGGTGGTAGAATTAAAGACCTCCCTGGTGTTAGATACCATATCATCCGCGGTACACTCGATGCTTCAGGTGTTAGTGCAAGAAACCAGTCTAGATCCAAGTATGGTGCTAAGAAACCAAAGGAATCTAAGTAATTTTAATCGTAAGTAACATCCAATTGTTGGACACTTACAAAAAAGGTAAGTCGTGCCGCAATACGGAATTTATATATAATATATTTTCAGTATTGGGCACAAACGGACTAAGTAAAGTTCGAGTACCTGTGAAATCATTTTTTATGAAGGAGGGAAGGACAGTGCCCAGAAAAGGTTTTATCGCAAAAAGAGAAGTTTTGGCTGACCCGGTTTACGGAAATAAAATCGTAACCAAACTTATCAACAACATTATGTTGGACGGTAAGAAAGGTGTGGCTCAGTCAATCGTTTACGGTGCATTTGAAATCATCGCAGAAAAAACCGGTAAGGACGCAGTTGAAGTTTTCACAGCAGCAATGGAAAACATTATGCCTGTTCTTGAGGTTAAAGCAAGACGTGTCGGCGGTGCAACATATCAGGTTCCGATCGAGGTTAGACCTGAAAGACGTCAGACATTAGGCTTAAGATGGTTAACACTCTACGCACGTCAGAGGAACGAAAGAACCATGCGCGAAAGACTGGCTGCAGAAATTATGGACGCAGCTAACAATGCAGGCGCAGCCGTTAAAAAACGTGAAGATACTCATAAAATGGCTGAGGCTAACAGAGCATTCTCACATTTCCGCTGGTAATCAGTATTTGAAAATTACACTAAACTTTTTTAGTTTTATTAAGGACGAAAGAAAGGAGGCAATCACGTGCCAAGACAAATTTCTCTTGAAAAAACAAGAAACATCGGTATCATGGCTCATATCGACGCAGGTAAGACCACCACTACCGAGAGAATTTTATATTACACCGGTCGTATTCACAAGATTGGTGACACACATGACGGTGACGCTACCATGGACTGGATGGAGCAGGAGCAGGAGCGTGGTATTACCATCACATCTGCTGCTACAACAGCACAGTGGAAAAATCACCGCGTAAACATCATTGACACTCCCGGACACGTTGACTTTACAGTTGAGGTTGAGCGTTCACTTCGTGTACTTGACGGCTCTGTTACAGTTTTCTGTGCTAAGGGCGGTGTTGAGCCTCAGTCAGAGACTGTATGGCGTCAGGCAGATAAATATCATGTACCACGTATGGCATTCGTTAATAAAATGGATATCATGGGTGCTGATTTTTATAACGTACTTGATATGATGAAAGACCGTCTTAAATGTAATGCGGTGCCTCTCCAGTTACCTATCGGTGCTGAAGACACTTTCAAAGGCGTTATCGACCTTATCAATATGAACGCACTCGTTTATTATGATGAAAAAGGTGACGACGTACGTGTGGAAGAAATCCCCGCAGACATGATGGACAAGGCAGAGGAATACAGAGCAGCACTTTTAGAGGCTGTTGCTGAAACTGACGAAGAACTTATGGAAAAATACTTCGAGTCAGGCGAACTTTCTGTTGACGAAATCAAAAAAGGTATCAGAAAAGCAACCTGTAACGTTGAGATGATTCCCGTTCTTTGCGGTACTGCTTATAGAAACAAGGGTGTACAGCCCCTTCTCGACGCAGTAATCGACTATATGCCTTCTCCGCTTGATATTCCCGCTATTAAGGGTGTTAAACCCGGTACTGAGGAAGAGGACGAACGTCCTGCAGACGATAATGCTCCCTTCTCGGCACTTGCATTCAAAATTATGACTGACCCCTTTGTTGGTAAACTGTGCTTCTTCAGAGTTTACTCCGGTACAGTAACAAAAGGTTCTTCAGTTTTAAACTCTACTAAAGATTCTAAAGAAAGAATAGGTAGAATTCTGCAGATGCACGCTAACCACAGAGAAGACATTGAACAGTGCTACTCCGGTGATATTGCTGCTGCTGTAGGTCTTAAAAACGTTACCACAGGTGATACTCTGTGTGACGAAAAGAATCCTATCATCTTAGAGTCAATGGAATTCCCCGAGCCTGTTATCAGGGTTGCAATTGAACCCAAAACAAAAGCAGGTCAGGAAAAAATGGGTATTGCTCTTGCTAAACTTGCAGAAGAAGACCCGACATTCAAAACTTATACTGACGAAGAAACAGGTCAGACCATCATCGCCGGTATGGGTGAGCTTCACCTTGAAATCATCGTAGACAGACTCTTACGTGAGTTCAAAGTTGAGGCTAACGTAGGTAAACCTCAGGTTTCTTACAAAGAGGCTATCAGAAAACCTGTACATCAGGATTACAAATATGCAAGACAGTCAGGTGGTCGTGGTCAGTACGGTCATGTTGTTATCGATATCGAGCCCAACGAGTCCGGTAAGGGCTACGAATTCATCAATAAGATTGTCGGCGGTGCTATTCCTAAGGAATATATTCCCGCAGTTGATGCAGGTATTCAGGGCGCAATGCTCAATGGTGTACTCGCAGGTTACAATGTTGTTGACGTTAAAGTTACACTCGTAGACGGTTCATATCACGAGGTTGACTCATCTGAAATGGCGTTTAAACTTGCAGGTTCTATGGCATTTAAAGAAGCATGCAAAAAGGCTGACCCTGTACTGATGGAACCCATCATGCAGGTTGACGTAATCGTTCCTGAAGATTACATGGGCGATGTTATGGGTGATATTAACTCACGTCGTGGTCAGATTCAGGGTATGGAATCAAGAGCAGGTGCTCAGGCTATCAGCGCTGCAGTTCCGCTTTCTGAGATGTTTGGTTATGCAACTGACCTGCGTTCACGTACACAGGGCCGTGGTCAGTACACAATGCAGCCAAGCCACTACAATGAAGTACCCAAAAACATTCAGGAAACAATTATCTCTGCTAAAGCAAAAGCTGAGTAATTTGTAAAAATTGAAAAAAGCACTTGCTTTTTTCGGTAAAAAACAGTAAAATATATTTAATAATTCTTTTTATAAAAAAGGGAGGATTTTAAAAATGGCAAAAGCTAAATTTGAAAGAAGTAAGCCGCACGTAAATATCGGCACAATCGGTCACGTTGACCACGGTAAAACAACTCTGACTGCTGCTATCACAAAAGTACTTGGTATCAAAGGTCAGGCTGAATTCGCTGCTTATGATCAGATTGACAAAGCACCCGAAGAAAGAGAAAGAGGTATTACAATCTCTACTGCTCACGTTGAGTACGAAACAGACGCACGTCACTATGCACACGTTGACTGCCCCGGACACGCTGACTATGTTAAAAACATGATCACCGGTGCTGCTCAGATGGACGGTGCTATCCTCGTTGTATCTG
>JAFSCF010000004.1 GCA_017436905.1 Clostridia bacterium | reverse complement strand
TTATTTACGATAAATACCTACCACCTTTCGAAATTGAGTTGTTATTTGCATTTTTTACTGCAAATAAAATTGAACCGCAACTCCGCAAACCCGCATAAATACTGGGGTTTCGTTAGTAGGTCCTAATGAACAGTGTTCAGGTTCAAAATTCAACTGTTATAATCCACATTCAATTTGCCATTAACATATTACGCATTCTTGCCTGCTAGATAGCCTGTAGAAAACGCTATCTGCAGATTAAATCCGCCGGTATATGCGTCAGTATCGATTATCTCACCCGCAAAAAATATTCCGGGTGCAATTTTAGACTCCATAGTACCGGGGGTAATCTCTTTTACATTAACTCCGCCGGAGGTAATAATTGCCTCTTTAATTGGTCTGAATCCTGCAATTTCAAATTCTAATTTTTTAAGCAGAGTAACGAGGTTTTTCCTCTCTTGCTTGGTTATCTCGTTAATTTTTTTATGTGAGTCAATTCCTGAAAGTTCTACAATAACCGGGATAAGTTTTTTAGGCAAAAGAGCATCTAAAGAATTTATAAAATCTTTATTTTTAAGTTGTTCAAAATCTCTCAATATACGTTTATCAAGGGTTGGCTCATCAAGTGCAGGTTTTAAATCCACCGAAATCGTATAGTGTGCATTTTTACGCATATGCGAACTTGCACTTAATATAACGGGACCCGAAAGCCCGTAATGGGTAAAAAGCATTTCGCCAAAATCTTCATAAACTTTTTTCCCGTCGGACTTTAATGTAACGGCAATATTTTTAAGTGATAATCCCTGCAGTTTGCCGATATACTCTTCTTTAACAACGAGGGGCACAAGCGAAGGCTTTAAATCCACTATAGTATGACCGAGGTCTTTAGCAAATTTATATCCGTCACCGGTTGAGCCGGTCAAGGGATAACTTGCTCCTCCAGTTGCAATAATTACACTGTCACACTTAACTGCCCTTTTATCAGCGAGTACAACAGTTTTAGTGCCATCATCGTTAGCAACAATCTTTTTAACTGGCACCTTTACAATTTTTGCACCGCAATCAAGTACGTATTTGGCAAAGGCATTAACTACGTCCTTTGCTTTATCGCTTACGGGGAATACCCTCTCCCCTCTTTCAACCTTGGTTTCGACACCTAATCTCTGCAACAGGTCAATAAGGTCAGTATTTGTAAATGAATAAAATGCGCTGTACAAAAAGTTTCCGTTTACGGGCACATTTTTTATAAACTCGGATATATCTGCATTGTTGGTTACATTGCATCTGCCCTTGCCGGTTATAAGCAGTTTTTTGCCAAGAAAATCGTTCTTTTCGAAAAGTATTACCTTTTTCCCATCCGAAGCGGCAGTTGCAGCAGCCATCATTCCGGCAGGTCCACCGCCGATAACGGCTACGTGTCTGTCATTGTTCATGCTTTTCATACACCTCGTATTTATCCCATATGTTTTCAAGTTCTTCAAAAGTGTTTCTTACGTTATCTTTATTTTTAAGAACAAGCGCCACAATTATAGCGTTTATTATGCTTAGCGGTGCAACGAGTGAGTCTACAAAATATGACATATCGCTGCGTGCAATAAGCGAATGTGTAGCAAAAGGTATAATCGGCGAGTTCATACTGTCGGTGAGCGCAATAACGCTTGCTCCTTTTGATGCAGCATACGAAACTGCCTTTACCGTTCTGCTGGAATAGCGTGGAAAACTTATCGCTATAACAACATCATTTTCGCCGACACGGTAAAGTTGCTCGAATGTTTCGCTTGCAGAACTTGTGCTTATAGTCTTTACATCTTTAAATATAAGGTTAAGGTAAAACCCTAAAAACGATGCCAGCGAAGAGCAACTTCTTGCACCCAATATATAGATTTTATCTGCATTTGCAATAGTTTCAACAGCGGATAGAAATTCTTTTTCGTCAAGATTTTCAACCGTCTGGCGCAGTTTATCAATGTCTGCCTGAATGATGGTTTTTAAAACATCGCTTTCGCCAATTTTAGCGGTAGTAACCTCCATACGCTGAACATTGGTAAGTCTGTTTCTTATAATCTCCTGCAACGATTTTTGCAACTGCGGATATCCCTCGTAACCGAGTTCCACAGCAAAACGCACTACGGTAGATTCGCTTACCCCCGTAGCCTTTCCTAAACCTGATGCGGTCATAAATGCTGCTTTATCGTAATTATCAAGTATATATGCAGCGATACTGCGCTGACCTTTGCTGAAACTTTCCAACGAATTTTTAATATGAGTAAGTACATCTTTACAAGCCATAATTGCACCCTCGTTTCTTATATAAAAAGCCATATTGTAAGGAAAAAACCCCAATGTTTTATTGGGGTTTTACAGATGAATTTAATTCAAATGCGTATATAATAATTACGCTTTGGTTACGTTAGCAGCCTGAGGACCTTTAGCACCCTCGATTACTTCAAACTCAACAGCTTCTCCTTCCTGAAGGGTTTTGTAACCTTCCATGGAAATAGCTGAGAAATGTACGAATACGTCGCCGCCGTCTTCACACTCAATGAAGCCATAACCTTTTTCTGCGTTAAACCATTTAACTGTACCTTTTTGCATTGCTTGCTTCCTCCTAAACACGAGTAGTATTTTTACCACTCTTTTAAAAAAATAATTCGAGTAGTAAAACATTTGCTACTCACATGCTATAATATTACCATACCTTGAAATTTTTGTCAATGAGTTTTTGGCAAACTCACATTATAATTTTTGCGACATTTTTTGTGTAAAACAGACAAACCAACTACAGCGTATAATATATTTCGTCCACAATTTGCAAAGAGACATTTATGCCGAAAGTATCTGTTATTTCTTCTGACAGCGCATCGGTTTTAGTTTTTTCGCATATAACTTTTACGGTTACAGATTCACCGTAATCGATATTCTCAATTTTAAAATCACCAGTCTTTAATATATGCTCAACTTTACTTAAAAACGTGTAATCGCACTTTATCTCCAGAATATCGCACATAGTCTTTTTAAGCAATCCGCACTCTGCAAGGCAATCCTTAGCGGCTTTTGTATACGCACGTATAAGTCCGCCGGTGCCTAAAAGTGTTCCGCCAAAATATCTGGTTACAACGCACACGCAATCGGTTATACCCTCGTTTTCAAGCATCTCTAAAACGGGAAATCCGCCGGTTCTGGTAGGTTCACCGTCATCACTGTATTTTTTAAAGCCGTTATTCAATATAAACGCATATACATTGTGACGTGCACTGTAATGCTGTTTTTTAACAGACGCAATAAAAGCCGCCGCCTCCTCTTCGGTTTCAACATGACACATTGACGCAATAAAGCGTGACTTTTTTTCTGTTATTTCGGCAGTTGCCTCTTGTTTTACGGTAATATATGTTTTATCCATAGCAATTCCTTTATTTAAGTGATATATCTACAATTTCGCAATATTGGTCATAATTTTCTGAATTTATAAGATATACTTCTTTATATTATACCTCTGGTACATTTTACACAACAAAATCTATAAATATATTCCCTTTATATTTTAAAGTACCTTTCTGTTTAATGTTATACATCTGGAAAGACAATTCTGAAACAGTAAAAAACATTTTCTTTTTTTCTGTAAGAAAAATTATAATATATTCCTTTTTAGCAAAAGGCGGCTGACTTATTCTCATTATTCTCCTGTCGTAACTTTGTTTATCCGTAATAACGGCTTCCACTTCTTTGATACTTGAAAAATGATTTCTGCAAAACCTTACAATCAATACAATAATAATAAACATACCCAGCAAGCAAAAAAACACATTAATTACATTTTGAAATATTATTGCCATATAATCACCTTCAATCATATAAGTATATATTTATTATATCATATAGAAATTCCGATTGTAAATACAATATTAAATATGTTAGTTTTGCACATCATCTCTCAAACAAATTACAACTGTATATTAATTCAATTTTATCACCGTTTTGAACTATGTATTGGGAACATCCGTATGTGGGCTGAACGCCGTTTACTTTATACAACCACCCCGAAAAACTGCCACAATCAAATTCATAGAGATTTCCAATGCCCTCAATATATACCGAGTTATACATTGGTGTTTCTACAAATTCAAGATGAACATTATTATTTTTTAGTTCTCTAAGAAGTATATCAAATACGCTTTCACCTTCGGAAAATGTTACTGACTGCTCACTAAAAATAATTCCGTTATCAGGTATTATTTCTGCTTTTCCGTTTGTCAGCATATCAAGATTAGACAGTACAGAATCACACCTAACAGACAACATACAAGAAGGACTTGATGGCGTTATTTTTTCTTCTTCCTGTTTAGATGTTTCAACAGGCACTTGAGGTATGTCGATTACAATTTCTTCTATTGACAAACTTTGCTCTTTAACGGGACTATCTATAGGATTTTCGGCAGTATCTTCCGATGATGGTTCTTGTAATGCAGTTGTACTTAGAACATCCGTTTCCGGAATTTCCGGAATATTTTCACTACAAAAAAACGCTACTGCAAGTAATATTATAATCGTACATGTTATTATAACTTTTTTCATATTTTATCTTTCCATTTCCGCAAAACGCATAAGCATAGTTGCAACCTCTGCCCTTGTTGCTTTGGATTTTGGTGCAAGTATATGATCAGATTTACCCGTGATAATTCCGTGTTTAACTGCATATTCCATAGCGTTTAATGCATACTCGGATATATAGGTGACATCAGTATATAATAAAGTGCTTTCACCAATTTTTGTATCATAACCGTTCAAAGACGCGTATCTGTATAAAATAAGTGCAAGTTGCTCACGTGTAATATCTCCATCAGGGGCAAACTCGGTTGCTGATATTCCTGATACTATATTATTTTTTGCCGCCCACTTTATGCTGTCTGCATACCACGCATTTTCCGGCACATCTGCAAAAGAAGTTTCAACAGAAATTTCAACAGAAGTATTATCAGGCGATGCAAGACGATACAAAACCGTTACAAGCATAGCACGTGTCATAGTAGCATCAGGTTCAAATCCTTTATCAGTTCCCTTAAACAAATTATTCTCATACGCATATTTTACTGATGGATAGTACCAAGAATCAGAAGTAACATCGGTAAAAACTTCGTCGCTAAAAACTGGTTTCTGTACTTCTTCAACAGAAGTATTTTCTTTCGTCTCATCTTTATTATATTCCGTTTTTTCTTGTTTTACAGAACCTGCTGGAATCGATATACCGCCACCGCCTCTGTAGTAAACTTCAGAAAGGGTTACATTAACATTTTTCGTTGTATGGTTTTGCGCATCTTCGGCAGTTATTTCAATAGTTCCGTATTCTGTTTCGTACCCCGATGCAGAAACAGTATATGTATACGTGCCCTCTGCAAGGTCGAAACAGTTTTCTTTAAATTCTTCTTTAACTTCAACAGTTACAGATGCACCGCTTGGGATGACCTCAAATATTACAGGGGCATATTCTGCACCGGACACATTCGCTTCGTTCATAGGATTACCTGAAAAATCATAAATTGTTTTTTCCTTGTTTTCTTTAAGCAATTTCCACGCTAAAAGTCCACGCAAACCTTGCTCAGTAGCAAATGCATTTGAAAAACCGTTCATATCTGCATTTGCACCGGAAAGCAAACCGTCAATAAGGCTTTTCTCGCCATTTTTAATTTCTTCCGAATCTATTCCAAGCGCAGAAAATGCGCATATTGCAAGTGCAGTAGATGCTGCCTCATATCCTTCAGGTCCGTTAATCAAACCGTCTTCACGCTGCTGGTCTTTTAGGATATCAACGGCTTCGTCAATAGCATTTTTAATATTTTCATTAGTGTTATAGTACGGTGCAAGCGCTAAAACCATAGGAGTCATAGCATCAGTTCCGTAAGTTAAATCGTACCATTCGCTATTTTTTTCTAAAGCGGTATTTATAAGCGATTGAATCTGTGTTTCTGTTGCATATCCGTCTGCCTGAGAGAGTGCGATTATAACATACGGAAGCGTGTATACATTTGTTACATCAGCGCTATTATTATCTACCAAAGCAATCAGTTTATCAACGACATCCGTTTTTTCGTAATTCTCAGTAAATGCTTTTTTTGCATCATACCCCAGTGCACGTAATGCAAGTATCGATTTTGCTAAATCTCCTGCCGTGGTTGCCTCACTTGCGGTTATAACAAGTTTTTTAAGTATGTCTGCTTTTTTATCTTCACTTAAAATATTTTCGCTCTCAGGAAAAAGTTCTGCATAAGTTACCATATCTGCAACAATCCACGCAAGATTGCTTCCTGCTTCTGTTAAATTACTTTGTATATAATGACTTGCAATACCGTGTATCATTTCAATTGCAGGATTAATTACATCAACCACACAAACAGGTGCCGTAATGGTTGGTACAGTTTCTTCGTTTAGAGATTTAGTTTTTGTTGCAGAAATAATATATCTGCCCTCATTTTCAAACGAAACTGTTGCTTTGCCATCAGCATCAGTTACTATTTCTGTTGCATTTCCGTTTATGGTAACAGTTGCACCCTCGCACGGGGTAAAGACCATATTCCAGTTCTCATCATAACCGCTTACAAGAAGTGTAAGTGTAAAAGTTTCTTCACAATTAACCTCTTTGTTCGTTACATAAAATTTTGTATAACTTTCAGTATCGGGATATGCATTTTTATATATACACGCATCTATATAATCGCCATTTTTAACGATATGAGAAAGTCCCATAACGCTTTCTTGACCGCCATTTACCTGATAACCAAATTTTTTACTTGTATCTCCCCAAAGTTTATCAATCGCAAGTCCATAATCTCCCTCGCTTGAGGCATATCCCTCAGAACCATCTGTATAGTATGTACTGTGTGCCTCCAAAAACACGTCATCAAGACAATAAGAGTCTTTTCCGCTTAAAGAAACAGGAACATACGCCATAGCATCGCCATCTTTACTTTCAACTATTTCTCCGTATTTACTTACAGAAAGATACACGGTTATATCTGTGTTTTCTGCAAAAACGGGTATGGCACTCAAAAGCATTATAAGCACCAAAAACATTGATAAAATTCTTCTTTTCATTTTTTCGCCTTCCTTATATTGTAATAAATTATATATAAAAAAAACTGTGGTAATTTTCTTTTAACAAAGAAAATTACCACAGCTGAGTTTTCCTGTGATATATCACAATTTGTACACGAAAATAAGGTCGGTACATATATACCAACAAAATGCGCACAAAAAAATTACTCCCATACGGAATAATATCAAAGCAGGTCTTCCGACTCACATCATATAAAGCAAACACTTCGCATTTTTATGCTCTGCCTTCTCAGTTTCCCAATGACCGGCTTTCACCGACGGGCATAAAAACATTTGATGTATACGGCGACAGTTATCGTCACGGATTCTAACCGTGTTCCCTTTTCACCAACGGTACCCAACACACAGTACCGCCGACACTTCGTGTGAATTTATATTTTTATTAAGCATAGCACACATATTCTTAAAAGTCAAGAAAAACACGCTGATGCGTGTTTTTCTTGACTTAAAATTATTCAGGCATTTCTTCTCCGAGAATAATTGTTATTGTTTTATATGCACCGCCTCGCCATACTTTAAGGTCAAATCTGTCACCTACAGTATGCTTATTTTTAAGTTCGTTGAGTTCATCAACTGTTTCAACCTTTTTGCCGTCTGCTTCTACTATTATATCCCCAATCTGCACGCCAGACATATATGCAGGTGAATTAGGACTCATACTTGATACATATATGCCGACTTTCATATCATATGCTTTTGCCATCTGTTCGGTAATGTTTCTGCCGCCAACACCAATTACAGGACGGCCTCTTACATATCCGCTCTGGAGCAGGTCATCAATAATAGGTTTTGCTTCGTCTATCGGGATTGCAAAACCAAGTCCTTCAAGTTGGTCTGACGAAATTTTGGCAGTATTAATACCAATAACTTCGCCGTACTGATTAACAAGCGGACCACCGGAATTACCAGGGTTAATAGCGGCATTTGTCTGCAAGAGTGTCAGTTGCTTATTGTCAACAGTTATAGAACGATTAAGTGCGCTGATAATACCATCGGTAACAGTACCTGCAAATTCCTGACCAAGCGGATTACCTATAGCAACGGCAAGTTCACCTACTTCAAGTTCTGAACTGTTGCCGAGTGTTGCATAAGGGAAAGTCCCTTCAATTTTTAAAACAGCAAGGTCTGTTCTTGAGTCAGAGCCTTTAAGAGTTGCTTTGTACTCATCACCAGTGTTAGTAATGACGTAAATCTCGCTGGCACCTTCTATAACGTGATAATTGGTTACTACATAGCCGTCTTCGCTTATAATAACGCCCGAACCGCTACCGGACTCAACTGTTTCGTTATCATTGTAATATCCGTCGGGAATAAATCCGTAAATGCCGTAACGCTGCATATTGTTATAAGTCACTTTATTTACAACACCAACAACGGCAGGACCTACTTTTTTAGCAATTTCGGGAATGGTAAGAACTTTTCTGTTGCCAGATGAAATAATGCCGTGTGCCGCATCATCAGCAGTTGAAGTTTCGGGAGTTTCAACCTTACCCTGAAGTTGCTGCAATGTTATGGAATCGTCCTTTACCATAGGTGATATAAGTGCATAACCAGAAACAGTTACCGCAACCGCCAAAACTACAGATAAAATTACTACCGGCAACTTAACAGTCTTTTTGGAAAGGTTGCCAAATCTTTTTTTCGAACGTGTTTTTTTATTACTGTCGGCAGGCTCATAAGTAAATTCGTTATAAGCACCGTGAGTAGTATTAGTTTGAAAATCGTCATTATGCCACTGATAATTATCCATAAATAACCCCTCCTGATAAATCAATTACAATTAAATATTAAATTATAAATTTTAATATAAAACATATAAATTATTAATATTTTGTAAACATCACGCCACAGTTAGCGAAAATACAAACTTGGTATATTTATCCGTTTCGCTTTCAACCCAGATTTTTTCGCCGTGATGATTAAGCAGGTTTTTAACAATAAAAAGTCCTAATCCCACTCCGTTTTTATCACTGCTTCGAGAATCATCAGTTTTATAAAATCTGTCAAAAATGAATTTAAGTTTATCAGACTCTATTCCGTGACCTGAATTCTTAATTTCAACATACGCCTTTTTACCGGTTAACCACGTTCTTATCCATATATTGCCGTCTGCGGGAGTAAATTTAACTGCATTGTGCAAAAGGTTTGTTACAATCTGCGTAATGGCGTCGTTGTCTGCATATACATCTAAAACATCGTCGGAAAGGTTTAATTCAACCTCTATATTTTTATCGTTAATATTTGACTCAAACTTAAAAAGCGACTGCGCCACAAGTTCGTTTATATTAAACGTGCTTTTGTTCAGTTGAAATTCGCCGTTTTCCATTTTGGAAATGCTTAGCAAATCATTTACAAGGCGTGACAAACGTTTAGTTTCATCAAGTGCAATTTTAAGGTATTTATCCTGCTCGTCTTTTGAAATAGTGCCGTCTAAAATCCCCTCTATAAAGCCTGCTATGGTAGTCATTGGCGTTCGCAACTCATGCGAAACATTTGCGACGAAGGTACTGCGCATATTCTCCAGATTTTCTAAACTTGTAGCCATAACATTGAAGTTGGTAGCAAGTTCGCCTATCTCGTCTTCTCCTTTGTATTCTACACGTCTTTCAAAGTTACCCTTGGCAAACTCTGTAACGGCATTGCTCATATTTTTGATAGGTTTGGTAATTCTTTTTGAAATGAAATAATAAAGCACAACCGAAAAACACAGTGCAACAAGCGACATTGAAACAAAATTTTTAAAAATCTGCCAGTTCATACTGCGTATTTCGGGAATCGGCATATTAAAAACCACTCCGCCGAAAATCTCACCATTATTATACATTGGCGAACCCACAGTTAACGTTGGCTCATTGAAAAAATCGTCGAGCAAGCCGGTTTTATGGTATTCCTCACCTTTTAATATAGGCTTTGCAAGGTACTCGTTCATCGGTGCGCCTATATAGGTTGATTTATTAAGACCGGACACAGTTACTATAGTTCCGCTTTTATCAAATACTATTATAGATGCCTCGGTATTGGCGGTGATTGAGTCTATAACCGAACGGTAAATACTCATTATCGGCGTGGAATTAGAAGATATTGCAATGGACGAAAGTTCGCTGATTTTAGGTACATTCTGCTTTAAAGTTTCTATTTTTTCGTCTATAGCGCTGTCAGTAAGCAAACTGAAAAAGAATGAACCGGCAATAATGAAAGAAAGCATAACAACACATAATCCGCCTAAAATAAGACTTTTTAATATACTCCTTTTCATTATTATCACCTCTCATTCATTATTTGCTTATTTCAAATTTATATCCTACGCCCCACACTGTTTTAAGTTGCCATTGGTCAGAGTATTTCTCCAGTTTTTCACGCAGACGCTTAATATGAACGTCAACCGTACGGGAATCGCCAAAAAAGTCGTATCCCCAAACCTGGTCGAGAAGTTGGTCACGTGTATAAACATTATTTGCATGGTTGCACAAAAAATATAAAAGTTCAAGTTCTTTCGGCGGTATTTCAACTTTTTCGCCACCGAGTTTAAGTTCGTAAGTATCAAGATTAATATTAAGATTCGGAAAATCTATCTCTTTGCTGTTGGTTGCTTTATTATCTGCTCTGCGCAAAACCGCCTTTACTCTTGCACCGAGTTCTTTGGATTCAAACGGTTTTACCATATAATCGTCGGCGCCAAGTTCAAGCCCGAGCACTTTGTCAATAGTTTCGCCTTTTGCAGTAAGCATTATAATCGGCACAGTACTTGTTTTACGTATTTCTTTTAAAACGTCAAGCCCATTCATAACGGGAAGCATAATATCCAGTATAACTGCAGATGGTTTTATTTTTTCAAAATCAGCAATCGCAGCACCGCCGTCATATGAACAATGAACCTCAAACCCCTCTTTCTCAAGATACAGACGGATAAGTTCGCAAATATTAACGTCATCATCTACAACTAAAATTTTATCTGCACGCATATAATCACCTCTTTTAATTAAGTATATCATAAAACCAACAAAAAAACAGTATATTTTGTGAACAAATTTTTTGTAACTCTTTCATATTATATAATAGTATGTATATCAAAGGCAAAAGGAGTGATAGATTGAATTTTAAAATTAATGACTGCAAAGTGATAAAAACACGCATTGCACAGCGCAATGAGATTATAGATTACGGAATTAAAATGGTTGGCGCTCCGCTTGAATGGGACGAAACCATGGGCGAAGATATTAAAATAGGCGTTATAGACACCGGCATCTGCGCTGACCACATAGACCTTAAAGGCAGAATACGCGACTGCGCAAATTTTGCAGGCGGCTCGCTTGACGATATAGAAGATAAAAACGGACACGGCACTCACGTTGCAGGAATCATATGCGCCGAAAAAAACGGCGTGGGCGTTGTGGGAGTAGCGCCAAAGGCTGACTTATACGTTGCAAAAGCCTTTGATGCTGACGGCAAAACCACCTACCCATCTATAGCAAAAAGCCTTAACTGGATGATTGATAAAAAAGTAGATGTTATAAATATGTCGTTTTCATCAGAAATCTCGACTAATGAATACAAAAACCTTATATCCAAAACGTCTGCTGCCGGTATCAGTATGATTTGCGCTGCCGGCAACGAAGGGCACGAGCGTGACAATACAATCGGCTATCCTGCAAACTTTCGTGAAACAATAGCCGTAACAGCAGTTGATATAAACAGAAAAATTGCCGATTTCTCCTCGTGCGGAGGCGAAGCAGAAATTGCCGCAGCAGGAAAAGATATTTATTCAACATACCTTAACGGCGGTTACGCCACATTAAGCGGCACATCAATGGCAACACCGATTATAACCGGTGCAGCGGCAATACTTCACGGAAAGTGTCTGCTGCGTTACGACAGAAAACTCTCACCTCAAGAATTAAGACTTCTGCTTAACATCTATACCGACAAACTCGGCAACAGAGGGCGTGACAGACAGTACGGATATGGTCTTTTTTCGTTCGGCAGAATTGGTACTACTGAATATATCTACAGCAGTCTTGAAAGTGGAAAAGGCACGTCTGTTGCATCATACGGAAAAAATGACAAATTCAGCCGTGCATACGATATGATGATGAAACTTATGTATTAAAAATGCTCCCCGTTTATGGGGAGCATTTACGTTTACATATTATTAGCCTTTTTTGCAGCAGTAACTGTGTTTTTCATAAGTGTTACAATCGTCATAGGACCAACACCGCCGGGAACAGGAGTAATTGCTGAAGTGTGAGGTGCAACAGAGTCAAAATCAACATCGCCGACAAGTTTTTTATTTTCAAGTCTGTTCATACCAACGTCTATAACCACTGCACCCTCTTTAACGTATTCATCGGTAATCATCTGCGCCCTACCGACAGCTGCAACTAAAACGTCTGCAGTTTTGCAGATTTCTTTTAAATTGCGTGTTTTAGAATGGCAGATTGTAACAGTAGCATTTTTATGAAGCAACAGCATTGCCATAGGTTTGCCTACGATATTGCTTCTGCCTACAACAACACAGTTTTTACCCTCAAGGTCAATACCAGATTCTGCAATAAGTTCCATAATACCTGCAGGTGTGCATGGCAGGAAATCAAAATCGCCAATCATTATTTTACCTACGTTTACGGGGTGGAACGCATCAACGTCTTTTTCGGGTACGATTGTATTAAGCACTGTTTTTTCGTCAATATGCTTAGGCAATGGCAACTGTACCAGTATACCGTGAATGTCTTTTTTATCGTTAAGCGTACGGACAAGATTTAAAAGTTCTTCCTGAGTGGTTTCTGCGGGGAGAGCATATTCTTCTGAAAGTATGCCGATATCTGCACACATCTTCTTTTTGTTGTTAACATATACTCTTGATGCAGGGTCATCGCCTACTATTATTACCGCCAGACCTGCGTGAACTCCTGCTTCCTTCATTTTTGCTACTTCTGTTGCCAGTTCCTCTTTTATTCTTGCTGACACCATTTTTCCATCGAGAATTTTCATTTTTTTCCTCCTGTGACTTATCTTTATTTTGTGAGCCCGGGCGGATAAGACATCCGCTGCCGTAACCTATTAAATCCAATCTGCCCGCCAGTTTAAGCGCTTTTTCTACCATACGGCGGTTCTCTTTTTTATCATATTGCAAAAGTGCACGTTGCATCTGCTTTTCTTCAAAAGTTTTTGGCACATACACTTTTTCCATAGTTGTAGGGTCTATTCCCGTATAGAACATACAAGTTGATTTTGTAAATGGCGTCGGATAAAAATCTTGTACCTGCTCAGGGTGAAAATTATGCCGCTTCATATAAAGTGCAAGTTCTATAGCATCGTTCAATGTGCTTGCAGGGTGACTTGACATTAAGTACGGAACCACATACTGCTGTTTACCGATGCGTTTGCTAAGAAGATAGAATTTTTCGCAGAATTTATCGTAAACCTGTCTTTTGGGCTTGCCCATACAATTTAAAACTCTGTCACTTATATGCTCGGGTGCAACACGAAGTTGTCCGCTTACATAATGCGAGCAAAGGTCTTTGAAAAACTTTTCATTTTTATCCTGCATAAGATAATCATAGCGTATTCCCGAACGTATAAACACTCGTTTAACGCCGTCAACATTTCTGATTTCACGCAGAAGATTTGCATATTTTTCGTGCGATGCTTTTATTGCAGGACAAGGCTTCGGGTAAAGGCACTGGCGGTCTTTACACGTACCTTTGGTAAGTTGTTTATCGCACGCAGGCCCTGAAAAGTTCGCCGTAGGTCCGCCTACATCGTGAATATTACCTTTAAAATCAGGATATTTGGTCATACGTTTTACTTCACGTATAACAGATTCGCTGCTTCTTGACTGCACTACCCTGCCCTGATGCACCGCCAATGCACAGAACGAGCATGCACCAAAGCAGCCACGGTTATACGCTACGCTGAATTTAACTTCGCTTAAAGCAGGAACACCGCCCGAATCTTTATACATTGGGTGGCAGTCATTCATATAAGGCAGTTCGTAAACTTTGTCGAGTTCGCTTTCGTTTAAAAACTTAGCAGGTTTGTTCTGCACCAGGTATCTGTCACCATGCTTTTGCACAAGGCACTTTCCGCGGATAGAGTCTTGCTCTTCGTACTGAATTTTAGTTGCCTTGGCATAGAGATATTTATCCTCTTTAACTTCTTCGTACGAAGGCAAAAGTATAAAATCCTTTGTATAGTCAATTTCTTTGCGGATATAACAGCATCCGTCAACATCAGTATCAGCAAGGTTAATTCCGTCACGCATTGCACGTGCAAGTTCTATTATTGACCTCTCGCCCATTCCGTAACTTATAACGTCTGCACGTGAGTCAAAAATCACAGAACGGCGAACGCTGTCAGACCAATAATCGAAATGAGCAAATCTGCGAAGGCTTGCCTCTATTCCGCCGATTATAATCGGCACATCGCCATATGCCTCACGGATACGGTTGCAGTATACGATAACTGCTCTGTCGGGACGCATACCTGCCCTTCCGCCGGGTGAATACATATCGCTACTGCGGATTTTTTTGTTAACAGTATAATGGTTTACCATGGAATCAATATTCCCCGATGAAACCAAAAAACCATATTTAGGCTTGCCAAGACGTTTAAAATCGTCTGCAGAGTGCCAGTCGGGCTGTGGGATGATGCCAACAGTAAATCCGTCTGCCTCAAGGCAACGAGATATAATAGCATGTCCGAAACTCGGGTGGTCTACATACGCATCGCCGCACACATATACAAAATCAAGTTGTTCTATTCCACGTTGTTTCAAATCATGCGCCGTAACGGGCAAAAACTGATTATTTGCCATTATCAATCACCTTTGCCGCCAAAGCGGCCGTTCATAAGCATTTCGTTATATTCGTCACGGGAAATAAGCACCTGTCTGGGTTTATTACCGTCTAAACCGCTGATAATTCCACGTTCTTCCATCTGGTCTACGATTCTGCCTGCACGGTTATAGCCGATTTTAAATCTTCTTTGCAGAAGTGATGTAGATATTGAGCCGCTGGTGATTGCCATATCTATCGCTTCGGAAAGGAATTCGTCACAATCGCCGGGATCGTCACCATCAGGATTATATATTTCTTCTTTTTCAATCTTTTCTATAACGTCAGCATTATACTCGGGTGAGCCGTTTTGCGTAACTGCGGCAACAACCTTTTTAACTTCGCTGTCGGACACAAACGCACACTGCATACGTGAAGGACGTGTTTCACCTACAGGCAGATACAGCATATCGCCCTTGCCGACAAGTTTTTCAGCACCGCCCATATCTAAAATTGTCTGTGAGTCACGAACACTTGCTACCATAAACGAAATTCTTGACGGTACATTAGCCTTAATATTACCTGTGATGAACTTAACAACAGGTCTTTGTGTAGCGATTACCAAGTGCATACCTGCAGCACGTGCAAGTTGTGCTATACGGCACACATAATTTTCTACATCGGACGGAGCAACCATCATAAGGTCTGCAAACTCGTCGATTATGATAACAATCTGCGGCATCTTTTTCTCAGGAGTGCCGTTTGCTTCCATAAGTTCGTTATAACCTT
Organism: Clostridia bacterium; assembly: GCA_017436905.1. Taxonomy (GTDB): domain Bacteria; phylum Bacillota; class Clostridia; order UMGS1810; family UMGS1810; genus SIG455. Next base: position 67,530 of record JAFSCF010000004.1, on the reverse strand, counting down.
GAATATTACGAACATTATTACGTTCAAATTCGCTGTAGCGCTCTGTCATTTCAGTAACCGCCCAGTTAAGCGCACCTGCTGCTTTTTTAGCGTCTTTAACAACCGGAATAAGCAGATGCGGAATGCCGTTATAAACACCGAGTTCAACCTGTTTGGGATCAATCATAACAAGTTTTACTTCGTTAGGATCAGCCTTGTAGAGAATGCTCATTATAAGCGTATTTATACATACACTCTTACCTGCGCCGGTAGCACCTGCCACAAGCAAGTGCGGCATTTTGGCAAGGTCCATAATAACCGGTTTACCGCTTATATCTTTACCAAGTGCAACGGCGATTTTTGAGGGATGGCTTAAAAATTCCTGAGTTTCCAAAACCTCACGCAGAGTTACTACGCTTGGCGATGAGTTAGAAATTTCAATACCAATGGTAGATTTACCAGGAACGGGCGCAACCATAACACCTTTTGCAGCAAGGCTTAATGCAATATCGTCAGCAAGTCCTGTAATTTGGTGTACCTTTATACCTGCCGCAGGGCGAAGTTCATAACGTGTAACAGTTGGTCCTTTGCTGATTTCAACAACAGTTCCGTCAACTTTAAAACTTCTTAATGTATCAATAAGTTTTTTTGCATTGGTTTTAAGTTCGTCCTCTACCTCATCGTCACCTTTTTCGTTAGCAACGGGACGTGCCAGAAGTTCAATATCGGGATAAGTATACTCAATCTGCTCGTATTCTTCACTGCCGTCTTCATCAGCGGTTTTTGTTTTTCTTAAATCTTCAGGAATATCGTCCTCTGTGACTCTGTAAAATTTTATCTCGGGCTCGGCAGTTTCCTCTTCGTCATCAAGATAATCGCCTATATTTACATTATCGTCATCATCAGAGAGAACATCGTTTACAAAACTTTCGATATCACGTTTTTTAGTATAAGTTTCTGCAGATTTTACTTCTTTTTTATTCTTTTCTCTAAGTTTAGCTTTTTTCTCTTCCTCGCGGATATTACGGAGTTCATCCATATCGCCTTTAAGATTTGAGAAAAGTTTACCAAACCATGACCCTATTGCTGCAAAAATTTTTAATATTGATATTTCAAATACACATATAATCATTACTATAAAAAACGCTATAACGAATATATGTGCGCCAATGCCTAAAAGCGAGCGAAGCGGTTCTGCAATCAAAGCGCCCGCCACACCGCCGCCGTACAAAAATTTACCTTCTCTGTAATAATGAGCAAAGAAATTACCGTTATATACACCGTCGCTTGAAAAAAGGTGATATATAGCCGCAGCAGATATAAACATAAGAACTATACAAATATACTTAGTTGTTTTTTTTGCAGATTTTTCACCAATCATAGAGTAGATAAGTAAAGCGACTGCCACAGGTGGGAATACATATGCAAACGCACCGAATATTCCCTTAAAAATATCCGATACCGTTGATCCGATAATTCCGCCTGCGTCAAAGTATACGCTTATGCCTACAAACACCGAAAGTGCTATCATAAACACAGCCAGTATTTCATAATTGACCATAAGCCTTTCTTTAGAAACGGTTTTCTTATTAGTCTTTTTCTTCGCCATTGGTATATCTCCCTATATTATGCTTTAAAATCTACATTATCAAAAAAGCACCATGTTTCATCATGAACGGCTGTTTCACCGTTTGCCATAGTTCTGTATGTTCCTACAGTTTCCATTTCTATAAAACTCTTGCACGAATATGTTTCAAAAGAACAGTTTCCGTCAGGATATTCAGCATCGGGATAGAAAGTGTATCTTTTCATAAATATCTGATTGTTTTTAAGATAAACCGCCCACGGGTGAATCTGTGAAATGCCTATCTTGAACGGAGATGTCATCTCAGCAGCCTGCTCGTTTGTCTGGTCCAGAACCATATATTTATCGCCCCAGTTTATACGGGGGTCGTTCATTTTGGCATACGGCCAGAGAACAACGTATCTGTTTGCAAGGTAGCCTGTATCGTTATCATTAACGGGAATTATCTCATGTCCTCCGTTTGCAAGCATTGTTATAGCCCACGGTGCAACCTTGCGTTCTACACCTGTATTATTGGTTACATAGTGGCGCAGATCTACCCTGTTTTCGTCTGCACTCATAGTAATATCAATTTTAAGTGCAAAACCAGTTGTCTGCTGAGGCTGTGTAAATGTAACCGTGTCGCCTTTTACTTCATACGAAACGGGGTCGTTATCGGGATAATATGTATCGGGAAAAGTTTCGGGCGAAATCCATAATCTGTGTCCGCCGTAGTTATAAAACTTTTTGCCGTTTACATCGTTAGAGTACTCTCTTGCGGTATCCTCCCACATAAAATTGTCTTTACCCACAAACGACGCACAGATAACTCTGGGACCAAAGTCGAGTGTAACAACCAGTTCTATAGAGCCGTTTGTTATATGCAGACATCTTCCAAAATTAGAGTAGTTGATTTCGTCAAATTTAATCATTGGTATATCTCCTTAAAAAAATAATTTTGAAAATCTTTTGCTTATTTCAGATATAAACAGGCTAAGCGCAACATCATATACTGCTGCCGCCGCTACCGCTGCTACAAAAATAAATATTTTTGAATACGGAAAGTTAATAACTCCCGAAAAGAATATTGTCATTGCCATAAACGCAATCACAGTATACGCTGAAAACAGAATTATTTTTACTATCCATTCCGCTTTTAGATTATGAATATTTTCAATAAATGCTTTTATAATAGGGTAATTACCGAAAAACAAAAGATACCCGAAAGCAACAGTTTTATCAGGCGAAATTATAATTGAAACAACCGATGTTGCAAGATAAAGAACTAATGCTCCCCTGGCGCCGTATTTCATCATAGTGATACACACAATTGCTGATGCCACAAGGCACACAGCAAGTTTTAAAATCGGCAATACGGAAGCAATATACAAAACCACTACCGACAGTGCCGCCATAACACCGCCAAAAGCAATCTTTTTTGTGTTTATATTAATCAGCCCCTAACAACAAGATATTAAATCTCCGCCCATCATCTCACAGCAACAGTCTGCACAAATGAGGTTTGAACAGCAATCACAAGTGCTCATTCCGCCCTGACCGTATCCACGGTCAGCACCCATATTTCTGTACATGTTTCCCGCACGGCTAATGCTGTTAAATGCATTGCGATACTCTGCATTGTGCGGAGCCATTTGTGTTGCATGGAGAAGGTACTGATATGCACTGTCGTACCAACCCTTTCGCATCATAACCAATCCCATAAGATAATTCCATTCCGCATCACGGATTTTTATGTTATTGAGTTGTCTTTCGGCCTCGCCTATATTTCCGCTGTTTATAAGGCTACGGATATAAGCATAATTATTGTTGCTCTGATACGAATATCCCTGGCCACTATGGTTAGCACTTCCGTAACTGCGATTACCTGCGCCACCGTTTTTCATAAGATAGTCATAGGCTTCGTTTATTTCTTTCATTTTTTCAGCCGCAAGGTCACCCAACGGGTTATTTACATATTTATCGGGGTGATACTTTTTAGCCAGTTCTTTATATGCAGTTTTTATTTCGTCTGCAGACGCACCCTCTCGTACGCCCAACACTTTATACGGATTTTCCATCAGTTTTTCCTCTCTTTTCGCAAGCCTTGGTGCACAGTATCATATCCATTCTGTGCCTTAAACCAAGGTATATTATATTATCAAGCAAATCCTTGTTTTTTATAATATTCAAAGACTCGTAATTCTGCCCCGCCATCGCAAGCGTAAAAAGCATAGACTGCCCTGCCGTCAACTTAATTTCATCGACGTTTTTATCGGGATAAGCATATTTAAAAGGATTGTACTTATTCTTTTTAACATCACTTTCAAAATCGTTTGCGGCGTCAGCAATATAAATAAATCTGCCGATGTTATAACCTAATCTTTTAAGATTTTCATCGTCTTTATCGAAAAGAACTTCCATAATACCCGCAAACGTATGTGCAACTTCGTCTACACTTGCACAATTTTTATTTTCCAAAGCGGACAATGTTTTTAAATTGGAACGCACAGTTTCTACTATTTTGGGGTACTTGCGCTTTACTTTTCGCACCGCAAACCAATATGGTACAATGGCAACTGCTGATTTTAAAGAAAAATCATCATGTATATCGTCTAAAAGTTTAAAATACATAAACACTACACTCATATCAGCAGCATATTGAACATGCGGATTTTTCTTAACCGTTACTCGCTTTTTGCCAATATGCTTAAAGCATCCCTCCTGCGAAAACTCTGTTTGAATATCATCAACAGAATCAAGCAGCAAAGCAAGAAATGTAAAGTCATAACTTAAACCCAAACGCACCAACTGATTAAAGCGTTTGCCCAGTTCTTTGCATAAACCGCAGTAATACGCTTTGAATTTATTATAATCTTTAATTTTTAATTCATCTTTATAAAAAGTAACATATCCGAACAATACCATTCTACCCCTATTATATACTGTTTCAATTATACAATATTTCGCAATCCTTTGCAATAATTATTTTTTAAACAATTCGTAAACAAAATTATTGTTTTTTTGGCATTTAATGTTATAATATATATTATAGAAATACTTAGGGAGAAATTTATGAAAAGAAACACCTCTATAGATTATTCAAATCTTGATTGGATAGTTATATCACTAACGCTTTTTTGCACTGTTTTTGGCATAGTTATAATTTCAAGCGCAGTTAACACTATGTCGGGCGGAACAAAATATATAATTATTCAGTCGGTAGCAGCCATTGTGGGTATATGTGCAATGGCAATTTTTGCTGCGATTGATTATGAAGACCTTGGCGATTTATCTAAATTTATATACGGGTTATGCATAGTTTCTCTTGTGATGGTGCTTATTATCGGCATCGGCAGAGAAAGCACGGGCAGTAAAAGTTGGATAAGATTCGGACCTATCGGTATACAGCCGTCTGAGTTTGTTAAAATAGGCTTTATAATAACTTTTTCGGCACACGTGGCAAGTATGAAAGACGACATAAACAGACCTGCAAATGTATTAAAACTTTTAATCCATGCAGGCATTCTGATATTCCTTATACTGCTTCAGCCAGACTACGGCACGGCATTAGTATTTATATGCATAATGGCAGGTATACTGTTTGCGGCAAATATTTCGTGGAAATACATCGCAGGCGCAGGCGGTCTTATGGCGGCAATACTGCCGATAATATGGTTTTTCTTCCTCAATGAAACACGTAAAAACAGAATACTTGTATTTTTAAGTCCGGAGTCCGACCCAAGCGGCGCAGGGTATCACGTTTTGCAGTCTAAACTCACCATCGGCAGCGGACAGATTTTTGGCAAAGGCTTATTCCACGGCACGCAGACACAACTTGGGTATCTGCCCGTTAAACATACCGATTTTATATTCGGTGTTATAGGCGAAGAACTCGGTATAATAGGTTGCATTTTTGTAACGACACTTTTGTTTGCACTGATATTCAGGATACTCACAAACTCACGCACAGCAAAAAACGACTTTGGCTCGTATATCTGCATCGGTGTTGCGTTTATGCTTATTGCACACGTATTTGAAAATATAGGTATGTGCATCGGTCTTATGCCCGTTACGGGTATTCCGCTTCCGTTTTTCAGTTACGGTGGCTCCTCACTTTTAACAAATCTTATGTCAATAGGTCTTGTTCTCAGCGTGTATATGAGAAGAAAGGTAATCAATTTTTAGAGGTAGTTATGAATTACGAAATATATAATGTAGCCAATCCTGTTACCGAACAACTTTTTGAAAGTGTTTATACTCTGCTTTCATCTTCGCTTCCGCAAAACGAAATGCGTTCTTTTGACGGGCAGAAAAAATTATTGAATGATAATCGTTACAATCTGCTTGTTGCATTTGAGGATAATAAACTTATTGCCTTTATGGCGATATGGGATTTGGGCAAATACTCTTTTATAGAACATTTTGCGGTAGACGCTGCTATACGCGGGAAAGGCGTTGGCTCAAAATTATTGGATAAGTGCAAAGCATATTTTAAAATTCCGATAATATTAGAAGTGGAGCCGCCAAATAGCACAAAAGATGCCACACGCAGAATAGAATTTTATAAACGGCATGGATTTTTATTCAATGATTATGAATACTTTCAACCACCGCTTCAAAAAGAATTTGAACCCTTGCCGCTAAAAATTATGTCCTATCCCACCCCTTTTAATAAAAACAATTTTAGCGAGGCAAAAAACACTTTATATACAAACATATACGGGATTTTTTAAAAAGTTCTTGATTAAATACAAAAATAGTGTATAATTATAAATGCAGTAAAATTAATAGAACGGAGAATTATTAATGAATATATCACAATCTTTGGGGTTGATGGTGCAAGAGTTTTCCCACTCATTTTACCTCAATTTTATAAAAGACGACAGATATATGCAGATGGTTAAAGGTTTGGGAAACACCCTGCTTATATCGGTACTTGCTATACTTTTAGGTGTTACATTCGGTGCACTGGCATTTTTGCTCAGAAACTCTTTTTTTCTGGACAACTCAAGATTTAAAATACTTCGTGGTCTTGGAAAAGTATTAAAAGGCATAGGATATGTATATGTAGACGTTATACGTGCAACACCTATGGTAACACAACTTTTAATAATCTACTTTGTAATATTTGCAAGCGTAAATATAAACGCAATATTTGTAGCAGTACTTGCTTTCGGTTTTAACAGCGGTGCTTACGTTTCGGAAATTTTCCGTGCAGGTATTCAATCCATCGACAACGGACAGATGGAGGCAGGACGTTCGCTCGGTCTTTCGAAAATTCAAACTATGGCTTACATAATTGTCCCTCAGGCAATTAAAAACATTCTGCCAACTTTAGCCAATGAATTTATTGTACTGATAAAAGAAACTGCTGTTGTCGGCTACATTTCTGTACAGGATTTGACAAGAGGTGCCGATATCATACGTTCATTGACATTTGAGCCTTTCTTGCCGCTGGTTGCAGCAGCAGTTGTATATTACATTATAATTAAATTCTTAACACTTGCAATAGCAGCATTCGAGCGCAGGCTCCGTGCTTCTGACGACCGCTGACCGAAAGGAGATTAAAACTATGATTATAACAAACAATCTGCACAAAAGTTTTGGCGAACTCCACGTTTTAAAGGGCGTCAGCGAACATATTGAAAAAGGTGAAAAAATAGTTGTAATCGGTCCTTCCGGTTCAGGTAAAAGCACATTTTTGCGTTGCCTTAATCTTTTAGAGGTTCCTACTCAGGGCGATATTATTATAGAGGGCGAGTCTATAACAGACCCAAAAGCAAACATTAATAAAATCCGCCAGAAAATGGGTATGGTGTTCCAGCAGTTTAATCTGTTCCCTCACCTAAGCGTTTTGGATAACATTATTCTTGCACCTATGAAAATCAAGAAAATTAAAAAAGACGAGGCTGTTGCAATTGCTGAAGATTTACTTAAAAAAGTTGGTCTTTTTGATAAAATTGATTCATTTCCCGGGAAATTATCGGGCGGTCAGAAACAGAGAATTGCCATTGCAAGGTCTTTGGCAATGTCACCGGATATAATGCTTTTTGACGAGCCCACAAGCGCACTTGACCCCGAAATGGTCGGCGAAGTTTTAAACGTAATGAAAGAACTTGCAGATTCGGGTATGACAATGGTTGTTGTAACACACGAAATGAACTTTGCCAGAGAAGTTGGCTCAAGACTTTTCTTTATGGACGACGGCGTTATTGCAGAACAGGGTGTTCCTGCTGAAGTTTTTGAAAATCCACAAAACGACCGTACAAAAGAATTTTTAAGACGTGTTCAGTAAACTATTACCTTTACATAAGGTAGTATAAATAAATCATATCTTAGGAGGATATTATTATGAAAAAAATGTTAAAAACAGTCCTTGCTGTAGCAATGATTGCTGTAATGGCTCTCTCATTTGCAGGCTGCGGCGAAAACACAGACGGTGCTAAAGTAATTATGGCTACCAATGCTGAATTCCCACCTTTTGAATTTATCGCTGCTGATGGTAACGGACTTTGCGGTGAGTTCGACGGTATTGACGTTGCTATTGCTAACGAAATCGCTAAAGACATGGGTGCTACTTTAGAAGTATCAAACATGGACTTTAACTCAATTATTCCTGCTGTTGACGCAGGTAAAGCAGACATGGGTATTGCCGGTATGACAGTTACTGCCGACAGACTCGAAAACGTAGACTTCAGCGATCCATACTGGGTAGCAGTTCAGACAATCCTTGTTAAAGGTGACGACACAGGTATTACAAATGTTGAAACTTTAAAAGGCAAAAAAGTAGGTGTTGTAACAGGTTACACAGGCGACCTTACACTTTCTGAAATTGAAGGTATTGAACTTGCAAGATACCAGAAAGGTATCGACGCTGTTCAGGACGTTTTAAACGGCAAAATTGACGCTGCTGTTATAGACTCTCCCACTGCTGAAAGTTTCATCGCAAAAAACCCTGAACTCAAAGGCATTACAGACGATTCTGTATTCGAAACCGAGGCTTATGCTGTAGCAATCAAAAAAGGTAACACAGAATTACTTGAAAAAGTTAATGCTACTATTAAACGCTTGAACGATTCAGGCGAAATCGCAAAAATCTCTGCAGACGTTGACGGCAGACTGGCTGAATAATTTTTTAAAAAAATTATATAGATAAAAGCAGGATTGCGCATGCAATCCTGCTTTTATAAACAAGAAAGGTGATACTATGAATATTTACATCGCTGCATCATGGAAGCATCAGCACGCAGTTGAAATGCTTACAGAGTTACTTGAAAACAACGGAGATTTCGTTCTCTCGTGGCTTAGAGAAGGCAGACCCGAAGAAGCATTTTTATCAAAAAGAGAACTTACTGCGTTTATTGCTTCTGAAGACGGCAAAAAAGTATTTGACTTTTGCTCAAACTCTGCCACAACTGCAAATTTACTCATTTATATCGGTCCGTCCGGTTGCGATGCATGGGCTGAAATCGGTGCTGCATACGGCTCGGGTGTGCCTATATTCGGCCTGCTCGCAAAAAATGAAGAAGTAGGCATAATGCGCCATATGATAAAGTCGTGGTTCGGCTCAGTAACAGAACTTATGGCTGCAGTGGCGGAATTTAAAAAGGAGAATGGTTATGTTTAAAATCGGTTGTCACCTTTCTGCGTCAAAAGGCTTTACTCATATGGGAAAAGAAGCTAAATCAATCGGCGCAAATACTTTTCAGTTTTTTACACGAAACCCCAGAGGCGGCAAAGCCAAACCCATTGATGAAGCAGACATCAAATCGTTTTTAGAATTTGCTAAAGAAAATAACTTTGCTAAAATTTTAGCCCACGCCCCCTACACTTTAAATGCGTGCTCGGCTGATGCAGGCATACGTGAGTTTGCATATAACACTATGAAAGACGACCTTATGCGTATGGAACATGTTCCGGGAAATCTTTATAACTTCCACCCCGGCAGCCACGTGGGACAAGGCATTGAAAAAGGCATAGAACTTATAGCGGAGATGCTAAATAATATTTTAACACCTGACCTTACAACAACTGTTTTGCTTGAAACGATGGCGGGCAAAGGCAGCGAGGTCGGAAGTAAATTCGAAGAATTAAAAGCCATTATTGACAGAGTGGAACTTTCGGATAAATTAGGTGTTTGCTTAGATACCTGCCATGTAAATGACGGCGGATACGATGTTGTTGGAAACCTCGACGGAGTTTTAGAAGAGTTTGACAAAGTAATCGGCATTAAAAGGTTATGTGCCATTCATATAAACGACAGTAAAAATCCGTTTGCCAGCCACAAAGACAGACACGAAAAAATAGGTGACGGAAGCATAGGCTTGGATGCGTTTGAGCGGATTATTAATCATCCGCAACTTAAAGATTTGCCGTTTTTTCTGGAAACGCCTAACGAACTTGACGGCTACGCTAAAGAAATTGAATTATTAAAATCGTTATACAAAAACTGAAAAAGACCTGAATTGTTATCAGCAATTCAGGTCTTTTATTTTATTCAATGCGTCTTTAATATCGCCCATATTATCAACAATATAATCAGCGGCAGATTTGTATTTTTCGTATCGTCTTTCAAACAGTTCAAATATTCTGTTTTTATTTTCCGCAAGCAAAGGCCGTCCGTGAAGAGAAGAATTTTCCATTATCTTTTCAGGCGTTGTGTGAATAAATATCACTGTGCCACTGCTGCGCATAATCTCATCATTACCTGGTGTTTCAATTATGCCACCGCCTGTTGCAACTATCATATTATCCATATCACTAATTTTTTTCAGGCACACCGTTTCGCAAGCACGAAAATAGTTCTCTTCCACCTCAAAAAGTTCTGCGATGCTCTTTCCCGTCTGATTTACTATATATTCGTCTAAATCAATGAAATTTCTGTTTATTTCCGTGGAAATAATTTTTCCTATTGTGCTTTTACCGCAACCGGGCATACCTATCAAATATATGTTTTTCATTTTGCCTGTGCCACCAATGCATCAATAGCCATCTTATATCCCAGTTCGCCAAAACCACATATCTGACCTGAACAAGCACCGGCTGTTACACAGTTCTTTCTGAAATCTTCCCTTGCATGAACGTTTGAAAGGTGTACCTCCACACATGGCAGGCTGATGCTCTTGATGGCATCATATATAGCAATACTGTAGTGTGAGTGTGCTCCGGGGTTTATGATAACAGCGTCATATTTTTCAAAATACGCTCTCTGCAGGCAATCTACTATTTCGCCCTCGCAATTACTCTGGAAAAGTGTAAGTTCCACACCTTTTTCGTCAGCATATTTTTTAACATCTCCGCAAATAGAGTTAAAATCTTTATTTCCGTAAATACCTTTTTCACGGATACCCACAAAGTTTAAATTAACACCGTTTATAAGCATAATTTTCATAATCAATTCGCCTCCATCTTATTTAAAACCTGCGTATATACATCGTCAATAATATTCTCTTCAAAATCTGTATTGTGCCATATTGCCTCTGCGCAAATTGCCTGCGCCACCAGCATATACATACCGTTCACTGCTTTTATACCATGTTCTTCGGCATTTTTTAAAAGTTTTGTTTTTGTGGGATTATATATCAAGTCCACCACCGCATCAAACCCGTCTACACATTCTATCGGTGCGGCATCTGTATCAGGGTACATACCGACGGGTGTGCAATTTATAAGTACTCCACCTGCAGGTACGTTTTTAAGTTCATCATAACCGATTGCGTTGTTTGACGGTGTGCGAGATACAAATATAACCTCAGCACCATTATTACGGCAATATGCCGAAACAGCATTTGCCGCACCGCCCGTACCGAGTATATATGTTTTTTTGCCTGATATATCTATACCGAATTTATCCAGAGTTTTACCAAAGCCGTAATAATCGGTATTAAACCCGAAAAGTTTTCCGTTTTCAAACTTTATAGTGTTTACTGCGCCAATAAACTCTGCTTCAGGTGCAATTTCATCTAAAAACTCCATAACCGCTTTTTTGTGCGGTATGGTGACATTTATTCCGCAGTAACCTTCATTTGCAAGATTTTCTAAAGTTTGTTTAAGATTTTCTGTCGGCGTTTCAATAAGTTCGTATGTAGACTTCTCTCCGATGGTAGCAAAATACTTTTCGTGTATACCCATAGAATAAGAATGTCCGAGTTTTCCGCCTATTAAACCGTATTTAGCCACAGTATCACTCCTCAATACGCTCTGTAGTTACCAAGATATTTGAAGTCGTTGGATTCTGTTCTTAACTTTTCAATAAAATCGGCGATTTTATTATCTAAAACATTACCCATAAAGTCAATAAAGAAGATATATTTAAAGGGACTGCCTATATCGGGACGTGACTCTATTTTCGTCATATTGATTCCCGTTCCTTTAAAAAGTTCAATGAAATCTGCAAGCGAACCGGGACGATCTTCTATAGACACAATAATGCTTATCTTATTGCAATCAGATTTCTCCCTTGCTTCATTCGACAGAATAATGAATTTTGTTACATTATTCGCATTATAGTTAATATCGTGTTCTATAATCTTTAACGAATACAACTTTGCAGCAGCCTCACTTGCAATAGCGGCAATATCGTCTCTGTCGCTCTCGCTTACAAACTTAGCGCTTACGGCAGTATTAAAATGCGGAATCTGCTTGTAGTTGTGCTGGTTCAAAAATTCTCTGCACTGCATAAACGCCTGAGGATGAGAATAAATATCACGTACATTGGCAATATCTGTTCCATCTTTAACCATAAGGTTATGGTTTACTTTAACGTATACCTCACCTACAATATAAAAGTTATATTTGCTGAGCAAATCGTACACATCAACAACTGGACCCGTGGAAGAATTCTCAAACGGAATTACTGCTCTGTCAATATCGCCGTTTAAAAGCGCATTGCAAAGGCTGTCAAAAGTATTAAAATTCTCGGTAGTATATTTAATATCGGTATTTGCAGAGGTATATTTTAAGCATGCCTCGTGCGAAAAACTGCCTTTAACGCCCTGAAACCCGATAGAAAGTTCTTTTTTTGATAAATCGCTCTGCTTTTTCTTACTTTCGGTCATTATGCAGTTATAAATATTTTCTACATAAGGCGCAAGTTTTTTGTCGTTAAGGCGGGAAAGATTTTTTGCAATTACTTCCCTTTCCCTTGCGGCATCATAAACTTTAAGTCCTCTTTCTTTTTTATACTCACCGATAGCCGTACTTACCCCCATTCTTCTTTCAAGCAATGATGTAAGTTCTGCGTCAATAGAGTCTATTTCTTTTCTTAATTCATCAATATTCATTATCAGTTACCTCTTAAAATATCAAGAATCGTAAGTGCGGCGGCCGCCTCTACAACCGGTACTGCACGTGGCACAATGCAACTGTCATGCCTGCCTTTAACCTCAACTGTAGCATCAGCCTTTGAACTTAAATCAACAGTTTTTTGCTCCATTGATACAGACGGAGTAGGTTTGATTGCTGTTTTAAATATTACTGGTGCGCCATTGGTAATACCACCCAAAATACCGCCGTTATTGTTAGTTTCAGTTACAATTTTGTCGCCATCATATCTGTAGGCGTCGTTGGCATCGTATCCGCTTAAAGTGGTAATATCAAAACCTTTGCCAAACTCCACACCTTTAACTGCAGGGATAGAAAACAGCATCGCTGCAAGTCGGCTTTCTACCGACTCAAAAAACGGATTACCAACTCCTGCAGGTACACCTGTTACGGCACATTCTATAATACCGCCGATAGAGTTGCCCTCACTACGGTATTTTTCAATCTCTGCCATCATAGCATTTTCCAAATCCGCATCTGCTACAGCAAAGATTTTTTCTTTTAAATTTTTAACTGTATCATCACAGATACCGGTATCAACAAAACTTTTGCCTTTTACACTTCCGATTGATAAAATGTGTGCAAAAACATCTATGCCCTGCAATTTTAAAATCTGCTTGGCAATAGCACCTGCAACAACAAGCGGTGCTGTTATTCTTCCTGAAAAGTGACCGCCACCACGATAATCGTTAAAACCATCATACTTAACAGACGCAGGGTAATCTGCATGACCGGGGCGTGGTGTAACATTCAAATTTTTATAATCAGAACTTTTTGTGTCCTGATTACGGATAATAAACGAAAGCGCCGAACCGGTAGTTTTGCCATCGTATACACCGCTTAAAAATTCAAAAGCGTCTGCCTCTGCACGAGGTGTGGAGTAAGCCGCACGGTGATTGCGACGGCGAAGTTCGTGATTAATTGCGTCAAAGTCAATCTCAATACCTGCAGGCAGTGACGATATAACACCGCCGATTGCCGTTCCGTGAGATTCGCCGAATATTGCAAACTGAATATTTTTTCCCCAAATATCACTCAACGCTGATACCCCCTAATTTAACGAAATCATCAAAGAATTTCGGATACGATTTTTTTACGCTTTCGCTCTCTTTTATAGTTATACTTCCATCGGCGGCAACTGCGGCAACTGCGGCAGTCATGGCAATGCGGTGGTCGTTAAACGCACTGACCTCAGCCCCATGCAGATGTGCTTCGCCTTTTATATACATATTATTATCATCTATTTTAACTTCTGCTCCAAGTTGATTTAAAAGTGTTTGCACCGCTAAAAGTCTGTTACTCTCTTTTATCTTCAATCGGCTTACATTTGTAATGGTGGTATCGCCGATGCATTGCGTACACATAAGTGCAAGCGGCGGTACAATATCAGGAAAATCCTCTGCGTCTATAACACCGAGTGATTTAAGTTGTGATTTTTCTGCCACAATTCCGTCTGCGGTTTTTGTGATTTTACCGCCCATTTTCTCAACAAGGTCAACTATTACAGCATCGCCCTGAGATGTAGTTAAAGATAAATTTTTAAGTGTTATTCTGCCCCCCATAACAGCCGCCGCTAGATAAAACGCCGATTGTGAATAATCGCCCTGAGCGATAACATTTTGCGGTATGAATTTTCCGCTTCCATCAATTATAAATGCGTTGCCGCCAAAATCAACTTTTACACCAAACTGTTGCATAACCTCACGTGTTATATCTACATAAGGTGCTGACGAAAGATTACCAATAATATTAAGTTTTCTTCTTCCGCCAAGATAAGCAAGTGCTAAAAGTATACCGGTAATAAACTGCGAACTCACGCTCCCGTCAAGACTATATTCGTCTTTTACAAAGCCACCCTCCGCTTTCAGATATTCACCTGCTTTATAATCGTATGCAATGCCGTTGTCCGAAAACATATCAAAATATGTATCAAGTGGACGTTTCATAAGTGTTGGTGTGCCCGTAAACTTACCTTTTCCGGCAGCAGCGAGTACTACGGGAATCATAAACCTTAACGTAGACGCAGATTCGTCGCAGTTATACAGTTTTAAATCATCAGTGAATTTACCGCCGTGTATTTCAATTTTATCGTCTGTAACAACTGATTTACATCCAAGTGTTTCAAGGCAGCCTAAAGTTGCCGTAATATCATTTGAAAAATTTACATTTGATATGGTACTTACACCGTCAGAGAGTGCCGCACATATTGCCATACGGTGGATATACGATTTTGATGACGGTATACTGACGCTGGCATCAGGCACAAATCCACCCGAGAATGTAACTGTTCTGTCCACGTTACCGCCTCCCCTATTTTACAATGAATTTATCTTCTTTGCTGCGTTTTACTATCTCGCAAGTGCCAATATTTTTAATAAAAATATAATTGATATACTCGCTATCGCTTTTTTTATCGAGTGCCATAATGTTCATAGCAGTTTCAGCATCAAATGTAAAGTTATCAAAAACCAAATTATACTTTGCAAGCAGATTTTCAAGTCTGTCTGATGTGCCATCTTCAGTATAACCCATATTTTCCGTAGCACGGGTTATTTTTGACATACCTATGGCAACTGCTTCACCATGCGTATATGTTTCGTAATTATACATTTTTTCAACTGCATGACCAAATGTATGACCGAAATTTAAAATCATTCTTTCGCCTTTGTCAAACTCATCAGCCTCAACAACCTGGCGTTTTATATCAAGGCACATATACACAATCTCGTCCATACGATTTGATATATCGTCGCTAAGGATATCAAAAAGTTTAGCATCACGTATGCACGCATACTTGATAACCTCTGCCATACCGTCATTAAACACTCTTTCAGGCAAAGTATTTAAAAATTCTGTATCAATAATAACTTTTTTAGGCGGGTAGAAACTTCCAACAAGGTTTTTACCCTGAGGCAGGTCAATCGCCACTTTCCCGCCGACACTGCTGTCTACCTGAGAGAGCAATGTTGTTGGTATGCCGATAAAATTTACACCACGAAGATATGTAGCCGCCGCTAACCCTGTTATATCCCCAATAACTCCACCACCAAATGCAATAATAGTATCAGAACGTGACATCTTTGCATCGGCAAGTGCGGAATAAATCCTGCCAAGCATATCCAGACACTTAGTTCTCTCCCCTGCAGGAAGCACCATATATTCAAAATTATAATCACTTAAATTTGAGTATAATTTGTCGTGATATATAGCGTCTACATTTTCATCTGTTATAACAAACAGTTTTCCCTTGGCAACATCAGAAATCACGTCGCCCAGGCGTGAAAATATACCTTTTTCAATAACTATATCGTAATTGTGAGAACTGGTCTTTACATTCATCAGCATTTAAAAAAATCTCCTTAGTTTCTTAAACTGTGAATTGGCGCAGGTATTCTGCCGCCACGGGCTATGAATTCGTCGCTGGAGTATTCGCTTACTTTCATAACGGGGCCGGTGCCTAACAAACCGCCGAATTCAACTACATCACCAACATTTTTGCCGGGTGCAGGAATAAGTCTTACAGCGGTGGTTTTGTTATTAATCATACCGATTGCAGCTTCGTCTGCAATAATAGCAGAAATTGTAGAGGCAGAAGTATCACCGGGAACTACTATCATATCTAATCCTACAGAGCACACGCAGGTCATTGCCTCAAGTTTTTCCAAAGAAAGTGCGCCTATACTTGCAGCACTTATCATGCCGGCATCTTCGCTTACAGGGATAAATGCACCTGAAAGTCCGCCTACATAAGACGATGCAAACACTCCGCCTTTTTTAACAGCATCATTTAAAAGAGCAAGAGCAGCGGTTGTACCGTGTGCGCCGCATTTTTCTATGCCCATTTCCTCTAATATATATGCTACACTGTCTCCAACGGCAGGCGTTGGTGCTAATGATAAATCTACTATACCAAAAGGTACGTTTAAACGTCTTGACGCCTCCTGAGCAACGAGTTGTCCCATACGGGTAATTTTAAACGCTGTCTTTTTAATGGTATTTGCAACTACCCCGAAGTCTTCTCCTTTAACCTTTTCCAAAGCGCATTTAACAACACCAGGACCACTTACGCCAACATGGATAACGCTGTCGGGCTCACCCACTCCGTGAAATGCCCCTGCCATAAACGGATTATCCTCTACAGCATTTGCAAATACAACGAGTTTAGCACAGCCAAAACCGTCTGTTGAAGCAGTTAAGTCGGCTGTTTTTTTAATAATCTCTCCCATCTGTTTAACGGCGTCCATATTGATACCCGCTTTGGTTGACCCTACATTTACCGACGAGCAAACACGCTCGGTAGTAGCAAGTGCTTCAGGGATAGAATCGATTAGTATACAGTCGCCTTTTGTATATCCTTTCTGCACTAGTGCAGAAAAACCGCCGATAAAGTTTACACCTGTTTCTTTAGCGGCTTTATCAAGCGCCTTTGCTATGCACACATAGTCTTTGGCATCGGTTGCACCACCCACTATAGATACGGGCGTTACAGAAATACGCTTATTAATAATGGGAATACCGTAATCTTTTTCAATATCTTCGCCCGTTTTAACCAAGTCTTTTGCTGTACGGGTGATTTTATCATAAATATTATCACAGGTTTTCTGTGCACTTGCATCTATACAGTCAAGAAGAGAAATGCCCATCGTGATAGTTCTTATATCAAGATTTTCTTCGTCGAGCATTTTTTTGGTTTCTAAAACTTCAAACTGATTAATCAAGATGAACCCTCCTTAAATTCTGTGCATTGAATTGAAAATATCTTCGTGCTGAATTCGTATTTCAACACCTAATTCTGTTCCGGTAGCGGTAAGATTATCTCTTATAGCGGATATATCCATATCGCTTTTTGAAATATCTACAATCATCATCATTGTAAACATATCCTGAAGAATTGTCTGTGTAATATCAAGCACATTTATACTGCACTCTGCCAATGTATTTGTAACTTTAGCGATTATACCCACTTTATCTTTACCTATTACGGTGATTATTGCTTTTTCCATTTAAAAATACCTCTCTTAATTATAATTTGATTTTACGCAATCTTAGCGCATTAGTAACAACAGACACACTGCTGAATGCCATAGCCGCTGCGGCAATCATCGGATTTAAAAGTATTCCGAGTGGTGCAAACAAAACTCCTGCCGCCACAGGTATAAGCAGCGTATTGTATACAAATGCAAAGAACAGATTTTGTTTTATGTTTGTAAGTGTTGCATTGCTTAATTTTATAGCCTGAATAATGTCTGCCAAGTCATTTTTCATAATAACAATATCGGCAGATTCCATTGCAATTTCTGTAGCAGAGCCAACAGATATACCAACATCAGCGGAAGTTATGGCAACAGAGTCGTTAATACCGTCACCTATCATGGCAACCATTTGACCGTCACTTTGAAGTTGAGTGATTTTATCGGCTTTCTGGTCCGGAAGAACTTCGTATATAACGTCATCGGCGTCAAGTTCTTTAGAAACCGCTATTGCAACGTATTTATTATCACCCGTTAAAACAACCGCTTTTTTACCCATAGAATGTAAATCAGCAATTACATTCTTCGCTTCGGGCTTAACACAGTCCATAGCGGCAATCACGCCTGCAAAAGTTCCGTCTATTGCAACCAATACGGGAGTTTTTCCGTCATTTGCAAGATTGTCAATAACATCAGCATCGGTTATTTCTACTCCGTTATCGCCAAGCAAGGCGGCATTACCCAAAAGAATGTTTTTTCCGCAAACCTGCGCTGTAATACCTTTACCCACAACAGCCTCAAATGAAGAAACTTCGTATCGGTCAACTTTTTCAATATTACCAAGTGCTACAATGGCATCACTTAACGGATGCTCTGAAACTTTTTCTGCAGCAACCGCATATGATACAACCTGCTCACGTGTAAATCCGTTTGCAGTAATTATATCCGTCACCTTAGGTTTACCCTCTGTTAAAGTTCCGGTTTTATCAAAAACAACAGTATCTACTTTATGAAGAATTTCAAGCGCAGACGAGTCTTTAACAAGCACTCCCATAGATGCTGCTCTGCCTACGGACACAATAACCGCCGTAGGTGTTGCAAGACCTAACGCACACGGGCAGGCAATAACCATTACAGATATGAATATATTGATTGAAAATGCAAAGTCACGGCTTACAATAAGCCATATAAATGACGATAAAATTGCTATGCTTATAACCGCTGGAACAAAATAACCTGAGATAGTATCTGCAAGTTTGGCTATCTTTGGTTTTGAGCCGCTTGCAGCCTCTACCATGCGTGTTATCTGCGAAAGCAAAGTTGCACCCGAAACCTCTGTGGCTTTAATTTTAAGGTATCCGTATTTATTAATGCAACCCGCATAAACCTTATCACCAACAGTTTTTTCTACCGGAACGCTTTCGCCTGTAAGCATAGATTCATCAACAGTGCTTGTCCCCTCTGAAACTATCCCGTCCACACCGATTTTTTCGCCTGGGGAAATCAATACGATATCGCCCATTATAATCTGCTCAACGGGCAGTTCTATCTGCTCGCCGTCACGAATAACAACTGCTTTTTTAGGAGCAAGGTCAATAAGTTTTAAAATAGCATTGTTAGTTTTAAGTTTTGAACGCGATTCTAAAAATCTGCCCATAAGAATTAATGTAATGATAACACCAACCGATTCAAAATAAAGATTGTGAACATTACTGGTATGGTGAGGATTTAATATTAAATCCGCTGTTAAAACCACACCGTATATAAATGCTGCCGACGTGCCGGTGGAAACAAGTGTGTCCATATTAGGTTTAAGTTTTACAAGATTTGAAAAACCGAGTGTGTAAAATTTGTACCCCGCCACCATACTTCCTACAGAAAGAATTAGCTGCACAAGCGCAAAATTCAAAGCATTGGTTTGCGGGTTAATAATTTGCGGCAACGGCATACCCACCATATGCCCCATAGAAATATAAAACAGAGGAACAGCAAATATCAGCGAAAAAATAAATTTACGCAATATGAGATCAGACTGTTTCTGCCGGTCCTCATAATTTTCTTTAAAACTATCTGTATTTGCACCGTAGCCGGCTTTTTCAATAGCCTCTATGATTATATCTAAGTTTGTTATATTTTCGTAGTATTCTACAGTTAATTTTGAAGATGCCAGATTAACCGATGCAACAGCCACTCCATCTAAAGCAGAAACAGTTTTTTCTACATTACCTGCACATACGGCACAAGACATACCCGTTACCGTAAGTTGATTTTTTATCATTGTTTTTCTCTCCCGTTACATCTGTTGCGCACAACCTCATAAATCATAAGTGCACCTGCTACAGATGCGTTTAAAGATGTTATTTCTCCAAACATAGGTATTTTAACAAGAAAATCACATTTTTCCTTAACTATTCTTGAAATACCCTCGCCTTCGCTGCCAACAACTATTGCAACACCGCCTGAAAAATCATGAGTATAGATAGTGTTTTCTCCATCCATATCAGCACCGACAACCCAGATGTTTTCTTTTTTTAGTTTATCTATAGTATTTGCTATGTTAGACACCTTTGCAACAGGTGTAAACTCTACTGCGCCTGCAGATGTTTTGGCAACAACTGAATTTAACCCCACACTTCTGCGTTTAGGTATAATTATACCGTGAACGCCCGCTGCATTTGCAGTTCTAAGAAGTGAGCCAAGGTTATGCGGATCGGTAATTTCATCAGCAATAACAATAAACGGCTGCTCGCCTTTATCATTAGCAGACTGCAGGATATCCTCTAGAGAAACATACTGGGCAGCAGCGGCATATGCAACTATACCCTGATGGTTTTTAGTATTGCTCAAAGAATCAAGTTTGGCTCGGTCTGCCTCCTGAATTACGATGCCTTTTTTCTTGGCGTCGGAGATAATTTTAATTATAGAACCGTTTCTTTCTCCCTTGGCAACTATGATTTTATCTATTTCTCTGCCTGATTTAAGCGCCTCGGCAATAGGGTTTCTGCCCTCAATAATATCGGTATTTAAAATGTTTTTTTCTTTTGACATAAAAATTCCTCAATAAATCAGTCTATTATTTCAAAACAAGGCATAAGAAAGCAGGTGCTCTCCTATGCCTGATTGGTTGTTCAAATTACGCAATATGGAATTTATCGTGAATTACCGCAACTGCTTTTTCTGCGTTTTTCTGATTAACAAGAACAGAAACTTTAATTTCGCTTGTCGAAATCATATGGATATTGATGTTGGCATCAGCAAGTGCCTCGAACATCTTTGCAGCAACGCCGGGGTTATTAACCATACCTGCACCTACAATAGATACTTTTGAAACTTCGCTTGTTGCTTTGATGTCTTCAAAACCGATTATGTCTTTGTTTGCATTAAGCAAGTCTATAGCGGTTTCTAAGTTACTTTCGGTTACTGTGAAACTGATGTCTTTTTTACCCTCACGACCGATTGACTGCAGAATGATATCAACATTTACATGATTTTTAGCCAGCAATGAGAAAATTTTGAATGCCACACCGGGTTCATCTTTAATATTTACAAGTGCTATACGTGCCACGTCATTATCACGTGCTACACCTCTTACGTCTAATTTTTCCACTCTTTCTACCTCCTTAACAACTGTACCTTCATTTTTATTAAGACTTGAACGAACTACCATATTAACGCCGTACTTTTTAGCCATTTCAACTGAACGGTTATGCAGAACATTAGCACCGAGCGATGCAAGTTCAAGCATTTCGTCATATGATATATCATCAAGTTTCTTTGCATTGGGAACTATTCTTGGATCTGCGGTGTATACACCATCAACATCCGTGTATATCTCGCAAAGGTCTGCCCTGAGCGCTGCCGCAATTGCAACTGCAGATGTGTCTGAACCGCCTCTGCCAAGTGTTGTAATATCGTCGTATTTGTTTATACCCTGAAATCCTGCAATAATAACAATATTGTTGCTGTCAAGTTCTTTTTTAACTCTTTCACTCTGGATAACATCAATTTTAGCAGTTCCGTAATTGCTATTGGTTTTAAAACCAGCCTGCCATCCGGTAAGTGATACGGCATTATAACCCAGTTTCTGGATTGCCATAGCCAAAAGTGCTACTGAAATCTGCTCACCTGATGACAAGAGCATATCCATCTCACGTTTTGACCCTTTCGGATTGATTTCCATTGCTTTTTCGATTAAATCGTCGGTTGTGTCACCCTGAGCAGAAACTACTACTACAACAGAATTACCTGCTTTGTATGTTTCTACAATACGGTTGGCAACGTTCATAACACGTTCAGCGTTCGCCACAGACGAACCGCCGAATTTCTGTACTATTAAACTCAACTAACACGCCTCCTAAAATTAAATTACTATATAAAACAATTTCGATGAATTGTTTGTATTTATTCAAAAACCTGCACACCGTTGTTATCTGCTTTAAGCATAGTAAGGTTCCAATCACGAAGTTTAGCATCTGTTGCACGGGCAATTTTGTTTTTAAACATAGTTTCATCACCCGTAATAAGTGCCATTATTGTTGGACCTGCGCCGCTTAAATAACAAGCGTCTGCTCCTGTTCTGCGGCAAAGACGCATTACATAATCAGCGTCTTTTATATGCGATATTCTATATCCCTGATGAAGTCTGTCTTTAACGCCTGCACCTATTTCTGACAAGTCGCCTTTCATAAACGATGCGGCAACAAATGCAGCACGCCCTACATTATACACGGCGTTTTTATGCGATACATATCTTGGTAGAACATTCCTTGATTTTTTTGTCTGAAAATAAAAATCAGGTATCATTGCACCGAAGGTAATATCCTGCGACACATCGGTTTTGATATAGCGAACCTTATCTCCGTCACGGAACGAAACTACAAATCCACCCAAAAGCGCAGGTGCAACATTATCGGGGTGACCCTCTATATCGCAAGCGATATTTAAAAGTTCGTCAACAGGTAACGGATTGCCAAGAATATAATTAGCACCGGCAAGCCCTGATACAATTCCTGCAGAACTGCTGCCAAGACCACGTGTTATGGGAATAGCGTTATTGATGGTGATGCGGTATCCGCCAAATTTTTTGCCTGCTTTCGCAAACACTCTGTTCATGGCAGCATAAACATAGTTGTTTTCATCGGTAGGCAGGAAACGTCTGCTATCATCAAGCACAACAACCTCAACGCCTCTTGCATCAATCTGTTCAATGCAAACCTCGTTATACATATTAAGTGCCACACCCATGCAGTCAAAACCGGGTCCCATATTTGCCGACGATGCCGGCACTTTAACCTTTATCATTATTTATCAATTCCTTACAAAATCCTTGTAAAATCAATTACTTTGTACGAAAGTGATGCAAACTTAGCCTTTAAATCGCCCTCAGCAATCTCATTCGTAACAAATCCGAATTCGTCTTCGTACAAATCAATGCAGGTACATTCGCCAAATACTTCTCGTATCTGCGCTTTTGCTTCGGCATACGGAGCACCAACTCTTACAAAGTACTTAAACTGAGATTCATCCTGAGGGATAATAACCTCGCCGTCAGCCTTAACCCAGAGGAGTCTGTTCTCACTGCCACGGTTTTTGGCGATATCTATAACATCGGCAACAACTGCGCTTGCGGTAGGCAGTTTACCTGCACCGGGACCGTAGAACATAGCACTGCCAATAGCGTTACCATCTACCATAATGGCATTGTTTACACCCTCAACAGATGCAAGTGGATGTTCTTTAAGTATCATCATAGGTGCAACCATTACATTCACTTTACCGCTGTCGCAAACTCTGCTCATACCGATAAGTTTTATAACGTATCCAAGTTTACCGGCATACTCAACATTACGCAAAGTTATGTTTGTTATACCCTCTGTATAAACTTTTTTATATTCTATTTTCTTACCTGTTGCAAGAGAAGTTAATATACAAATCTTTCTGCAAGCATCGTGACCGTCAACGTCTGCAGAAGGGTTACGCTCGGCATAGCCCAAGTCCTGGGCATCTTTTAAAGCCTCTTCAAAACTCTGACCGTCTTTGATCATTTGGGTAAGTATATAGTTTGTAGTACCATTCAAGATACCTGTTATGCCACCTATTTCATTTGCGGCAAGGCACTGGTTAAGCGGTCTTATAATTGGAATACCTCCGCCGACACTTGCCTCAAACAAATAACTGCAGCCATTATCGTATGCAATTTTCAAAAGTTCGTCACCGTATGTAGCAACTAATTCCTTATTAGACGTAACAACGCTTTTGCCACACGAAAGTGCACGTTTTGTATACTCATAAGCGGGGTCTAAACCACCCATGGTTTCTACAATAATGGAAATCTCGTCGTCTGCAACCATTCTATCGAAATTATTTACAAACAAATGACTTTCTTCATGAGATGAAAAATCACGAATATCCAGAATATATTTAATATCAATTTCATCGCCTGATTTACGGGCAATACTTTCTTTGTTTTTTCGGATTACTTCGTAAACGCCAGAGCCTACGACTCCAAATCCTATAATACCGATTTTCACCATCAGGTATTTCTCCTTCCACTTAAGTACTATCTTTTGATTTTACCACACATTATATATTTTGTCAATTTTCGTAGATTTCAATATTTTCAGGAAAATCTCTTGAAAACTGTTCAATTTTTCCAAAAAAATCGCCGTTTTCAGCAGGTTTGGCATCAATCACCTGATTTTTGCTGTAACATTCAATATTAATGTCAAAGCCGAACACCTGACGGATATATTCTTCAATCTTGGCTTTATTATCGCCTTTGGCGCATCTGTCACGGCTTTCGGCATCATTAAACACCAAATGCAGATTATCACCTGCTGGAGTTGGTCTTACTCCACGAAGTGCCATATAAAGCGTTATACTTCCGTCTGACATAATGGCGTTTTCTACCTCGGACCAGTTTTCACAAACCATATTTGATTTGCCAGAATATTTTGTCTGCGCATCAACGGGTACAGTAACATCTGCCGCAGCATTTTCTTCAACAGGTGCAGGGGGCTCTTCCCAAGGTAAATCGTCAGGAACAGGAATTTCTTCTGCACCAACCTCAAACGGTTCAGCAATATCTTTTGCTTCTTTTACAGACACCACCTTACCAGATTTAATATTGTTTTCAAGTTCGGATATACGTGCCAAAACAGCGGCATTACTGTCATCAAGCGCAGGCGATGCCATCTTTATGAGTGCCATTTCTATATAAACCTTTGGTGCTGACGAAAATTTAATGTCATTTAAAAGTTTTGTGATAACCTCTATGCAATACATCAGTTTTTCAGCAGTATACTTTTCTGCAGTTTTCTGTGTGTTTTCTGATTTCAAACCGGCATACTCAAGATTGCCCGATATTTTGTAAAGAAGTGTTGACCTATATACTTCAAGCAAGCCTTCTGCAAAATAATCTGTGTTTTTACCCTCTGCAATACAACGTTCAAACACACTTACTGCATCTGCGGCGTTACCATCAGCAATACTGCATGCAATATTATAGAGAAATGTGTTATCAATCGCACCTACGGTATCTACAACGTCTTCATAAGTAAGATTATTCTCTTTAAATGCGAGGCACTGGTCCAAAATGCTTAAAGAATCTCTCATAGAACCGTCACCGAGTTGCGCTACATAACGCACAGCAGCATCGTCAGAGGCGATATTCTCATTTTCTAATATATATTTTATGCGTGATACAATATCTGTGATATTAATAGTTTTAAAATCAAATCTTTGGCAACGTGACATAATTGTGGCAGGCACTTTATGGATTTCTGTAGTTGCCAGAATAAATATTACGCCCTGCGTAGGCTCTTCCAAAGTTTTAAGCAAAGCATTGAACGCACCTGCAGAAAGCATATGCACCTCGTCTATTATATACACACGGCAGCGGCTTTCAGCAGCGGCATACTTGGTCTGGTCTATAATATCTCGGATATTATCAACACCTGTATTTGACGCAGCGTCAATTTCTATAACATCAAGTATACGTTCGCTAAGTATTCCCTTACAGATTTCACACTCGTTACACGGATTGCCGTCTTTGGGATTTAAACAGTTTACCGCACGACTGAAAATTTTGGCAGTAGATGTCTTACCCGTTCCGCGAGTTCCCGTAAACAGATATGCGTGAGAAATTTTATTATTAAGTATCTCATTTTTAATAGTAGCAGTAATATGCTGCTGACCGACAACGTCGTCAAATACCATAGGACGCCACTTACGGTACAATGCCTGATATGCCAAAATCTCATCTCCTTGCAAATACGTTTATATATTAAAAATGCCGTACACTCTTAAATCGAATTGGGCACATATGCGTTTTACTGCAGTTAGCTCAAAACAGGCACTCTGCGGCACACACAAAGCATCGCTTATGGCTGCTTGGTTCCCCACCTGACCAGGTTCACGAGTTTGCATTGCGCAGAACCCGCTTCTCAACACCACTTACAATACACATACATATATACAACAACCCTCATTAAGAGCATCACCCTTGCTATAGCGGATTGCAAGTACAGGGCACCGCTACCGCCCCGGCTGTACGACTTTATTATTATACTACACATTTTTTAAAATTACAAGGACTTTTCAATATTTATTTCAAATAATCTTGATAATTTTCTGCTTATACTTTATAATATTCATATACTTAACGGAGAGGTGGAACGTTATATGGACAAAGTTATTCTGCATTGCGATTTAAACAATTTTTTTGCGTCCGTTGAAACGCTTTCACATCCCGAATTTAAAGATGTACCCATGGCAGTTGCAGGCAGCAGCGAGGATAGAAAAGGTATCATACTTGCAAAAAACGAACACGCAAAAAAATTCGGTGTTCAAACTGCCGAGCCCATATGGCAGGCAAAGCGTAAGTGTCCCGATTTGGTGCTTGCAAAACCGCATTACTATAAATACAGTGAGTATTCAAAAAAAGTTTATAATATATATCTGCGCTATACAGACCAGGTAGAGCCATTCGGTATTGACGAAGCGTGGCTCGATGTAACAGGTAGTCAAAAACTTTTTGGCAACGGATTGGAAATTGCACAGAATATTAAAGACACCGTAAAACGTGAAACGGGGCTTACACTATCTATAGGCGTATCGTTTAACAAAGTGTTTGCAAAACTTGGCAGTGACTACAAAAAGCCTGATGCAATCACCGAAATAAACCGTGATAATTTTAAAGACATCGTATATCCACTACCCGTAAGCACTATGCTGTTCGTCGGTAAAAGCACTTGTTCAAAACTTTTACAATACGATATTAAAACCATTGGCGATGTAGCATCATCAAGCAAAGAACTTTTAACAAGCATTTTAGGCAGTCGTGGCGGAGAACTGTATGACTTTGCGTGCGGTATTGAAGGTTCTGAAGTTATACGTGCTGACCAGTGGGAACCGCCAAAAAGTATTGGTAGAGGCTTAACATTTAAAAGAAATCTTTTATCTATAGAGGAAGTTCGAACCGCTATTGTTCCATTGGCTGAGGACGTAGCAGAAAGACTGCGAAAGCACGGAATGTGGTGCAACTGTGTATCGGTATCAATTAAAAACGACACTTTAAAAACCATTACAAGGCAGTGCAATATAGAGCCATCCACAAACTTAGGCAGAGTTATTGCAACCACAGCACTTTCGCTCGTGGAAAACAACTGGGATTTTAAAATACCCATACGTATGCTTACCGTTACAGCAATGAATTTATCGCAGCAGTACAGGGGCGTTCAACTTTCGCTGTTCGACATAGCAGAAGAACCCGTAAACAATGCTGACAAACTTGAACGTCTTGAAACTTCTGTAGACGCATTAAAGCAACGTTTTGGCAGAAACATTATTTCATTTGCCTCTACAAAAGAAAACGACCTCGGGCTTGAATCTATAGGCAGAAAGGAAGCCGAAGATGAAGATTAAAATTGTTTGTGTAGGAAAACTTAAAGAAAAATATCTTAAAGACGGAATTGACGAATACTGCAAACGCATAAGCAGATTTGCAAAAGTAGACATAGTGGAACTTGCAGATGAAAAAATACCCGATACCCCCTCGCCTGCTCAATGCGAATCGGTACTTAAATGCGAGGGCGATAAAATCAAAAAGCATCTTGAAGGCTACATTATTTCTTTATGCGTTGAAGGCGAAAACCTCTCGAGCGAAAAACTTGCTGAAAAAATCGCCTCTGTCCAACTTGGCGGCAACAGCACCATAACGTTTGTAATCGGCGGCTCATTGGGTATTGACGAAGAGATTAAAAAAGCATCACATTTTAAACTGAGTTTTTCAAAAATGACATTTCCTCATCAACTTATGCGCCTTATCCTTACAGAACAGATTTACAGAGCATTCAAAATCAATAACAACGAAAATTACCATAAATGATTGTTGAAATTCATCTTAATTTATGGTATAATGTTAAAGATTATTTTTAAAGGAGAACTGTAATGTTGCAGGAAAATAACACACGCAAAGTCGGTGGTGTATCTTCGGGCAAAGGAAGAGCGCTCTACATTAACCGTGAAAAAAGAAAAAAACGCAAAAAATTAATAAGTAAAATCATTGCATGGTCTGTTCTTATTGCAATGGTGGCTCTTATTTTATTCGGTATAACAAAAGCATTTAAGTTCATAACAGGCTTGTTTAAAGACGATTTTGAATTTTCATATGCCGTTTGCGAAAACTGGCCTGAACACGACACACTGTCAGAAGTTAAAAAAGATTATGCAATAGGTATACAATACCCCATAATTAACGATAAGACAGATAAAGTTATTAAAAAAGACATAGAAAAAATGCTTAAAAGTTTTAAAGACGAAATCAAGCAGTTTGAGTGTGGCAAAAAAGAAAACAGAGCAGTATATACAACAAATTATTCAATAGTTAAAAACAGCGACATTTACATTTCGCTTTTGTATACTGTCCACAGATACAACCCCGCAAGAGAGATTGACGACACACAGTATATTGCCAAAATTTACGATATAGCAGCAGGAAAAGAAGTTTCTGCCGAGGAAATATTCGACGAAGGTTACACCTCTGTTGTTTCAAACTATGTGGTAAACGCTTTGGAGTCTGACGGCAAATACGTAGCAGAAACCGCCACAAAACTTTTTACAGAAAACACCAAAGCAGAGTTTGAAAATTTCAGCAATATTGGTTTTACCGATAAATCAATGACCGTATATTTCAGTGCAGGCGATATATTCCCTACAGATATGGGAGCATTGACTCTCAGCATACCCATGAGCAAGATTTATCAAAATATGAAAATCAATATCAACGGCTACACTGCACCGCTTTACGATGCGGACAAGCCTATGATAGCACTCACGTTTGACGATGGTCCTCGCACATCTACTACATCAAGAATTCTTGATGTACTTGAAAGCGTGGGCGGCAGAGCAACTTTCTTTATATTAGGCGAGCGTGTTGCCGCCGAAAAAGAAATGATTATCCGCGGAGACCAATTAGGCTGTGAATACGGAAACCATTCGTGGAGCCATATGAACCTTTCCACCGCAACAGAAGAAGAAATACTTGAACAGTTAAACAAAACTGACGATGCGCTCTTCTCTGTAATCGGCAAGAAAAGCGCACTTATAAGAGCACCTTATGCCGCCACAAATGAAATTGTATTCAAAGCGGCAGGCAGACCGTTTATCGGTTGGGCGGTTGATACTATGGACTGGGATACACGTAATGCTGAAGCCATCAAAAACGAAATTTTATCCAGTGCCGACGACGGAGATATAATACTGTTGCACGACATATACGGCGATACTGCAGCAGCAGTGGAAACCGCTATTCCTGCACTGGTTGAGCAAGGATTTCAACTCGTTACCGTAAGCGAACTTATGGAAGCAAGAGATGTTACTCTTACATCAGGAAAAGTTTACTACAGTGCACGCAAAAAATGATATGGCAAACGGAGCAGAAAATATTTTCTGCTCCGTTTTTATTTACTCATTTCATTAATTGCCGCTACAGCGGTTTTAATATCTTTAATGCTGTTGAATGCGCCAACGCTAAGGCGAACTGTACCTGTATGGCGAGTATCAAGTGTAGCGTGTGCCATATACGAGCAATGGTACCCCGCCCTTACAGCAATGCCATACTTTTCATCAAGTATTGATGCCGCCTCAACGCAGTCCAAGCCGTCTATGGTAACAGATACCACACCAAGCCTGTCGGCACACGTTACATATCCGTGTATTTTAACACCTTTTATAACAGATAAATCTTCAAGCATCACCCTTGTAAGCATCATATCGTGGTTATAGATGGTTTCCATACCCACACGGTTTATAAAGTCTATGCCTTTGGAAAGACCGCAGATACCCACCGCATTAACAGTACCGCTTTCGTATTTGTCGGGTAGTTCCTCAGGCTGACGAGGGTCTTGCGAATTGCTACCTGTGCCGCCCTCTGTTAAAGTGTCTATATTAACACCTTTGCCAATACACAAAGCGCCCGTTCCCATAGGTCCGTATAAGGCCTTATGCCCCGCCAGAGCAAGCATTGATATATTATCCTTTTCCATATCTATAGGCAAAATACCACCCGACTGGGCAGCATCTACTAAAAACGGTATATTATGCTTTTTTGCTATAACACCAATCTCTGCAATGGGGTTTACCGTTCCACATACATTGGACGCGTGTATAGCAACTATAAGTTGTGTATCCGGTCTTATCAAAACTTCAACTGACTTAGGGGCTACGTATCCATAAATATTTGCATTGGCAATACTGTAGTCAACACCTTTTGTTTCACCAAGTTTATAAATAGGACGCACAACAGAATTATGCTCCATTGATGTGAAAATCACGTGACCGCCACGGCGGAGAGTTCCTTTTATGGCAAGGTTAAGTGCCCCAGTAGTATTTGCAGTAAATATAACCCTCTCTGCACCGCCAACATTAAACATATCAGACAGTTTTTCACGGCAGGCATACACCTCTTCGCTTATTTTTAAACTCATCTTATGTCCGGAACGTCCGGGATTTGCACAGTACCGCTTTAGACATTCATTCATTTTCTCACGCACTTCGCGAGGTTTGGGAAAAGAAGTGGCACTGTTGTCAAGGTAAATCAACCTTATCACCGCCCAACTTTAATAATAATTATATGCGTGTACCGTCATTACGAAATATACCTTTTAAAGTTAATCCGTTATCTCTGGCAACTTTTTTAACCGTATCCAAATCTTTCTCCGCCACCACCAGACAATAACTGCACCCCGCTATAGCAAGATTTTTCGGCGTCTGGCGGAGTTTTGACTGTATCTTATACTTTTTTGACAAATGATTTTTTACACCTGTCGCAGAAGTGATTGACGAAAAAACTACTATTATCTGTTCCAATTAACTCACTCTCCTTTGTGCCTATTACAGTTTATTCTTGTCGATTTTCTTTTGTTACTGAAAAAAACTATTGATTTATTTGAATATAAATGTATAATTAAGGTATAAAGAATACTTTTTTGGAGGATAAATATGTTTAAATCGCAAGATATTGCTATTGATTTAGGCACGGCTACCATCCTTGTGTATACAAAAGATAAAGGCATAGTTATAAACGAACCGTCTGTTGTGGCTGTGGAAACGTCTACAGGCAAACTGATGGAAGTAGGTCAGAAAGCGCATGATATGATCGGCAGAAACCCCGACGATATTACCGTTATACGCCCCATGAGAAAGGGCGTTATATCCGATTTTGACTCTACTATGACTATGATTAAATATATACTCAACAAAGCGTGCAAATGGTCATTTTTTAAACCACGTGTTATCGTGTGCATACCAAGTGTTATAACGGAAGTTGAAAAAAAAGCCGTTGTAGACGCTATGACTGGCGGCGGTGCAAGAAATGCTTACCTTATAGAGGAGCCTATTGCGGCGGCTATCGGTGCAGGACTCGATATTGCAAAACCAGCAGGCCACCTTGTAATTGATATCGGCGGCGGCACTACAGATATTGCCGTTATATCATTAGGCTCAATGGTTGTGCATACATCACTTAAAATAGCAGGCGACGAGTTTGACCAGGATATTATCAAATACGTCAAAAAAACTCATAATATGATTATCGGCGAACGTATGGCAGAACTTGTTAAAAAGGAAATCGGCTGTGTTTATCCGCAGGGTGAACAGTCTTTTATGAAGATAAAAGGCAGAAGTATGGTTTCGGGATTGCCTATGGAAGTTATGCTTTCGTCAGATGAGATGCTTGACGCATTAAAAGAAACCGCCGATATGATAGTTGCAGGAGTAAAAGATGTATTAGAGCGTACCCCACCCGAACTTATAGGCGATATCAGCGTAAGCGGTGCAGTTTTAACAGGCGGCGGCTCGCTGATAAAAGGTCTTGATAAACTTATCGCACTTGAAACAAGCCTTGAAGTTAAAGTTGCCGATGATCCCGTTTCGTGCGTTGTGCTTGGCACAGGCAAAGCACTTGACGAAATGAAAACTTTAAGAAAAACAAAAAGAAGATATTGATTAAAAAAGCGTTGGCATAAAGCCAACGCTTTTTAGTTTTTATCTCATAGTGAAATAATTATAATTCGCAGCCAATTTAGACGCAAGTTACTCTACAAATCTAAGAGTTCACAAAAATCATTTATGTAATGATTGGAAACTTTTTTAATTTCATCGGTATATTCCTCTGAAGACTTATCGTAAACTCCACAAACCTTCATTCCGGCAATCGCCGCTGTTTTGTCAGCATTATAGTTATCGTCAAGAAAAATTATTTCACCGATTGGCTTGCCTATTTTTTTTGCCGCCATTTTATAAATTTCCGTATCAGTTTTTGTTGTTCCAAAATCATCGCATGACCATACATATGTAAAAATATCAAATATTCCTAATCTTTTCAAGCACACGTCAAGCACCAAGTGAGGACTAGCAGTCAAAACATTAAGATCTGCTCCCTGCTTCTTTAACTTTTTGAGAGTTTCAATCACGTTTGTTTTTGCCGGAATGTTATATGCATATTCATCATAAGCATATCTGTTCATAAGTTCAATAATTTCATTCTGTGGCATTTTAAGTCCAAGTTGTTCGTTATAATATTTAGTCGTGCCTACATATCCCAAAGGTGTGATAATCTTTATAATATCACTTTTGTACTTTATGTTGTTTTCATCTAATATCCTCAGCATAACAGAAACGTAGGCAGGCATAGAATCAACTAATGTCCCGTCAAAATCAAACAAAAATGTTGTATACTTCATATCTTCACCCTTTTCATTTGTTTACATTGATGTTAATTGTACCACATATCATAAAAAACTGCAATATTCTATTTCGTTATAATCAATGCAAAAAAATTGACAATAAGCCAATTTAATAGTATTATAATGTATATATAAGCAATTTGCGAGGATAAAATATGTCTGATAAAAATTACAAATATATTGATTTTATACGTGTGTTTTCTATATTTATGGTAATACTTCTGCATTGCATATGCGACTACTATGCCGACGTTGCAAACGCAGGAAGAAATTTATGGTATGTAATAGGTTATGCAAACGAACTTGCAAGAGTCGCCGTTCCGTTATTTTTTATGATAAGCGGGTTTCTGCTGCTTAGCAAAGACATAACCGACATAAAAGCGTTTTATAAAAAACGTATATTAAAAATAGGTATACCTTTTATCGCTTACGACATATTCTATTACATATATATGACTGTCCAAGCAGGCAGAGATATATCTGTATCAGGCTTTTTTACGGAATTAATAAACTGCGGAAGTGCGTATCATCTTTGGTTTGTTTACTCTATTTTATTTATATATCTTCTTATGCCGTTTTTACAGATAATCGTTAAAAACTGCGATGCAAAAAAACTGATCTTTCTGTTTTTAATAGCCATATTCCAAACAAGTATACGCCCTCTTATAAACACATTTGCAGATGGCAGATTTTATCTGTTTCTGGCAGATGACGGAATTACGGGATATATTGGATACGTTCTGCTGGGATATATTCTTGGCAAATACGATTTAAAAAAGAATACAAAACGCATTATATATGCCCTTTCGATAGCAACTTTTATTATAACACCGTTAATTTCTATGAACAGAGTTTTAAATACGGGCGACTATCTGTTTTTAAGTGGTTACTCATCAAATCATTATATAGAAGCGGCAGGTATATTTATCTGGTGCAGAGATCACTTGCATAAAGAAAGTAAAATCATTACAAAACTTTCTCATCATTCATTCAGTGCATATCTTATACACGTGTTCTTTTTGGAAATACTAAAACCGATTCCGCTTAACCTTGCACCATCATCAGTTATGCTGTTGTGGTTTGCAAGCGTTTCTGTGCTGAGTTTTGCGTGGAGCGGTGCAGAAAACTCGCTTAAATCGGTTATCAATATTAAAACAAAAAGGTGATGTTATGAATTACAAAAAGGTTATAGCATTCAGTAATACTTGTGTACTTTTTAAACTTGACAACGGCTACTTTGCATTAGTGGCGGTAGACGACGAAGAAGCAAAGCATCTGGTGACCATTTCAAAATACGCCGAATCGCATATGAAACTGGCAGTTTTTGAAAGCGGTAAAAACATACCCGAAAAAACGCTGCTTAAAGCGGCATCTACGCTCTCCTTAGGCGAGCACGTTTTCATATGCAAAGAACTCCCCGAGGAATTAAAACATTTTTTGCAGGAAGGTAATTAAATGAAACACAAAGCATTTTCAAAAATCAACGAACTGCCAAGCGGAAACGCCACTGACAACTTCACCGACGGCTGCGTTGTAATGGAGGGTGGTGCATTCCGTGGTATATATGTTGCCGCAGCACTTGATGCACTTATGGAAAACGGCATAAACTTGCGTTGCGCAATAGGTGTGTCGGCAGGTGCCTTAAATGGTATGAACTATATATCAGGGCAGATTGGCAGAGCAGGAAAAATAACTTTAAACCACAGATTTGACAAAAAATATGTTGGCAGTCGTGTGCTTATCAAAAAAAGAAGTATATTCGGCTACGACTATGCTTTTAACGAGTTAATGAAAAAATATCCATTCAATCATGACCGTTTTGAAAGCGGAAAACAACGTTTTGTTGTAGTTGCAACTAATTTAAAAACCGCCAAGGCTGAATATTTTGAAAATGGCAGTTGCGATATATACAAAGTGCTTGAGGCGTCATCTTCTCTCCCCTATGTTTCAAAACCCGTTATGATAAACGGCACACCGTACCTTGACGGCGGCTGTGCTGACAAAGTGCCTTACCAATGGGCGCTTGACAACGGCTATGAAAAGATTATCGTTATAAAAACCCAGAATAGCACCTACCGCAAAAGCAAAACATCTGAGCGTTCAAAAAAACTGGCTCAAAAGGTGTTTCATAAATTTCCTGAATTTGCAAAATTGTTAGGCACAAACAACGAAATGTACAATGAGCAGTTGGATAAACTTGATAAACTCCGTGATGAAGGCAGAGTTTTTGTTATAACCCCTACAGAGCCGGTTGATGTAAGCCGTTTTGAAGACGACATAGAAAAACTCGGTGCTCTTTACTATATGGGGTACAATGACACATTGAAACTAATACCCGACATCAAAAAATATCTTGGTATAAATTAACTGAATGGGGTTTTACTGTTGGAAAAATTATTTGAAGGAAACATACGCAAAAACTTTTTAAATTTTGCTATACCTCTGGTGTTTTCGGCTTTGCTTTCGCAGGCGTATAATATAATAGATACGGTTATGGCAAGCAAATTGATAGGCGACGTTGCCGTTGCGGCTATTGGCAGCACTTCACCATTTATAACGCTTATATCCTCAATATTCTGGGGATACGGCACAGGCTTTTCTATTTACATAGCCGTGCTTTTTGGCAGCGGCGAATATAAAAAAATGCTAAATGTAATTAAAACCAATCTTCTTATAGGCTCTGTAGCAGCAATTTTAATTTCTGTGCTTTGCATAGTTTTCTATAACAGCATCTTTGATTTTCTCAACATTGAGGCTGATATCCGCAAAGATGCTTTTGCGTATTTTTCTGTTTATATAGGCGGCATAATATTTTTGAATTTAGTCTGGTGCGGAATGTATGTTTCAAATTCTATGGGACTTTCCAGAATGCCGTTTATAGCATCTATAGTAACCTGTGTACTTAATATAACAGGAAATTTTGTACTTATAAAGATATGCGGCTTAGGTGTTACCGGTGCGGCAATAGCAACTATATTTTCTGCATTTTGTGTGGCGGTTTTTTACATAGTAACGCTCACCAAAATCTTTACTGATATGGGATTGGAGATTAAAAGCATTTACTTTAGCAAAGAGGAACTTAAATCAACTATAAATTATGCCGTTCCGTCTTTGTTGCAGCAATCTGTTATGTATCTTTGCACGGCAATAGTATCTCCGCTTACAAACTTATCGGGACAAAGTGCTATTGCAGGCTATACCATGAGTATGAGGCTGTACGACCTTAATGCAGGCGTATACCAGAACGCAAATAAAACAGTTTCTACATACGTTGCGCAGTGTGTCGGTGCTAAAAAATATACCATGATAAAAAAAGGTATAAGTACAGCGCTTTCGCAGACACTTCTTTTCCTTGCGCCGTTTTTAATTGTAACGGTATTCGGCGCAGGTGTTATTTCAAAAACATTTTTGAACGAAACTGACAGTATTCATTATTGCAAAGTATTTCTGCAATTTTGTATGCCATTTATACTTTTTAACGTAATAAATAATACTGCACACGCAATTTTCAGAAGTGCAGGCGCAGGAAAGTTTCTTGTTGTATCAACGGTAATTTATGCCGTAAGCCGTGTGATTTACAGTTATGCGTTGTTTGGCAGATACGAAATGTACGGAATATATGCCGCCGTGGTGCTTTCGTGGATAACGGAGGCTATATTCGGCATAGCGGTGTATGTATCAGGAAAATGGAAATCAAAAGAATACAAAGAAGCAGAAAAAAGAGAAGTAACGGTTTAAACCGTTACTTCTCTTTTTTATCTATAAACAACCATACTTACATATTCATCACTATATTCAAGTAAGGTATTTTCTTTAGGCGGTAATTTTCCGTTTAAAGATATTTCCACATAAACAGCCTCGTCATACTTGCGTGCAAATTTTATATATCGCTCATCTGTTGCACATATTGAAACATCACCACATTTAACAGCATCATTACCATTTTTA
The DNA here is from genome assembly GCA_017436905.1 of Clostridia bacterium. Classification (GTDB taxonomy): domain Bacteria; phylum Bacillota; class Clostridia; order UMGS1810; family UMGS1810; genus SIG455. The sequence continues at coordinate 30,502 of JAFSCF010000004.1, read as the reverse complement.
AGTTCCGCAAGTTTTTGATAAAACGTCTGAAGTTCTTTATTTATATTATCCCATTCAAAAAACGCACGGTTTAACGGGTCCTCAAACCCCTGCATACCGATTTCGTCACCATAGTAAATGCACGGATTTCCGGGGAGGGTAAATTGCAATAGAGCAGCGGCTTTTTCAAGCGACAAAACACGCTGAAGTTCTTCGCCGTTTAATTTAAAATTTGACTTATCCGTTTTGCTCATACCATCGCCTTTTCCGCTAAGTTCAGTAAGAATTCGGCGTGTATCATGTGTTGAGAGCAAATTCATAAGGCACTCAATAACGGGTTTGGGGTAATTCTCTGCAATGGTCATAACTTTATCTGCAAAATCGATACCGCTTATATACCCTTTTACAAAACCTAAGATTGCGTCGCGGAAAGGATAGTTCATAACAGAGTCGAGTTCACTTTCAGAGAAATACTTCCTGCGCTTGCTATAACTTATTTTATTTGATGCATCCTCCCAAACCTCGCCTATTAAAAGTGCATCGGGCTTAATTTGTTTTAAGCGCTTTTTAAATGCAGTTATAAACTCATCCGGCAATTCGTCTGCAACATCTAAACGAAATCCGTCTGCGCCAAGTTTTAACCAATGCTCTACAACACTATCGTCATCAAAGATTATATAGTTCATATAATCTGCATTCATTTCATCTACGCAAGGCAGGGTGTCTATCCCCCACCACGATGTGTATTTATGCGGATACTCCTCGAACATATACCAGTTTCTGTATGGCGAATTTTCGTTTGAGCAGGCACCGTTACCGAATATGTGCTCGCCGTCAAAATAAACGCTGTTACTTCCCGTGTGTGAAAACACACCGTCAAGTATTATTTTTATACCAAGTTTATGCGCCTCTGTGCACAAGTTGGAAAAATCTTTTTCATCACCCAAAAGCGGGTCTATGCGCTTATAGTCGGCGGTATCGTAACGATGATTCGAATAAGCAAAGAATATTGGATTTAAATATATAATGCCAACGCCCATCCCTTTAAGATAAGGCAGTTTATCGCATATTCCTTTAAGATTTCCTCCGTAAAAGTCGTTATTTACAATTCTGCCTCTATCGTTTGGTAGGTATACGGGAATATCGTGCTTATCTTCGTGCAGTACATATGGCTCAAGTTTGTTGATTGGATTAACCGCACCCGAAATATTAAATCTGTCAGGGAAAATCTGGTACATCACCTTGCCCTTGAAATCTGCAGGAGTGTCATAGTCCTTATCAAAGCACGTTACCTGCCACAGGTCGCCTTCAGCAATATTAGTGTCTTTTCCCTGCTTGTACAAATCAAACTCACCGTCTTGCGTGCGGATATTAAAATAATAAAAATACAATCCGTTGGCAAACAGCGAAAACTCTGTTACATATGTTTCATATCCGTTTTCGGTTTTCTCCTTACTAAAAGGCACAAACATCTCAAACCCGTCCTCTGTGCGGATACAAAGGCGAACAAGTGTAGTTTTGCAATTTTCAGGAATATCTATCCTTAAAGTACATTTTTCGTCCTGACGCAGACATCCAAATGGGGTTTTGTGATATTTGTTTTTACTGTCATATAAAATTCTCATTTAAAACTCCAAACGGGCATAAGAAGAAATCCTCCTTATGCCCTTAATTTTAGTATTTCATGTGCCAGATATTATCAGCATATTCTTTAACTGCTCTGTCTGATGAGAAAATACCTGCTTTTGCGATATTAACCAACGACATACGTGCAAAATCAAGTTTTGACTTATACGCATTTGCAGCATCTTCCTGAGCACGTACATAATCGGCAAAATCCGCCAGAATCATATACGCATCGGCTACACCGAAATCGTTTGTCAAAAGTGAACGTGCTATATCGTTGAATTTAACACCGAGTTCGCCCGATGTGAGCATATCAATAACACGTTTAAGTTCGGAATTACTGTCAACATACTCTGTAGGACGGTAACCTTTCTGCCAGAGTGCTTCTACTTCGTCAGCGTGCATACCGAAAAGGAACATATTATCGTCGCCGACCTGCTCGTGAATTTCTACATTGGCACCGTCTAATGTACCCATGGTAACGGCACCGTTTATCATAAGTTTCATATTACCAGTACCTGATGCTTCTTTACCTGCAATTGAAATCTGTTCTGATATATCTGCCGCTGGGATAATGATTTCAGCCAAAGATACTTTGTAATCCTCTATAAACACAACTTTAATCTTATCACGCACCTGAGGGTCGGAGTTTATCATATCAGACACAGCAACAATAAGGCGGATAATCTGCTTTGCCATAACATAGCCTGCAGAAGCTTTTGCGGCAAAAATAAATGTTCTTGGAACATAATCGCCGCCAGGATTATCTTTGATTTTATTGTAAAGATAAAGTATATGCAAAACATTTAACAACTGACGTTTATACTCGTGCAGACGTTTAACCTGAATATCAAACATTGAATTCGGGTCAACATTAATACCGTTTGCCTTTGCAATATAATCTGCAAGACGAACTTTGTTATTATACTTAATTTCTGCAAGGCGGTTAAGAACTTTTTCGTCATTTACATATTTAAGCAGTTTTTCAAGTTCGGTACTGTCGTGCTTGAAACCGTCGCCGATGAGTTCTTCAAGATACGCTGTAAGTTCAGGGTTTGACTGGCACAGCCATCTGCGGTACGCTATACCATTTGTTACATTGGTGAACTTGTCGTTATCAATATTATAATAATCTCTGAATATTCCGCTTTTTAAAATCTCGCTGTGCAGTTTGGATACACCGTTTACAGTATGGCACGCTGCAAGACACAGATTTGCCATACGCACCTCGCCGTGAGCGATAACTGCCATATAGTCAATCTTTGCAAGGTCACCTGTGTAGATATTATTAAGTTGTTCTACCAGGCGGCGGTTAATCTCACATACAATCTGGTATACACGCGGCAATTGTTCTCTGAACAGATTTTCATTCCAACGTTCAAGCGCTTCGCTCATAACTGTATGGTTTGTATAGGTAAGGGTGTCGCAGGTAATCTTCCATGCTTCGTCCCAGCCGTATTCGTGGTCATCAACCAAAATTCTCATAAGTTCGGGCACACAAAGTGCAGGGTGAGTGTCATTGATGTGAATAGCAATTTTATCGGCAAGGTTATCGAGTGTGCCGTAGCGCTTCATATGGTTATGAATAATGCTCTGCAATGACGCAGAAACAAGCAGATATTGCTGTTTAAGGCGCAAAATCTTACCTGCGATATGGTCGTCTGCAGGATAGAGAACTTTTGATATAACTTCTGCCATAGTATTTTCTTCCAAAGATTTTGCATAATCACCCCGTGAAAATGCTGCCATATCAAAACGGTTTGCAGATTTAGCGCTCCACAGAACAAGTTTATTAACAGCGTCTGTGTCGTAACCTGAAATATACATATCGTAAGGCACAGCAATAACAGAGTTATAGTTAGTGTGCGAAATTCTGTATTTGCCGTTATCGTCCCATCCTGAAACGTCGCCGCCGAATTTAACTTCGAAAGACTCGTCCTCTCTGGGATTTAACCACACATCACCGTAACTTAGCCAGTCATCGGGGAATTCCATCTGCCAGCCGTCTACTATCTTTTGTTTAAAGATACCAAACTCATAACGGATAGAAAAACCTGTGCCGGGAAGTCCTACACTTGTCATAGAGTCAAGGTAGCATGACGCCAGTCTTCCCAGACCACCGTTACCGAGACCTGCATCGGGTTCCATATCATATAAGTCGTTAATATCAAAACCGCATTTTTTAACAGCTTTGGTAAAGTCGTCTTCTACTCCTAAATTATAAAGGTTGTTGCGCAATGATGTACCTACTAAAAATTCCATTGACATATAATAAACCTGCTTATCGTCATTAGCACGGTATTTATCGTGGAATTTTTTTCTTTTTTGCACAAGCAAATCTTTAACTACGCTGCAGAGTGCTTTATACATCTGCTGTTGTGTTGCCTCTTTAATGTCACAACCAAAAAGACGAACACACGCATCTGTAAGCATTTTTACTGTGTTATCTGCCTTAGGCGCTGTTTTAGTTGTCTTTTTAGCGGTAGTTTTTGTTGCAGTTGACTTTGATGCGGTAGTTTTTGCTGCAGCCGCTTTGGTGGATTTGTTTTCCTTTGCTACTGTATTAGTCTTTGTTGTTTTTGCTTCTTTCATTTTTTACTCCTCTGTTACATTATTTCATTATATATCCTCAGGTACTCCTGCACAGATGCTTTCCAACTGCTGTTGTATCTGATAAGATTTTTAACGTGTTTATTCCATTTTGCTTTATCGTGATAAAACTCTATGCACCTGTCAATAGCGCCGAGCATATCATGGGCATTGTAGCCTTTGAAAGTAAAGCCTTTACCCTCTAATGTTTCAACATTAAGCGGCGGAACGGTATCCCAAAGTCCGCCGGTTTCACGTACAATCGGAACTGTACCGTAGCGCATAGCAATTAACTGTGAAAGTCCACAAGGCTCGCTTTTTGACGGCATAAGGAACATATCCGCACCTGCGTATACCTTATTTGCAAGCGCAGGATTGAACGTGATGTTTGCAGACATTTTATCGGGATTAACATATGCATTGAAGTTGAACATATCCTCATACTTAGCATCGCCAGTGCCGATAACAACAAACTGCAAATCTCTCTGCATAATCTCACCCATAACGTATTCAACAAGGTCTAACCCTTTGTGTGATACCAGGCGTGATATCATTGCAACTACAGGAACATCAGGATTTACGGGAAGACCAAGCATTTTCTGCATCTCTTCCTTATTTTTTGCTTTACCTGAAATGTTAGTAGATGTAAAGTTTGCAAATATAGTTGTATCCTTTGCAGGATTATACAAATCGGTATTGATACCGTTTACTATCCCCTCTATCTTATACTCGTTTTCTTTAAGTATATCCTGAAGTCCATGCGCAAAAAATGCGTGACGGATTTCATGTGCGTAAGTTCTCGATACTGTGGTTATTTTATCTGCCGCTACGATAGCGCCCTTCATAAAGTTAATGCAACCATCGTATGTGAGCATACCTCTCCAATATTCGCCAACGCCTATAACATCACTTAAAAATTCGTTCGGCATCTTACCCTGATACTCAATATTATGAATGTTAAATACCGTACGTGCATTATCGTAAACGCCTGCGTAAAGTGCTTTTTTTAGAACGGGAATGAGCGCAGTCTGCCAGTCGTTGCAATGGATTACATCGGGGTAATAATCAAGTTGACGCATAGCCTCTAAAATTGCCATTGAGAAATACGTAAATCTCTCGCCGTCGTCATAGTGACCGTAAATGCCGTCACGGTAAAAATAGTGCTCGTTATCAATAAAATAATATTTGAGTTTTTTACTCTTGCTTACTGCCCGAAATATTCCAACATGCTGTCTGCGCCATGCAACCTGCACGCCAAAACTTGTAACAAACTCAACTTCTATAGCGGGATTGTCTTTTATGCTTTTATAGTAAGGTATAAATACGCTTACCTCAACATCTTTTACTTTCGCCAGTTCTGCCGGCAATGCCTGAGCAACATCACCCAAACCGCCGCTTTTTACAAACGGCGCAGCCTCGCTGGCGGCAAAAAGTATTTTCATATGGTTTCACCTTTCTTTACTATAACGGGGCTGTGTTTAGCGCCTATAAGACGTGCACCCTCGGTTATGGTAACGTTTTTGTCAATAATTGCGTTTTCTATATATGCGCCCTTGCCAATCTTGGTACCCTGCATAATAACAGAGCCTATAACCTTAGCACTTTCTTCAACTTTAACATCACGGAAAAGCACGGAATTTTCAAGTTCACCGCGGATAACGCATCCGTCTGCTACAATACACTCATTTACAGACGATGTATCACCATAATATGTTGGGATTTCGTCACGTACTTTTGTGTAGATAGGTGCAGCAGGTTTAAACAAACCGCTATGAACTTTCTCATCTGTAAGTTTAAGGTTGTTTTTAAGGTAAGTTGCAATATCACGGTTACGAAGAACAGTACCTTCAAAATTATACACATTAACAGTAATCTTACCCTCATTAAAGTACTTTTGCAAAAAGTCTTTTTCAAAGTGGTAAAAACCCGCCGAAACACATTCTTCAACCACTTTTATGAGTGCTTCACGCTCCATAACGAACATTCCGAAGCCCACATATGAATTTTTGCCTGCGGGACAGTTTACAGTAATTGATTTTGCGCTTTTGTTACGGTCAACTTCAAAAACTGCAGGGTAATTATCGGCACCGCTGCGTGGTTTTGATGCAATAGCGGTAACATCTTTACCTGATGCAATGTGGTTTGAAAGCACATCACGGTAGTCGATATTGCATATGGTGATAGTATCTGAAAGCACGATATACTCGGTATTTTGTGATTTTAAGAAATTAAGCGCTGTATGGAGTGCCTCTAACTTGCCGTGGTATACATCTGACCTGCCGAATGCGAATGGGGGTATTATGTATAACCCTCCATTTTTACGGTTAAGATCCCACTCCTCACACGAGCCTAAGTGGTCCATCAAAGATTCGTAATTGTATTTTGTAATAACACCTACAGAGGTGATATTTGAATTAACCATACTGGACAGAACAAAGTCTATCTGGCGGTATCTGCCGCCGAACGGCAGTGATGCAACAGTTCTCTTTGCTGTTAAATCGCCCAGAGCACCGTCGTAAATATTAGAAAAAATGATACCTGATAATTTTTTCATATTCAGTCACTCTCCTTTAAATAACTTCATTGGGTTTTACAACGCTGTTTCTGGCTATCTGCTCGTCTTTGCCTACTACACTGATGCCCCATTCGCTTTCGTCATAATAAACGGGGTCATCACCAACTTTGGCATTTTCGTTTATAACTGCGCCCTCGCCTACTATGGCATATTTGACTATTGCGCCTTTTTTAATAACTGCGTCAGGCATAATAACACTGTTGTAAATCTGAACGTCTTCTTCAATGGTGCAGCCTGTAGAAATAACTGAATGTTCAATCTTACCCTTTACAGAGCAACCTTCTGCTACGAACGAATTTTTAATTTCGCTGCTGCCTGCTATATAACTTGAGGGTTTTGCGTAGTTTCGTGCATAGGTTTTAAATACCTTATCACGGATATTAAAAGTGCCGTCTAAAAGTTCCATATTAGACTCCCACAAACTGTGGATAGTGCCGACATCTTTCCAGTAATCTGCAAATGTGTATGCATAAAGGCTTCTGCCGTCACGCAAAAGTGCAGGGATAATATTTTTGCCGAAATCATTATCGGAAGTTTCGTCTGCTTCGTCATCAATAAGATATTTGCGAAGTACTTCCCATTTGAAAATATACACACCCATAGACGCGTGATTGCTCTTTGGATTTGCTGGCTTTTCCTCAAACTCATAAATAGAACCGTCGGGATTGGTATTCATAATACCAAAACGGCTTGCATCTTCTATAGGCACATCACGCACTGCAATTGTACATTCGGCATCGTTGTCTATATGGTATTTGAGCATTTTTGAGTAATCCATTTTATAGATATGGTCACCCGATAAAATGATTACGTTTTTAGGATTATAACGCTCTACAAAGGGGATATTCTGATATATTGCGTTTGCAGTGCCTTTGTACCACTCCATTTTTTCAGATTGTGCATACGGCGGTAAGATATGAACACCGCCAAAGTTTCTGTTAAGGCCCCATGGCTGTCCGTTACCTATATAGTTGTTAAGTTCCAAAGGCTGATACTGTGTTAAAATACCCACCGTGTCAATACCCGAATTAACACAGTTTGAAAGCGGAAAATCGATAATGCGATATTTACCGCCAAACGGAACGGCAGGCTTTGCTGTTTTGTGCGTAAGCACCAGCAATCTGCTTCCCTGACCTCCGGCTAAAAGCATAGCAATACATTCTTTTCGTCTGTCTAACATAAGACATAACCCCCTATTTTTTATATATTGGTATATTACTTATTGTCTTTACTCTCTTTTACATAATATACGGTTGAAAGCGGCGGTAGCGTAATAGAAATTGATTGTTCAAATCCGTGCATTACAATGTCTTTTGTTTTTACTTTTCTAAGCCTTGTGCCCGAACCTCCATACTTGGCGGCATCGGTTGAAAGCACCGGCTTATATACACCTTTTTGGGGAACTCCTATGCAATAGTCTTTTCTCTCTACGGGGCAGAAGTTGCACACAACAACTACTTCGTTCCCATCCTTATCACGGCGGACAAAAGATATTACACTCTGGCTGTGGTCATCGTGTGAAATCCAACTAAATCCCTGCCAGTCGGAATCATTTTCCCAGAAAGGCTTGTTATCCAAATAAAATCCGTTAAGTTCTTTTACAAATTTCTGCATTTGTTTATGCTTGTCATACTCTAACATAAACCACTCAAGCGGATTTTCGTAATTCCACTCTATAAACTGAGCAAACTCGTTCCCCATAAAATTAAGTTTTTTTCCGGGGTGCGCCATCATATACGCATAAAACGCACGCAGGTTAGCAAACTTATCTTCATAGTTTCCGGGCATTTTGCCTATCATAGAACATTTGCCATGCACAACTTCGTCGTGCGAAAGCGGAAGTATATAATTTTCAGAAAATGCGTACGTCATAGAAAACGTTAGGTCGTTGTGTCTGCCTTTTCTGAAGAGCGGGTCGGTTGACATATATCCTAAAAGGTCATTCATCCAACCCATATTCCATTTAAAGTTAAATCCAAGCCCGCCGTCATACGCAGGCTTTGTAACCATAGGAAATGCCGTAGACTCTTCAGCCACCATTATAACCGACGGTTCAAATGCAAATGCGGCATTGTTCATATCTCGCAGAAAATCAATAGCATCAAGGTTGTAATTGCCGCCGTATTTGTTTGGTCGCCACTGTCCGTCACGTCTGCCGTAGTCTAAGTACAGCATTGATGCAACCGCATCCACCCTGATTCCGTCTATGTGATATTTATCGAGCCAATAAACTATATTCGATATTAAAAACGACTTTACTTCATATCGGGAATAATCGAAAATTCGTGTCTGCCAGTCGGGGTGTTCGTTTCTTAGCGGATCGGACGATTCGTAAAGACAACTTCCGTCAAATTCATAAAGACCATTTTCGTCTTTCGGAAAATGCGCACCAACCCAGTCTAATATAACACCTATGCCGGCAGAGTGTAGAATATCAACAAATTTCATAAAATCTTTCGGTGTACCGTAGCGTGATGTAGGTGCATAATAGCCCGTTACCTGATACCCCCACGACGGGTCGAAAGGATATTCACTCACCGGAAGTAATTCTACATGTGTATAGTTCATATTTTTAACATATTTTACAAGTTTATCCGCCATATCGGTATATGACAGAAAATTCCCGTCTTCATGCTGAAGCCATGAGCCAAGATGAACTTCGTAAATATTCATAGGCTGATTCATTATCGGCTTTTTTGCCTTTGACTTACGGTAGGCTGCATCTGTCCACTTAAAACCGTCAAGGTCATAAACCTTTGACGAATTTTCAGGACGTGTACACGCATGGAACGCATACGGATCACTCTTATAAACATATCCGCCGTTTGCTTTACCTATATAATATTTATATTCATCATAAATTTCTGCATTCGTAATAGTTGCCTGCCAGACGCCGTAACCAATATTTTCCATAGGGGAAGCCGACGTATCCCAATCGTTAAACGAGCCAACAACACTTACACTTACAGCATTAGGCGCCCACACCCTGAAAATATATCCGCCTTTCACCTTATGGCAGCCCATAAACTCATACGCTTTTGTGCTGGTCCCTGCGGCAAATTCGTTAAGCATCTCTTGTATATTATTACAGGATTTTATTCTCATAAAGAATCCTCTCCTTCAACTTTCAGATATATCTTTAAATATATATCAACATATACTGCTTATATTATATCCCACAAACAATCTTATGTCAAGCAAGCCAAGGAATTATCTGCGTTTTGGACTATATTCCCATTGAAAATTTTGTATATTTATGATATACTGTTTCCATATTTGAATTTTTTTGTAATGGAGGTAATGTTTTGAACAGAAAAAGCGGCGTACTGATGCATATTTCTTCGCTGTTCGGCGACTATTCAATTGGCGGATTCGGCAAGGAAGCAAAATACTTTATAGATTTTCTATCTGAGTGTGGTTATTCATACTGGCAGGTGCTGCCATTCTGCCCTTCGGACGAATGTAATTCACCTTACAAATCCCCATCTGCATTTGCAGGAACCCCTTATTTTATAAATTTAGAAAAACTTCGTGACAAAGGTTTGCTTACTTACGATGAACTCGAATGTCAAAAACAGCACAATCCGTATGTATGTGAATATGAACGTCTTTATAAAGAAAGATTACCTATACTTAAAACTGCGTCTTTAAGAGTAAACAACAAAGACGAAATAAACTTATTTATATCGCAAAATACTTATCTGAATAATTTCTGCAAATTTATGGCGATTAAAACAGCCAACAATAACGAAGCATGGTATAACTGGGAAAGCGAAAACTACAACGAAGATGACCTTTTTATGTGGAAGTTTATCCAGTATGAATTCTTTATGCAATGGGCAGAAGTTAAAAAGTACGCTAACGAAAAAGGTATCAAAATAATTGGAGATATTCCAATTTACGTCGATCTCGACAGCAGTGATGTGTGGTCTGACAAACACTTGTTTATGCTCGACGAAAAAAATAATCCCACGTCCGTAGCAGGTGTTCCGCCTGACTATTTCAGCCAAGACGGTCAGTTATGGGGAAACCCCATATACAACTGGTCTGCTATGGAGAAAGAAAATTTTCGTTGGTGGCGAAACAGAATTTCGCATATGACCAAAATGTTTGATGGAATACGTATAGACCATTTCAGAGGAATTGAGTCTTTCTGGGAAGTACCCGGCGATGCCAAAACCGCAAAAGAGGGTAAAATGAGCAAAGGACCCGGTATGAAACTGATAAATGCCATAAAAGAAGTAAGCGGCAACGCACTTATTATTGCCGAAGATTTGGGGCTTATAACAGAAGATGTTGTAAAACTTGTAAACGACAGCGGTTTTCCCGGAATGAGGGTATTTCAGTTTGCTTTTATGGGTGATACTGCCTCTACACATCTGCCGCACAACTACATTAACAATTGCGTTGCCTACACCGGCACACACGACAACAACACCCTTCTCGGTTACCTTTGGGAACTGGACGAAGGTACAAGAAGATATATGCTGGAATACTGCGGCTTTAAAGGCGATGACTGGAGCGGTGGTTGCGAATATATCATACGCACAATGATGGCATCTGCCGCAGGAGTAGTTATAATGCCGATACAGGATTTGCTTGGCTACGGCTCAGACACAAGGCTTAACACACCAGGCAGGGCAGAAGGCAACTGGGCATACAGAATAACAAAAGAACAACTAGACAGTATTGACAAAAAACGTTTCAGACGACTTAACGAAATATATTCAAGAATTTAACAAAAACAACCCGTTCATTCGAACGGGTTGTTTTTGTTAAATAAGTTCAAAATCAAATACTCTGTATTCACTGCAGCCTTGTGTAGCAAGCGGTGTAAATATAATTTTTTTAACGTTTTCAGCAATGCTATGATACACCAAACGTTGATGGTTATCGCACACATTGATGCTTTCCGCAGAGCCATCCGCAAAGATAATATCGATGCGATAGTCCTTAATCAACGTATCCGGAAGTTTAAAATCCTGCTCGTTAAGTTTATATCTGCACGGCATATTATTATAGTTTCTGTTAAGATTACTGTCGAACACTAATCTTATTTTATTAACGTAAGTAGTTTGGGCAAATGAATATTCTATAGAGTCTCCATCTTTGCCAATCCAGCAGTTTACCTCACCGCGGTCTTTACCGTTACGCACAATATCGGCAGAGCATACAGCGCTTTTAGTTATCTTGGACACTTCCCTTTCCTGCCATGGCAAATAGCAATCATCTTGCATAAGTTGCTGCTGAAGTTTTTTGATATCTATATCTTCCACCACACAATTTTCATTAACCGCCATAGCAACAGCAGTGCCGATTGCCTGACCTAATATTGCACAAGTGGCCATTACTCTTGATGAACTTAATGCCGCATGGGTTACGCTTATATTGCGTCCGGCAAATACAAGGTTTGAAATATTGGAAGATATCAAACTTCTTAAAGGAATCCCCCACGGGCTTGGTGCGGGATGGAATATATTAGGTGGTCCGTCATTATAGTAAAATCCTGATGGAAAATGGTCGTCCATCGTCCAGCCGCCATAGGCAATAAGGTCATCAAATCTGCCTTCCGCTTCCACATCGTTCTGAGTGATTATATATTTACCTACATATCTGCGGCTCTCACGCTTGCCGGGCAAGAACCCTATCCACTCAAGTTCCCAATTATCTGCACCATGGTTGCCATGGTTTTTCATATGATCCCACACGCCGTACGCAATTTTTAAAAGTTCGTCACGGCAACGGTCAGTATCGTGTATGCAGTCCCACTCACCTCCCAGTTCTATCCACCAGAAATTAGTGTCCATAGGGTGTTCTTTATATGGCAGGTCTGCATCTGTTTCATATGTATACGCCCATGATGGAGGAATAAACTCTACCTTATGGTCGGTTTCCCTTATCTGGAACATACAACTCATACCCATAGTCTTTTTGTCTGCTGCATCAGGCGGGATTGTTTCGTTAAAATCGCTCTTTGCCTCTCTGCCGTACATAAATTCTGCACCGCTTAAAGGCGCAAGCACAGAATCGCCCGAGCAATCTGCAAAATATTTTGCCTCTATCGTATGAAAAGTTTCAGCATTGGACTGCCACGCTTTTATGCTTACAATTCTATTACCGTCCATCTGTGCGTCAAGGCAACTTGAATTTAAAAGCAAAGTGAGATTATGCTCTGCCATTGCTTTGCCATAGAGAACAGAATCCCACAAAGGGTATTTAAGTTGTTTATTATAATAAAAATTTTCGAGTATTATCTCCTCTATTATTCCCGTTTCACGGTTGTCTTTACCGTGAGCGCCGCATATCCACATACGCACTTCTTCAGACGCATTACCACCTAAAACAGGTCTGTCCTGAACAAGAACAGTTTTAATTCCGTGTCGTGCTGCAGCCACGGCACAGCAAAGCCCTGCCAGACCACCGCCAACAACGCACAAATCTGTTTTATAATTTAATGTTTTCATATATAAATTCCTCTGTTAAATGTTATTTTCATTTCGTTTTTGCTTTCTGTATTCTCCGGGCGACATACCCATTTCTTTTTTAAACACATTCGTAAAATAATTTGAACTACCAAAACCTACTGAAAAAGCAATTTCGGTAACAGTAAGTTCAGAATGTTTAAGCAGAGATTTTGCATCTTCTAACCTTAGTTCCGTAAGGTATTCTCTTATACTCTTACCAGTTTGCGTTTTAAATTGGTGACTTATGTGCGACCTGCTGCAAGAAAGATAATTGCACAAATCGTATGACGATATATTATGCGTACGGTTTAATTTAAGATAGCGTTCCACCTTTTCTATAATGCTCATATCCTCGTTCGTTTTGGTTACTGTTTTTATAAAAGCAAGTTCCAACATATTACAAAGCGGAGCAATTAAAGTATCAATCATTGATTTTGGTATATCTGTTTTTAACGACTTGTACGCTGCCTTCAAATTTTCTTTCGGTATAGAATACTTTTGGGAAACACGACTTATATAACTGTCGTAATCGGCGCATTTATACCCGCTTACACATATAAATCCAACTACTTTATCCTCTTTACAAACAGGGTAAACAAATTCCTTAACACCTGCATAGCACACACCGCTATATGAACCGCACGCACACTTTTGCTTTACTTTGTCCTGCTTTTGAATACAATGCTTCCACGCCTCGGAAAAAGTTTTGATATACGCACAGTATGAGTTGTCGTGAATATTAAACGTGATAAGTTCGTTTGAAACAGCCAAAGCATCATCACCGTCTAAATGCAGGGTTACAGACAAATTATGCTCCTTTTTCAAAAAATGAATATAATTTTTAATTGCAGTTATATCATACATTACACAACACCATCCAAAGGTTAATTTCTTGTGTTACTTTGATATTAGCACATTTTTGGTGGTTAAACTACGGTTTACGTGCACGAATATTAAGATTTTGGGCACGTAATATATAATCACCGCCGCAAAAAGCCTATTGCAATTCTACCTGCTGAAATAGTCAGATACAAAACTATACGTAGAAATAACCAATGAATAAGAAGTTACCAGCATTGTTATTGACAAACTTCCGTATTTTATAGTCAGAAAACCTGATGCAAGTGTGATGCCGTATGACAATCCGAAAGTAACTGCATGAGGTAATCAAAAATGCTGCACCGTTTCATGTCATTGCACCGCTGATACCACGAACCTGAACATTAGAAATTTTACCTTTCCCTGCATTCATATAAACAACGCAGTTAGCCAGACGGACCACACACGAAAAAATCTCGGCTTGCTAAAATACAGTTTTTAACAGCAATGCGTTTAGCAGGTTTGCCTTCAGTGGTCTCAATTGCAATGGCATTATTATAAGTTTTATTAATAGGTCAAGAAAAAACGCTCTTACGAGCGTTTTTTCTTGGCCTGCTTTTGCATATTCCACCAGCATATTTTCAATAATATTTCATTACCTCTTGTTGAGTCATTAAAAAATACGCATGTTACTGTTTTAACGATTTCAGCATTTTCATAATACCTTTTTCTGCAAAAAATTCCGACAGCACTTTATAACTTGCATATAACTCATTATAAGCACAACTATTTATTGGATTTGGTTTAAAAACAATTTCTTTAACTTTTTTCATATTTTTTGAGGCTTCTTTAATGTCAGTATAACCATTTTTATTTACATCGCCCAAAACTGAACTTCAGTAAGCACATGCCTGGCTTGTTCCTGATATATAAATCTCTCTTTCTGTTACATCGGCATATATCTGCATCAAAAGTTCATCTTTTTCGGCTATACCTCCTGCAGCATATAGTTTTTCTATTTTTATACCATTTTCTTCATATATTTCAATAATTCTCTTAGTACCGTATGCAGTTGCTTCAATAAGTGCACGATAAATCTCTTCAGGAAGAGTATGGATATCAAGTCCAACAATCATTCCTGTCAAATCTCCGTTTACATAAGGCGTTCTGTTTCCATTCCACCAATCAAGTGCAAGCAAACCGTTAGAGCCAGGAGGCAGTAATTTTGCTTTATTCCTAAGGTACTTATGAATATTCATTCCAAGTTTATCAGCCTCTTCAAAATAGGACTTTGGAACGCAATTTTTTACAAACCAGTCAAAACTATCTCCAACGCAACTCTGCCCTGCCTCATAAGCATACATTCCATCTATAATTCCATCTTTTACACAGCCTGAAATTCCCGGAATGTTCACTTCCTTATTTCCAAGCATAATATGACAGGTCGATGTACCGATAATCATTAACAGTTCTCCTGAGGCAACTATACCCAATGCAGGAAGTGCAGCGTGCGCATCAATAAAAGCAGGCATTACCGGTGTACCCTCTTTCAAACCAGTTAACTCTGCTACTTTTCCCGTTATATATCCTGCCGGTGCAGACAGTTTAGTTATGTTTGTTGAAATTTTAGTTCCAATTATATCCACAAACTCAGGCGCGAGTTGGCTAAGAAAATCTTTATCGGGATAACCATTTTCTTCATTCCATATTGCTTTAAATCCCGTCGTGCATATACTGTGAGTTTCTTCTCCAGTTAGATACCAGACAATCCAATCTCCCGCCTCAATGAATCTGGATGTATCATCATAGACGGATTTATCTTCCCTTAAAATTTGAAGCACTTTCGGGAATAACCATTCACTCGAAATAGTTCCCCCATACCTGCTTAACCACTTTGCTCCCGTTTTTTTTGCCAGATTATTAATTTCATCTGCCTCTTTTTGTGCTGCATGATGTTTCCACAATTTCGCATAAGCATGCGGGTTCTCCTTATATTCATCAAAAAAACATAATGGTGTTCCGTCTTCTGCTACAGGTAAAATTGTTGAAGCGGTAAAGTCAACTCCTATCCCTACTACATCGTCTGTTGAAATATTTGCAATATCAATACACTCTTTCAGTACAAAGCATAAAACATCAATATAGTCCTGTGGATGCTGAAGTGCATAGTCTGGTGGTAAAGAAACTCCGTTTAGAAACGTTTTAGACATTACGCCATGCTTGTACTCGCATACCGATGTAGCAATTTCATCGCCCGTTGCTATATCAACAACAGTTGCTCTGCCTGATAATGTGCCAAAATCAATCCCTATACTATATTTACTCATAGTCAACCTCCTTATATAATCTGTAATTGCTCTTTCGACGGGAATTCAGGAAACACTTTGCATACACTGTCCTGATACCAAAAAGCCACAGAAGAAATATCGTCCTGCAAAGGCAGATATTCACGATTTTTGTCCATTACGTTTCTCCATCCCAGAGCCTGGATTGTAACCTTTATATCCTTTTTAAAATATACAGGATCACAAATATGCCACCTGTACATAGAAAATCTTTGATTTGCTCTATAAAGCCCATCGGGTCGTATTATTTTAGAAACTCCTGCATATGGAGTGCAAAATTCCTGATATTTTCCACCAATATCAAAATTCCACGAACCGCAAAAATAGTCTTCTGTACCAGTACCGCATATTGTGGGATATTCTTTATCTCCATCAAGATAGAATTTGATTTCTCCTTCTCCCCACCATCCATTATTGTTCATACCCCAAAACATATATGTACCAACATAATGACCGTTCCCTTCAACATTATCAAGAATTGTATAGTTTTCTTTATAAGGGAGAGGATTGCATCTTCTGAACTGTGCGTGAAAATATCCGTGTCCAGCAGGAATATCCCCCAGAACATAATCAACCTGATAATATAAAGTCACCTTATCTGAATGAATATTTTCTACTGTTATTCTGCAGTTTTTATAAAACGGCATATCCCAGTAGCAGTTAAATCCACGTTTAGGATTCACACAAACCGGTAAGGACGTTAACTGTGCATATTCCTGATAATCTGCTGATGCAAAGAAATCACATAACGGAACTTCTACCGACGGAGTTTCACTGTCGTCCCAGTAAATTCTTAATATAAGCATTCTGTTTTCTGGGCAATCATCAGTTACCCAGATATGCTTTATAATGCCGGAGGCGTTGATATTTGCCATTTCAAAAACCTGTCCGCTTTCTATAATAACGCTCGGAGATATTTTCCAACCTTTTCCCAAACTACGTGCGCACTCTTTACCCGTTCCATCTTCTGCCATACCGCCTTTTCCTTTTTCGCCATTAAAATTCTCAGCGGAAATTGACCTTGATTCATAATTTCTCATTTTAGATAATTCTAACATTTTTATCCAAACCTCCTTGTGAAGACCTGATTTTTATGGTATTATATTATCATATTTTTCTGTTAAATAAAATATCAGACGTTTGCAAAAAACTTATCATTTATTGACACCCGTATTTTAAAGGAGTTATTTCTATGAAAAAATCTTCACTTTCTCCATACATAAGAGTTGCTATGCAATCTACACTTATATCACCATTCATAATACGAAAAAGAGTTATTTTCGATTACGAAATCATTTTTGTTGAAGATGGGGAGTGTAATATAATAATAGATGGTGTTTCACATTTATGTAAAAAGAATAATGTTGTTCTCTTACGCCCCGGAGTACCGCACCAGTTTGAATGTATTAATAAAACTAATTTTGTTCAGCCACACATCCATTTTGATCTTATATATAATGACAAAAGTGAAGAAACATTTATTTCCTATAAAGCAAAGGATAAAATGACAGATTATGAACTTTCTTTGATACAGAAAGATATTTTAAAAGAAATAAACATCCCAAATGTCTTTACACCGTATGATATTGAGAAATTCAAAAAAATATTTTACAAGATTATCGAACTCTTCCAAAACAAAGGTTACAATTATGAATTTTTGTATAAAGCAAAGATGTTAGAACTTATCGATCTTATTTTCAGACAATTTGAACCCTCGAAACCGGAAGAAAGCACCACAAGTATAATTGACGACTGCATTACTCCGATTAAAAGTTATATTGAAAACAATTACTTGGAACTTATAACATTAGACTCGCTTTCCAAACAATTCTATGTAAACAAATACACATTGCTCAGAAGATTTAAAGCACTATATAATCAAAACATAATGGAATATTATCGCAATTTAAGATTAGAATACGCAAAAGAACAACTGTTGCAAACCGACATACCTATAAAAATTATATATGAAAAACTGAACTATTCAGATATTTATTCCTTTAGTAGGTTTTTTAAATCACGTATTGGATGTTCCCCCAGATTGTTTAGGCAAAACAACAGGAATTCAGACTAATGATATATACACACTAAAAGCGCATAATAAATTTTTATTTTAAAATGCTCACTTATATTTTATAAGTGAGCATTCATCTTATTCAATTTTCTCTGCCTCTACAATCATATTTTCTATAAAAATCCCGTAACCACGGGTGGGATCATTTACAAATACGTGTGTAACTGCTCCTATAAGTTTACCATTCTGCAATATCGGACTACCCGACATCCCCTGAAGTATGCCTCCGGTTTCCGACAGAAGAACTGGATCAGTAACCTTTATAATCATACATTTTGTATCAACATTTTTTCTGTGGGTAACTTTTTGTATTTCTATATCATATTCTGCAACCTCTTCGCCATCTATACAGGTCAAAATCTGCGCTTTGCCCTCAACAACCTCTGAACGTGATGCAGCCTGGACCGTTTCTCCTTTAAATGCGTTTATCGTACTTACCTTACCATATATACCGCACTCCGTATTTTGCTCCACATCACCTATGACGCTGTCTGCAATAAATGTCCCCCTAAGTTCACCGGGAGAGCCTCGTTCACCTTTTCTTATCGACACAATATCGGCAATCAATACTTCTCCTTTTCCTACGGGTACAATTTTACCGGTATCACTGTCAGTTATGCCATGTCCTAATGCGCCGTACGAATTATCGTCAGGGCAATAAAATGTCATAGTACCTATGCCCGCTATAGACGAACGCACCCATATGCCAAGTTTTAAATCGTCATTGGAATCTTTACACGGAGTAAGATTATATTTATATCTTGCACCGTTTCGCTCTACTGTAACAGTTACTGCTCCGCCGGCTGATTTCTCTACAAATTCCGAAAATTCAGACGCATTGCTAACTGCTTGTCCGTTGACCTCTTTAATAATATCGCCTGCTTTAATTCCACCTTCACCTGCAGGCGACACCATACGTCCATCATTTGACGGAAAATTTGAAATTCCCACAACAATCAATCCATCAGCATAAATTTTAACGCCTATACTGTTTCCGCAGGGTACAACCTCAGGTGTTTCAATAACCTCTACCTTAACCGTTTTAACGGGTAACACTCCTGCCAGTTTAACTTCGGCAAAATAATTGTCGTTAGAGTAGTCCATTTCGTTACCACGCAAAATTCCGCCAGAGTCAGTCTGTGCATCAACTGTAAAAATTTTACCTAAATTTAAATTTTCATCTTCAAACAGAATTATTTCATCAGGAATTGAAGATACTATTGCTGCGCCGCCAATAATTAAAAAAACAAAAACCGCAGTTATCAGCACCTTTATATTAAATATTTTTTTCATTTTTACACCCCGAATTAATTGTTACACGCTTAAATTAACCCGGGCGCATATTTTATATGTTGCTTATTTATTTGAAATTATGCAAAAAAACACCTGCAAACCCACACACTGAGTATTATGCCAACAACATCTGCAGTTAAGGCACAACGCAAAGTATGACGTGTATTTGAGGCTTTTGTAGCACCAAAATATACTGCCAACGTATAAAAAGTGGTTTCCGTGCTGCCCATCATAACAGCCGCTGCTCTGCCAGCAAAAGAATCCACTCCGTAATTTTGAAATATATCTGTAGCCATAGCAAGCGAAGCTCCGCCCGATACAGGCCGCATAAGCGCGAAAGGCACAATTTCAGGCGGAATTTTGAAAAAATCCGTAAGCGGTCTTATTGAATTTATAATAAGTTCCAGCGCACCAGATGCGCGAAACATACCAAGCGCCGCCAGAAGTCCTAAAATCGGGGGAATGATGCCAACACCTATTTTAAGCCCTTCCTTTGCGCCATCTAAAAATACAGAATACACATTGATATTTTTTAAAAGGCCGAATATTAATATCCCTGCGATGCTTACAGGTACTGCATAAACAGATATTGTATTAATAATATCCATATACTATTTCGCCCTCCTTATATAATAAGCAGAGCCACTAAACTTTGTCAGGATAACCCCGCATAGCGCAGCACATATTGACACTATCCACACCGGCAGAATAATCTCTGACGGTGCAGCGCTGCCCATCGACGCACGTATACCTATCATAGTAGACGGAATAAGTTGAATAGACGCTGAATTTATAACAGCAAACATACACATTGCGTTTGACGCAGTTTTTGAATTTCCGTTAATTCTGTCGAGTTCCTGCATTGCTTTAATGCCAAGTGGCGTAGCGGCATTTGCAAGCCCTAAAATATTTGCAACCATATTGGCAGAGACAGCCTCCATGGCTTTTCTCTCTTTTTTTAAATCGGAAAATATAATTCGGTTAATTGGTCTTATAAGGCGTGTAAACACTCGCACAAGACCGCTTTGTTCGGCAATTTTCATAAGTCCGCTCCAAAGTGCAGTAACTCCTATAAAGCCAAGTACGGTCTGTATGCTGTTATTGGCACCGTCAAATGCGGCTTGCACAACATCTTCCAATCTGCCGTTAAGCGCACCGACAACCACAGAAAAAAGTATCATAAACGCCCATATATAATTAATCATAAAATAAAAATCCCCCTTCGGTATAACCTATGAGGGATTTCGTTATAATATTATTGGTCTTATAAAAGAAACGACGGCATATCACGTTTTTCACGCTTTTCTTCCTGCGCTTTAGGTGCCTTACCACTTGTGAGAGCCTCTATACCCAAGCGTATTGCCTCCGAACGTGAAACAGAAAACTTTTCGCAATACTCGTCCAATGCATTAACAGTTTGTGCATTTAAACGGAAACTGAATTTATCCGCCTTGGGATTGTCTGATTTCGGTCTTCCTACTTTAGCCATAAAAATCTCTCCTTTTATTTTTGTCTTACATAAATTATACACCAATAATTTACCTATGTCAACACAGAAAGAAGGATTTAAAAATATGTATAGTATAAACACTATGCTCTCTAAAAACGCAGACGGCACATACGACATTATAATATCTCTGTACCCACCCTGCTCTGCAGAATTTTCAAGGGAACTTTCCACCATAGACGGCGATATGCCATCTAAAAAGAAAATACGTGCTGTTAAAATTGTTGTGGCAGGTCTTATTGCTGTGTCTATACCTTTTTACAGTTTAAGCAATAAAAATCAGCGTTACGCAATGTCATACGTATATTTCGGCTCACACGCAAGCCAACTTGAATATATTGCACTTGCAAAAAACACATTATCTGCTGTTTCGCCGTCTTATTTTGATATACAAAGTGACGGCAGCGTAAAAGTGAACTATATATCAGAAAGTTATATAGAAAAAGTTAAAAGTATGGGATTAAAAGTTGTACCTTTCTTATCTAATCATTGGAACAGGGCGGCAGGTGTTGCTGCACTCGAAAATATGGATGTTACGGTTGATACAATAGTTTCTGCCATAAACGAATATAACCTTGACGGAATAAATATAGATATTGAAAATGTAACCCATACGCACAAAGATAAATATACAGAACTTGTTCGGCGTTTGCGCCTTGCATTGCCAACAACAAAAGAAGTGTCTGTGGCAGTAGCGGCTAACCCTTATAACTGGACCACCGGATGGCACGGCTCATACGATTATGCTGCATTGGCGGAATATGCCGATTATCTTTTTATAATGGCTTACGATGAACACTATGAAGGCGGCGAGGCAGGTCCAGTAGCCAGTATGGAATTTGTAGAAAACTCCATACGTTACGCACTGGAAGAATGTCCGCCGGAAAAAATTGTGCTCGGTATACCTTTTTTTGGAAGAATATGGTCAGAAAACAACAGCAGTATAAACGGCTTAGGAGTATCTAACAACCGCTTAGAACAAATTATTGCAGACACAGGCGGTAAAGTAACTTTTGACGAAGAACATATGAGCCCCAAAGCCGAGTTTACAATCAAAAAAGGCGAAAGCATTACTGTTTCGGGAAAAACTTTAACTGCAGGTAATTATGTTGCATGGTTTGAAAATGATGATTCTATCAAATCAAAATTATCTCTTGTGGACAAGTATTCTTTAAAAGGCGCAGGCAACTGGAGTTTAGGTCAGGAAACAAAAGACGTTTGGGACTACTACTACACATGGCTTAACGGAAAATATTTTTCAGATATACTCACACACTTTGCAAAAGACGATATACAAAGCGTTTCCTCTTTAGGGCTGATGCTCGGCACAGGCAAGCATACCTTTTCGCCGTATAAATCTATGACTCGTGCCGAAATGGCTACAATAGCAGCAAGAATGCTTAATCTTACTTCATCAACTGCAAATATTCCAAATGACGCCAAAGGTCATTGGGCAGAAAAAGAAATAGCCGCAGTATACGGAGCAAAACTAATGGAAGGTTACCCTGACGGTAGTTTTAAGCCTAACAACCTGGCAAGTCGTGAAGAAGTGGCTGCATTCCTTGCACGTGTAACAAAAGCAGACCTTGGTTCAGGTAAAGCAGACTTTTCAGACGTTTCTGCCGACAGATGGTCATATGACGAAATTGCGGCACTTACAAGCGCAGGTGTGCTGTTAGGTTATCCCGACGGAACATTCCGACCTGAAAACATCATAGACCGTGGCGAGATGGCGGCAGTTTTAAACAGAATATCAGCACAATAGAAAAAGCCAGTCTGTAAAAGACTGGCTTTCTATTTACCACTTAACTTCTCTGCCTAAAATTTTATCATAAGGCAGTGATATTATAACGCCTATCACCATTAATGCTGTCCATACCAGAATAAGATTTCCCCAGCCGATTCCGTCTACCGCATTTGCAAAGACAATACTTGATATTGCCGCAGCAACATAACTTACAAAATCTAAAAACCCCGTTGCACCTGATGTCATACCGGTGTCACGAAGTCCCACACAGTATATACTCCAAAGCATTGTTGCTGCACCATTTGAGCACATGATACCGGCTGTTAAACAAACAATATTTAAAACAGGAATTTTAAGTATATATGTTAAAGAGAAAAACAATGTAGACAACATAAACATAAGTAATATGGTTTTGTCCATACTCCTGCAGATACGCTCATAAATAAAAATTGCAATAAAGGTTTCAAGCGATATGATAAATGTTGAAAAAGTAAATATAGTTGCAGACATATCAGCAGAAAAACCAAGATACTGCGCTATGTACGTAGGCATCCAGAAAACCACGCTTGTTCTGATTACTCCCGTAAGTATAGAAATCAGTGTAAACCGCACTATTTTCTGTTCAATCAAAATTTTGATATTGCCGCCATTTTTCTCTTTTGGTTTATCAAACTGATTGTATTTTACAATACCTTTTTTCTCAAAAATCAAAAAGCACACAAAGCACGCAACTGCCATTACAAAAAGCGCTGAACTGCCAACGGCAAAAACATCGTACCATACAAGTACAGCAGCTACAATTCCCGCCAAAGGCGAGCCAAAAAACGATGCAAAAGTATAACCCAAACTGCAACGCACTGCATGAGCAGGTAAAGTATTTTCAGCAACAACCTTTGTCATAGGACCGTATATCATTGCAAGAAAAAAGCCTGTCATACCATAAACAATCATCGACACATTGGGATATGCGGATAATCGTGAGAATAAAATATTTGTAATAGCAGCAAAAAATAATCCGCCGCTTATCATATATCTGGCTTTTATCTTATCGCCAAGAATACCGTTTATAAGTTGACCTACAGCATAAAAAATAAAATACAAAGACGAAACTTTTCCGATATATTCAGCGGTATACAGACCGCTTTCAATCATCTGCGGCGTAACAGTACCTAAAATATTTCTGGCAAAATAAACTGACAAATATGAAATTGAGCACAAACCGCCCAGTAAAAATGCATTTCTTACATTTACATTCCTGATTAAACCCATCTTAAAAAATCTCCTTAATCGTTTACACTATGCGAATTTAAAATTTCTTTAAGTTTGAGATGTTTTCTTCTATCGTCATCGTCCATATCAGAACGCAAAAGAGAACATATTGCATCTGTAAGCAACAACTGAGATGCACGTATCTCTGTTTCGCTTCGTGTAGCAGAGCAGGCAACCAATACATAATCAGAAATTTTTGCCAAAGGTGAATTTTTATTTGACGTTATACATACAACAGGCACTCCGTTTGCCTTGGCATTTTTAACTGCATCTATAACATCCTTTGTTCTGCCTGACGAAGAAACTGCGATTACAAGGCTTTCTTCGTCCAGCATTGATGCTGAAATCGCACAAGTTAAAATATCGCTTACAAAAGATGCAGGTATACCAATTTCTATAAGTTGATAATAAAAATCCGTAGCAACTGCCGCAGAACGGAATATGCCGTAGATTTCAACTTTTTTTGCACTGGCAATCTTTGCTGCAACCTCGTGCAATGTATCCTCCGAATTAACATCAACAGTTAATCCGAAAGACTCTTCACAATCCAACGCAGTTTTTATTAAGGCGCTGTGCGTAAATCTTACCGTTCCGTCATCCTGATTTTTAGTACTATTACAGCACTCCGCCGCAAGACGCTTTAAAGCGGGATATCCGCCGCCTGCAAATTTTTTTGAAAAATTGATAATTGTTCCTTGCGAAACGTCTGCTTTGAGCGAAAGTTCCGTCATAGAATATCCGGAGAATTTTGCAGGATCGTCTAAAATAATCTGTGCAATCTTTCTTTCAGCCGTTGTTAAAAAATCAATGTTTGATTTTATTTGATTAATTAAATTTACTGACAAAAAATCACCTCTTCACAAATCTCAATTTTCTCATTAATAAAATTGAGTATATCACAGAAAGGTGATTGTGTCAATACAAAATATTATATAATTCCAAAAAGCATAAACCCTATTGTATTAATTGCAAAATTAGCAAACATATGCACAAACCACGATGTATATATATTGTCGCTGCGAGAATTAAGATAGTTAAATATTAATCCGCCGATAAACAAGCCTGCTAAGGTAATAACAAATACGCCCACCGAGAACCAACCCGTCATTATAGCAATATGATATAGTGAAAACATCACTGCGCTGAAGATGCTTGCAGTTTTTCCGGACGTTATTCTCTTTAGCGAAAGAAATGCAAAACCACGGAAGAAAAACTCTTCTACAAACGAATTTACAAACGATATATATATCGATACTATAACAAAATTATCGCTGTTTACACCAATATTGTTTGTAAGCGCTTTAGTTACCCCCGAAAAATCAAACACATCTTTAAGCAACCAATACGATACCAGTATAATGACGAAAACGGGTATACAAAGCATCAGTGCAGTTTTCATTCCGCGTTTGTTTATTTTAAAAAGTTCTCTTAAACATATTTTTTTATCAAACAGTGAATATATAAACGGTATTACAAGAAACAGAATAAGTTTCATACCGGATTTAAGAAGATAACGAGGCTGAATAATTCCGTCTATAATCGCAAGAATTATACAGGCGAAAACTACTACAGTAACAATAGCAGTTATTCTTTTTCTGTTGCTCATAAAATCACCCCGAATTCTTAGTTTTTATACGGAACACGTGCAGACGGTACCATCTTAGATGCAGAATCTGTATGTACTGCCTGATCATCAAAGAAAATATTTGCGCCAAATGCCTTTAAAACTTCGCTCTTTTCTATGCCGCCAAGGAAAAATACCTCGTCTATACGTACATTCCACGCACGCAGAGTACGCACTACCCTTTCGTGAGCAGGAGCATTACGCGCTGTTACAAGTGCTGTTCGTATTGGCATACTCTCTTCCGGAAACTTCTCCTGAATTATGGATATGGTTTTTAAAAGTTTAGCAAAAGGACCTTCCGGCAACGGGTTTTGAGCATTTTTCTGTTCGTGCTCTGCAAAAGCCTGCAACCCCTGCGACTGATATATGCGCTCTGCCTCGTCTGAGAATATAACTGCATCACCATCGAACGCAATACGGATTTCAGGTATGTCATCGTCAGGGTTGATTGGCAGATTAGAGTGGTCACATATTATACCTGCGGCTATATTAGCATTTATCGCCTCCTGAACATCACCTTCATTGGCAGACAAAAACAAATCCGTTTTAAATGCATCAAGATACGGAGCAATAGATTTACCGCTTACAAGTGCGGCTCTGCTTATATCCAGTTTGTAATGCTCTATTGAATTGAATATTCTAAGGCTTGTATCGGCACTGTTTTTAGACATAACTATTATTTCGGTAAGGTATCTTCCATCGGCATTAAGTTGCTGTAGTGCCTTAACCAAAGGAAACGCCGTGCCGGGTTTCAGTATATCTTTTTCGTGTTTTAACTGATATTCGGAATACGCATTAAGACCGTCTTTTTCAAAAATCTCGTTTTCAGACTCCAAATCAAACAACGCTCTTGACGAAACACCGATAACCAATTTATCTTCAAGTTTTAGCGGCATAGCAAATCTCCTTCTCTACATTATTTACAGAAATAACAAAATTAAACGATTTATTATAAAAACTGTTTTTCCACAACAATTATATCACACACAATGCAAAATTACAACTTTTTCTATTATTTACAGATCAGCAATTAAATTCCATTAGTGTAATAATCGTATG
The DNA here is from genome assembly GCA_017436905.1 of Clostridia bacterium. GTDB lineage: Bacteria > Bacillota > Clostridia > UMGS1810 > UMGS1810 > SIG455. The sequence continues at coordinate 3,532 of JAFSCF010000004.1, read as the reverse complement.
CTTTATATACGCCAATTCATTTGAGAAACATTGACAATTTCAAGTTTTTATATTATAATGAACTGCAACTTTATAAAGATTTAAATTCTCTTACACGCACAAAAAGGAGATTTTTCAAAATGCGAATGAGAAAAAAGAAACATCTTGGAGAAAGATTAGAAAACTGTTCTGATTTAATTATATATGATATTACAGAATATAACGGCGATATAAAATCTGTGTTCGGCAACAACAAACCGCTTCGTATGGAAATAGGCTGCGGCAAAGGCGGTTTTATACTTGAAACTGCCAAAAGAAATAAGGATATCAATTTTATTGCAATAGAAAAAAACCTTAACGTACTTATACTCGCCGCGGAAAAAATTAAAAATGAAGGGCTCACAAACGTCAGGTTTTTAGCAGGCGACGCTAATATGCTTCGAGGATTTGAAACCGAAACAAAATGCGAAGTTATATACATAAACTTTTGCGACCCGTGGCACAAAAACAGTTACCGCAGACGTCGTTTAACTCACGAAAACCATCTTATGCTTTGGAAAAAACTTCTTCAAAAAAATGGGGAAATACATTTTAAAACCGATAACAAAAATCTTTTTGAGTTTTCGCTTAATTCTTTTTCTGATTACGATATGAAACTAAAAAACATTACGTTCGATTTACACAATTCTGACTTTGACGGAAATATAATGACAGAGTATGAAAAGTTGTTTTCGGAAAAAGGTCAGCCAATATATCGCTGCGAAGCAATATTCAGATAATGATTTTTATACCAAAACAACCGATGCCAAAATCGCATCGGTTGTTTTTTAATATTAATATTTTTTCTCGTAAACGATGATTTTTTCTCCGTCTAAATTCTCTTTATACATATCAACTGCGCGAATTTGGCTGTTATAATAAGTTGTATAATAATATATACCCTTATCTGCATTACAGCAAGAGGAATAATTGGTTATTTCAAAACTGTCCCCTACTTTTACACAACCTTTTTGTTGGTATACCGAATACAATATATGAAAAAACTGATGCACAACCTCATCATCCGTTTCGCCGTATACAGAGTTTAATTTTGTAAAGCATGCCCGCACAAAGCGTGACATTGAAGATAAATCACCCGGAATTCCAATTCCGCCCATTCCTCTGCTGTATGGTTTTAAATCTATTTTATCCGAAAAATTATTTTCAGGCTCATACGAAGATATGCGCATATAATTATTCAAATTAAACATCTGCATATTAAACGGCGGATTGTTTGTTAAAACGCCTGCAGGATTTTCATATATACTAACGCCCGCCACAGTTTGCTCTAAAGTTATAGATTCTTCTTTATCTGAAATTATCCAATGCAGAGGCGACGGCTCAAGATTCCCATCAAATGCCTCGTCTGTTATATTTATATTTTCAAGCAGTTTTTGGGCATCTGCAACAGTTGCACATTGAGTTAAAATCCAGGGAATCAACTCAAAAGAAGCGATATTACTCCTATTATCAATTTTTGCGTTATATACAGCATTATCAGGAAAATAAAGTCCTGCCATACCAAGACCTTTTTCATTTACTGCGTCAAAGTACAAAGGATAGTCATTATACGGCAATGCCATTCCAATAATTGCATAATGTTCTGTAATTTTCTTTCCGTTTGTAAACTCAAAACAGTAATTGCGAGGAGTTATAGTAACTTTTTCTCCGAATGTATGATGAAAATCAAGGTTTCTTCCGAAATAATGGTCTTTAACCGTTACAGAAATTGCAGTACACATAAAATACCTCTTTCGTTTTTTGGTTATTTTATGTAAACTTTTAAAAAAAATGCTTGCCGTTGATTACGGCAAGCATTTTTTAATTAATAAGTTTATCCAGTTCAAGCAATAAGCAAACAAGTATTTTTATAGCCTCTAAAAATGCATCAATGCTCATCATTTCATCAGGCTGATGAATACCGCCGTGCCCCTCAGGCATTGGGTATGGTTCTGCTTTGTAGTATGCAACAGTACCTATCGGATATGCGTTTTTAAGTTTTCTTGCATAAGTTCCGGCGGCAATCCTGTACCCTTGCACTCCGTCTATGCCCGATATACTTGCATACACATCTTCCAAAACTCTTTTAGCAGGTGCGTCATCGTCCATATTATACCCTATGCTGCCATCTGCATTTTCAACTGTCCACGCATCACCACAAGAAATGTGTATCTGTCTTTTTACATCTTCCAAATCGTAAGAAAGTCCTATGCGGCAATCAAAAGTAAGTTTGATATTGCCGTTTTCAGTTAAACGTACAATTCCGTTTGCACATACAAGTTTTCCAAAAATATCATCATTATGTGCAATACCAAAGCCAGTACCGTAGCAGTCTTTAAGATAAGAGGAAATGTCGTTAAGCAATTTTGCATCATTATCACCTATTGCAGGGCATTTGGCAAGCATATCCGCCATAACCATTGCGGCATTGACAGCGGTTTCAGCGTCCATTACATGCTTAGCAACACCTTTTGATGTAATATATATTGTGTCTGCATCTTTTGAAATAACGAAATTCTCGTTATTTCCACATACATTACTTATCTGCATCCACAATTCATCACTATAGACAAGTTCTGCGTTCAACTCGCCAAGCACTATATTAAACGCTTCGCCACCGTGGAATTTTTTAATTGTGGTCGTTTTATTTTTACTAACTATATCAAATTTAATCATACTGCGTTCGCCGCAAATGCAAGGATACATAGCATCGGGAACAAGCGATACATCGGGCATTTGCTCTTTTGCAGCAAATGCACTGATATCTTCCATACCAGACTCCTCGTTACTGCCGCTGAACATAACAAGTTTACTGTTAAAATCAAGCCCAAGGTCACGAATAATTTTAGCCGCATACAAAGTTTCTATAACGCCCGACTTGTCGTCATTACAACCACGTCCGAATATATACCCTTCCTTTACAACGGGTTCAAAAGGCTTGCATACCTGCCATTTATCGTCAACAGGAACTACATCTGTGTGTGCAAACAGACCGATTGATTTATCGCCTTCGCCGTAATACGAAAGAGCATATCCATCTATATGATTTATATCTGTTTTAAATCCGTTATATTCAAAAAGTAATGCCGTTTTATCAAGCATCTCGGCACACTTTTCGCCAAACGGCGCATCTGGTTTTGCCTCTCCTTTTACAGACGGCACACGCACAAGTTCAAGCAAATCGTCTACGATTTTATTTTTATTTAAACTGATATATTCATCTATTTTTTTAATAATTACATCATCGCAATATTTCATACATATCCCCTCCGATTTATATAGTTATACCCCTGATGCATCTAAGATAATCAGGGGTAATCAATTTTATAAAAGTTTATTTTTAATAAGAGCAATGGTTGCGATCAAAGTAGCAACGGCTGAAACACCAATCGCAATCCAAAATGCGTGAGGCCCGTGCGCAAATGGTATGGCGTCTACGTTCATTCCGTAAAACGATGCAATCATTGTTGGCACAGACAATATAATTGTGAAAGACGCAAGGTATTTCATCACA
>JAFSCF010000003.1 GCA_017436905.1 Clostridia bacterium | reverse complement strand
TGTAAGGTCGAAGTCTTTTACAGCATCTGTAGGAACTGAAAATTCTAATGTGGCAAGTGTTCCTTTGGTTGCTTCAACTCCTGCTAATGTTGTATCTAAGAATATAAGTTTAACAGGATTTGAGCCAACTTGCGGTGCTGTGAATCCAAGGGAATCACCTTTTGTGTACTTTGTAAATGATAAAGTACTGTCAAAACTTACCGACATTTGTAATGCAGTTAATGTTACATTACTATCTATTTCAATCGGTATTGATACTTTAGCATCGGTTGCTTTGTATTCAACGGTTGCTTCACCAGCACTAACAGTAGCAACAGTTGTAGATGTGTTTGCTGTAATACCAACAGGTGCTATACAAGTAGCAAGCAACGTCAGAATACATATCAATGATAAAATTCGTTTTAATTTCATTGCATCTTATCCTTTCTATAATTATTCGAGTGTTACATCCCAGTTTGCAAGATACTGGCAAATTCTAAGAGCATCAAAAACGTCTAATTCGCCAGAGCCATCAACATCTGCTACGTCAAGGTTAATTTCAACATCCCAGTTTGCAAGATACTGACAAATTCTAAGAGCATCAAAAACGTCTAATTCGCCAGTACCATCAGTATCACCAGGAATACCTACAGGTTCTGCTGTAACTGTTACTGCGCATGTTGCACTAAAACCATCTACAGTAACTGTAATATTAGCAGTACCTTCTGCAACTGCTGTAACTTCACCTGTTGCTGGATCTACAGAAGCGATGGTAGGAGCGGCAGAAGTCCAAGCAGGTACACCTGTAAATTCTGCTTTTTCAGGAACGGGAACTACTGTAAGAGTTTCTTTACCTTCTACAACAAGGCTGAGTGTTGATTTATTTACTGCAACGCCCGTGAGTGCAGGAGCAACAACTTCGATACCCCACTCTGCTGATTCACCTGATTTGGAATCTGTTACTGTAATAACAGTATTACCTTTTGCAAGGGCTGTAACTTTACCTGTGTTATCTACAGTAGCAACTGATTCTACGCTGGATGTCCAAGTGAGTGAAGTTGTAGCTTCAGCAGGAGTAACTGTAGCAGTAAGAGTGGTAGTAGCACCAATTTCGAGCGATTCGTCACCACTGAGTGTAATGCTTTCAGCAGTTACAGGTACGTTGAGTTCACCAGCTTTTTCTGCTTTAGTAAGTGTACCGCCACCAACGTAAACAAGGTATTTGTTCGCTGCGGTTTCTTTTGCCATTGGAGCAAATGCACCAACAGAAATTTTACCTGTCGAATCAGCATCTACCTGGTCGATATATCTGATGTCGTCTTCGGTAATAGCAAATGTTTCGGGGTCTTGTGCGGCCTCGATTACTACCATACCAACCATTGCATCTTTAAGTGCAGTGTTTTCGTATGTTACAGTGTATTTTCCGTCTTCATCAGGCTGAAACACTGTGGTTGTGTTTGCGCTTGCTGTGATTGTAAATGCCATTGCAAATACGAGGACTACAGCAAGTGCTGAGAATAATTTGCGCATAATTGCCATCTCCTTTTAAAAAGATTTTTTATTAAATAATTTATGTTAATAAAATTATTTATTGGGTTAGTTACGGGACGATGTGGGCATCGCCCCCTATGAAATGAATAATTAATAATGAATAGTGAATAATTATGGTTAGAAAATCACAAGCGTGATTTTCTTTTTTATTTTCAAATGCGCAAGCATTTGTTCCGAAATTATTAATTTTTCATTTTTCATTATTCATTATATTTATTATGCCATGCCTTTCATTAAGAACATAACTAAAATATCTGTAAGTAATGATTTTTCTGCATCTCTGTCTTTAACCCAAGGGTTATCGGCAGGAGAGATTACAACTGCTTTATTCGGCTGATTCCAATGAACGTGATAGCCAAGTTCTTCAGAGATAAATCTTATCGGCACCATAGTTCTGTTTTCTACAACCTGAACGGGTGCATCGTAAGTGATTACCTCGCCGTTAACTTCTATATCGGCAGAGCCGAAAGTGATTTTGATTTTTTTATCACCTTTATTAACGTAGCAATAGTCCCAGCCGTCTTCCCACAGAACGTCTGCACCAAGGGTTTCGCTTACAAAACGAAGTGGAACAAGAGTTCTATCGTTTACTATGTAAGGAACAACTTTATCGTTAGTGTCGTCAATGCTGATAAGTTCGCCAAAAGCATAAGCGTAAGATGTATCTATTTTAAGGCAGATAATATCTTCTGCTCTTTTTTGTGATGTCATTACATCATCAGGGATTTCTTCTTTATCGACAGTTGTTTCATCTTCTTTGCTTGTTTCTGATGCAGTTACACTTATCTTTCCGTCAACAGCAGTTAAAGTTGATGTGATATCGTTGAACTGTTCATCAGCAACTGCTGATACAGAAACGTCAATTGCATAGTCTCTGCTGGCTTCAACAGGAACTTGTACTTTTAATGTTGCAAATGTACCTGTTTTTGTTTCAACACCATTTAATGTTGTGTCAAGAAAAACAAATGATACAGAGTTAGTGCCAACAGCAGGATCTACAATGCCACTTAATGAATCACCTGCAATATATTCAACACAAGTAAGTGCATCATCAAATTTAACTACTGCTTCTAAAGCAGTCAATTTAACATTGCCTTCAAATGTGATTGGGATTTCAACAGTAGCAGTGCCTTCGCCCTGTTCCAAAGAAACAGATGCAGCCGTCATAGTTAAAGCCTCACCGTCTGCTGCGAATGAAACCATGCCAAAAGCAAGCGCAAATGCAAAAACGAGCGATAGTGTTCTGTAAACTTTCTTTTTCATATTTTCACCCCGTTTCCAAGTGAGGATTATCTACCCAATAACAGGTTATAATAAGTATATCATAACCAGTGAAAAAATCAATAGATATTTTGATGATTTTCCAAAGTATTTTTTGGCAGAATTATGCCACTTTATCCAATTATGATTTTATCACAACTTATATGCGCATTTCTATAGTTATATAGAACAAAATATCACGATTTTTTTGTGTATATTCACCCCCGTTGCCCCAATTTAAAAAGGAAGAACGAAATTCATTCTTCCTTTTTTGGATTTTTCTTACATTAATATATATCTGTTATTGAGCAATTGCCGCCTGAAGGGCTTCGTAAAGTGCCATTGCACGGTTTATCATTACGCACGCCTCGGCAGTTGTAACAGATTTATCGGGTTTCATTGTGGAATCTTCGTAACCCGACATTATACCGAGTTCTACGCACTTGGAAAGTGCTGCTCTTGCCCAGTGAGATGCGTCTATATCGCCATATGCAGAAAGGTTTGCACCGTCGCCTTCGCCATAGCCGTAGAGTCTGAGCAATATTGCAGCCAGTTGCGCTCTGGAAACCATTCCGTTCGGGTCGAACGAGCCGTCTGCGTGGCCAGTTATAATGCCGTTTGCCACAACGTATGCAACATAGTCTTTAGACCATGCAGGAACTGAATGAGCATCTACAATCCCCTCTACCGAGCCACCTGCAATATCACCGCCGTTTGCGTGAATTACTGCGGCGATTTTTGCCATCTGCGCACGTGTAAAGGTTGCATCAAGGTTGACATTGCCGTTCTGGTCACCGCTGATGATGCCTTTGGTAATAAGTTTTTTGGTAGCCTCTTCTGCATAGTGCCCCACAGGGATATCTCCGCCAACAACGGGAGTTGTCGTTTCCGGCTGAGCAGTATTTTCTGTGCCGGTGGTGTCTTCTTTAACGGGAGGTTCTTCTGTATCAGCAGTTGAATTATCGTCTTTATTTGTGGTAGTTCCGCCGCCGAAACTGATACCGCCGCCACCGCCTGACGAGCCACCGCCACCTACTACAGTACCGGGCGTTACTACGTTAGGTGTGTATTTTTCTTTTACTATTATTGTAAGTGCGCCGCTTTCTACAGTTGCGCCGCCCTCAACGCCTGTAACGGTTGCAACATAATTGGCGGGTACGTACTGATTGTAACTTGTGATAGTTGCCGCATTGGCTTTTACGGTTGAATCTTTAGTTGTTCCGTCTTTATAAATCTGCTGAATAATAGTTGCAGATGCTTTGATTGCGCCTATTGCATTTACCTCGCTCGTGCCGTAGTCAACAGAAATTGTGGTGTTCGGTTTTACTTTTACATATGCCGAAGGCTCATCGGAAGCAGTTATTACAGCAGTAAGTGTTCCGCTGAGTGCATAGCCGTTTGTATTGGCTTTTTCAACGTCGTAAACTTTAACGGTTACATTCTGGTTACCTACTGCGGCACCGTCTTTAAAGTTCACCCAGCCTGATACTGTATAATACTTACCTACACCATCATCAGTTGCTTTATACTCGTATGTTTCTGTTTCGGTAAGTTCGCCCGTGATGGGGTTAGTATACGTTGCTTTAATCTTATATGCTGACCAATCCATTTCCAAAAGCGCAGGATTTGTTTCGTAAGGCGCTTTTGCAGCCTTTATAGAAGGTGTAACTTGAGCACCTGTTCCGTCAACAAACTCAGCACCTTTGAGTTGGATATTGTTAATCATCTGAACATTAACAACATTCTTTACAGGTTCTTTAAACGAATAGTCGGTGTTGGTAATGGTGATTGTTACGGGAATTATGTCGTCATCAATCTCACCTGCTGCAAGTGTATAGCCGGTAACAAAGTCACCGCTTAAATCACCATTTGTTTTGACGATTTTAAGTATGCCGTCATTCGCTATAGCCGCATCTACTGCTGCTTTGGCATTTTCTTTGGCGGTTTCGGCATTGGGATTATTTGCACACCATACGTCTACACCAGACACAAGCGCAACTTTATTGGTGTCAACGGCAGGGAGAACTTCAAGTTTGATGCTGCCTGCATATACACCGCCCACAGCGCTGTCTTTAATATACACGCTTAAAGTGTGCAGACCAACGCTTGCAGAATTATAAGTTGTTGTGTTGATATACGCAGTATCTTCTACCATAGATGCAACATCTGCATCGTTATTTATGTTAAGTTCGTTATCTACAACAATGTCTGCCACAACGTGATAATTATCCTGAACAGGAGCAGATACACATGTGGCATCGTCGTATACAACGCCTATTTTATGGTCAGCGCCAAATCCGGGGAAGGAGTTTACTTCCTGCTGATTTTCTTTTGTCCATTCGCCGATAAGAGCAATCTCTTTAACAGTTGTTACATTAACTTTAATTTTAATCTTGTTATTAACCGGCATGAGTTCGGAAGAGTCTGCAACGGCAATCACTTTTGAAACTGTCGCCTCGTAATCACCGGGAATTAACCCATTAACAGAAGATACATTGATAGCGCCTTCGGGAATTGTGTACTCAACTGCGTTGGGGTCTATATCAGATGTATTTTCATTTGTGAACATTGTTACAAACAAGTCGCTTTCTGCAGCGGCAGTTCTGATTGCAGTTTCAATATCAGTTGTGCCGTAGGGAACTTCTATTATTCTGCCGTCAGATGTAACGGTAAGCGGCTCAATCGGCTGTTCCTCAATAACTTTTACGCAAAGACGTTCGTCGCCCTCAACATTAAGGTCGTCAACAACTGCGAACTTCTTATCGGCATTATCACTCTTACTGTCATAAATAACAGCGTCCAAATAATATGTGCCGGGTGTGGTGGTGTCGACAGCGGCAACAGATGCTTTGCTTATCCATACACCATCAGCATTGATTTCAGACTCATTAGTATAATAGTGGAAAGTATCGCTTTCGTATTTAGCCGGCTCGGAAGATAATTCTCCGTCAAGTTTAACGGTGGCATTTACATAAGCCGTTGCAGGAAGCAAAGTACCATCTACGTAACCATCATTCTTTGTGGCGGGGATATCATCGATTACAAGTTCTGCACCGACTATTTCAAAAGGTTTTTTTGTTGCAGTAACGGTGAACGATGCAGCAGGGCTAATTGCTATATCGCCAATGAATTTATCATTATCTTTTAAAGTGATTGTAACTGTAAAGGTATGTGTGTTTGAATTTGCGTCGGCAGAAACTACTGCTGCACTGAATTCAAGGTCGCTACGTTTGATTGCCGTGTTGGATATGGCGGGGTTATTCCAGCCGAATTCACCATTAAACAGATTTAAAGCGGCAAAGTCTGAATCGCTCATTTCTGTGAATATTTTTTCAACTGTGCCATCTGTGCCTACTGTAAGCGGCCAATCCTTGGCGGGGATTTGGGCAGCATAGTCGGGAGTGCTTACCGTGTTATTAACCGCCTCATCAATACCATTTTTTACGATTGTAAATTTAAATGTTTCTGTTGCGGAAACAGTTGCAAAGTTTTCTGTACCTAATGTTTCGGGAATGACATTTGTATATTTAACTGTAACTTTGTATTTATTTGTATCTATAACTTCTGCGACATATGCAAGGTCGTCATTTGAAAGGTATTCTGCAGCAGTGTCAGGTGCATCGCCTCTGCGAGTTACCTCTACTTTATAATTTGGATAATTATCGGCATTTTCTATATACGATTTCGCAAGTGCTGCCACTTCGTCAGCAGTATCGTAATCTGCGATATCGTCCGTATAGTATGCAACATTTCTGGCGGTATCTGCCACACCGGTTACATAAATATCGGTTACGGGTTCGGGATACTCTTCTGTAACTTTAACGGTTTGCGTTGCCGCAGTACCGTTATATGAAACAGTAACGGGATATTCATATTTATTATCAACAATTGATTTATTGCCAAGTCTGAAGTTGAATTTGTTCTTTACTTCAGCAGAAGCAGATGAATTCAACGTAATTGACTGAACATCCGTTTTGCCTACTTCTTTATATTCAAGTTCTAAGCCTTTTCCGGCAAAAAATGCAGTTAAGTCGGCAGTTTCAAACTCGCCCGGCAATTTAGCATTGTATGTGTATGAAGACGTTGCAAGTGTTACGGTTTCTTTAATATATATGCCCGTAGCGACTTTAATATCCAAAGCCGTTTTGCCTTTTCCGTTAACGAACAAGTCAACCTTTTCAACGTTTTCCGTTTTTGCGCCGAAAGCGTTGAAGGCAACAGTGCCGTTACTATCGGCATCCGCCTGCTCCGCATTCTGGATATTTGCTATATCAAGCGGTGCGCCTGTCCACGCACTATTTGTAACTGTACCCTCGTCAACAGCCAGCAATGATGCCCAACCTTCAGGCATACCTGTAACTATGACTTTTAATTTTGCCACGCCGCCGTCTAAAACTCTCTCGGTAGTAATGGCAGCGAAAACGTTAGTTGAAAGCATTGCTACACAAGATGCGATTGCTACCGCCCTTGTAAGTATCTTTTTCAACTTCATTTTTCCAACCCCTTTCACAGATGCATCTTTGCACAATGCATAAAAATCGTCACATTAATACACATAATATTATAAATATAAAAGCACGAAATTTCAAGCGGAGGCGGAGCGAAAACCATAGTTCGTTTTTGCGATTGGATATCTCAAATTTGTTATTTTACCGGATTTTAATTCCGTCTATAAATATATGGTTTATTTTTGAGGTGAGTTGCAAAGGTGAACCGTCAAATATTAAAATATCGGATTTTTTGTCCGGAGTGATTGTCCCATATTGATTTTCTATGCCAATATTTGTTGCGGCGTTTACCGTAATAGTTTCAAGAGCGGTATATTCGCTGATACCTATTTTCATAAGATACGCCGCCGTAAGAGGAAGCAGATTCCCGTTTGACGCAGGGTGGTCTGATATAAGTGCAATATTAAAACCTTTTTCAATAAGTTTTGCAGGTGTTTCTATAGATAAACTCTTCATTTCGGGTTTGCTACGGTCCGTAAAGAACGGACCGAGGTTTAAAGGAACTTTATTTTCTTTTAAATAATCTGCCACTTCCAAAGCGTCTGTTGCGTGTTCTATACTGTATTTTAAACCGAATTCTTTTGCTATACGCACAGCGGTGCAGATGTCGTCTGCACGGTGAGCGTGGAATTTTGCAGGCAGTTCGCCCTGGACCACTTTTTTAAGAGCACCTGTTCGGAAATCGTCGTCTTTGTTGTTTTTTGCATTATAAAGCGCTTCTCTTATCATTGCCGCAATGCCCATACGGGTAAGAGGCTCTTTCCCCTTTTTACCATGAACGAGTTTGGGGTTTTCCCCAAGAGAGAATTTCATTGCAGTTTCGGGGGTTATAAGCATTTTATCTGCTATATTTCCGTTTGTGTGCAGTGTAGAGAACATTCCTGCTATCGGGTTAGCGCTGCCGGGGCCTATGCAGGCGGTCGTAATACCGGAGGACAAACTCTCTGCAAATGTTACATCACACACATTCATACCGTCTATAGCACGCAGATACGGTGTTACGGGCGAGGTGCTTTCGTTGCCGTCGTCACCTTCAAACGCAAGGGAATCTTCCCACATACCAAGGTGGCAATGTGCGTCAATAAAACCGGGGGTTACGCTGCCGCCGTCTGCATCTATAACCTCTGCCTCAACATCGGGCACATTGTTCATACTGCCTACAGACGAAATTCTGTCACCGTCTATAATCACATAACCGTTTTCAATAAGTCCCTGCTCGTCCATAGTGTAGACATTAGCATTTTTAATAAGTATCATGTTTTTGTCCTCGCAATCAGTTATTTATTTTTATTCCGCTTGTATAATAAACATCGCCGGCACTATATATTATTATATCAACACCGCACTGCTTTGCTATATCAATAGCCTTATCCTTGCCCGCCACAAAGCAAGCGGTGGAAAGGGCGTCTGCAAGTGTGCCGTCATCCGATACAACAGTTATGCTCAAAATATCGTTATCGGGATTCTTACCCGTGGCAGGGTCTATAATATGATGATACTTTATGCCGTCTTTTTCAAAATATCGCTCGTACCCGCCGGAGGTGACGACAACTTTATCGTCTACATTTATTTCGGCAAAAGTGCTACCTCGCTGTGCGGTGGGATTTTGCAAACCAATAAGCCAATCCTTACTGCCGTTTTTACCGACAGCAACAATATTTCCGCCGAGGTCTGCAATAGCAGAGTCTACGCCGTGCGACAGTAAAATTTCGCGGACTTTGTCGCCAACATATCCCTTGGCAATGCCGCCGAGGTCTATTTTCATACCGTCTTTTGCTAAAGACACCGTACTATCTTGTGCATTGACCAAGACATCTCCGGTAAGACTGAGTGCATCTGCAATCTCGCTATCATCAGGCACATAACCGCCGTTTTTTATATCCCACAAATCAACAACAGGTTTTATGCTGATATCGAACATTCCGTCTGTGAGTTCTTTGTATGTAGCAGCCTTTTTTATAAGATGCACAACCTCCGGTGAGACCTTGACTTTCTCATAAGCGTCAGATACATTTATCCTTGATACATCGCTATCAGGCAGATATGCACTTAAAAGTTTTTCAAGGCGTGTAATTTCGTCAAAGCACGCATCAACCGCTTTTTTGTCGTCAGCCTTTATGGTGATGACAGTATCGAGCATATATTCCGTACGTGAATACACTTTGTTGTGCATCTGTGCCGTTATTAATATTACAATAAATGCGCACAATGTAGCAAGTAAAACTTTTTTCATTTGTTACTCTCCATTTTATATAGTATCTGTATTGTGCAAAACACAAGCATTGCACAATACAGATATTTATTATTCATTTTTTAATTCTACACCAAATCGGCGCATCTTGCAATAAGCGGATAACAGTCCGTCTTAATTTGCTCAAACTGTTCAAACGGCAAAGGATTCTGCCCAAGCCCTACTTCCACAGTAAAAGCAGGCAGATTAAATTTATCCAGATACCAGTCTTTATACCCCGAATACGAACTTATACCCGTTGCGGCATCTAAAGTGTAGCCAGAGGCATCGGCAAGGCTCTGGGCAAGGTCAGGAAAACCTTTATCCTGAAAAGACCAGTATATAACCTCGCCCTGAGAGTGAAAGGCAATGGTAAACGGGAATTCTTCGTCAAGCACAAACTCACGCACGGCAGCCGTTTCTGGCTGGTCGAACGGAGCAACACCGGGGTAACGTCTTGGGCCAGGTTTATCGTAGCCTGCCTGACGGGCAATCTCAACATATTCATAGAAAAGAGCATCGTAGTTATGGTTTAAATCAACGCCGTTTATGTTCGCCTGCCACACCTCCGACACGTTCTGCCCGTCTAACATATCCATCACAGACATATACTGCGGGTTATCGGGAGTTAAGCCGTTTATAACAATATTAACGCCATCAGGGTTTATCATAGGCGCTATATAATAAGTACATTTTCCGTAAAGCCTGCGTGCATCTTCGCCGCCAATCTGTGTGCCACTCTTGATGGCATCTATATAGTCAACACACCAGTTTGCAAGAAGCGATGCCGTTATCCATTCAAGCGAATGATGTGCACCATTTAAAAACACTTTTTTATCTCCGCCGCCAATTGCCGCACAGTAAAGATCACGCCCCTGAACGCTTTTGCCGAACGAAAATACATTTGCATAGCGTTTATCGAGGCTGCTGATAACTTCTATGAGTTTATCGTAGTCAAAATTATTGTAATCCATTAAAACACCTCCTACATTCCATTATATGTAAAGGTGTTTCTAAATTGCATTATCATTATAACAAAAAATACATCCTTTAGCAATTACATATATATTTTTTCTTGATTTTTTTGATAGCGTGATATATAATTATATAAAAGGAGATGATTTTATGAAACTTATACTGGCAATCGTAAACGATGAAGACGCTAACAAAGTTCTGAGCGAACTTAACAAAGCCGGTTTCTCGGTTACTAAACTTGCTACCACAGGTGGTTTTCTGCGTGCAGGTAACGTAACTATGATTATCGGTACTGATGAAGACAAAGTTGACGATGTAATAAAAATCATCGCTGAAAAGAGCCACAGAAGAAAACAGATAGCAACCTCTCCGATGCCTGTAGGCGCAGCAAGCGCTTACACGCCATATCCCATTGAGATAGAAATAGGCGGTGCTACTATTTTCGTGATGGACGTTGAAAGGTTTGAAAAAGTTTGATTAAACGACCTTCAGGTCAGGAGAAATTGGTGACATTCTTTGAAAAGGCTGTCGCCAACGATTCTCTCGGCCATGCATATATTATAGAAGGCGAGACAGGTTCAGGCAAAAAAACACTCGCTGATTATTTTGCCGCATTAGCCGTATGTGCTAAAGGTTGTGCCTGCGGCGAGTGCCGTCAATGCGTACAGACTAAAGCGGGGGTTAATCCGGATATAACGGTTATATCTGCAGAGGGTAAAACCTCTATAAGCGTAGATAAAGTGCGCGATTTAATCTCTACCGTTGCATACCGTGCAGTGCACGGCGGCAGGCGTGTATTTATAATTCAGGATGCAGACCTGCTTACACCTCAGGCGCAGAACGCCTTGCTGAAAGTTATTGAAGAACCGCCGGCAGGGGTTGTTTTTCTGTTGCTTTGCAGGCAGAAATCGCAAATGCTGCGTACAATAACATCACGTTCTCAGGTACTGAAAGTATCACCGCTTTCAAAAGAAGTTTTAAAACAGATTGTGCCTCAGTGCGGCGAGTTTGAAATTGCTTATTGCAAGGGCAACGCCGGCAAACTTATGCAAATATGCGCTGACGACGAATTCAAAACTTTTCGTGACGATGCAGTAAAGGCAATTGCCAAACTGTTTACACACGGCGAAGATGCCCTCTATGACACAGCGGATTTTTTTGAACAGAACAAAGAACGCAAAGAAGACTTGTTCACCATAATTCTATATGTACTGCGAGATGTTATGTGCAAAAAAACTATGCTGGCAAAATATATAATAAATACTGACAAGGCTGACATAATAAACAGCATTTCTTCGGTGCTGTCGCCCGTATCGTGTATGAGAGCAATCGAGGCCGTACTGGAAGCAGAACGTGGTATGGGCAAATACGGCAATTATAATATGGCGGTGCAGACAATGCTTATCCGCTGTAAAAACGCAATGAAAAAGCATCGCTGAATGGCGATGCACAGGAGGAAATAAATGATAGATGTAGTAGGTGTCAGATTTACCACTAAGCCTAAAACGTATTATTTCAGCCCATGCGCTGAAGAAACCGTAAAAGGCGACACGGTTATTGTGGAAACTGCGCGCGGTATGGAATACGGCACAGTGGTAATGGACAAAAAGCAAATAAGCGACGACCAACTGGTGGCAGAACTTAAACCGGTTCTTAGAAAAGCCACCCAGGCCGACCTTGAGCAGATAGAAAAAAATAAAGCCGACGAAAAAGAGGCCTTTAAAATCTGTGCTGACCAGATTCAGCAGCATAATCTTGAAATGAAACTGGTTTGCACCGAATATATGTTTGACAGAAGCAAAATACTTTTTTATTTTACCGCAGACGGAAGAGTGGACTTCAGAGAACTGGTACGTGATCTTGCAGGTCTTTTGCGCACAAGGATTGAACTGCGCCAGATTGGTGTGCGTGATGTAGCCAAAATGCTTGGAGGTTTAGGTATTTGCGGCAGGCCTTTCTGCTGCCACAACCATCTGCCGGATTTCCACCCCGTTTCTGTTAAAATGGCAAAAGAACAGGGTATGAGTTTAAATCCGGGCAAAATTTCGGGTACTTGCGGCAGACTTATGTGCTGCCTTAAAAACGAGTACGAGGTTTACGAAGAGCAGAGCAAACTTGTTCCTAACCTGTGGAGTATTGTACGCACTCCTGACGGCGACGGCGTTGTAACAGCCGCAGACGTTTTAAGAGGCGATGTTACAGTTACTTTCGACAAAAGTGGCGTTAAAACAGTTGCGCACTACAAAGCAGCCGATTTAACAGTTCTTAAAAAAGGCAGCAAAAAGCAAACAGAGATAGAAAACGAGGAAGAACTGGAGAAACTTGAATAAAAATATACGTTTTTTAAAATTCTACTTGATTTTTATATTATTATCTAATATAATATATTTGTCATAAGGAGGTGTTACCAATGGCATATTTTATCAATGATGATTGCATCAGCTGTGGTGCATGCGAAGGCGAATGCCCCGTATCATGCATTTCTGAGGCTGACGGAAAATACCAGATAGATGAAAACGAGTGCATCGAATGCGGTGCTTGCGCAGGCGTTTGCCCCGTTAGTGCCCCCAACGCACAGTAATTAAATCTGACAAATCGGACTAATCGATTTTTAGTTCTGTTTGAATTTTTCCAAATGTATAAAGGAGCAGGCTGCAAAAAGCCTGCTCCTTTTTTAGTTATCTGTCCAATAAATCGTCAAGCATACCGCCGATTGCCTTAAACATATTCTCTTTGGTCTTATTCATTCTTTTATGGCATTTGTCGTTGATGGGGTCAACCATCATACCGAATGTTGCTCCAAAAACAGCACCAATTATAAGACCTGTTGTAAATCCTCTGCCACTCATTTGTACTCCCCTCTCTGAAGTAAGTTCTTTAAATCGCCCACTCCACTAATATTGTGTCCTCGCCAATGCGTTTTATACATGACCACGGTATAACAATGCCGTCGCATTTTCCGAAAATTTTAAATTTTTCTTTGCCGGGCACCACAATCGAGGAGATTTCGCCCGTTGCAGAGTTTATTTCCATATCAAAAACATAACCAAGGCATTCGCCGTCTAAAATATTGATTACCTCTTTACATTTAAAATCTGATGCACGAAACATATATATCACCTCGTATGATAGATATGTTTTTTTGTTTTTATTTATTCATATCTTCCGCAAGGAAATATCCTCTGTCGTGGTGACACACAGGACACATTTTTGGTGCGGCAGGTCCGTAGTGGATATGCCCGCAGTTAGTACACAACCACGCTGTCTGTTCGCTGCGTTCAAACAGTGTGTTATTCTCTAACCTTTGCAAGTACAAAGAAAATTTGTCTGCATGGTTTTTTTCGATTTTGGCGATGAGTTCAAACGATGACGCCACAACCGGGAAACCTTCGTTTTTAGCGATTTCGGCAAAATTTTTATATACATCTTCGTATTCTTCAAGTTCGTTATGAACTGCCGCTTTAAGATAGTCTTCGGTTGCAGAATAATTATTTACGGGATACGATGCACTTATATCAAAATGAGTATCGTTTACTTCTTTTAAATGGTCATAAAAAACAGTTGCATGCGCTTGCTCCTGACACGCCACGTAATTAAAAAGGCTTTCCACTATAATAAGATTTTCTTTTTTTGCCTGCTCGGCAGCCATATTATAGCGATTTCTCGCCTGACTTTCGCCTGCAAAGGCTCTCATAAGATTGATTTTTGTTTCGCTGTTTGCAAACTCCATAATAAATCTCCTTTAAATATATTTTTTAACTTGCTTTAACGCCGTTTTTTCAAGGCGTGAAACCTGTGCCTGAGATATACCTATTTCTTGTGCGACTTCCATTTGAGTACGCCCTTTATAAAAACGCAAGTTTAATATATGTTTTTCACGGGCGCCGAGTTTTTTCATTGCTTCTTTAAGCGATATTTTCTCTAACCAGTTTTCGTCTACACTTTTTTCGTCGCTGACCTGGTCTATAACAAATATAGCGTCGCCGCCGTCGTTATAAATAGGTTCATAAAGCGACATGGGATCCTGAATGGCGTCGAGTGCCTGAACAACATCTTCTTTTTCTATCCCCAGCGCTTTGGCTATTTGTTCAACTGTGGGGTCTTTTTCATTCTTATTCATCAGTTCTTCACGCACTTTAAGCGCTTTATAGGCAATATCCCTAAGCGAACGACTTACACGTATTGAATTGTTATCTCTTAAATACCGCCGCACCTCGCCTATAATCATCGGAACGGCATATGTGGAGAATTTTACGTTATACGACGGGTCGAAATTATCTATCGATTTCATAAGACCTATGCAACCCACCTGAAAAAGGTCGTCCATATTCTCGCCGCGTCCCGAAAAGCGCTGTATAACCGAAAGCACCAAACGCAGATTGCCGTTAATAAATTCCTCACGGGCACCTCTGTCGCCGTTTTTTATTCTTTTGAACAGTGCGTCTTTTTCCTCGTGCGTCAGTACGGGCAGTTTGGCAGTATTTACGCCGCAGATTTCTACTTTATTAATCATAAAAAAACCTCCCGCGGAATTTAAGGATTTTGTAAATGTTACAATTCCATTATTCCCTCGGGAGGTATTTTTATGCTGTTTTGTATTGGAAAATTTTGTATTTATTTCTCGCTTCTTCTACGTAATTCTTTAAAAACGCCTATAATACGCACAGGCAGTTGCTCTATCTCGTCATTTGTATAGAAAAGCGTGTCGTAATTAGGGTTTAATGGCTTTAACATTATTCCGTTTTTCTGGCGCACTACCCTTTTAAATGTGGCGTCACCACCGTTTATCATAACAGCGCAGTCTTCATTTGTATTGCAGGTTTCCTGCTGCTTTAGTATTACCACATCGCCGCTGTGATACTCAGGATACATACTGTTTCCTTTAAGTTTAAGAGCAAAATATTTCTCGCCACCGGCACAGTATGATGATGGGATTTCCTCATAATCAATAATATCTTCCACAGCCTCTATTGGTACGCCTGCAGGAATAAGTCCAAGTACGGGTATTTTTACAAATGCTTCTGCGGCAGATGATATACTTTCAAGTTCTGTCCACCCCATAAGATAGCCGGGCGAACACTTTAAAACTTTAGCAAGTTTTAAAATGGTATCTTTTTTTATGTTTTGTATTTCGCCGCTTTCGTACCGCTGAATAGTGGCATCACGAAGCCCCACCATGGCAGCCAGTTCTGCCAGAGTGTAGCCTAATTCTTTACGTCTTTTTTTTATAGGGGACACACCATCACCTCTTAAAAATTATAGGTTATCAAGTATACTTTAGCACACAATTACGCCAAATGCAAGAAAAATTTTCGAAATTTTAAAAAAATTACGTAAAAAGTATTGACTTTTGCAAATCAAATATGCTAATATGCACTTACGTAAAACGTAACATTTGTTTTTGGGCGTTTTCGTTTTACGTAAGTTTTTCTTTGTCCGATTTCTTTTTACTTTGATAAACAGCAAATTGTGAGCAGACATATTTATAGCTATAAATAAGGTGCAGAAAGGCTATTTCTGCAAAAAACGGAGGACAGCCGATGAAAGACAGAGATTTAACACCCGATACTAAATGGATTATCTGTATGTGGGATATCAAGGGCGACGATGTAAAAGACACAGCAAAATTTTTAAAACGTAGTCTTGCACAGGTAACAAGCATTATAGACGAGTGCAAAGCCAACGGATACTACGATATGGTGCGCCGCCATATTGAGCATTTTGAAATTGTAAATGCAAAGCGTGCTATAGAGAATTTTGCCTCTGCTCTAAGGGGTCAGCAGGGAGTGATAGAGTATGAACAATGATGAAGTGATTGAAAAGATTATAACAGAACTTAAAAAGATTGCTTTTACTGATTTCAGTGAAAGCGCAAAAATTCTTGATACTGAAGAAAATGCAGACTTCATACGCAAACTGGCACAGTTTGAAAGTTACTTCCCCTCTATATCTCAGGTTAAAGCGGTAAAAGACGGCGTAGAGATAAAGTTTTACGATAAACTCAAGGCACTCGAACTGCTGGGCAAATACGTTAAGCAGCAATCGTGCGATGATGCCGGGGGCGATTTTGACAACCTTATCTCTGTTCTCCAGAGCAAGGCTATTAAAATTTGGGAAGGCGGTGATACAGATTGAATTTACGCAGTTTTCAAACAAGCAGGAAAAAGTGCTGAGTTGGTGGACGGACGCATCGCCATGCAAAGACGCAGACGGCATTATAGCCGACGGCGCAGTACGCAGCGGCAAAACATTGTGTATGTCGCTTTCGTTTGTGCTGTGGGCAATGCATACATTCAATAATATTAACTTTGCAATGTGCGGTAAAACCGTAAACTCTTTAAAACGAAACGTAATTTATCCCCTGCTGCCTGTGCTCAAAAGCCGTGGTTTTAATATCCACGAGAAGATGACCGAGGGACTTTTAGTAATTTCTTCGGCAACGTCATCGAACTGCTTTTATATGTTTGGCGGTGGCGACGAGGCAAGCCGTGAGAAAATTCAAGGTATGACATTAGGCGGCGTCCTTTTTGACGAAGCGGCGCTGCTGGCTGAAAGTTTTGTTAATCAGGCGGCGGCAAGGTGCTCGGTAAACGGCTCTAAATTCTGGTTTAACTGCAACCCCGAAGGTCCAAACCACTGGTTTAAGAAAAACTGGATTGATGCCGATAAAAATCTTGTATACCTGCACTTTACTATGGACGACAATCTCTCGCTTTCCGAAGAAGTTAAAAACCGATACCGACGAATGTATTCGGGTGTGTTTTTCAACCGCTTTATACTCGGTCAGTGGGTTGCGGCAGACGGAGTTATATACGATATGTTCGGCACGGACAATCTGTATAAAGAGTCGGGATACAATTACGAAAAATATTTTGTGTCTATTGACTATGGCACGCAAAACCCGTGCGTGTATCTTTTATGGGGGCTGCACGGCGGCAGGTGGTACGCCATAAAAGAATATTACTACTGCGGCAGGGAAAGCGGTATTCAAAAAACCGATTCGCTGTATGCAGACGACCTGCAGGAGTTTTTGTGCGACATAAATCCCGTGGCGATAATAGTAGACCCGTCGGCAGCGTCATTTATTGCAGAAATCAAATCGCGCGGGTACAGAGTAAAAAAAGCACGCAATGATGTCGTGGACGGCATAAGGCTTGTAGGCACTATGCTTTCTAAAAAAGAGATTTTCTTTTCTGATGCTCTTTTAAACACTTTAGCGGAATTTTCTATGTATGTGTGGGATACCGCTGCCATAGACCGTGGCGAGGATAAACCTCTTAAAGAAAACGACCACGCTATGGATGCTGTGCGCTACTTTTGTTCAACCGTTGCCGCAAAACCCGTAAGGGAAAACAAATCAAGATAAAGGAGCGATAATTTGAATAATTTATCTTACCCCCTTCAAAAAACCGTTATGTCCGAAATAAACGGAATATTTGCACAGAATGTTCTGTCGGATTTATCGGAAATCCTTCGTTTATACTCTTATTATGACGGAGGCGGACAACTTTGGCAGGCAGATAACAATCTGGACTATACACCTACACGTATGGTTACAAACTTCATTAAAAAAATCATTAAAAAAGAGTCACGGTTTATGTTTTCACGCACACCGGAAATATGCATAGAATGCCCGTCTGCGCCTGATGCCGCTGCTGAAATTCAGCAGTACATAAGAAGTGTACTGACAGAAAACGAATTTGCAAAAAAACTTACAATGGCAGGCAGAGATTGCTTTATCGGCAGACGTGTGGCGCTTAAACTTTGGTGTGGTGTAAACGGCGTGGAGATAATGTTCCGTCCGTCTTTTGAATTCATTTACGATACCGAATTCGACGAGTCGGACAGTATGAAAAAAATCGTGTTTTTCTACGGCCTTAATGACGAGAAAGACAAAAAAGACCAGCGTTTCTGGAAACAGAAGTTTGAACTTTGCGGTGGCAGATGCTACATAACGGAGGCTATCTACGACGGCAACGGCAACATAAAAGAAACTATTCACGATTTTGACGACACAGGGCTTGATTTTATACCTGCGTATATAATCGTAAACGACCCTCTTACCGGTGATTTAAAAGGCGAAAGTGACGTTGCCGAACTTATATCAAACCAGAACAGATACAACCGTTTAAAAAGTGACGATGCTGACACGCTGATGTTTCATATGTTTCCCGTTACAGTTGCCAAAAACGCAAGCGGCGACTGTCTTGACAATATGCGCATAGCACCGAATGCAATAATCGATTTACAGACAGACCAGGCTGCCGACGGTGATGCAGATATTGTTAAACTGGAAAGCGGTTTTTCGTACTCTGAAGCATACGAAAACAGCATAAACCGTGTTAAAGGCGATATGTACGACCTGCTTGACGTTCCTTACATAACAACAGAGCAATTAAGCGGAGTAATACAAAGCGGAAAGTCTATGAAAGCGCTTTACTGGGAACTTATCTGCAAGTGCGAGGAACGCTGGTGCACCTGGGACAGCGCCATTAAATGGCTGGTAAATGCAATACTTAAAATCAACGACATATACGGTTACAAAAAGTTGCCCAAGGCAGACTTTACAGTTAAAATCGAGCACTTATACCCCATTATGGAAGACGAAGAAGCAGAACGTCAACTCGACCTTGGCGAGGTAACATCAGGTGTTCGCAGCAGAAAAAATTATATAGAAAAGTGGAATGTTTCCACAGACGGCGATGCTGAACTTAAGACAATCGCCAGAGAAAACGATTTATTAAACTAAAAACTACCGCCTGAGTCGGCGGATAACAAATAGACGGCGCAAACGGCAGGACTTGCTGCCAAAAAAGGATATGCGCAAGGGAGGATATTATGATTGAATTTTTAAAACAAGCCTTTGGCGATGCTGTAACAGACGAGATTATAACGAACTTCAAATCCGAACTGGGTAAAAAATTCGTAGCAAAAGCAGACTACAACACAAAGCGTGATGAGCTTAAAAATATGCAGTCGGAATTTGATGATTTCAAACTTCAGGCAGAGGGCGCTCAGGCACGTGCCGCAGAGGCAGACAAACTGAGCGAGCAACTCTCTGCCCTGCAGAAGAAGTATGATGAACACGTATCTGTTTTAAACGGCAAACTGGAGCAGGTAAAGTTGGAAAACGATATAAGCGGACTTATAAGACGATGCGGCGGCAAAAACGAAAAAGCCGTGCGTGCGCTGCTTGATTTAAACAGTGATAACCCCATGGAAACTGCTGCGCAGCAGTTGGATTTGCTTAAATCAAGCGACCCGTATTTATTTGATGCCCCCACTCCCGCCGGCACAAAGGGGAACTTCCCCCGTAACGAAGCCGTACAAACGGGCACAATGACCTACTCGCAGATGATGCGTATGGAGGCTAACAACCAAAATTTTTAAGGAGGATTTTTTAAATGTCTAATTTTAATGCAAAAGTATTTAACGGTGAGGTTTTCGGCAAATACGTAAACCAGATACCAAACCTTAAAAGAAACGAACTCGTGCACTCAGGTGCACTCCGCCCCAGAGCAGAACTTAAAGATATGTTCTCTGAACAGAGTGGCGGATTTTACGGAACAGTACCTATGTTTGCAACTATCGGCGGCGAAGCACTTAACTACGACGGTTCAACAGATATCACAGCCAACGAAACAAGCACATTTTCGCAGAGTATGGTAGTAGTCGGCCGTGCAAAAGCGTGGGTTGAAAACGACTTTTCAGCAGACGTTGCTGGTGCTGATTTTATGGACAACGTTGCCGTTCAGGTTGCACAGTACTGGGACGAAGTTGACCAGAAAACAATCCTTGCCATCTTAAAGGGCATATTTGCAATGACTGGCGACGAAAACGGCAAGTTTGTAGACGGTCACACTCTTGATATTACCGCAGAAGCAGGCGAAGATGCGAAAGTTGCGGCAACTACACTCAACACCGCTATCCAAAAAGCCTGCGGCGACAACAAAGACAAATTTTCGCTGGTGTTTATGCACTCTGCAGTTGCAACAAACCTCGAAAATTTGAACCTTATCGACAGACTTAAATACACCGATGAAAACGGTATTCAGCGTGACCTTACACTCGGCACATGGTGCGGCAGAACTGTGTTTATTGACGACACCATGCCCGCAGTTGCCGGCGATGACGGCGAGATTTGCTACACTACATATATCCTCGGCGATGGTGCGTTTGACTACGTAGACGTTGGTGCGTCTGTACCCTATGCTATGGACAGAGATGAAGCCAAAAACGGCGGCAGAACAACTCTTTACTCAAGACAGAGAAAGATTTTTGCGCCTTACGGCATCAACTTTACAAAAGCCGCTATGGCAACACTCTCTCCTACAGACGCAGAACTTGAATCTGCCGACAACTGGGAGATTGTTAAAAACGCAGACGGCACAGCCGCACTTGACCACAAGGCTATCCCCATTGCACGTATTATCAGCCGAGGCTGATAATACCACAGAGGGGGTAATATAATTGCTTAAAATATTAAAAGCAAATCTCCGTGAGGGCGACTATCCGTTTTTCACGGACGAAGAATTGGAAAGAATTTATACAGACTGCGGCAGGGATATTACAGAGGCAACCTACAGAGCGCTTATTATAAAAGCAGAAAGTGACTCTTTAAAACTTTCTGATATGACGATGGAATCGTCAAGGGCATACTGGTTGTCGCTTGCCGCAATGTACCGCAAAAACCGTACCGGCTCTGTGAAAAGAGGCGATATGGTATGAAAAAAGCAACTAAATCAAGGATACAACGCATACTTGAAAAACATTGTGTGCTGCAACCTGCGCAGTTTTTTAAATGTTCTTATGACGAATTCGGCGATATAGCGGGCAAGGAGAAGTATGCAGAATACAATTTATATCTTTCGCAGTTACTTCACAGATACAATCCGTACATCGACCTGCGTGTTGACGACGATAATTCCGTACACCGCAGGCGCACGCCTATGGCGATACTGCCATATGACGAGCCGCTTGAAATAAGCGAAAACGACATTATCGAAACAGATGGAAAAGAGTACACCATTACCTTTTTTGAGGATATAAAAGGGTATTACTATCTGCTGTCGCTGATGCCGAAGCAATAGGAGGACAAATATGATAAAAAAACTGTTTTCTTATCTTAAATCCGCAGGAATAGACGTATATCTGCCTGCTAAAAAAAGTGGCAAATGCACCACCGCTTACGCCGTTGTAAAAGAAGAAAAAAGTGAGATGAGCCTTACCGGTAAAAGTGTATTCACATATTTTTCGGTAACTGTAATTGCGCCTTTGGAAAATTACAATTCTCTTGAAGAAATATGTTCTAAAGTTAAATGCGCATTAAAAAACACCTCTTTTAAGTTCTACGAAAGCAACGACGCAGAAAGTGGTGACGATTTCGGCGGTTACAAACGAATTCTTACTTACAGAACATTAAAATCTGCATCATGCACAAAATTATAACAGGAGGGAAATGAATGTCACAAACCATTAAAAATCTTGAAGAACGCGTACTGGCAAACATTGTACGTGCTGAAATAACCGAAGAAGACGACGGAGGCGCTACATATGTATTTGCTACCTCTTCCGAGGCAAGCATAAAGCCTTTTGTAAGCGAGGGGACTGAAAAAATCCACCGTGTTAAAAATACCATTCTGGCTTCACTTCGTTACGAGGATATCCTTTTAGGATATGAAATCAACCTTGTAAACAACACCTTCTGCCCCGAACTGCTTGCGCTTATTGACGGCGGAACAGTTGAATATGACGAGGCAGGCAATTTTGTAAGTTATGCCGCACCCGTAGTTGGTACTGTTACAGAACGCAAAAACCTTACAATAAGCCTTTACACAGAAGAACTCGACTGCGACGGCGAAACGCTTGAGTATATCAAATTTACATTCAAGCACGCCAAGGGCAAACCCGTGGAATATTCAATTAAAGACGGCGAGTTCTTTGTACCTGAACTTACGCTTCGCTCAAGAGCCAAAACAGGTGAAAGCAGCGTGGCTGTTGAAGCACTTACAACACTTAATTAATCC
The DNA here is from genome assembly GCA_017436905.1 of Clostridia bacterium. Classification (GTDB taxonomy): domain Bacteria; phylum Bacillota; class Clostridia; order UMGS1810; family UMGS1810; genus SIG455. The sequence continues at coordinate 23,438 of JAFSCF010000003.1, read as the reverse complement.
CATAAAAGCGGCGGTGGCAACCACTGCCGCTTTTTTAAAAAAGAAAGGAGTTTAAAATGAACGAATTTTGTACAACTATATCCTCTTATGATGGCAGAGGCACGATGAGCGTTATATTAAAAAGGCCAAGCATCTTATCACTTGCTATGGCAGGCAAAATACCAAATCCTCTGCTTGGGGCTGCTACAAAGTTATTTGACTTTGCACCAAAAAGCGAGGCAACGTCTATAAAAGAAATAGGTCAGGTACTTCATATAATTGCAGAGGCATCTTTGCTCAGTCCAAAATACAACGAAGTAAAAGACGACCTTACAGACGAGCAGTTGATGGAAATTTATCATTATGCCAAGGAGGGTGCCGACGGGCTTGAATACTTTCGTGTCTTCAGAGGAGTTCATAAGGGTAGTAACAACGGCGAAGGCGAACAATCTGGCGGTGAGCAACGTGCTGAGAATTGATGACGGCTTCTTATCGTTTTGCATAGACGAAGCCGCCGCATATGTAATTTCAAGACTTCAGGCAGGCGATAAGCCGATTAAACGTGCAGACAACCGTGAAACGGCTGAATTTTTAAAGAAAGGAAGGTGTTAATATGGGGGTACTTTCAAAAGTTGAGCGTGCCATTGAGAAGGCTCGCAAAAAGCAGGTGGAAGAATACAAAAAAAGTATTGCGAATATGGAGGAGGACAGCAAACTTTTTTATGAAAATGAACTCAAACGTGCAAAAATAAGTGCAGAAGACTATGCCGCTGTATTGAAAGAACGCTCGCAAAGATATGCTCAACATGCGCAGGATGTTCTTAGTGTTTCCTATATGACCGAAGAAGAACGCTATGCACTCTCACGAGAATATATGCAAAAAAGCGAAGATGCACTTACAGAGCACATTGAGCGTGTTAAAAAACTGGAACGTGAAAAACTGAACTCCGCCATGGAAAACAGCGTTGATTATGTGTCGGACAGAAACTATTATTCCAGTTGGGCAGAAGTCGGCGACAACCCTGCAAGCGCATTTGCACGTGTAGATAAACGCCTGAGCGAAGCGGTTTTAAAAGGCGATATCACGTATGAAGAATATTACGACAGACTATCGGGCTTTGGCTCTGCCATGTATAATGACCGCATAGCAAACTCTAACCGCTGGCTTGAGCACGAGCGCCAGATGAACCGTATATCTTCCGAAGACTACATTGCAGGGCTTTACCGTATGCGCACATACACTCAGGAATTTTACTCTGCAGGAATAATATCGCACAGAGAATTCATAGACGGTATGCAGTCGCTTGACGAAAGAATATTCAACGAGCGCAAAAACCAGCACGAACAGATACTACGTCAGGCGGAGGAAGAAAAAAAGGCAATAGATGAAAATGCGCAGGCGAAAATTGACGCTCTGCAAAAGCAATACAAGGCGGCTATTGCCGATATTGACGAAGAAAACCTCGATGATGAACTTTCATATTTAACTGCGCAGGAGCGCATATATTCCAACTCACAGACACGTGAGGGAAAACAGCGTCTTGCCGAAATCCGCAAGGATATTGAAGATATAAACGAAGAAAAAAGGCGTATTGCCCTTAAAGAGGACCTTGATGCAAAAACGGAAAACATTTTAACTGCCGCCCAATACAGAAAAGAAGCGGTAGACAAAGAAGCGGCACGTTCTGCGTTTGATTTGGGGCTTTATTATGATGAAAATGCAGGATATAAAATGATACGCCACGTAACATCTGCTCTTTCAGACGTTTTAACAGAGCAGAAAAGTTTTTCGCAAAAATCTTATGCTGAAATAGGCACTTTCAATACAGGCATTACAAATTTAATGTCCGATACATTCGGGGTATTTTCAAACGGGATTTTAGCAAATTTTCAGTCGTTTGCCGACGGCGTGGCGGCTGTAAAGGAACAGATATTTGCAGACGTGGCATCGGTTAATTCGCTAAACTTTTCCCGTTTTGGATCTTCAGGCAGCAAGACCACCATAACCTACAACGACTACGGCGACAAAAATATTTCAAGTTCAAAGTCGGGAACAAAAGTACTTGATACATTTAAAAATCTGATTGCGAAAGGACTGAAATTATAATTTATGTCATACAATTTTGTTTTTAACGGCAAACACAGTTTAAACGACATGGGCATATATGCCGAAATGAAGTCAAGACCACTTTTTGCAGAACCGAAAACCATATACGAAGATATTGCAGGCACTGACGGGGAACTCAACTTTAATTCGGCAAACCCAAAGGGAAGAATGTGCTTTAAACCAAGGATAATTGAACTGGAATGTCACTTTGCTGATGGCGGAGAGTCAAGGGCTGATTACATAAACAAAGCATCGGCAATAGCAACGTGGCTTGCAACAGAGGACGACAAGGTGCTTACCTTTGACGACGAGCCAAACATACAGTATATGGCGCATGCGGCAAATCTTTTTAACATTGAGAACGTAACCGAATTTTCCGGCACATTTCCGTTGGTATTCAAGTGTATGCCGTTTAGGTATTCCACCGAGGAAATAACTACACCATCTGCCGTTTTAACAGATGTATATAACGGCGGATACTATACAGATGCAGTATTTAAAATTACAGGAACATCATCTAATGGCTTTACATTATATTCTGACCGTGAACCGGACAAGGTTTTAAATGTAAAGGCAGCAATGAGTGGAGCAACCGTAATAATTGACACCACAGATATGTCGGTCAAAATGAACGGCGTATCAATTCTGCATAAGTGCGAGGGCGATTTTTTTGAACTTCATCCACAGCACAATATTATCACTATATCCCCTGATAACGGCTCATTATCATTTACTGTTACCTATCGGGAACGGTATCTGTAAGGAGGTATTTTGATGAACTATCCTATTCTTTATAAAAAAGATACGCAAGATTTTTCTACGCTTGGTACGGCAATATTTAAAAATGCGTCGGACCTTAGCGTACACGAGATTTTAAACGGCGAATACACAGCAGAGTTTTCTTTACCGTCTGATGATGAAATATTAAAAATTGCCGAATATGACGATTTTGTTAAAATAAGCGGACAGTTGTTCCGCATACGTTCTGTATCTGCTGCAAGGGATACTGACGGTGCGGCATTTAACAGAATAATCTGCTACCACGTATGGTACGATGCGTGCGACTGCAAATACATACACCACACTTACACCAAAAGCGGCAGCAGCGATATTGACGGCTGGATAGGTGTTACACCTCGCTGGGTTATGGAGGAGGCTTTTTCAGGCACTCCTTTTACCGTGGGCGAAGTGGAAATCTCTGAAGCAACAGACATATTTGCCACCAAGTCCAACCCTGCGGCAATTGTAAACCAACTGATTGAAAACGTGGGCGGCGAACTGGAGCGTGACAATTACACCGTACACCTTAGAAAAGGCGGTGACCAATACAACGGTAAGCGCATTGTATACGGCAAAAATTTAAAATCCATAGAAAAAACTATGGACGATTCTTCCATTATTACACGCTTGTACCCGTTAGGTCAGGACGATATGGATATATCGTCCGTAAACAACGGGGTATCTTATATAGACAGCCCTCTTGCCAAAACGTACGGTTACATTAAATGCGGATACAGAAATTTTACGGATATAACAGACCCTTCCGAACTTATGGCGGCCGCAAAAAAACTGTGGAGTACCGACACAAAAGACGGCATAGACAAGCCGAAAGTAGATTACACTGTAGAAACAGTTGACCTTACAAATATTACTATGGGCGATACCATTCGTGTTACCGACCGTGAATTGGGCATAGACATACTTACACGTGTGATAGAAACAACCCTCTACCCTCTTGAGCCTAACCGCGGCAGCATAGTACTTTCAAACCATACTGACGCCGGTATGAGCATAAGCGATAAAATTCTCTCTGGCATCTGCACTCTTGAAAAAATCACGGACAAATCAGGCAATATAATGAGCCAGTATATCGACAATGTACGTGAAAAAACACAGAGCGAAGTGGAAGAGTCGGTATCAAAAAGGCTTACTGTACATCAGTTTGGAGATATTTGGGTGGACAATGTTGACAACCCCACAAAAGCGATGGTTATTTCGGACGGGGTATTTGCTGCAGCAAACTCTAAAAAAGCAAACGGCGACTGGGATTGGCGTACCATCGGAACAGCAGACGCATTTATGGCGGACACAATTAACGCACCGTGGCTTAATGCCGGATATATAGATACCGACAAAATCACAATTCGTTCTGCCGACGGAAATGCGTGCATAACAGGTAATGAATTTCGTATTACCACAGCAGACGGCTTTGAAGCCACTATGTCTGCCGACGAGGGGTTTAAATACATATACAAGCGTGACGCTTACGGAAACCCGTACGATTACACAGTATTTAACCACGAGGGACAAAAACGCTACTGGCACGGCAACCTGATACCCTCTACATACCAGTTTGCAAAAGGTATTGTATACGGCGACCCTGACTTTTACTCCGTTATAGAACTAAAGGGGGCGGCGTGGCTTGAAGTTGCAAAAATATACAATAAAATACTTAACGATTCTTCTATAACAGATACAGAGAAAAAAGAATTGCTTAATCAGATGATACGCGCTTCCACAACGCCGACAAGAATAACCAGTTCTATGAGCCAGACCGGTGCAGTAATACTGCTCAACCAATTTTATACTTATCAGTTTAGCGACTATACTACTGTACCAATGATATACGAAATAAACAAAGAAGGTACAACAATCACTCTTGGCAGACAAAGCACTACTCTCTATTACGACGGTGCGGCAATACTGTACTACGGAGGAGGCGGATATGTGCGTGGCGTTGGACTGGCAGACAACATATGCTACAGTATTGAAGCGGTTTACGATATTGCCGCCACGTTAGATATTGATTATGAATGAAAAAGGGGGGATTTTAAATGTCTGATATTATTATATGGATTAAACTTATATTTGCTGGCATATGCGGAGGGCTTACGTACATATTCGGCGGACTTGATGCCGTGCTTAAAATTCTTATTATAATGATGGCTATCGATTACATAACCGGTGTATGTGTGGCAATTTACCGAAAAGAACTTTGCAGCAGAACGGGTTTTAACGGGATATTAAAAAAAGCCGCCATTCTTTGCATAGTAGCGTGTGCTCATATGATTGGAGAAATTATGAACGTGGCAGAAATACGCTCTGCCGTAATCGGTTTTTACATTGCCAACGAGGGCATAAGCATAGTAGAAAACGCTGCCTCGTTAGGTGTTCCGATGCCGCAAAAACTTATTGATATTCTTAACAAATTTAAAGAAACGGAGGAAAATGCAAATGATTTATAAATTTGACATTTCGGAAGATACAATTGTTTTAAACGGCAGTGCAAGCGCAGTGTCGGGAAGTGTTGGGTATTACTGTTGCGAGTTTTCATTCTCTCATGAGTGGGACGAACTTTCAAAGTTTGCCGTTTTTATGTGCGGAGATGACGTATACACAGTCGAGATAACAGATAACTCCTGCACTATTCCCACAGAGGTTATCTCAAATGCAGGTACTGTTACAGTCGGTGTGTACGGCTCAACAATGCGTACGGAAAATCCTGTGCGCATAAGCACAGATTTGGCGCATATTATTATTAAAGAAGGCGCATACCGTGAGGGGACAGCCCCCGAAGTTCCGTCTGCCGATTTGTGGGAAATATATTTTGAGCGCGCTGCTGAAGAAGCCAAGCGGGTAGCGATAGACTCAGGTACAGTTGCAGCAGATGCCGCAAAACAAGGTTTTGCCGATACTCTTGGCGATATAGAAGCGGCGCTCGACAATATAATCTCTATACAAAATGCTCTTATCGGAGGTGAAAGCGTATGAGTATAGCAGATAAACTCACAACCATAGCAGAGAACGAGCAGAAAGTGTATGACAAAGGTGTGACTGATGGTAACAACGAAATGGATTTAAAACATTTAGAGTGTATAACCGGTAACGGAAAGCGCACCAGTTGGAATTACTTTCTTACGGGAACAGATTATACAGGTTATACATTTCCAGCAACAGTGAAAGTTTCAGGGAATAACAGGTATTACTTTTCCAATATGTTCTACGATTATAGAGGAACACATCTACCTGCAAATATTGATTTAAGCGGTATTGCTGAAAACACTATTCTTACGGGATGGTTTACATGGAGTACTAAACTTGTTGAAATACCTGATATGGGATTACCCGCAGTATCTTTTGACTCTATCACTGCTTGCACAGCATTAAAAAAGATAGAGGTAATAAGGTGTAATGGAACAAATAGCGTCTTGCAATTTTCTAATTGTCCCAACTTAGAAGAAATAAGAATTGAGGGGACAATAGGCAAAAATGTATCGTTTTATAATTCCCCTCTTTTAACTTATGAAACTTTAATGTCAATTATAAACGCTTTAAAAGACTATTCGGAAGATACAAGCGGAACTGTTTACACGTGTTCCATTGGTAGCGCCAATTTGGAAAAACTGGCAGAAGAAGAACAACAAATTGCAACAGATAAGGGGTGGACATTATCATGATTTTTACAGAAGAAAAAACAAGCAATTTAAAATTTCCGAACATCACCATAGGAAAGCGTCTGCGCAACGGACAGCCATGTGCGTATATTGCATCAGCAGACGATGGATATGTGATATATGATACTGCTGCGGAAAATTATATTCAGCAATCACCTGATACAGAGCCTGAAAAAGTTATTTACTACCACAGCAGAATTATATGTCCTCTTAATTTCGATTTTTCAAAATTTACCTGGGCCGCTGTACCTTTGGCAGAGGCCAATCCAAAACACATATTTTAAGGAGTGATGATATGCAGATATGCATAGACGCAGGACACAACTATTCAGGCACCGATACAGGAGTAGTCGGTGTAAACGGTTTAAAAGAGCAAGATATAACCTTTAGCATCGCCGAACAACTAAAAAACAAACTTACATCAAACGGGCACGAGGTTATTATGACCAGAAATAACTTAACCGATAATCTCGGCAGGGATGTGGCGTCATCGCTTACAGAAAGAGTGCGCATATCAAACAACTGGGGCAGCGACTTTTTTATAAGCATACACTGCAACAGCGGCACTCCTACAGCAAACGGCACAGAGGTTTTAATCCCAGGCAGAGGGGGACTTGCTGAGAGTTATGCAGAATCTGTTCAGCGTGCAATATGCAACAGACTCGGCACAATGGACCGTGGCGTGCGTGTGGACACTGAGTATTTAAATACAAGGCTTTATGTACTTCATAATACCACCTGCCCTGCCATACTTATTGAGGCGGGATTTTTAACCAATGCTCAAGACGCAGAAAAACTTGCCACTCGTCCTGACGATTTTGCCGTTGCAATAGCGTCTGCGTTCGGTTCAATAAGCGGTACGTCAAGATTTACAGATATCGACGGCCACTGGGCGCAGATACATATAGAAAAACTTGAAGCATACGGAATAATAAACGGTTTTGACGACGGAACTTTCCGTCCGGATGAAACCGTAACACGTGCTCAGGCAGCAGCAATGGTTTCAAACGCACTAAGCGTACTGGGAAAATAATTTTAAAGTAGTCATATAAAAACAGTTCGCGTTTTTTCGCTTGAGTATATTTATACGAAAAAACACGAACTGTTATTTTTGTTGTTTTAAAAATTAAAAAACGTATATTTCTCACCTGAGTATATTTATGTGAGGAATATACGTTTTTTATAAACGGAACGATATTACGCTTTTTTGCCGCCAAACTGCGATATTATAACTCCCGCAAAAATAATTGCACAACCCATGTATGATACAGGCGATAAGAAGTTCTGCAGTATCAGAGCCTCGCCAATTGCAGCAAATATGGGCTCTGTGGCAAATATGATAGCCGCATATGTAGGGTCGGCTTCACGCTGACCAAGCACCTGCAACGTATATGCCACACCTGCTGACATTACTCCGCCGTAAAGAATCGGTATAGCCGCAGTAAAAATCGGCGCAAGCGCCACGTCCTCAAATATAAACGCAATTACTAGACTTTCCAATCCGCACACGGCAAACTGTACTGACGAATACTGGATAGGACTTACGTGCTCTACAAAGCGGTCAATCGCTATAACATGAAACGCCCATATAACAGCGCCTATTAACGTAACGATATCGCCTATGCTGAATCCGTCGATTCCTGTAAAACTTATAAGGTAAAGTCCTGTAACTGCAAAGACAACACCTATCCACATAGAAAGCGACGTCTTTTTGCCCATAAAAATTAAAAATATCGGCACAAACACAGAATAAAGGCTTGTAATAAACGCAGTTTTGCTGGCATTTCCCGTTATGATTACGCCAAGTTGCTGTAAGCCAGATGCCGCGCACAGAATTGTACCGGTAATCGCACCGAATATCAGCGTTCGCTTAAACCGTGCAAATGAAAAATCTTTACGTTCAAATATAAATATAATCGGTATTAAAGAAATTGCGCCGAGAACAAAACGTATTCCGTTAAACGTAAATGCACCGATGCTGTCTGCCGCAACCCTCTGCGCAACAAATGCAAATCCCCATATAGCGGCAGTTGCAAGGAGCATAAAAGTAGATTTTAATGATGTGTTTTTCATATATAGACCTCTTTAAATAGTTCTGAGCCATGCCTCTATTATCGGCGTAATATAGTCATAGCCTTTTGCAGTTAAGTGCTGACCGTCATAATACATATCAAACTTATTTCCGTTTGAAACGTAGTCTATAACGGGATTTAAGTGGCACGTTTTCCAAAGGTCAAGGCACGGGATTCCGTACTTTTCGCACACCTCTGCGCAGCGGTCAAAAAATATTCTTCTTATATGTGTTTTATAGTCAACTTTTTTCTCAATTTCAGTATCGCCGGGCGTTACGGTCATTTTATGCGGAATTATAAATCCTATTTTTTTATCAGGATAAAGTGCAACTGCTTTTGAAAGCAAGTATTCAAGCGCCTGAGTAAAATCTGCTGTATGGTCAAAATCTGTATACATCATAGATGTTTTGGAAATTTCGCCAAGTCTTTCAATGCCGAGCAAGTCGGCATCGTTTGAGCCGCCCTCTAAAATAAGATAGTCAAGGTCGGGATGCTCGGCATAAATTCTTTCAAAATGCTCAATAACAAAGCGCGGTTCACTAAAATGAACAGATGTATTTATAGTTGCGCTGGTAATGGCATAGTTATGCCAATCCATATTGTTTTTAGTGCCTATTCTGCCAGCCCAGCCCCAGCCGTATGTGGGGTGGTCTGCACCGACGGTTATACCGTGGCATATGCTGTCACCATCAAACACAATCTTCTTTCCGTATAATACATTTTCTATATATTGCATATAGTACACCCCATTAATGTAATATCTGCTGACAATTCTACCATATCCCGCTATAATTGTCAATTTTGAATCAAAATCAATAAAAGGCATATTTTTTCACATAAATATACTCAGGTGAAAAAAATGCCTTTTATTATTTATAAGTTAATCTTTTTTCTTAATTACCCAGAACTCTCTCTGGCAATCGTGTGCGGGGGCGTCAAATGTAAGTTCCCCATAAACACCTTCAACACTAAAACCATACTTTTGAGCAAGCGCACGCAACACATCTGCGCTGTAGTAGCGTTCAGCGTGTGCCTGTTCTATACGTTTATAATGTTCTCCGTCTTTAACAAAGAAATTAACGTATATATCGCATATTTCGTCCTCATAGTTGTTTTCCCACACATAAAAAATATTGTCATCTTCATACGTATAAATATTGTCCGACAGTATTTCCTCAAACTTAAATTTGGTGTTGACATCAAACACAAAAAGTCCTTCGGGATTCAAATAGTTTTTAACAAGTGAAAACAACTTATCTAAATCATCATCTTCGGTAAGGTGGTTTATGCTGTCTAAAAGGCACAGCGCAGCATCTACAGTTCCGTAAAGTTCAAAACCACATATATTCTGATTAATATACAAAATATCTCTGCCAACACTTTTTTCTGCGGCAACATTTAACATATCAGCAGATAAGTCTATACCTATCATATCGTAACCACGCTCGTCAAGTTCTACGCAAATGCTGCCCGTTCCGCAGGCAAGGTCTGCAATAAGTTCAGGCTTTTTGGCATTATGTCGGGCAAATATTTCTTCTATGTAATCGCACCGAGCCGCATAGTCCACGTCAAGGGTGAGTTTATCGTAAACTAAAGCAAATTCACCATAACTGTTCAAATTACTTCCCCTCCGCACGATTTGTTTTCTGCTTTCTCAAGCGCTTGTGCATAGCCACCCGTTCCGTTTGCAAGGGTATTGCTTATACGGCTGATGGTTGCAGTTCCTGCCTCTGTTTTTTTAACAATATCGCTGTATACGTGCCGTTCTTTAAGCATACGTGCAACCTGCAGGCGTTGTGACATTATCTTGATTTCAGCGTCTGTGCACAAATCCCTGAAAAAGTCGTAGCACTCGTCAATGCTGTCGGCAGACATTACCGCACGCATAAGCATATCAGTATTTTCGTCCCTTAAATTTTTGCTCATAGTACATTCCTCATATTTTTTCAAGTTTAGCAAATGACGAAAGCAGTTTTCTGGTGCCTACTCTGTCGAATAAAATTTCAAGTTCTGCATCGCCGCCGGTCTGGGTGATTTCGGTAATCATACCATCGCCAAATTTTTTGTGGCGCACTTTATCGCCTTTTTTAAACTCGCACGGCGCAGACGATGCCGAAGCAATCTTTGATGCAGCTGTACCTATGCCGAATGTAGAAAGCACGCTGTTCAGATTTTCTTTAGTGCCGAGTGTGTTGGTGCGGCTTACATATGTACTGCCTGTATCAGCGCCAAAATGGTATACTCTGGCGTTGGGGTCAGGCTCTCTGTAAATAAGGGTTGCAGGTATTTCGCCAATAAATTTGCTTGGCAGGCGGCTTTCGGTTTTGCCGTACATCATACGTTGCTGAGCATAGGTAAGGTAGAGTTTTTTCTTTGCACGGGTGATGCCCACATAGCAAAGGCGGCGTTCTTCTTCCATTTCCTCATCGTTCATCTCTGCCATCATTCCGGGGAAAAGCCCTGTTTCCATACCACATATAAATACTACAGGGAATTCCAACCCCTTTGCACTGTGAAGTGTCATCATAACAACTGCGTTTTGTTCTTCGTCATAGTTATCCACATCAGAAACAAGCGAGATGTTATCTAAAAAGCCCTCAAAAGTGGGGTTTTCCACATTAGCCTCATACTCTGCCGCTTTGGATTTGAACTCGTCTAAGTTCTCAATTCTGCCCATGGCTTCGGCAGTTTTTTCTGCAAGGAGCGACTCCATATATCCCGACTTTTCGTATATAGCGTCAAAAAGTTCTGTAAGGGGTACTTTGTCTACCATTGCACGCAAATCGAGTATCATTGAGGCAAATTCCTCTAACTTTAATCTGGCACGGCCAAGCGGCTCTAAATAAAGCGGGTCTGTTAAAATATCAAACATACTTTTGCCTACGCTCTGTGCTATGGCGGCTATTTTGCTTATGGTGGTATCGCCAATTCCTCGCTTTGGTGTATTTATAATGCGGGCAAGGTTTACATCATCGCTCGGATTAAACAGTACACGTATGTATGAAAGTATATCTTTAATTTCTTTGCGGTCATAGAAACGCAAGCCTGATAAAATTCTGTATGGAATAGTAAAGTTCTCTTCAAAAGAACGTGTCTGCGCATTGGTGCGGTAAAGCACGGCGCAATCGCTATAGGCGTACTCGCCGCTTTTAACGAGTTTTTCAATCTCGCCACCGATATACATTGCCTCGTCTATCTGGTTAGTGGCGGCTTTAAGTGTAATTTTTTCACCCTCGCCGCTGTCCGTCCAGAGGTTTTTGCCCTTTCTGCCGTAGTTGTGGCAGATAACCTCGTTGGCGGCAGTTAGGATATTCTGTGTGGAACGGTAATTCTGCTCAAGTTTTATATTAACTGCATCTTTGAACTGGCTCTCAAAATCTAAAATATTGGTAATGTCTGCGCCCCTGAATTTATAAATACTCTGGTCGTCATCACCGACAACGCATAAGTTTTTACTTTTAGCAGCAAGCATTGCAACCAGTTTGTACTGAACGTGGTTGGTATCCTGATACTCGTCTACCATTATGTATTTAAACTTTCGCTGATAATATTCCAGCACATCGGGGTATTTTTCAAAAAGTTCAACAGTTTTTAAAAGCAGGTCGTCAAAATCGAGCGCATTATTTTCTTTTAACCGTTTTTCATACAACTGGTACATCTTTGCGTAGTTAGAGCCACGGAAATCGCCAGCGTTTTCTGCAGCAAAGCCGTCTGCGCTAAGGCTTCTGTTCTTTGCACTGCTGATGGCGTTCATAACGGATTTAACGGGGTAGTTTTCCTCGCTGAAACCGCACGTTGCAATGCACTCTTTAACCAGTCTTTTCTGGTCGGTGGTGTCGTATATATTAAAATTGGAACTATACCCTATTTTATCGATATCACGGCGGAGCATACGCAAACACGTGGAATGGAATGTTTTAACCCACATATCGCCTGCTGCTTCAGGGAAAAGTTTGCCCACACGCTCAAGCATTTCTGCGGCGGCTTTGTTTGTAAATGTAATTGCTAAAATCTGCCACGGCTGGGCAAGCCCCTGCTCTATAATGTATCCTATTCTGCGTGTGATAACGGTAGTTTTACCGCTGCCCGCACCCGCTATTACCAAAACAGCACCCTCGGTTGTGGTTACTGCTTTTTTCTGCATATCGTTAAGTCCTGCTAAAAGATTACTCATTTGTTTATTCTACTCCTATTATCTCGGTCACATAACTCCAGAATTCTTCTACACCCATACCGTTTACTGTGGAAAAAGGTATGATGATATCATCACCCTCTAAACGCAGAGTTTTTATAATATCGTACATTCTCGGTTCAATCTCGCTTTTTTTGAGTTTATCGCACTTGGTGGCGATAACAACGGCACGGTCGCACACGGCACGGATAAACCCCATCATAGTTCTGTCGTCCTCGGTAGGTGTATGGCGGCTGTCTACAAGCAGAATTACCTGAGAGAGGTTTTCTCTTGAATTAAGATACGTTTCTATAATATTACCCCACTTTTTCTTCTCTTCTTTAGAAACTCTTGCAAAGCCGTAACCGGGCAGGTCAACAAAATTTATTGCGCCGTCAATATCAAAAAAGTTAATTGTGGCGGTTTTACCAGGTTTCTGGCTTACACGTGCAAGGTTTTTGCGGTTTAAAAGTTTGTTTATAAGTGAGGATTTACCTACGTTGGAACGTCCCGCAAAGGCAAGTTCGGGCACGTTTGCAGCAGGGTACTGCCTGGGGTTTACTGCCGATATTAAAAAGTTTACGTTGTGTATGTTCATTTTCCCATACCTTTCTCAAAAGCGATTTTTAAAACCTCGTCCATATGCTCTACGGGTACAAAGTTTATCTTTTCACGCACTTCTGACGGAACATCGTCTAAATCGGCAATGTTTGCCTTGGGGATAATAACTGTAGTTGCGCCTGCTCTGTATGCCGCAAGTGACTTTTCACGCAATCCGCCGATAGGCAGCACTCTGCCACGCAAGGTAATCTCACCCGTCATGGCAACATCTGCCCTTACACCGGTTTTGGTTAGCGCCGAAATAACTGCCGTTGCCATGGTAATACCTGCAGACGGGCCGTCTTTGGGTGTAGCGCCCTCGGGCACATGGATATGTATATCTGTAGTTTTGTAAAAATCAGGATTGATGTTAAGTTCGTCCGTCCTCGAACGGATAAAACTGATGGCTGCCACAGCAGACTCTTTCATAACATCACCAAGCGAGCCTGTAAGTTCTGTTTTGCCCGTACCTTTCATACAGTTTATCTCAACGCACAGTGTATCGCCGCCGTACTGAGTCCACGCAAGACCATTTACAACACCAATCTGGTTGGTTTTTAATTTATCGTCGTCTTTGAAAATCTTTTTACCGAGGAAGGTTTCAAGATTTTTCTTTCCTACAGACACGGATTTTGCGCCGTCTTTAACAATCGTTGACGCACTTTTGCGCATAACCTGAGCGAGTTTGCGCTCTAAATTACGCACGCCTGCCTCACGCGTGTAGCAGTTTATAATGTCGGCTATTGCCTCTTTGCTGATGCGGAGCGTACTTTTTTTAAGTCCGTGTTGCTGCATAAGTTTTGGAATAAGATGCTCACGTGCGATATTAATTTTATCGTACTCTGTATAGCCCGATATATCTATTATCTCCATTCTGTCAAGAAGCGGTCTGTCAATATCTTCAACTGAGTTTGCAGTAGTTACAAACATTACATCGGACAAATCCACATCAAGTTCTATAAAATGGTCACGGAAAGCAAAGTTCTGCTCGCTGTCTAAAACCTCTAAAAGTGCCGATGACGGATCGCCCTTGTAGTCAGCGGAGAGTTTGTCTATCTCGTCCAATAAAATAAGCGGATTTGCACTGCCAGCCTTTTTAAGTGCAGTTATAATTCTGCCCGGCATTGCACCGATATATGTTTTTCTGTGTCCACGTATCTCGGCTTCGTCACGAATACCGCCAAGCGATATACGCACGTAATTTCTGCCGGTTGCTCTGGCGATGGATTTTGCAATAGATGTTTTACCTACTCCCGGAGGTCCGACCAAACATATAATAGGCGTTTTTGCACCGCCGGTTAATGTGCGTACCGACAAAAACTCCAGTATGCGCTCTTTAACCTTTTTTAAACCGTAATGGTCTGCCTCTAAAATAGCCTCTGCACCTGATATATCATAATTCTCGTCAGTTTTAACGGACCACGGCAGGTCTGTAACCCAGTCAAGATACGTTCTTACAACGCCTGACTCGGGACTGCCCGGCTGCATCTTCTCCAAACGTTCCATCTCTTTTTCGCATTTGGCGATTACCGCCTCGGGCGCTTTTTTGTCCGACAGTTTTTTGCGGTATTCGTCAATATCCTTGTCAATACCCTCGTCATCACCGAGTTCACCACGTATAACTTTTAATTGCTCACGCAGGAAATACTCTTTTTGGTGTTTGTCTATATTTCTATGTACTTTACTGTCAATTTTAGATTCCAAATTAAGCAGTTGGATTTCGTCGCCTATGATGTCTGTTAAAAGTTTAAGCCTTTTTACAACGTCGAATTCTGCTAAAACCGCCTGCTTTTTCTCTAATGTACTGTACACATTTGCTGCAACAACATCGCTGAAATACGCATGGTCAGTAATGGAATCAAGCGTTTTAAGTACCTCGGCAGCCTCAGGCTCTTTTGGCGAAAACGCACCGCTGCGGCACATCTGCTTGATTTTTTCCATATAAACATCGCCGACGATTTTGTCGCCCTCATCAAGAGGTGAGTCTGAAATCTCGGTAACGTCTGCCAGAAAATACGGACGTGTCTGCACAAAAGTATTTACAGATGCACGGCTGATGCCCTCTACCGCTATACGAAAATCGTTTTCATTATGCTTTAAAATCTGGCGGATTTTTGCAATGGTGCCAACATCGTACAGGTCTGCCTCTTTAGGCTCTGCCACTTCAAAATCACGCTGAGAGATAAGCATAATTAAACCGTCGTCTGCCATTGCCTCTTCTATGGCTTTTATAGTAAAATCTCTGCCGGCATCAAAATGTATAATCATATATGGGTATACCGGAAGTCCTCTTAAAGGCAGTACCGGTAGGATTTGCTGTTTAGTAATCAATGGGTTTTCTCCTTTCGTAGTTTTGACAAAAGCAAATTGTACGGCTACAAAGCCATGCGGCTTATGGTTTTAAGAGCGACCTATGGATAATATTTTATTTTAAAAATATTTTAAATGTACTTTTGTGACCAAAAGTACCAAAAGTCCCGGGGGTTCGGATTCCCCCGGACCCCTAAAACCGCTCAGGGGGTTCACCCCTAAGAACCCCATTGCTTTTGCTAATCGCTACTTCTATTGTACAACTAAAAAAGTTATATACACAAGTATCGGTGTTTTCCGTTTATGGAACAATTTTACGCCTGATAAAATGCCTTATAACCTAAATATGCCGTATAAACATCTGCTTTAGATGCAATCTCAAACGGAGCGTGGGTAGAAAGTATTGCAACGCCTACATCAATAGTATCTACATCAAGGTTGGCGATATACTGTGCAACCGTTCCGCCGCCTCCCTGGTCTACTTTACCAAGTTCACCGGTCTGCCATGCAATACCTGCATCGTTAAATATCTTACGCACTTTACCTACAAATTCAGCATTTGCATCAGAGGTTGAGTATTTACCGCGTGAGCCGGTGTATTTGCACATAGTAAGACCGCCGCCAAGGTATGCGCTGTTCTTTTCCTCGGAAACGCTTTTGTAGTTAGGGTCAAGCGCAACGCCGACGTCTGCAGACAAGCACATAGACGCAGTAAGAGCACGGCGCAGGTACATATCGTTATAGTTACCCTTAACCTTTTCTATAATCTCGGCTATGAAATTTTCAAAAAATCTTGATTTCATACCCGTATTGCCGATAGATCCGATTTCTTCTTTATCTGCAAGGTAGCAAACTGCAGTGCGGGTTGTATCGACACAGTCGAATATCGCTTTCATAGCGGTGTATGCGCACACTCTGTCGTCCTGACCGTATGCGCCTACCATAGACGAGTCAAGTCCTACAGAGCACGCTTTGAACGCAGGTACAATCTCAAGTTCTGCGCTGATGAAATCTTCTTCGGTAATATTGTATTTATCTTTTAAAATGTCAAGGATATAATCTTTAACTGTTTTTTCTTCATCATCGTGAGGCATAGAGCCTACCAAAACATTCAAATCCTCACCGGTGAATGCCTCTGTCATTTTTTTGCTCATCTGGTCGGATGCAAGGTGTGGAAGAAGGTCTGTTATGGTTAAAACGGGGTCTCCCTCGTCCTCGCCTATATTTACATTAATGGTATTGCCATCAGCATCTATAACAACGCCGATGAGTGAAAGCGGAATAGCCGTCCACTGGTATTTTTTTAATCCGCCGTAATAGTGCGTTTTAAAAAGTGCCAGCGAAGAATCCTCGTAAAGCGGATTTTGTTTTAAGTCAAGACGTGGGCTGTCTATATGTGCGGCTATGATGTTTGTGCCGCTTATAATATCCCCGCTACCTATACGAGCCAGAATGATATTTTTGCCACGGTTGATTTTATATACTTTATCGCCCGCTTTTAAAGCAGGTACAGCGTCAATATCTTTAAACCCCTGCTCCTCGGCTAACCCTTTTACAAAGTCCACACAGGTACGCTCGGTTTTACCGATATTCAAAAAATTTATATACCCATCCGAAAAGGCAAGAGCCAGTTTTTTATCGTCAATATTTTTCCATGCGTTTTTCATTTTAAATCAAATCCTTTCCCAAAAACACTACATCTTATATATTTTAATATATTTTATAACAAAATACAATATTAAAATTGTATAAATAACTATTGCGTTAATCCCAAAAATAATATATACTATAATGTGGAAAATAATACAGAAAGGTTGCATATATAATGAAATTATCAAAATACTTAGCACCTACCCTGCGTGACGTGCCTGCAGAGGCGGAAATTACAAGCCATCAGTTGATGCTCAGGGCTGGTCTTATGAGAAAACTTGCTTCAGGCGTGTACTCGTATCTGCCGCTTGGATTGCGTGCACTTAAAAAAGTAGAGAACATAGTGCGCAAAGGTATGGATAACCACGGCGCACAGGAACTTTTAATGAGCGCTCTGCTGCCGAGGGAATATTACGAAGAATCCGGCAGATGGGAAATATTCGGTGAGGATATGTTCCGTTTGAAAGACAGAGGACAAAGGGATTTCTGCTTAGGTCCTACACATGAGGAGATTTTTACCGATACAGTTAAAAATAACATTCATTCGTACAAGCAGTTGCCCGTAACACTTTACCAGATTCAAACCAAATACCGTGATGAGCGCCGTCCGAGATTCGGTGTTATCCGCAGCCGTGAGTTTATTATGAAAGACGCATACTCTTTCGACCGTGACCAGGCAGGGCTTGACGCATCATACAAAAATATGTACGATGCATATTGCGAAATATTCGACGCTATGAAACTCGACTACTTAGCAGTTGATGCAGACTCTGGAGCAATGGGCGGTTCGGGTTCGCAGGAGTTTATGGTTAAATCCGAAATAGGCGAGGACACCATTGCATACTGCTCATGCGGATACTGTGCAAACGAAGAAAAAGCACAGTGTGTAGCGGGAGAAAAAGACTCTGCTGAGATGCTCCCCATGAACAAAATCCACACCCCCAACAGCAGAACTATAGAAGAACTTACCGAAAGTTTAAATACAGACGCAAAACACTTTGCAAAAACACTCATCTACCGTGCAGACGACAAGTGCGTGGCAGTTATGTTGCGTGGCGACAGAGAGGTGAACGAAACAAAACTTAAAAACCACCTCGGCGCAATTGAACTGGAACTTGCATCTGCTGAAGATGTTATGCGCATAACAGGCGCACCCGTTGGTTTTGCAGGGCCTATCGGCTTAAAAGAAAAAGTTGAAATTATTGCAGACTTTGAGATTGCAGGTATGAAAAATATGGTTGTAGGCGCAAACGAGGGCGACTACCACTTTGAAAACGTAAATACTGAACGTGATTTCACACCCGATTTCATCGGCGATTTCAGAAACATTACCGAAGGCGACATCTGCCCCGTATGCGGCAAGGCTGAGATTAAAACCTGCCGTGGTATAGAGGTTGGTCACATATTCAAACTCGGAACAAAATACTCCGAGGCTATGGGCTGCACAGTACTCGATGAAAACGGCAAAGACCAGACACTTATTATGGGTTGCTATGGCATAGGCGTTTCAAGATGCTTAGCCGCAATAATTGAACAGCACTCCGACGAAAACGGAATCATATGGCCTATGAGCGTTGCACCTTTCCATGTGGCAGTCGTGCCCGTAAACTCAAACGACACTGCTCAGGCAGAACTTGCAGATAAAATCTACAACGAACTTATCGCAAACGGCGTTGAGGCTGTTTTAGACGACCGCAACGAACGTGTAGGCGTTAAATTCAAAGACGCAGACTTAATCGGATATCCATTAAGAATTACAGTGGGTAAAAAAGCCGCAGACGGCATAGTTGAATATAAAGAACGTGCATCGGGCAATATGGAAGAGTTAACAGTTGCCGATGCTATTGCAAAAGCAATCGCAAAAGTTAGGGAGGTATAAAATATGAGTGGAAAAATAAGAACAAGATTTGCCCCAAGCCCAACGGGTTATATGCATATAGGTAACCTTAGAACTGCTTTGTATGCGTACTTACTCACAAAGCACGAGGGCGGCGACTTTATACTGCGTATAGAAGATACCGACCAGGAAAGATATGTTGAGGGTGCAGTTGACCTTATATACAGAACTATGAAAGACACAGGTCTTATCCATGACGAAGGTCCGGACGTTGGCGGCGAATACGGCCCGTATATACAGAGCGAGCGCAGAGGTCTTTACAAAGAGTATGCCGAAAAACTGGTTGAACTCGGTGGTGCATACTACTGCTTCTGCGATAAAGAAAGACTTGATAAATTAAAAGAAGCGCAGGCTGCAAAGGGCATTACCCCCAAATACGACGGCTACTGCAAAGGTCTTTCAAAAGAAGAAATTCAGGAAAAAATCGACGCTGGTATCCCATACGTTATCCGCCAGAAGATTGACCCGCACGGAAAGACCACTTTTCACGACGAAATCTTTGGCGATATTACAGTTGACAATGCAATCTTAGACGAAAACGTACTTTTAAAATCAGACGGTCTGCCCACATACAACTTTGCAAATGTTATAGACGACCACCTTATGAACATTACCCACGTTATCCGTGGTAACGAGTATCTTTCAAGTACACCTAAATACAACCTTATTTACGAGTCGTTCGGTTGGGAAATCCCCAAATATATTCACGTTTCGCCCGTTATGAAAGACTCGGGCAAAAAACTCAGCAAACGTGAGGGTGACGCATCTTACGAGGACTTTATAAACAAAGGCTATCTTAAAGAGGCAATCGTAAACTACGTTGCACTCCTCGGCTGGAGCCCAGGTGGCGAGCAGGAAATATTCACTATGGATGAGTTGATTAAAAACTTCTCCATAAGCGGCATCAGCAAATCTCCCGCTATATTTGACGAGAAAAAACTTTCGTGGATGAATGGTGAGTATATCCGCAAAATGAGCGAAGAGGATTTTGCTAAAGAGGCTATGCCCTACATTAAAGCGGCAGTTAAACGTACAGATATTGATATGAACGCAATTTGCGCACTTCTGCACGCAAGGGTTGAAAAGTTTACCGATATTGCCGACCAACTTACATTTATAGACGAACTTCCTGAGTACGACAACGAACTCTATACTCATAAGAAAATGAAAACCAATCCCGAGAATTCTTTAGAATCTTTAAAGGCTATCCTGCCCGTTTTAGAGGGTATTGAGGATTGGACAATGGATAATATCCACAACGCACTCTTTGAACTTATCGAAAAGTTAGAGGTTAAAAACGGCATTATCCTCTGGCCTTTGCGTGTAGCTGTAAGCGGACTTCCCTTTACCCCCGGCGGCGGTGTGGATTTAGCCGCTATCCTCGGCAAAGACGAAACTATTGCCAGAGTTAAGAAAGGTATAGAGAAATTGTCATGATGATTGCTCTTTGTATAGCCTTAATTATAATTGACCGCATAACAAAAATTCTGACAATCAATCTGTTAAAACCAGTAGACAGCGTAGTGCTGATACCAAAAGTTTTGTCGCTGACTTACGTGGAAAACAAGGGTGCGGCATTTGGCATAATGCAAAATGCCAGATGGATTTTTGTTGTTGTAACCATTGCAGTTCTTGTGGCGCTTTGTGTGTATATCGTAAAAACAAAGCCGCAGTCAAAACTTTTTAAATGGTCTGCTGCACTTATCGGTGCAGGCGCTATAGGCAACCTGATAGACAGAATTTGCTACGGCTGTGTGGTGGATATGATACAGGCAACGTTTATAGACTTTCCCGTTTTTAACTTTGCAGATTGCTGCATAGTTGTGGGTACGTGGCTATTGTGCCTGTATATACTGATAAAAAAAGACGAATAAAATTTTAAAAGCCTTTACGTAATGTAAAGGCTTTTTTGTTTGAAAAAATGTTAAATATAATTTTCTTTGTGGCATAATTATAGGCTCTTTGAGTGCCGCTTTTCGGTTGGTATTCAAATAAATCCCGTTTGCTGTTTTTCCGTTTTGGAGGAAGATAATTTTGATTATAATAAACTACGCAAAATCTACTGTGGTCAATCATTTCTTTATTACGTTCTATATAAGTCGCCTTACCCACGTTTTCCAAGCGTTCAGGAAAATAGGTATGCTCATAATATTCAAGCAGATAATTTTTATAACTTTCGTCAATATGCTGATATGTTGACCTTACATAAATTCGTTTAATGTATGGATATTTTTGTTTCAATTTATCTACAATTTTAAGACAAAGTGTATTGAACTCACTTTTACTTCCAAAAAGAAAGGTATCGACTTTTTCGTTTATGATTAAATTCTCTATAGTATCAAATAATTTATTTTTTAATTCTTCCGTTTCATCAATTTTCCTATGACCAAAAAAACAGACTTTATCTTGATTTATAATTTTCATAAAGAATACCGCCTTTTAACAATATAACAGATACTACAAAAAATTATATCAAATTTCTTCGGCTATGTCAACTATATGAATGCATAATCAACCTACAGAGTACACATTTTGGTATATAATACACTTATGGAGGGTTTGATATGGTTGACTTTGGAAACAGATTAAAAACATTACGTCTGAAAGAAAATATGACTCAGCAGCAGTTGGCACGAAAATTAGGGCTGACTAAATCTGTTATCAGTGCTTATGAAACAGGATTGCGTCAACCATCTTATGACGTTCTTATCCATATTGCAAAAATTTATGATGTAAGCACAGATTACCTTTTGGGCATTGAAAGTAAAAAAGAAATAGATTTATCAGGAGTGTCACAAGAAGAAAAAAATGCTTTATTAAATTTAATTAACATTATGAAGAAAAATTAACATATACTTTATATCTAAATATTTAAAAAGGACATTATCACCATAAAAAGTGATAATGTCCTCATTTTTTATATCTTCAAAGTTTTGGCTTCTGCGACTCCGCTCACAACTCTTTATTTTAACAAAGGTTGAGTTGTTCGCTCCGCATGCATTCGCCATCTCTCGCTCGCCGCATACCCAGTATGCGCTGTTGCTCGCTTTCGGTTCATTTCGTTTGCTTTGCAAACTCATTCACCGGAGATTGGCTTCATTGTGGGGATTTCAATTCGAAGAATTACATATTTCTTCATAAATCCTCAAAAGCCTTACACCGTGCGGGTCTCCGCTGTTTCGATTTTACACAGGTCTTCACAATTCTTCATAAGTCTTGTTCCAAATGGCTTAAGTTTTGGCTTAAATTGGCTTAACCTGTATCACATTGCAAGTACGAAACAATCCTGCAAGTGCCCGATTTCTTTTGCTTTAAGGTCCATGGTTGCATCGGTATAGACATCCATAGTGGTTTCTATGTCCTTGTGTCCTAACACATCCTGAATGACCTTGATGTTTACGCCTTGCTCGCACATTCTCGTAGCGAATGTATGCCTGAGCGAATGGCAGCTAAACGGTGGGAGTAAAACCGGGTTTTCTTCTCCCTTAAGAAGCACCTCATCATTACAATCTCTGATGATTCTGCGTATTGCTTTGTTAAGCGTTCCCTGATGTTGCACATCGCCAAACCTATTTATGAATATAAAGTCGGTGTAGCAATCGACAGATGCTTTGCAAGTCAGTCCATTCTCTTCCTGATATTTTTTCTCAAGAAGGAAAGCTTCTTTCACAAAATCCATCATAGGAATTTGTCTTACTCCGGCTTTGGTCTTAGGAGTGTTGATTGCAAACTTGCAACCTAATCCTGTACCTTTACTGTAATAAACAAGTGTATGGTTGACATCAATATATCCTTCTTCAAGGTTAACATCACACCATCTTAGTCCTACAGTTTCGCCGACTCTCATACCCGTTCCAAGCATTACTGCAAATATGGGATACCAGTGATTGTATTTAGGCGTTCTCTTTAGAAAGTCCATAAACAAATTCTGTTCTGCTACTGTGAGAGCCTTTCTTTTCTCAACTTCAAAGTTATGAGATTGCTTCAGCTCTTTCAGCATTTTCTCGGTAGGGTTGGTTCTAATGTAATTGTCATCCACCGCCATATCAAATACTTGGTGTAAAATATTATGTATTGTATCGATGGTGGCAATTTTCATCACTCTGTCATCTGCCAGAAGATTGTAAAATCTCTTGACATCCGATTTCTTAACACACACTACCTTTTGCAAACCGAACTTTGGTCTTATAAAAGTGTT
>JAFSCF010000002.1 GCA_017436905.1 Clostridia bacterium | reverse complement strand
CCCCGGCAACGCTGAAGCTGAGGCAAAGTTCAAAGAGGCAAACGAGGCTTACGAAGTTTTAAGCGATAGTCAGAAAAGGGCACGCTACGACCAGTTCGGTCATGCCGGCACAGATCCTAACGGATTTGGCGGCGGTGGCTTTGGCGGTTTCGGCGGATTTGACGATATGGATATATCCGATATATTCGGTTCGTTTTTCGGCGGCGGTTTTGGCGGCGGTTCGTCACGACGCAGAAACGGTCCACGAAAAGGTACGGATATTACGGAAAATATTGTACTTACTTTTGAAGAGGCTGCATTCGGTGTTAAAAAGCAGGTTAAAATTTACCGTGTGGAAGATTGTGACGAGTGTAACGGCGTGGGTGCAAAAAATGCAAACGATAAGCAAACTTGTCCTGTTTGCGGAGGCACAGGCGAAGTGCGCACTACACAACGTTCTCCGTTCGGCCAGTTTGTAAACGTATCTCCGTGTAATAACTGCGGCGGTACGGGCACTATTATTAAAAATCCGTGTACCAAGTGTAAGGGTAAAGGCAAAATCAAGCGTTCACGTACTATAGAGGTTAATATCCCTGCAGGTATCAACCATGGTGAAACAGTATCGTTCCGTGGTCAGGGTAATGCAGGTATAAAAGGCGGCCCTGCAGGTGATTTGTTTGTTACTGTTGCTTTAAGACGCCACCCCATATTTACACGTAACGGATACGAGGTATACTGCGATGTACCCGTTACATTTGTTCAGGCTGCATTGGGTGCCGATATTGAAATCCCCACCTTAGACGGTATGATGACATATACCATTCCAGAGGGTACACAAAGCGGTACGTCTTTCAGAATACGTGGTAAGGGTATTAAAAATCTGCGTTCTGGCGTGCGTGCCGACCAGATAATAAATGTTATAGTTGAAGTGCCTAAAAACCTTACAAACGAGCAGAAACAGGCGCTTGAAAAATTCGGTGAGGTAACAAACGACAAAAACTATAAACAGCAAAAAGGCTTTTTTGAAAAAATCAAAGAAAATTTCAAGAAATAGTTTAAAAACTTTCGCTCTTTAACAAAGAACGAAAGTTTTTTGTTAAATAAATTATTTTATTACAAATAATATGTAATTTATTACATTTTACTATTGAAAAATGCAAACTCGTGTAGTATAATTATTTGGTAAAAGTTTAGAATATTGGGAGGCAATTCACGTGAGTAAATTTTTAGAGAGAACAATCGAGAGAGCCAAAGCCGACAGAAAAAGAATAGTTCTGGCAGAGGGTGAGGATATCCGTTCCATAAAGGCTGCGTCTATGATAGTAGAGCAGGATATATGTGATATCGTGCTTTTAGGTAATGCGGATAAAATTGCAGAGGTTGCCGGTGATATTTCACTTGACGGTGTAGAGATTATCGACCCTGCAAAGTCTGATAAAGCAGACGAATTTGCAAACGCTTTTTATGAGATGAGAAAAGCCAAAGGCGTAA
The DNA here is from genome assembly GCA_017436905.1 of Clostridia bacterium. Taxonomy (GTDB): domain Bacteria; phylum Bacillota; class Clostridia; order UMGS1810; family UMGS1810; genus SIG455. Next base: position 63,894 of record JAFSCF010000002.1, on the reverse strand, counting down.
CAGAAGAGCAGGCTAAAGAAACCATGCTCAACTCACTTTACTACGGCGTTATGATGGTAGAGAAAAACTATGCAGATGGTATGGTTGCAGGTGCAGTTAACTCAACTTCAAACGTACTTCGTCCCGCACTTCAAATATTAAAAACAGCCCCCGGCACAAAACTGGTATCGGCATTCTTTGTAATGGTAGTACCTGATTGCGAATACGGCGAGAAGGGCACATTTATATATTCAGACGCAGGTCTTAACGAAAATCCCGATGCTGACGCAGTATCAGAAATTGCTATCAGCAGTGCGGCATCGTTTAAAAATCTTGTAGAGGCAGAACCTAAGGTTGCAATGCTTTCATATTCTACATATGGCAGCGCAAAATCTGAACTGGTGGACAAAATGCAACTTGCTACCAAACTCGCTAAAGAAAAACGCCCAGACATTCAACTCGATGGCGAACTTCAGGTAGATGCTGCTATCGTTCCTTCGATAGGTAAGAGCAAAGCCCCCGGCAGCAATATCGCAGGTGAAGCAAACGTACTTATTTTCCCTGACCTCAACGCAGGTAACATAGCATATAAATTAACACAGCGTCTTGCTAAGGCAGAAGCATACGGTCCTATCACTCAGGGTATTAAAAAACCTGTTAACGACTTATCACGCGGTTGCAGTGCTGAAGACATTGTTGGTGTTGTTGCTATCACTTGTGTACAGGCACAGGCAAATAAATAATTAAATAAATCAGAAAAGAGTTGAATTTATAATGAAAATTTTGGTTATTAATGCCGGTAGTTCTTCGCTTAAATATCAGTTTATTGATATCGACACAAAAAAAGTACTGGCAAAAGGTCTTTGTGAAAGAATCGGTATCGACGGTAAACTTACACAGAAAGTAAGCGGCAGAGACGATTTCGTGCGTGAAGATGCTATGAAAGACCACTCAGACGCTATCAGAATGGTTATCGAAGCACTTACAGATAAAGAAGTTGGCGTAATCGCTGATATGAAAGAAATTGATGCTGTAGGACACAGAGTTGTTCACGGCGGTGAGATTTTCAGCGGTTCTGTTGTTATTGACGATGCTGTTATGGATGCACTCCAGCAGTGCGTGGAACTTGCTCCTTTGCACAACCCTGCAAATATTATAGGTATTGAGGCTTGCTCTAAAATTATGCCTGGTGTACCTCAGGTAGGTGTGTTTGACACCGCATTCCACCAGACAATGCCCGCTAAAGCATATATGTATGCACTTCCTTATGATATGTATACAAAACATAAAATCAGAAGATACGGCTTCCACGGAACATCACACAAATACGTTTCCGGCAGAGCAGCAGATATGCTTGGCAAAAAGATAGAAGACCTTAAAATTATTACACTCCACCTTGGTAACGGCTCATCAATTACTGCTGTTGACGGCGGTAAGTCTGTAGATACCACAATGGGCTTTACACCTTTGGCAGGTGTTGCAATGGGTACACGCTGCGGCGATATCGACCCTGCGATTGTAACATTCCTTATGGAAAAAGAAGGTCTTGACGAAAAAGGTGTAAACGACCTTATGAATAAGCAGTCCGGTGTGTTTGGTATCTCAGGTATCAGCAGCGACTTCAGAGATTTGGAAAAAGCAGCCGGTGAAGGTGACGAAAGAGCAAAACTTGCGCTTGATATGTTTGCATACAGCGTAAAACGCTATATCGGTACTTACGCAGCAGTTATGGGCGGGGTAGATGCAATCGTATTTACTGCAGGTATCGGTGAAAATACTGCTATGATGCGTGCCGCTATCACAGATGGTTTAGAGTTTATGGGTATTAAAGTTGATGCTGAACTTAATAAAGTGCGCGGCGAGGAGAGAGATATCTCAGCAGCGGGTGCTACAGTTAAGACACTTGTTATCCCCACAGACGAAGAAATGATGATAGCAATGGATACCGCTAAACTGGTAAAATAATTAAATATCGGTAAAAAAGTCTTGACAAACGCATTGGAAACGGATATAATATTTTTGTTGCGCCGAATAAACGAGGTGTATATATGAAGATAGACGTTTCAAAAATTGTTAAGGCTGAGGGCGCTTGCCAAGCCGTTTCGGTTGAAATTTCGGTTGATAAAATAGATTTTAACGGTCAGGAGTTTTTGTTTACTGCTCCGCTTAAAGTGGAGGGTACAGTCAAAAACAATGGCGGTAATCTTTATCTTGATGCTGCTGTGCAAACTCAGTTTGTTGTAAACTGTGCACGTTGCCTTAAAGAAATAACCGAGGATTTTGAGTTTGATGTAAACGAAAGTTACACTCAAAGCGAAAAGATAGGCGAGGATAGTGTATTTCTGCCGATAGTTTCCAATACTGTTGACCTGCAAAGCGCAGTAGAGGAAAACTTTTGCACATCAGTACCATTTGTATTTTTGTGTAATGAGGACTGCAAAGGTCTGTGCCACACTTGCGGCAAAGATTTAAATGATGGTCCATGCGATTGCGAGGATGAGGAAATTGACCCACGTCTTGCAGCGCTAAAAGCGTTTTTGAAAAACGATTAAGTTTTTAAAAGATATAGAATTTTGGTAGGAGGTGTTACTTATGGCAGTACCCAAGAGAAAAACTTCTAAAGCAAGAAGAGATAAGAGAAGAGCAAACTGGAAACTCGTTTTACCCGGTATGGTAAAATGCTCTAAATGTGGTGAGTACAAATTGCCCCATAGAGTTTGCAAGGCTTGCGGAACATATGGTGACAAAGAGGTTTTAAAAGCTGAATAAGCAATTATGCCAGCCCAATTAAGGGCTGGTTATTTTTTGCATAAAAAATTCGCAAAACTATTGGAAATTTTCGCATAATGTGGTATACTATCTTAATAGCGGGAGGGATTTGCCATGTGCAGATATAAATATGCTTTTTATGATATGGACGGCACTATAGGTAATACTCAGGAGGGGATTTTTAAGTGTACCGAGTATGCGTTTGAAAAACTTGGTGTTAAAATAGATAACAGTTATGAAAGTCTGCGCCGTGTTGTAGGGCCTCCGCTGGTGCATGCGTATATGGAGTATTTCGGATTAAGCGAGGCTGATGCAGAAAAAGCACGTGATTTATATAGGGAACGTTACTCTGTAACCGGTATATATGAAATGAAACTTTATGACGGCATGGAAAAGTCGCTTAAAAGCCTTAAAGACGCAGGTGTAAAACTTGCCGTGGTTTCTGCTAAACCGCAGGAGTTTATTGACCGTATAGTACCGCATTTTGGGTTAGATAAATATTTTGATTTAACTGTAGGTGTTACAATGCACGAGAAAGATACTTCTAAGGCGCATCTTATAAGACGTGCGCTAGAGCATTTTGGTATTACTGATATGAGTGAGGTTGTAATGGTTGGTGACCGTATGTACGACCTTGACGGTGCTGCTGAACTTGGCATTGATGGAATAGGTGTTTCCTATGGTTTTGGGGATATCGAGGAACTAAAAAACAGTCCTCATGTATTTATTGCAGATTCTCCCGGGGCGGTTGCAAAATTTATAAAAAGTTGAGGAAAGATATGAAAAACAAGGCTGTTGTTAAATCAGTTGAATACGGCTCTATCGCATACGATGCAGGCATCGAAGCGGGCGATATAATTGATAATATCAGCGGCCGTCATTTTGAAGATATATTGGATTTTAAATACCTTACATCAGATGAATATTACGTTGCAGGAGTTATAAAGCAAAACGGCGATTATGAAGAAATAGAAATATATAACGATTGTTATGAACAGTTTGGTGTTGAGTTTGAAAATTCGCTTATAGATGAGCCACGCCGTTGCCACAATAAATGTATTTTCTGCTTTATGGACCAACTTCCGCCTAATGTTCGCGCTACAATGGTTTTTAAAGACGACGATTACCGTTTGTCTTTTCTGCAAGGTAACTATGTAACACTTACAAATTTAAAGGAAAAAGATATCCAGCGCATTATAGATATGCGTGTAAGCCCGATAAACGTAAGCGTTCATGCAACAGACGGCGAAGTGCGTAAAATGATGCTTCACAATAAAAATGCAGATAATATATTAAACATTATGAGTCGCTTTGCCGATGCCGGAATAACAATGAATGCGCAGATTGTTCTTTGCCCAGGGGTAAATGACGGTGATATATTAAAAAAATCTCTTGCGGATTTGGCTTCGCTTATGCCTGCCGTTCACAGTGCGTCTGTAGTGCCCGTGGGAATATCAAAACACAGGAAAGGTCTTTTTGAACTTGCTCCCGTAACTAAGGAAATTGCATCTGATGTGATTGACATAGTGGAAGAATATGCTGCAAAACTGTACAAAGAATTTGGCACAAGAGTTGTGTATGCGGCAGACGAATTCTATATAATGGCAGAGCGTGATATTCCTCCATATGAAAGTTACGAGGATTTTCCGCAGATAGAAAACGGCGTTGGTATGATGGCATCACTTGAATATGAGATAGACCTTGCGCTTGATGACGAAACAAGTTGCAAAGGTAACAAAAAAATTATTGCTACCGGAATTATTGCATATAATCATATAAATAAATTCGTAGATAAAATTAAACAAAAACATTCTGATGCTGATGTGGAAGTGTTTAAAATAAGAAACGACTTCTTTGGTGACAGAATAACCGTAACCGGTCTTTTGTGCGGACGGGATATTATTAATCAACTGAAAGACAAAAATTTAGACGGAACACTTCTTCTTGCAAGGAATATGTTTAAAGACGATTGTATGATTTTCTTAGACGACACCACTCTGGAAGATGTTGAAAAAGAACTTGGTATAAAAGTGCGTGTGGTAGAATGTGACGGCTACGATTTTGTTGAAAGTATATTGGAATGAGAGGATAAATAAATGAGAAAACCCGTATTTGCTATAGTTGGCAGACCAAACGTGGGTAAATCCACTTTGTTTAATAAGATAATAGGTAAGCGTATATCTATTGTAGAGGATACCCCCGGTGTTACACGTGACAGAATATACGCAGAGGGCGAGTGGCTTAACAAGAAATTTATTCTTATAGACACCGGCGGTATAGAGCCGAGAAATGACGATATTATCTTAAAGCAGATGAAACGTCAGGCTGACCTTGCTATTGATATGGCAGATGCCATAATTTTTATGGTTGATATCCACGACGGACTTACTGCGGCAGATAAAGACGTTGCGGCTATGCTTATGCGCAGCAAAAAACCGGTTGTGCTTGTGTGCAACAAGGTTGACCACGCAGGTGAGCCGCCGATGGCATATTATGAATTTTTCAATCTTGGTCTTGATGAGCCTATGACAATCTCTTCAACTCACGGGCTCGGTGTTGGTGATTTGCTTGACAAACTGTTTGAATACGTAGATTTTGAAGTTGATAACAGTGAAGAAGATGACTCTATAAAAGTGGCTGTTATAGGTAAACCAAATGTTGGTAAATCTTCTTTGATAAACAGAATTTTAGGCGAAGAGCGTGTTATAGTAAGTGATATTGCAGGAACAACACGTGACGCTATTGATACTAAATACGAGCGTAACGGGCAGAAGTATACGTTTATAGATACCGCCGGTATGCGTAAACGTGGAAAGATAGACGAAAACATAGAGCATTACAGCGTGGTGCGTTCGTTGGCTGCTGTTGACAGGTGTGATGTAGTGCTTATACTTATTGATGCACGTGACGGTGTTACAGAGCAGGATACCAAAATTGCAGGCTATGCCCATAATCAGGGTAAGGCTGCTATTGTAGTTGTTAATAAATGGGATTTGGTAGAAAAAGAAACTATGACTATGGAAAACTACCGCAAATCAGTCCTTAACAATCTTTCGTATATGATGTATGCACCTGTTGCGTTTATATCGGCACTTACTGGCTCAAGGGTGGAAAAACTGTTTGACCTTATCACATATGTTTCCAATCAGCACGCAATGCGTGTGTCTACAGGTGTTCTTAACGATGTTTTAAACGAGGCAATTACAAAAGTGCAGCCACCATCGGATAAGGGCAGACGTTTAAAAATTTATTATATTACTCAGGCTACCACAAAGCCGCCTACGTTTATACTTTTTGTAAATGACAAGCAACTGGCGCACTTTTCATATGTACGCTATATAGAAAATCAGATACGTGCGTTTTTTGGTATGGAAGGAACACCTATTAAGTTCATCATACGTGAGCGCAAAAAAGACGAATAATTATATCTGAAAGGGCGAAAAAAATGACTGTAACTATATTATGTGTAATAAGCGGTGTTATAGCATATCTGCTCGGCAGTATGAACACATCTATGTTAGTATCTAAATTTATGGGTAAAGACGTCCGTAAAGAGGGTAGCGGTAATGCAGGTGCTACCAATACATTGCGTGTTTTTGGCAAGGGTGCGGCGGCAGTAGTTGTTTTAGGCGACGCTTTAAAAGGTGTTATAGCAGTTTTAATTGCACGTATTCTTGTAGGGATATTTGCTGCTGTGGGAGAGATAGTATCTCCTGCATATACAGCGGCATTTTGCGTGGTGCTTGGTCATAATTTTCCGCTTTATTTTGGTTTTAAAGGCGGCAAGGGCATTATGACCTCTGCTGCAGTTATATTTATGCTTGATTGGCGAATAGGATTAATTGTGCTTGTGTGCGCTATTGCTGTTATGGCGATAACCCGTTATGTATCGCTTGGATCTTGCATAGCGTGCATAATTTTCCCTGTGGCAGTTATCTTATTCCATAGTGATGATGCTTTGTTTATAGTGCTTTCGCTTGCCATGGCGGTGCTTGCGCTTTTTATGCACAGAGCAAACATTGTACGTCTTATTAAGGGTACAGAGTCAAAAATTAATTTTAAAAAGTAATATTTTAAGTACCATATTTAGAGAATAGGAGAGTATTATGGATATAAAAAATATTGCAGTAGTCGGTTCGGGAAGTTGGGGCACAGCAATTTCTGTCTTGCTTGAAAGAAACGGTCATAATGTTACGTTGTGGTCGTGGAAACAGTCTGAAAGCGACGCACTTAAAAGAGATAAAGAAAACAAAGAATTTTTGCCCGACATATTTTTGGGCGATAAAATTTCATACACAAGTGATATTTCGTGTGTAGAGGGTAAAGAGATTATTGTACTGGTGACTCCGTCATCTGTTATACGTTCTACCGCTAAATCTATGAGCAGTTATGTAAGCGAGAATTCAATAATAGTAATCCTTTCAAAAGGTCTGGAAGAAGGAACACTCAAAACGCTTTCCGAGGTTGTTGAAGAAGAAATTCCGCAGAGTAGGGTGGTCGTTATGTCAGGACCGTCGCACGCAGAGGAGGTTGCACGTTTTATTCCTACGGCAAATGTGGTGGCTTCAGTTCATACGGATGCTATTACAACTGTGCAGAATGCTTTTATGTGCGATACATTCAGGGTGTATTCCGGTGATGATATTTTGGGCGTTCAACTTGGCGGTGCACTTAAAAATGTTATGGCACTTTGTGCAGGTATTATAGACGGAGTGGGCTTTGGCGATAATACAAAGGCGGCACTTATGACGAGGGGAATTAAAGAGATTTCTCGTCTTGGAATTAAAATGGGCGCCAAGGCTGAAACCTTTTACGGTTTGTCGGGTATCGGCGACCTTATAGTTACGTGTACAAGTATGCATTCCAGAAACAGACGTGCAGGTATTTTAATTGGTCAGGGCAACAGTTTAAAAGACACTTTAGATAAAGTTCATATGGTTGTAGAAGGTGTGCATTGTGCCGGAGCCGCATACGAACTCGGCAAAAAATATGATGTGGAAATGCCAATTATAAACGAGGCCTATGAAGTGCTCTATAACGGCAAGTCTCCCAAGCAGGCAATATCTGATTTAATGTGCCGTGATAAAAAAGATGAAATCAAGTAAAAAACACTTGTAAAAAATAGAAAATGGTAGTATAATATATGTGTTTGATTTTTAACAATCCAATCGCATTTGAAAGGAACAGGTGAATTATGGTATCGTTAGATTTATCAAAAGTAAGTAATTTTGTTTCTGACCGTGAACTTGCAAATATGAAAGAATTAACCTTGACCGCAGCGGAAATTCTTGAAAAAGGCAACGGCGCAGGTAACGACTTTTTGGGTTGGGTTGACCTTCCTGTTAATTACGATAAGGCTGAATTTGACCGTATTAAAAAAGCAGCAGAAAAGATTAAAAACGATTCCGAAGTTTTGATTGTTATAGGTATAGGCGGTTCGTATCTTGGTGCAAAGGCTGCCCTTGATATGCTTACCGATACTTTTTATAATTTGAAGTGCAAAGGCACTCCGCAGATATTCTTTGCCGGTAATTCTATAAGTTCAACATATCTTAACGATTTGATCGAACTTGTTGGCGACAGAGATTTCAGCGTTAATATAATTTCAAAATCGGGCACTACTACAGAGCCTGCCATAGCGTTTAGGGTATTCCGTGATATGCTTATTAAAAAGTATGGTACAGATGGCGCTAAAAAAAGAATTTACGCAACCACAGATAAAGCGCGCGGCGCACTTAAAAACTCTGCTGATAAAGAAGGGTATGAAACTTTTGTAATTCCCGATGATGTTGGCGGACGTTTCTCTGTTTTAACTGCTGTAGGCCTACTTCCTATAGCGGCAGCAGGCATTGATATTGACGAAATTATGCGTGGTGCACAGGAAGCGAGAGAAGCCTATAAAGCAGATTTTGAAAACAACGATTGCTACAAGTATGCAGCAGTAAGAAATATTTTAAACCGTAAGGGCAAAGAAATTGAGATGCTTATAAGTTATGAACCTGCGCTCCAGTACTTTGCAGAGTGGTGGAAACAACTTTACGGCGAGAGCGAAGGTAAAGACCAGAGAGGTATTTTCCCTGCATCGGCAAACTTCTCTACAGATTTACACTCAATGGGACAGTACATTCAGGACGGCAGAAGAATTTTGTTTGAAACTGTTTTGAATGTTCAGGCACCTAAAAAAGATATTGAAATTTTAAGTGATGACGAAAACATCGACGGACTCAACTTCCTTGCAGGAAAAACTGTAAGTTATGTAAATGGCAAAGCGTTCCTTGGAACAGTGCTTGCGCATAATGACGGCGGAGTTCCTAATATGATTTTGAATATCCCTGCACTTGATGCTTATCATTTTGGTAACCTTGTGTATTTCTTTGAAAAAGCATGTGCGGTAAGCGGATATATGCTTGGTATTAACCCGTTTGACCAGCCTGGTGTTGAGGCGTATAAGAAAAATATGTTTGCACTTTTAGGCAAACCCGGTTACGAAAACGAAAAAGCAGAACTTGAGAAAAGATTATAATGTACAATAAGCGGAGGTAATTAATCATGAAAAACACGACTTTGGTAGTAATGGCAGCAGGTATGGGCAGCCGTTTCGGTGGACTCAAACAGATGGAACCCATTGGCCCTAACGGCGAAGCATTGCTTGACTTTTCTGTGTATGATGCTAAGAAATCAGGATTTAATAAAGTAGTATTCATTATAAAAGAAAGCATTGAGGCAGATTTTAAGAGATTGGTCGGCAAAAAAATTGAAGAAAAGATTGATGTTGAGTATGTATTCCAGACAGTAGACAATCTTCCTGAAGGCAGAGTAAAACCCTGGGGTACTGCACATGCTATTCTTTGCTGCAAAGATGTTATAGACGGTCCTTTTGCGGTTTTGAATGCTGACGACTACTACGGCAGCAATGCTTTTGAAGAACTTAACAAATATATGCAGACAGCAGGCGAGTTTGAGTTCGCTATGGTTTGTTATGACCTCAAAAACACTGTAAGCGATAATGGTTCTGTTGCACGTGGTGTATGTGTTATTGAAGATGGTTATATGGTAGACATCAATGAGCGTACAGATATTGAAAACTTTAAATGCACGGGAGATAACGGCGAGCAGATTTCACTCTCTGAAGATTCGAAAGTGTCTATGAACCTTTGGTCATTCGGTCCTGAGATTTTCCCTGTTCTTGAAGCAGAATATGAAAAATTCTTGCAGGGTGACAATCTTATGAAGGCAGAGTTTTTAATTCCTACTGTAGTAGGTGATCTGGTTAAATCCGGCAAAGCAACCGTTAAGGCAATCCCAAATAAAGACAAATGGTATGGTATTACATATAAAGAAGATAAGGCAACTGTGCAGGAAGCAATGAAAAAACTTGTAGAGGAAGGTCTGTACGATGGAATTTAATTTGAAAAAAATTGCTGAATCATTTCAGATTGAAGGCGAATATGTAGATGCTTCACCTTACGGCGAAGGTCACATTAACAGTACATTTTTACTTAAAACCACCGCTGAAGAAAAATACATATTACAAAAGATTAACAACACCGTATTTTCATCGCCCGAAGAACTTATGGATAATGTTGTTATGGTTACCGAGTTTTTAAAGAAAAAAATTGATGCTGCCGGAGGTAATTCTAAAAGAGAAACTCTTACAGTTATCCCTGCTAAAGACGGCAAAAGTTATGTTAAAACTGAAAATGGCGATTACTACAGAGTTTATATCTTTATTGACGATGCTATAAGTTTTCAGGTTGTAGAAGATCCTATGGATTTTTATAATGCTGCTGCGGCGTTCGGTAAATTCCAGAATATGCTTTCTGATTTTGAAGCTGATAAACTGCACGAAACCATTAAAAATTTCCATAATACAAAAACAAGATTTGATGATTTTGAGAAGGCTGTTGCGGATAATAAATCAGGCAAAGCAGCAGATGTTCAGGCAGAGATTGACTTTGCAATGGCTCGTAAATGTGATGCTGCTATCATCGTAGACGGTATTGCAGAGGGTAGAATTCCTTTAAGAGTTACTCATAACGACACAAAACTTAATAACGTTTTGGTTGACAGCGAAAGCGGTAAAGGTATTTGTGTAATTGACCTTGATACTGTTATGCCCGGCTCTTTGCTTTACGATTTTGGCGATTCTATCCGTTTTGGTACTAATCCTGCTGCCGAAGATGAGAAAGACCTTTCAAAAGTGTATTGTGACCTTAACCTTTTTGAACACTACGTTAAAGGCTTTTTAAGCGAAGTGGGTGACAGTATTACAAAAGAAGAAATTGAACTTCTTCCTATGTCTGCCAAACTGATGACACTTGAGTGCGGTATCAGATTTTTAGGTGACCACTTAAATGGTGATGTTTATTTTAAAATCCATAGAGAAAATCACAACTTAGACCGTGCACGCACACAGTTTAAGATGGTTGCTGATATGGAAGAGAAAATGGAACAAATGAAAGCCATTGTGGCAAAATGCGCACAATAATTACTTGATTTTAAACGGGAGATAAAAAAATCTCCCGTTTTTCTTTAAAAAATTTAAAAAAAGTCTTGAAATGTTAAAAAAAATGTTGTATACTATCATAGTAAGTTTTTGCCGATGTGATGGAATTGGCAGACGTAGCGGACTCAAAATCCGCCGGTAGCGATACCGTGCCGGTTCGACTCCGGCCATCGGCATTTGAAATCCCCGTTCTTTGAACGGGGATTTTAAAGTTATCGAGTTAAAAATTCTAAAGCGAAAAGGAATACATAAATAATGAAAAAATATAAAGAAATTATTTCATATATTTTTTGGGGCGGTATAACAACTGTAGTAAACTGGATTGTTTATGCTGTCTGTGTTGAAGTTCTTTTTGTACCGCCGACGGTTTCAAATGTTATTGCGTGGGTTGCCGCTGTAACGGTGGCGTATATCACCAATAAACTTTTTGTGTTTGAAAATAAAAGTTGGCAAAATGCTGGCAAAGAAATTATTATGTTTTTGTCGGCCCGACTTTTTTCGGGTGTTATCGAACTTGTTGGTATGCCGATTATGCTGTCTGTGCTTAATTGGGGAACATTTTTAGGTGTATACGGGTTTGGAGAAAAACTTGTACTTAGCATAATAGTTATTGTACTTAATTATTTTTTTAGTAAATATTTTATTTTCAAAAAATGATTTAGTCCGCCTTTTAGGGCGGATTTTTGTAATAAAACGGAAAATTAGATTAATTTCTCATTGAATTTATAAAAATAGTGTGGTATACTTAGTACACTATAAATATTATGGGGGAGTTTGCGTGAAAAATTTGCACATTAAAAAGAAGGAGTCTGTCTTTTCTGTTCCGACAGTTTTTGTGGACAGATATATGCCAAGTGCCGATGAGGTGTCGGTAAAGGTATATTTATATTTGCTGTGCCATTTAAACGACGCAAATCTCACCATTGAAAATACTGCAGTGTCGCTTGGTGTAACAGATGCAAAAGTTATAAAGGCACTTAAATACTGGCACGAGCAGTCTGTAATAAATTTTGATGATGCAGACGGTGCTTGCTGTGTTGAATTTGTGAAGTTAGATGCTGAAGGTATTGTGGTGCAGTCAGATGTAAAAAATGCAGATGAGAAACCTGCTTTTGCTGAGCCACCTAAATATTTGGTCAAAGACATTAACACTGCGTTAAAGAACGATAAAAACGTTCGTGATATGTTTTTAATAGCAGAGCAACTCCTTGGCAAGCCTTTAAATCATAACGATATGAAAACTATGTATTCGTTTTACGATTGGCTTAAACTGCCGATTGATGTAATTGTTATGCTTTTAGAACACTGCACATCTATTAAAAAAATGGATTTACGTTATATTGAAAAGGTTGCCATTACCTGGGCAGATAAAGGCATAGATAATTTTGAAAAGGCTAATGTCTACATAAAAGGTCAGGCGAAACTTGCACGTGCAGAAAAAAAGGTTAAGCGTATTCTGCAGATAAGCGGTAGGGATTTAACCGAACTTGAAACCGAGTTTGTGCGTACATGGCTTCAGGATTATAAAGCCACTGAGGCAAATATTAAAGAGGCTTATGAGATAACCGTTATAAACACGGGCAAAATGAACTTTAAATATATGGATGCGGTTTTAAAAAATCTTGGTAAAGAAACTGAAGATAAAAAAGGTGCATCCAAGAAAAAGACAACCTTTGATAATTTTACAACCGATAACAATATAAGTGATTTTGAAAAGAAGATGATAGCACGCCGTATGAACGGTGCGCAAAATTAGGATAGGGGGTAAACAATGCTTAGTGCAAGCGCTATTGAAAAGCATATTAACAGTGAATACGTGCATCTTGCAAATACGCGCAGGGAACTTGAACAGGAGCGTTTAAATACTGTTTATGCCCTTATTCCCGAAGTTGAAGAGATTGACAGGGCCATTGCAACCGTCGGCGTACGATATTCAACTAAAATTATAAACGGAAATATTACTGCATCAGAACTTGCGTCTTCTATGGAGGCAGAACTTGATGAACTCAAGAAAAAAAGAGCGGAAATACTTGCAAAACACGGAATGAACGAAGATGTTTTTGCTGTTCCGTATGAGTGTGCTATTTGCAAAGATACAGGTGCGGTAAACGGCAAAAAATGTACATGCTATAAGCAAAAGATGAAGCGCTTTATGGCAGATGCCGCATCACGTATTTCGAATATACCTATTGATTTTGAGAATTGCAGTTTTAAAAATGTTGATTTTTCGTTCTACAGTAAAGATGCAGATCCAACTATAGGTGTATCGCCTTATGACAATGCACGCAATATTTACCGTACGTGCCTTGACTTTTGCAAGAATTTCGGTAATTCTTATGAAAATTTATATATTTACGGTCCTGCCGGTGTTGGCAAAACTTATCTCACCTCGTGTATGGTTGCGCAACTGTTAAATGCAGGACATGGTGTTATATACCAGACGGCATATAAACTGTTTAATTTTTTGGAAGATTGCCATTTTAACCGTTCAAAGCTAAATAATGCCGAACTTTTAAAAACTGCCATTTACGATTGTGATTTGTTAATCATAGACGATTTTGGTACAGAGTTTATTACGTCGTATACACAGTCGGCTTTATTTGATTTGTTAAACACCCGACTTTTAGAGAAGAAATCTACCATAATTAATTCTAACCTTAATATGAACGATGTAAGAAACACCTATACTGACAGAGTTTCTTCACGAATAATGGGTGATTTTACTTTGCTCAGATTTGTAGGTGACGATATACGCTTACTTAAAAAAGAACGTAATATGTAAAGAGGACAAAATATGTTAATTGCTGATAACTGGAAAGATTATATATTGCTTGATGCCGCCCATGGCGAAAAAGTTGAGTTCTGGGGCGACATAAAACTTCGCAGACCTGACCCTCAGGCAATATGGCAGGAGCATTGCGATGAAAAAGCGTGGAAAAATCTGCACGCACACTATCACAGAAGTGCCTCCGGCGGCGGCAGTTGGGAGTATTTCAAAAAAATGCCGCAAAGTTGGCAGGTTAAATACGAAAATCTTACTTTCAATATAAAACCTATGGGCTTTAAGCATACGGGACTATTCCCCGAGCAGGCGGTCAACTGGGAATTTATTATGCGCAATATCAAAAAGGCAAACCGTCCAATAAATGTGCTCAACCTTTTTGCGTATACCGGTGGTGCAACAGTCGCAGCAGCATATGCGGGTGCTAAAGTTGTACACGTTGACGCATCAAAAGGAATGACTGCCTGGGCAAAAGAAAATGCGGCGTCGTCAGGTCTTGCTAATGCGCCCATAAGATATATTGTTGACGATGTTATAAAGTTTGTTGAGCGTGAAAAACGCAGAGGTAATAAATACGATTGCATTATTATGGACCCTCCGTCATACGGCAGAGGTCCAAAAGGTGAAATATGGAAGTTTGAAGATGAGTTTTATCAACTTGTTTGCAAATGTATGGATGTTATGAGTGATAATCCGTTGTTTTTTATTGTTAATTCTTATACAACCGGAATATCGCCGTCAGTAGTAGGAAATGTATTAAAACTTACTGTAGGCAAAAAATATGACGGTAAAGTTATGTCCGATGAAATCGGATTGCCGATAAAATCTTCAGGATTGGTACTTCCTTGCGGGCTTACTTCCAGATGGTATTCTAATTCGTGCGATTGAGAGGGAATGACAATTGATTGAGATACAGAATCTGACATATTCATATGACCGTGCCGATGATAAAGTCGGTGGACTTGCGCTTAACGGAATTAACTTAACTGTAAACGACGGTGAGTTTGTGGCGGTTCTTGGAAGAAACGGTTCAGGTAAGTCCACCTTGGCAAAGCATATAAACGCAATTTTGCTGCCTATGGGCGGATATGTATATGTGGACGGAATGGATACATTAGACGAAAGCAAAACATGGGACATACGCCAGAGTGCTGCTATGGTTTTTCAAAATCCTGATAACCAGATAGTTGCAACTATAGTTGAAGAAGATGTTGCATTTGCAGCAGAAAACCTTGGTGTTCCGCCTGACGAAATCCGCCGAAGGGTAGATTATGCACTGGGTGCTGTTGGTATGACCAAGTTCAGGAAAGAAGCACCGCATCTTTTATCCGGCGGACAAAAGCAACGCATTGCTATAGCAGGCGTTATAGCAATGAAACCGAAGACGATAGTATTTGACGAACCTACCGCTATGCTTGATCCGTCTGGCAGAAAAGAAGTTATGAAAACCATTACAGAACTCAACCGTAAATATGGCATCACAATTATTATGATAACTCATAATATGGATGAGGCAGTGTGTGCCGACAGGGTTGTTGTTGTAGATAAAGGACGCATTATTATTGACGATAAGCCTAGAAACGTATTTTCTGATGTTGACAAAATGCGTCGTATCGGATTAGATGTGCCGCAGGCAACACAGATTGCTTTTGAACTTAAAAAGGCTGGATTAGACATCAAGTGTGATATTTTAGATGAACAGGAATGTGTTGAGGAGATAATTAAACTATGCCGATAGAAGTTAAAAACTTAAATCATATATATTCAAAAGGCTCGCCGTTTGAAAAGACTGCGCTTTCGGATATCTCTTTTAAAATAAATGACGGCGAATTCGTAGGACTTATAGGTCATACGGGTTCGGGTAAGTCTACGCTTATCCAGCATCTTAACGGACTTTTAAAGCCTGATGGTGGTAGCGTTATTGTTGATGGATTAGATATATCTGACAAGACCGTTAATATGCGTGAAATCCGCAGTAAGGTTGGTATTGTTTTTCAGTATCCCGAGTATCAGTTGTTTGAAGAAACTGTTTATAAAGATATTGCATACGGTCCGAAGAACTTAGGACTTGATGAAAAAGAAATTGATGCACGTGTGCGTCATGTTGCAGAGGTTGTAGGGCTTGACGAAAAGTATTTTGAAAAGTCACCTTTTGAACTTTCGGGCGGTCAAAAAAGGCGTGTTGCCATAGCCGGAGTTCTGGCAATGAACCCCAAGATGCTTATATTGGACGAGCCTGCTGCAGGTCTTGATCCTGTAGGCAGAGATGAGATACTTAACAGAATTAAACTTCTTCACGAAACTGAGGGACTTACAGTTGTACTTGTTTCACATTCAATGGAAGATATCGCACGCCTTGCGGAGCGTATTATGGTAATGTGTGACGGCGAACTTAAAATGTTTGATACTGTAGAGAATATTTTTTCACGCTCTGCCGAACTTTCTTCAATGGGGTTAAATGTTCCTCAGGCGTGTCTTGTTATGCAGGGGTTAAAGAAAAACGGAATAGCCGTTGACGATAAAATTTACACCGTAGAAAAGGCCTGCAAGGAAATTCTGCGTTATTTGGGTGAGGTGGGAAAATGCTGAAAGATATTACATTAGGGCAGTATTTCCCTATAGAGTCGCCCGTACATTCTATGGACCCGAGAATAAAAATAATTATTACCCTGGTATTTATAATCGCTATATTCTTTATAAAAAGTCTGTGGGGCTTTGTAGCCGTTGCACTTTATGTTATTTTTGCAGTAAAACTTTCCAGGGTGAGTTTTAAATTGGTGTTAAAAGGTATACGTCCTATATTGTTTTTAATAATATTTACTGCTTTGATTAATCTTTTTATGACAAACGGCGAGATTGTTAATATTGGCGGTGTGCCTTTAAAAGCAGGATTTTTAAAAATCACAAAAGAGGGATTTTATAGTGCGACTGTTATGAGTTTAAGACTTGTGTTTTTAGTTATGGGAACGTCAATTCTTACACTTACAACATCGCCGATACTTTTAACTGATGGTGTAGAAAAATTACTGTCACCGTTTTCTAAGATTGGTCTGCCTGCTCATGAACTTGCTATGATGATGACAATCGCTTTAAGGTTTATACCCACGCTTTTAGAGGAAACGGATAAAATTATGAAAGCGCAGATGGCACGAGGTGCTGATTTTGAAAGCGGAAACATCATAAACAGGGCAAAAGCACTTATACCTATACTTGTTCCGCTTTTTATAAGTTCTTTCCGTCGTGCTGATGAACTGGCTGTTGCGATGGAGTGCAGATGCTACCGTGGAGGCAAAGGCAGAACACGTCTTAATGAACTTAAAATAGGCACAAGAGATTGGATTGCGTGCCTGTCTATGCTGACTTTTATGGCGGTAATTGTGTTGATTAATATGTATTTATGAGGTTGATATGAGTACTTATAAACTTACATTGTCCTATGACGGAACTGATTACTGCGGATTTCAACTGCAACCCAATGGGCGTACTATTCAGGGCTGTCTTGAAGATGCACTTACAAAGGTTTACAAAACTGATATAAAAATAAAAGGCTGTAGCAGAACAGATGCCGGTGTTCATGCAAGAATGTATGTGTGCTCGTACATTGCACCAGATTGTGTACCTGCTGATAAACTTCCTTTGGCTGTGCGTGCGTATTTACCTGAAGATATTTGCGTGTCCAAGTGCGAATTGGTGCCCGATGAATTCCATGCACGGTATGATAACTGCGGAAAAACATATTGCTATACAATAAACACAGCGATGTTTCAGGATGTATTTACACGTCGCTTTGAGTGGCACTATCCTAAAAAACTTGATGTGGAAAAAATGCAGAAAGCGGCTGATTGTTTTTTAGGTGCACACGATTTTTCGGGATTTATGTCAGCCGGCAGTAATATTATAGGTACAGTTCGCACCGTAACACGTTTAGATGTGGTGCGTGACGGCGAAAGAGTTAAAATATATATCCGTGCAGACGGATACCTTTATAATATGGTGCGTATAATCGCAGGTACACTTGCAATGGTAGGGAACGGAAAAATTAATCCTGATGATATGGCAGATATTATCGCCTCGTGCGACAGAACACGTGCAGGAATAACTGCTCCGCCCGAGGGTTTGACTCTATACGAAGTCCATTATGATTAATTTTCAAAAAAATACAATTTTTTGAAAAAAACACTTGCATTTAATCAAAATGTATGATAAAATAGTTCAGTAACGCGGATGGTCCTCTGTAAGTCGGCTTTCAGATTGCCGTTAAATAAGCTTATCAAGAACATCTATGATGAGAGGAGAAAAACAATGAACGTAATCGAAAGCATTACACAGGAACAGATTAGAACAGATCTTCCTAAACTCTTAATCGGTGACACTATCAAAGTTCACGTAAAGATTAAAGAGGGTACCAGAGAAAGAATTCAGGTTTTTGAAGGTACAGTTATTTCTAAAAAACATGGCGGTATCAACGAAACTTTCACCGTTAGACGTATTTCTTACGGCGTAGGTGTTGAAAGAACTTTCCCTGTTAACTCACCCAAAATTGCTAAGATTGAAGTTATCAGACACGGTAAAGTTCGCAGAGCAAAACTTTATTACCTGCGTGACAGAGTTGGTAAGGCTGCTAAAGTTAAAGAAAAACTTTAATAATGTTGCTTAAAGCTGCTTAAAGCGGGTAATTTTATTACCCGCTTTATTGTCCATTAAGGAGTGTATCAAATGGAAGAGTTTAATAATAACGAAAATATTGAAGAAACATCTGCTACTGATTTTAGTGAAAAAACAGTTTCGGATATGGTTCAGGATGATGAACTTATTGCACCACCTAAAAGCAGTATGAAAAAAGAACTTCTTGATTGGGTTATTTCTATTGTTGTGGCACTGGCTGTAGCACTTTTTATCAGACAGTTTATATTCACGCTGGTTCGTGTTGACGGTCCGTCAATGCTGCCTACATTGCATCATAACGATACATTATATGTAAACAGATTTATGTATACGCCTGAAGTGGGTGATATTATTATCTTCCGTCCTCCCAACAGCCCTGATACACCTTATGTGAAAAGAGTTATAGCAACTGCCGGACAAGAGGTTGTTGTAGACCCTGCTGAGCATACTGTTTATGTAGACGGAGTGGAATTGGTAGAGGATTATATAAGCGAAGAACTGGTTTCTGCAGGTACTATGAAGTATCCATATGTTGTTCCTGAAAACCACGTTTTTGTGCTTGGCGATAACAGAAACAACAGTCGCGACAGCCGTGATGCATCTGTAGGTGCTATACCGCATAAAAATATTATCGGTAAGGTTATTTTCAGGTTGTTGCCGGTTTCAGATTTTGGCTCGGTGTACGATTAATAAAAATATATAACTAAAATGAATTAGCGTGTTGATTTTTCGACACGCTAATTGTATAATAGTATAAGATGTAAAAAAGTAAAGGAGAAAGTTATGAATAAAATGACACTACCCGATAATATTAAAAAGATATTATCCGCTATTACTGCCAAAGGCTTTGAGGCTTATGTGGTGGGTGGTGCCGTGCGCGATTTTCTCCTCGGAAGGCAGATTAGTGATTATGACATCACAACCGATGCTTTACCTGAACAGATAAAAGAAATTTTTGCAAAGACAATTGATACCGGTTTAAAACATGGAACTGTTACCGTTGTAGAAGACGGTGCAGTTGTTGAGATTACCACATACAGAGTGGACGGCGTTTACGAAGATCATCGCCGTCCTAAAACAGTAGAATTTTCCAAGGACTTAAAAAGCGACCTTAGCCGCCGTGATTTTACTATGAATGCGCTGGCTTGCGATGAAAACGGAAATATATTAGATTATTTCGGCGGTATAGAAGATATTGAAAATAAGTTTATAAGAACTGTCGGCGAGGCGGACAAGCGCTTTGAAGAAGATGCCTTGCGTATGCTGCGTGCTATACGTTTTGCGTGCAGTACAGGTTTTACTATTGATGATGAAATTTTAAAGTCGATTGAGCGCAAATCTTCGCTTATCCTGTATGTTAGTGGTGAGAGAATTAAGCAGGAAATGGACAAAGCACTTATGGGCGACAATGTGTATATGCTTAAAAAATCCATGCCGCTTTTGCGTGAGATTTTCCCGCAATTTGCAAGGTGTTTTGATACCGAGCAGAATAACATTCACCATTCCTACAACGTTGGTGACCATATATTAAAAAGCGTTGCTTGTGCGCCTAAAAAACTTTCTTTACGTTGGGCAATGCTTATGCATGATATGGGCAAGCCATTTACACGCTCTACCGATGCCGATGGCGACCATTTTAAAGGTCACGAACAAATGAGTGTTAATATTGCAGAACGTATATTTGCAAAACTCAAATTTTCCAATGCAGAAAAAGTGTGCATTAAAACTATGATAAAGTATCATGATTTTCGCTTTAATGCAGATAAGACTGTAATCAAGAAACTGCTATCCGAAATCGGTGCTGAATACTTTGCAGATTTGCTATGTGTTCAAAAAGCCGACGCTATGGCTCAAAGCGAAAGCACTATGCCTCAAAAACTTGCTAACCTAGATGAAATTAACAGCGTGTTTAGTAAGATTATGTCTTCAAATGAGCCGTATCTTATAAAGCACCTTGCTGTAAACGGTAATGATTTAATGGAACTGGGCATTTCCGGTAACGCTATAGGTAAAACACTTGCAAAACTGCAAAGTGCAGTCATAGAAAATCCGATGCTTAATACAAAAGAAACTCTTTTAAGCCTTATTGAAAGGAGGGGGTAAAATGCCCATTAAAATCCCCGATAAACTTCCTGCAACAAAAATCTTAAACGGTGAAAATATTTTTGTTATGACGGAGAAAAAAGCGTTAAAACAGGATATCCGTCCTTTAAAACTTGTTATTTTAAATATTATGCCTACAAAGATTGTTACGGAAACTCAACTGCTTCGCCTTTTGGGCAATACTCCCTTGCAGGTTGAGATTGACTTTCTGCATATGAAAACACATAAGTCAAAAAACACTCCTGCTGAGCATCTTCAGGCATTTTATAAAGGCTTTGACGAGATTAAAGGCAATAAATACGATGGTATGATTATAACCGGTGCACCGGTAGAAAAAATGGAGTTTGAAGACGTTAATTATTGGGAAGAACTCAAAGACATAATGGACTGGACACAGCAAAATGTTACAAGTGTACTTCATATTTGCTGGGCGGCTCAGGCAGGACTTCACTATCATTACGGAATACCAAAATATCCGCTCGAGAAAAAAATGTTTGGTATATTTGAACATAAGGTTATGCGTAAAAAAAGCAAACTTTTACGTGGCTTTGACGATTATTTTTATGCGCCACATTCACGCCATACTGAAATACGTCGTGAGGATGTTGAAAAAGTGCCCGAACTGCATATACTTGCAGAGTCCGATGAGGCGGGTCTTTATATTGTTGCAAGTAAAGACAGAAGAAATATTTTTGTTACTGGTCATTCGGAATACGACGCCGACACTCTCCATAAAGAATATGTAAGAGATTTAGAGGCAGGACTTCCTATTGATATACCCGTAAACTATTACCCTAATGATGATTATACAAAAACACCTAAAGTAAGATGGCGTTCACACGCAAATCTGCTTTTTTCCAACTGGCTAAATTATTACGTGTACCAAAGTACTCCGTACGACATCAATAAGGTTAAGTGAGAAAAGTCAGCAATACCGCCAAATTGCTAGTATTTATGCGGCTTTTGTAAATGTACTCACAAAAGTGTATTTTTTTGATAACTTGTTATAATTTATTATAATTTGATGTAATTTTTTATAAAAATGGCGAAAAAATGGAGTAAACCAATAACAAAAATGGAGTAAAAGAAATCTATATAATTATATTGTTTTTATGATAACTAAAACCGTAAAAAATAGGGTAGAGATTAATTTCTCTACCCTTTAATTTTTATTTATTATTTCTTGCTGATATTATCCAATAATACCTATTGTATTTATCTGACGATTTTCAGAAGTGTTTACCTGAACTTCGTTTTCAAATTTAAAATAAGCACTTCCGCCACCATCCATCTTCAACACGTCTGTAAATCCGAATCCTTTAACCTTATCATATATCTCACCACTTGAAATGCAATCTACAGAAGTTGTATAAATGGGAAAATAATATAATTTTTTGTCTTTTATACCAAGACAACTGTGGTATGTTGCTCTGCCAACTCCCTTTTGCCACCCTTCGCTTGTGTAATCGGTTGTCTTTTTACCATTTAGCATAATAGGAACACCCGAAACAGTATATTGATAACTATCTTGTACTTCACTAATCTTTTCTACTCTTGGAACACCATTCTCAATTATTAATGTAGAAACTTTTTTGTTCTTGAACTGCGCACCCGCATTTTGGTTTGTAGACATATAAAACTTTCCATTGGCTATTTTTCGTTCCTTCAGATATGGCAAAACAACTTCTGGAATTTCATTTACATCTATATCTGCAACAAGGTTTGCTGCAGGTAAAGTAAATTCCGTTTTGTTATGAGCGAAATTTCCAAAATATCCTAAATTAAAATAAGACGGAATGTTTGCACCGCTTCTCTTTGCCTTATCAAAATATTTGATTTTAAATTTTGATATATCAATTGGAAAGATGTATGTATTATTGAATAGAACAAACTTTTCATTTTTGCTTCCTTCTTTGTTGTCTTCAACGGGGTTACCGCGAACTAAATTTGAATATCTTTCAATAATGGTTTTAAAATAATCCAAGCACATAGACTCTTCTCCATTAAATACCTTTGACCAGTATTGTAAATCAGTGGTTACTTTATCATCAAACATTTTTTGAGCTAAAGCATTTGTTGAAGTCGGCTTTTCAACTTTAACACCTGAATAATCGCAAAAGCCATTATATATCGCCCATGCAAGTTCGTACTGATTGTTCTTTAATATTTCAGCATCTCTGCTATTAGATATAAAGCCCATTTCAACTAAAATTGCGGGCATGTTTGTATATTCCAACACTGCAAGATTATACTTAAGATATTCGTTATCAACTCTAACGCCTCTATCTACAGTTTTCAAATCATTCACAATGCAACTTTGAATAGCGGTTGCAAGTTTTTCTGCTTGTCCGCCTCTTGCACTTATTAAAGTTTCAGTTCCGTTAGCAGTTTTATTTTCATTTGAGTTACAATGTAATGATATAAAGAAATCTGCTCCCCAATCGTTTGCCATTTTATATCTTAAGGTCAGACTTTCATTTGTAGTTTTCCCCAGATTGTCTGTTAAATTATTGCGGGACATTTTGACACTGTGTCCAGAAGATAAAAACAATTTCTCAAGATGTTTTGCAACATGGAATGTTACATCTTGCTCTCTTATTCCATTTTCGGAAGCACCTGTGTCTCCGCCTGAATAATTATGCCCGGCATCAATAAATATTTTCAAATTTATCTCCTCCTTTACATATTTTGTAATTCTGTTTCCATTCTTGCTTGTTTCTCTATCTTTATTTATTCAGCCCATACTAACAACTTATAATCATTACTCTATCGGTTCTTCAGGCAACAATTCCGCTTGGCGTTTCTCTGCTTCTTCAGCGGTGATTTCGTACCAGTTATCGGGACTGTCATTTACACCGAGATAAATAGTACCACCCACATCCGAAAATGTTTCACCATTAGTAAGTACCATACCTTCTGATGCTGTTTTTGGTCTTAAATTAGGTTTACTCATGCTAAAGTCCACCCCCTCTGTGTAGCGATTGCCTTTTCTTCATCAGTAAGTTTTGCGAGATTTGTTGAACCTAAAGTAAGAGTGTATGTTGTTGTACTTCCCTCTGCAACGTAGTCGTATAATGCGTTAATCACTCTCATAATTGTGTCATGGTTTAATTTAGTACAAGAAGATAAGGTTATATTTCCTTGTATAGTTCCACCAATATAAGATATTTCTTCAAGTGCAGTTGCGTTTGAAAATGTTGTTTTAAAATTTCTTGCTACGCTTGGAAAAATTATTCCGTCAATAACTTTTATTGCTGTGCTACTAAATGTTTGGGAAACATAAATTGCTGATGATAAATCGATGACTGGTATGTGAGTTATAGTTGCATTTATAAACATACAGTCAAAATAAGAAGTAGCAGACCACTTAATAGTAAATCCTGTCCGTTCCATAATACCTGCTAAATCACCTATTTTGCTCTCTCGAAACATCCCCTCGCAAACATATGGTATAAATGTTCCCGGTGGGGGATTGAATGTTTTTGCGTTCCAACAACGCCCTGCAAAAGCATGTTTACCGCCATATCCATCTTTTAAAGTACTAAAAGCATCACTCCAAAACTCGTCATACTCGGCTTGTCTGCCGTCTGTAACGCCTTTGTCGTACACCTTTTGCTCGTTTTCGGCTATAGTGGTGAGTTTATCTGCTATGCTCATACAGTTTCACCGCCTATCAATGTATTTTGTATTGCTATGATATTGTCAAGGGCGGTGTCTATGTCGCCTATAGACGTTTCTGCATTATCAAGTCTTTCATTAACCGCAGTCACCTCTTCTTTAGTCGAATAACTCGATAAATCAACTTTTTGCGTACCGAGTTTTTCCCACGTTTCATTCACATATATGTACTCATCGTAAATGTTTTGGCTTTCATCACCATAAGGAACTAAATACACTGTTGTTGTAGAAATATCTTCAGTAGGTAAACTTGTTACAGGGAGAATGTTGAATTTAGGTATTGCGCTTAATTCAGCCTTAGTAGCGTAATGTTCTATAATATCATTTCCATTATCGTCCATTGTTGCGTGGTCAGAGTGCCGTGAATACCCAACTTGTGAAGCGGCAAGGTCTCCCCATGAAACATAAGTGGACACAATATCTCTGTCATTTGCGTCGTAGGCTGCCATTCGAGCATAATCTGCGTTTTCAGCATACAAAACACTCTTCTCATTATCAGGTGTGTTATCAACCTTGTCCAATCCAAGAGTTGTTTTTGTGGGCAATTCACCTTTCATAGCAGGAACCCAGTTGTAGTGGATTGTTGCGGAGAGGAGTGGTTCATTACCTGTGTCACTGATAGTTATAGCGTTCCACTCTTCCTCTGTAGAATAACCTGTGCAAATGAAAAGTGTAAGTATTATGGTTTTAGCAACGGATGTTTACTTAAAAATGTTGCGATAGATAACAAAGGTGGATGTGCAAGCTATATTCTTTCAGATTATCATAAGCCGGGCGTAAGGAAAATTGATACTAGTCCTATGGACGAACATACAAATATGTGTTAACGAGGTTACATTTATGGTCTTTATGAGTAACCCTTGTGGGTATGGTAACTGTATGAGTGACAAATGTGAAAAATGTCCACACTACAAGCCAAGCTTCTTTGGAGTAAGAGTCCCAAGATGGTTGGGAAATATATTATTTAGAATTGAAAGTTGGTGATATTGTGTCTAATAATCGTTTTATTGAGATTGATGGCTATCGCATTAATATAGCTAATATTGAATATATTTGGAAACTTACTGATGGAAGTGGTGACGTTGCTATACACTTTGTTAGTGGTAGACACATTATGATAAAATCCTATGATGCAGTCAAAACAGCAACGCATAACTTTCCTGAAATAGAACAGAGAGGTGATGTGTTTGATGCCGATTTTACTGAGTTCAGGAATTTCGATTATTTAATGGGTGGAAGTCCTTGTACATATTGGTCAATAGCCCAAAAGAATAATCGTGAAACCGAGGCGTCTGGTCTTGGTTGGGAATTATTTTCACAGTATGTAAGAGCATTGAGAGAAGCACATCCTAAGTATTTTATATACGAAAACAACAAATCTATGAGTAATGCTATAAGAGAAAGCATTACAAGCACGTTTGGCTTTGAGCCTATATGTATAAACTCTGCTTTATTATCAGCACAGAACCGACAGAGATTGTATTGGGTTGGTAAAAGAAATGCCGATGGTACATATAGTAAAGTCGAAATTGAACAACCAGTAGATAAAGGTATTTTGCTCAAAGACATTCTTGAGGATGGTATTGTAGAAAAAGACAAATCTTACTGTTTAAAACATCAGGCAGGTAATGCAAGAGATTATTTTAAGAAACATCATACCCAAATTAAGTTTGAACCAGTGGCAACAAGAATACCTGAGTATGGCAATCCCGACAAGGCAAGAGAGTTGGGTGCAAGTTATGCTTATAAAGGTAGCGGAGAAGGTAGTCTTAAATCTGAAGCATTTCCTGATAATCCTAACAAGCAGGTAAGGGATTATGTTGCCGAACCCGTTAGAGTTGGGTCTTTACCGATAAATATAGATAAAACTAAAAACTTAAAGAGTAATGATGTTTATATTCAATATGACCTTTCGGGCAAAGGGTATGACTCACAAGACCAGAGAGCGTATTACCCTAATGTTAAACATGGCACATTAACATCATCAAGTACACAAAGTAAAACAGGTGTAATAGAGCCAATTTGTTATGCGAATCCTATTGAATGGGGTGAAGAAGGTAATCCTATCAAAGCAACGAGTTATGCTGATGGTAAAACATATAAGGTATATGAAGTAAAGCGTGGTTTCATCACAATAAACGGCAAAGAATACCTAATTAAACTTGCTGATGGCTACTACATAATCCGCAAACTCACAGTAAGAGAATGTATGAGATTACAGACCGTACCTGAATGGTACGATTTCTCGGTTGTAAGCGATACTCAGGCGTACAAAATGCTTGGTAACGGCTGGACTGTGGCGGTAATTTCGTACTTGTTAAACCATACAATTGAGTGATAAATTTAGCGTACTATATATAGTGCTAAATCATCATTTAACACTATATATAGACTAAAAATGCCAATAAAACCACGCTTTTAAAGCGAAAATTAAAAAATAATTAGGTGGTTGCAAACACCTATAAAAGAATAGGAGGAACGAGTTGGAATTCCGTTAAATGTACATTTCTCCTATTAAATAATGAAACTATTAGTAGCATGTGAAGAAAGTCAAACAGTATGTAAGGCTTTTAGAGAAATAGGCTGGGAAGCATATTCTTGTGATATTATTGAATGTTCTGGTGGACATCCAGAATGGCACATACAAGGAGATGCACTGCCTTTAATAAATGGGAATTGCAAATTTAAAACGGCAGACGGTGTTGAGCATACCGTTGATGGGAAATGGGATTTGCTTATTGCACATCCGCCGTGTACATATATGAGCAAGGCTGGTGCAAGATTTATGTATCCAACTGCTGGTAATATTGATGAGAATAGATTAAAGAAAGCATTGGAAGCAAAAGACTTTTTTATGAAGTTTTTAAATGCTGATTGCGAAAGAATATGCGTAGAGAATCCTACTCCACTAAAATGTGTTGGATTACCGAAAGAAAGTCAAGTAGTGCAACCATTTGAATATGGACATCCATTTTCAAAACGTACTTTGTTATGGCAAAAGGGTTTATCACCATTGAAACCAACTAAAATCGTAGACGAATACAAGCCTTATTTGCCAAGCAATACAGGTGGGTTCGCTAGGGGGAAAGGTGGAAGCAGAGGTGTTGCTCATAATGCAAAAGACGCAAGTAAAACATTTGAAGGCATCGCAAAGGCTATGGCAGAGCAGTGGGGTAAAGATTGTCAATAGAACAAGTCTTTAAATGCAGAAAGGAGAAGATATGGGAGATAGTTTATTTACATTTTGCGGAACCAAAAGAGATTTTGAACCTCTTTCAATACTTAAAATCACCACGCCAAAAGGCGTATATGATCAAAAGGAACGAAATGCAATCTATGAATCCGTAAAAGAACAGGCGGGCAAGTATTATTTACCAATTATGGCTCCTGAAGATGTTAAGTTAGAAATTATAAATGAAATTTGATAATAAACAAGTCGTTTAATAACAAGGGGATTTTTATGAGAGACAACAGAGAAAACCTTCTTTATAATATTTGCAAACTGAGAATACAAAAGTTTAATTTAGAAATGACAGATGTTTGGGAATCAGGATATTCTGTTATCAGTACGGAACTCTCGAAAACTATACATAACCGAGAAAATGAATATAAAGAACTATATGGCGAACTGCCTAAATGGAAAACTATTGATGATATTTGGGCTGCTATGAAAAATTTAGAAGGAGATAAAAATGATAGAAACAACAATCAAACTTAATACTCCAAAAGACGTGACGGAATTCGTAAAACTTGCATCAAAATGCAGTGGCGAGGTGTATGTTTGTGGTAGGCGATATATTGTGAATGGCAAGTCGTTGCCCGGCATATTCAGTCTTGATTTGTCAGAAAAATTAAGAGTGGAATTTCACGGAAATGTCCCAAGCGAAGTAAAAGAATCAATGAAAAATTATATAGTATCGGAGGTTGTTAATTGAAAGTAACGGTAAATAGCATTACGGGATTTGAAGACGCGTTTGTGTCTATGTACATAAGCAAAAGGTCTTGGACTCCTGAAATTGACAAAGAAATTAGAGAAGTTTGTGAAAACGTACTTGATAGCCGAGGACACATTAAGACGTGGACTTGTGACAAATCTAAACTTGAACAATTTAATAAGTGGCTCGACATGCTGTTAAAAATGGGCAAGAGGCATATAACGGTACTCCGTTATATTGATATTTCTATAATGACTGAAAATATACATAGAGGAGCTCAAGACGACATTGACTCGCACGCAAAACGTTTTGATAACAGAATCATACGTAGCAGTACAAGACTTGCAGAATATTCTGATAATGAAATGTCTGATTATTATAAAGATAAGATTATCCCTACAGACGAAGCGCTAAAGGCATTAGGTATTGAAACACCTGATATTATTAAACGTAATGGAGAAAAGTATATCAAAACAGTTAACGGATATATAAAGGAAGATTTTATTAATAGCAAAGATGTAAAACGCGGTCTTTATATGCTTAGTATCCCCAGTAATTTTATATCTAAAATAACTCTTTGCGAATGGGGGCATGTATTCAAAGAGCGCAACGAAGATGGTGGGGCTAACCCCGAAGTTAAGGAATGGGCTGAAACCGTTATGAAACAAATTACGAATATGCATAATCAAATCACAAGAGGTTATGTGCTGACTATTGAAAATTAACAGGGGGTAAATAATTGAAGAAAGTATTTATAACAAATGGGTCAGGAATGAGTGGTAAAGATTCTTTCGTTAAAGCGATAAGTAAATACATACCAACATCTAAATATTCATCAATCGACTTAGTTAAAAATATGCTTGAAGTTGCGGGGATACAAAAAGAACCTAAAACAGAAGAAAAAAGGTTGCTTTATAGTGATATGAAGGATAGATTAACTAAATATGATGACATTCCGTTTAAAGATATCGCATCAATAGTTGCAGATTTTAAAAACAACAAAATCGAAACAAAAGTGCTATTTATAGATATACGTGAACCTAATGAGATTGCACGTGCTGTTAAAACATTTGGCGCTGAAACAATTCTTATAAGAAACCCAAGAGTTGAAAAAATTGCAAGCAATCACGCAGACGCAAACGTAGAAAATTACGAGTATGACTACATAATTGAGAATAATGGCACAATAGAACAATTAGATAAGATGGCATATTTATTCGTTTGCGATGTTATTAGAAACAAATTAATTAAGTATCCATTCACTTTTGTTTGTAATAAATATTGAGGTTAACACATGCAGAGAATAGATTTAACTGGGCAGAAGTTGGCTTGTTAACTGTTGTACGCCCTGCACCTGATATTGTTAGAAAGAGTGGCAGGGTATATGCAGCGTGGTTTTGCGATTGTGAATGTGGAGTTAAAGATTATATAACAACAACAGAACGATTAAGGAATCCGACCTGCAAGAGTTGCGGTTGTATGAGAGATAAAAATAGATTTAAAAATAAAACAAATGTATATGATTTGTCTGGTGCTTATGGTATAGGCTATACCTCTAAAGGCGAAAAATTTTATTTTGATATTGATGATTATAATAAAATAAAAGATTATTGTTGGTATATGGATACAAATGGGTATATTGTTACCAACTCTACAAACAAAGACTATCACCTGCTACATAGATTGATTTTAGATGCCCCAAATGATTTTGATGTTGACCATATCAACCATGACAAAAGCGACAACAGAAAACAAAATTTAAGATTAGCAACTACACAACAAAATTGCTCTAATAGAATTGTTACAAACAAAAATGGTATAAATGGGGTTTATTTATCAAAGGGCAAATGGAGTGTGAATATTGGATACAAAAACAAATTAATACAAATTGGCACATTTAAAACATTAGAAGAAGCAATAAGTGCTAGGAAAATGGCAGAAGAAAAATACTATGGTGAATTCTCATATGCTAATTCCAAAACAAAAGGAGGACATTAAGTTTGCGCGAATTTAGAATATATGCTTCTGGGGGTATGCAAAAGTTCGGCAGAGATAACTTTAACGAAAGTAACAATTGGCGAAAGCATTGCAAAACCACACTCGAAACCCACGAATGTGATTACAGAGTAAGAGTGTTCAATCCAAATGATCTGTTTAATTTTAAAGATGAACCGCGATATGTCTCGGAGAGAGAAGTAATGAATGTCGATCTGTACAAACTACGACAGTCAGATTTGGTTATAGTAAACTTTAATGATAAATGGTCTCTTGGGACAATGAGCGAAATCGCAATTGCCTATGACAGACGCATTCCGGTTATCGGATTAAACGAGAATAGTCAGGAGTTGCATCCGTGGCAACAATGTATCTGCGAACGTATATTTAACAGTGTTAACGAAATGCTTGATTATATTAAAGATTTTTACTTAATTTAATAGAGAATAAATAAGTAGAGACATTATGGCAAGAGACAAAGTGTTCTCTTGCCGTTTTGTTTATAAAAAACATAGGAGGAAAAATTATTGATTGTAAAAAAACGTGATGGACGAAGAGTTAAGTTTGATAAAGAAAAGGTTAAGGTTGCTGTTCTTAAAGCCTTTCTTGATGTTGACGGCGAAGAAACGGCATATGCAAAAGATAAAGCAAGAGAAATTGCTAACCATGTTGAATCTTTAGATAAGGATTTTTCTGTTGAAGAGGTACAAGATTTAGTTGAGGAAAAACTTATGGCAAGTAATAGAAAAGATGTTGCTAGAAGTTATATCTTGTACAGATATGAGAGAAATAAACTTAGAAAGTCAAAGACCTATGCCGTATTCAACAGTATTGTTAATGCGGAATCTAATGATGTTACAAAAGAAAATGCAAACATGAATGCTGAAACACCTGCTGGTATGATGATGAAGTTTGCAAGTGAAACAACAAAAGCATATACAGATGATGAGTTGATTAGCGAAGAAGCAAGAGAAGCTATTGATAATAATTATATACATACTCATGATAAAGATTATTATCCAACTAAGTCATTAACTTGCTTACAGCATCCGCTTGATAGAATTTTAAATAATGGTTTTAGAGCAGGTCATGGTTCAAGCAGACCAGCAAAAAGAATTGAAACCGCTTCTATTATTGGATGTATCAGTATGGAAACAGTACAGAACGAAATGCATGGGGGACAAGCAATTCCTGCATTTGACTATTACTTAGCACCATATGTAAGAAGCACATACGTTGAAGAAGTTAAAAAACTCATTGAATTTACTGGTGTTGATTATACTTATTTATTCGATGAGGAAATTGAAGATTATATTAAAAAGCCATTAGAAACATTAACTGGTAGAGATAGAGTAAAACAGCAAGCTATTAATAAGACTGTTTCAAGAGTGCATCAGTCTATGGAAGCATTTATTCATAATATGAATACCATTCATAGTCGTGGTGGCAATCAGGTTGTATTTAGTTCTATTAATTATGGTACTGATACAAGTGCAGAAGGTAGATGTATTATTCGAGAAATTCTTAACTCTACATATAACGGGGTTGGTAATGGTGAAACACCTATCTTCCCTATTCAGATTTGGAAGTTAAAGAAAGGTTATAGTGCAGAAAAGGGAGATAGAAACTACGATTTATTAGAACTAGCTTGTAAAGTAACCGCAAGAAGATTCTTTCCAAACTTCATTAATTTAGATACTTCATTTAATGTAAATGATTTATGGAGAGAAAATGACCCAGAAAGATATAAGTATGAGTGTGCAACAATGGGCTGCCGTACAAGAGTTTTTGAGAATAGACATGGCGAAAAATCATCTGTCGGCAGAGGCAACTTATCATTCACAACAATTAACATTGTTAGACTCGCATTGGAGTGTATGAATATCGAAAGTTATGAAGAAAAAATTTCTACATTCTATGAAAAATTAGATAAATACACGGATGTAGCGGTAAGACAATTATATGACAGATATTGTTTTCAAAGAACGGCACTTAAATCACAATTCCCATTATTAATGGCTGGGTTATGGAATGGTTCTGAAAACTTACAGAAAAATGACAGAGTAGGAGACTTATTAAAGCAAGGGACATTAGGAGTTGGATTTATTGGACTTGCCGAGTGTCTAATTGCATTAACAGGTAAACATCATGGGGAATCTGAAGAGTCTCAGAAGTTAGGTATTGAAATTATTACTCACCTTAGAGATAGAGTGAAAATGTGGGCTGATAAATATGATTTGAATTATTCTGTATTGGCTACACCAGCAGAGGGATTATCAGGAAAGTTTACAAAGAAAGATAGAAGAGATTTTGGTGTAATTGAATACATTACAGATAAGGATTACTACACTAATTCAAATCATGTGCCTGTATGGTATCATTGCACAATTAAGCATAAAGCCGAAGTTGAAGCACCATATCATGCCTTAACTCTTGGTGGGCATATTTTCTATGTTGAATTAGATGGTGATGCAACACATAATCCAGAAGCAGTTATGCAAGTAGTAACCATTATCCGTGATAATGACATTGGATATGGCTCTATTAACCATTTGAGAAATCGTTGCTTAGATTGTGGATGGGAGAGTGCCATTAGAGACCTAAAAAAATGTTTAGAATGTGGCGGAACAAACATAGATACAATAGAAAGAATTACTGGATATTTGGTTGGAACTGTTAACAGTTGGAACGCTGCTAAATTAGCAGAATTAAATGATAGAGTATGCCATGAATGAGATAATAAAAAACTTGTCGGATGGAAATATTTATTCTGTTAAAGAAATATCGACTTTAGTTAATAAAGATGTTGAATATGTTGAGAGGGTCTTAAATGACCCCTCTATTATTCAAACTTGTGGAGATGGCTCAGGCGTTATCTATTATATGGATATTAAATACGATACAATAGTTGATGGCATAGGATTTAGGAACACTATATATTGCGCAAAATGTAATATTGGTTGCAAAGGATGCCATAATCCTCAAAGTTGGAATATAACAAACGGAAAACCAATAACTATAAAAACTCTATCTAGTTTGCTATTAGATAACGACAACGACATCACATTTTCAGGTGGCGAATGTACTCTACAAGCAAAAGCATTTTTTAAACTGGCACTAATACTAAGAAACAAAGGTCGTAATATATGGCTTTACTCAGGAAGAACATTCAATGAATTACTTAAAAATGACCATTCAAAAATGCTATTAGGGGCAATTGATGTTTTAGTAGATGGCAAGTTTGAGATTGACAAAAGAACAACAAATTTACCATTCCGAGGTAGTAGCAACCAAAGAATAATAGATGTTCAAAAATCTTTAAAGGAGAATTGTATAGTACAATATGAATTGTGAAGTGCCTAAATTCGAAGCGTTTAACGATAAAGGAAACAGAATCTTTTACACTTTTCAAGAATCATGCATTCCATCAAAATCGGAAATTGAATCAATGTATAAATCTGGTTGGAAATTCAAAATGGATGGCAAAAATATATCAAAAACTAAACTTATAGAAATAATCACGAAAGGATAATACGATGAACAGACAAATTACATATAAAATATTGGTTAAATATCACGATGATGAAATCCCAAGATTAAAGAAGATACAACAGGGCGACTTGATTGACTTATATGCTGCTGAAACAGTTGAGTTAAAAGCAGGAGAATCGGCACTGATTTCTCTAGGTGTTTCAATGAAACTTCCTAAAGGGTATAAGGCAAATGTATATCCTCGCAGTAGCACATTTAAAAATTGGGGTACATTACAGCAAAATAGCGTAGGTCAAATTGATTCCAGTTATTGTGGCTCAACAGATATTTGGAAATATCCAGTATACGCAACAAGAGATACTATTATCAACAAAGGAGATAGAATATGTCAGTTTGAAATTGTACCTATAATGCCAGACGTTGAATTAGTTGAAGTTGACGCTCTTGATGAAGTAAATAGAGGGGGATTTGGTAGCACTGGAAAATAAAATATCACAAATTCCCATATGGGAGAAAATCAATTTAACAATACATGAAGCATCACAATATTCAAATATCGGAATATCCACTTTGCGAGGGTTATTACAAGAAAAAGGATGTCCATTTTTATTGAAAGTAGGAAATAAGCATTTGATAAAAAGAAAAGAGTTTGAAAATTATTTAAAAAATAAACATTACTTATAAAACAAAAATATTGATTTAGAGACCTATGTGTGTTATAATTATATATATTTAGTTATATAAAACAATATAATTACGTATAGGTTTCTTTTCGTTCAAAAGAAAGGAGAAGAAAATGGGGAAAGATTTGAATGGAAAAGACCTAGGAAAAGGTATCGTTCAAAAAAAGAATGGTATTTATGAAGCAAGATTTAATAATCGTTTTGGCAAAAGAGTTTCGGTTACAGGAAGAGACCTTAAAGATGTCAAAAAACGGTATAACGAGGCAATATATGAAGATGAGAAAGAAATCAATATAAGAGATAATATTAAATTAGATGATTGGTACGATAAATGGATGAATGTCTATAAATTTGATATTATAAGAGAAAATACCAGAAGACATTATAATCATGTTTATAAAAAGCATATATCTCCCACATTAGGGAAAATTTCTATACAAAATATTACTCAATTGCAAATCCGTGAACTTATAAAAGATCTTAAAAAACAAGGATATCAGTTTGAAACACGAAATAAGGTTAAGGTGCTCCTTGTAGATATATTTAATAAGGCAATGATTGATGAATTTGTAAGAAAAAATCCCGCTAAAGGGATATCCGTTCCAAAAGACAAAGACAAAGAAGTTCAAGTATTAACACTTGAAGATCAAATAGACTTCTTTAATTGTTGTAAAGGCACATTTTATGATAACTTTTTTACAGTGGCTATACAAACTGGAATGAGAATTGGCGAATTGGCAGCATTGAGATGGGAAGATATTGATTGGGACAAAAACATTATCCGTGTTACTCGTACACTCGTATATCAACGTTATGAAGAAGATTCAAAAAAGACTTTTCATTTTGAAGAGCCAAAAACAAAAACAAGTTATAGAGAAATACCTATTAGTAAGCAATGTGCTATAGCTCTAAAAAAACAATTTATGCAAAAAAGGATTCTTGAAAACAAAGCCCCAGAAAGCAAAAGACCAGAAAAAGAGTTTCGAGATTTACTATTTACAACCAAGGTTAACACCCCGTTAAACCCACAAAATATATGTGATGCGATAAAAAGAATTGTTAATGAAATTAATTTGATGAGAGATACATCGGATGAACTCGAAACTTTTTCATGTCACTGTTTCAGACATACTTTTGCCACAAGATGTTTCGAGGCTGGAATTAAACCGAAAACAGTTCAATCCTATTTGGGTCACGCTTCCCTTAAGATGACTATGGATTTATATACTTCTGTTCTTCCTGAACATATGTCTTCTGAAATGGGTAAACTTGACTCCGAATTTGAAAAAATCAATAACGAAGGATTCGAAAACGAGTTAACAGAACAAAAATATAATTCGGCGTTTCAAACCTATAAAAAGGTCGTAAATTTTGGGGAATATTTGGGGTATGTAAAATAAAAATGGGGTTGGATATTTGCAAAATGGCTTAAAATCAAGCGTTTTAGTGATGATAAAAATAATATATGGTATACTTATTACGTATATCAGTCAACACCATATGACATCAATAAGGTTAAATAAAGGAAATTTAATATGAATATCACTACACCTTTAACGAAAGATAAAATTAAAACCTTAAAAGCAGGGGATAATGTAACAATATCGGGTGTTATATATACAGGACGTGATGCTGCGCATAAGCGTATGTGCGAAGCGTTAAACAGGGGAGAAGAATTACCTTTTGATATTGACGGACAGATTATATACTACGTAGGTCCGTGCCCGTGCAGAGAAGACGAAGTTATAGGCTCGTGCGGACCAACCACCAGCGGCAGAATGGACGCATATGCCCCTGAACTTATAAAACGAGGACTGATGGGGATGATAGGCAAGGGACTTAGAAAACCCTCTGTTGTAGATGCGATGGTTAAATATGGTTGTGTCTATTTCGGTGCGATAGGTGGTGCAGGAGCACTTCTTGCGCAGCACGTTAAAAAAAGTGAGGTTATTGCCTATGACGACCTCGGTACTGAGGCTATACGCAGATTAGAGGTTGAAGATTTTCCTGTAACTGTTATTATAGATGCAGAAGGCAACAATCTTTATGAAACCGGAAGAGAAAAATTTGCTAAATAAAAACAAAAAAATATATAATACTAAACTTAGGTATTGCATTTTTATAATAAAAATTATATAATTATAGTGTTAATATTAATATTAATTGAAATGGAGGAATATAAAAATGGCTATGATTACAAAAGACACTATCATTGCAGATGTATTGAAAATTGACCCCGAAACAGCACCTTTCTTTTTTGAGATTGGTATGCACTGCTTAGGCTGTCCTTCAGCAAGCGGCGAAACTGTTGAAGAGGCTTGTGCGGTTCATGGTGTTGATGCTGATGAATTAATCGCTAAAATCAATATGTTTTTAGGCAATAAATAATTTTAATTTTAACTTTAAAGGCTGAGAAATTTCTCAGCCTTTTTGTTATATAAATATTTTTGAAACTTGCGCTATTATAAAGCACACGACAATTCCTATGAAGGTAGGTATTATAAAAGAAACTGCTGTCCATTTAAAACTTCCTGTTTCTTTACGTATTGTAAGAAGTGTAGTTGCACACGGGAAATGAAACAGAGAAAACAGCATAACATTGATTGCTGTTATTATGTTCCAGCCGTTTGCTATAAGGAGTGCTCCCGTATCTGCAAGCGTGCCGAGTTCTGCCAACTGCCCTGATGCCGTATAGCACATTATAAGGATTGGCATAACTATTTCGTTTGCAGGTATGCCGAGTATGAAAGATAACAGTATATACCCGTCTAAACCAAGAAGTTTTGCGAACGGTTCTAAAAATGTACCCATATGTTGCAAAATTGATAATTCACCTATGTGTACATTTGCGGTTAACCATATCAGTGCACCTGCAGGCGCTGCCACTGCAGCCGCACGGCCAAGCACAAATAAAGTTCTGTCAAAAACTGAGCGATATATAACTTCTGCAATTTTTGGTTTGCGAAACGGCGGAAGTTCGAGAGTGAACTGTGATGGAGTTCCTTTTAAAACTGTTTTCGACAGTATATACGATACTGCAAATGTTGCGCAAATTCCTGTAACCACGATTGCAAGTACGGCTATCGCTGCCATTGCATATTTCCCTGCGTATACAAAAGGTGAGCCTATAAATATTGCAGATATTGTTATAAGGGTAGGGAATCTGCCGTTGCAAGGTACAAGGCTGTTTGTTATAATCGCTATCAGCCTTTCCCGTGGCGAGTCTATAATTCTTGCGCCGGTTACACCAGCAGCATTGCAGCCCAATCCCATACACATTGTAAGACATTGCTTGCCGTGAGCGCAGCATTTTTTAAAAATGCCGTCAAGGTTAAATGCTACTCTCGGCAAATACCCCAAGTCTTCAAGTAATGTGAAAAGAGGGAAGAATATCGCCATTGGCGGCAGCATAACCGCTATAACCCATGTCAAAGTGCGATACATACCTGAAACAAGTATATTTGTTATCCACTGCGGCGCATTTATATTCGCAAAAAAATTTAAAAGATGTTGTTCGATATTATTGAATAATTGCGATAACAGTGATGACGGGTAATTTGCGCCTGCTATAGAAAGATAGAATATAAGTCCAAGCATACAAAGCATAATGGGTATTCCCCATATCTTTGATGTTAATATTCTGTCGGTACGTATATCTGATAAAGCATATTCATCATTTTGAACTGTAACACATTCTTTTGCGATGTTTTCTGCCTCTGCAATAATAGAGCATACAATTTTGTCAGTCAAGTTACTTTCGGTAATGCCGACATCTGCCAGTTTTGATTTTTCTGATTCCAATACATCTTTAACAGAACTGTTTTTTGTTAAATCACAATTTGTAAAGTTTTGCAATGAGTTAATTATACTTTTGTCACCGCAAAGTAACTTTATTGCCAAAAACCTTGGCGGAAGATTAATATTGGTGAAAGTATCTTTAATTACATCTGCTATATCGGATATGCTTGATTCTATCACAGTATCGTATTTTGGAGTAAAAGTATTGTTGCTTTTAAGAAGTTTTAACTGTTTTTTTAAAGGCTCCGTTCCTTTTCTTCGTGCGGCGGATATTCCAACAACCGGTATGCCTAAAATGCTTTTCAATCTGCTGATATCTATTTTGATTTTTTTCTTTTCAGCCTCATCCATCAGATTTACACACAGTATGCATTTCGGAGTAATTTCCAGTATTTGAAGAACAAGGTTTAAGTTGCGTTCAAGGCAGGTTGCATCAGCAACTACTATTACGGCTTCTGCTTTTGCGGAGCATATAAAGTCACGTGCAATTTCCTCTTCTTTGGAATTTGACATAAGCGAATATGTTCCCGGTAAATCCACAAGGGTATATTCTTCGTTTTCGTATGTAAATGTGCCGACTGCATTGGCAACAGTTTTGCCCGGCCAATTACCTGTGTGTTGTTTTAGCCCAGTAAGAGCGTTAAAAACTGTGCTTTTGCCTACGTTAGGGTTGCCGGCAAGAGCGATCACATTTTTGCTGTTTTCTGTAATAATGCTTTCTTTTAAAGCACTTTTTTGTGTTGACTGTACAGTAAGACCCATAAACTGCACCTCCCAAAACGTGCAATATTTCAATGATATACTATGAAACCACCCCTTTTTGCGTGAATATTAAAAATAATATTGACTATTTTTTAAGTGTATGATATAATCAGTTTAGCATTATGAAAGGAATGGTTTATTCTATAATGGACGGCGACGGGAGTAATTCTAACGCAAACTATATAATTGATATGATTTATCAGGCATACCTGCGTATAATATGTGCTTTACGCAGGCGTGCCTTTTTGTGTTTTTATAAAATGCGCAATTGACCTGAAATTTGATTTTAATAATACAAAAAACGATTACTTTTTAAGGAGAGAATAATTTAAAATGGACCCTTTACCTATGCCTTATATACTTGTGATGGTAGCATTAGTACTTATGTCAGCGTACTTTTCTGCTACGGAAACGGCATTTACTTCTATTAATAAAACAAGGCTTAAAAACATGGCCGAAAAAGGCGATAAGCGTGCGTCACTGGTGCTTTCTATCGCCGAAAATTACGATAAACTTTTATCAACAATTCTTGTTGGTAATAACATTGTAAACATAGCACTGGCTTCAATGGGCACTGTGCTTTTTGTAAAACTTTTCCCTGATTACGGTGCCGCTATTTCAACTGCAGTTATTACTATAGTAGTCCTTATTTTCGGAGAAATTTCGCCTAAAAGCATTGCTAAAGACACACCTGAAAAATTTGCTATGTTTTCTGCGCCTTTTATAAGATTACTCATCTGGATACTTACCCCTTTAAACTTTTTGTTTTCGCTATGGAAAAAACTTCTTGCAAAAATTATAAAGGTTGAAGAAAGTGCCAAGATGTCGCAGGAGGAACTGCTTGTTTTAGTTGATGAGGTAGAGCAGGACGGCACTATCGATACTGACGAAGGCGACCTTTTGCGAAACGCTATAGAGTTTACTGAACAGAGGGCAGAAGATGTATTGACACACCGTGTAGATATTGAGGCTGTGCCGATAGATGCAGATAAAATTGAAGTGGCTCGTCTTTTCTCGCAAACACGTTTTTCAAGATTGCTTGTGTTCGATGAAAGTATTGATAATATCGTAGGTGTTATCCACCTTAAAGATTTTTATAACGAAGATGGTATAACAGATAAAAGCATAGAAGAACTTATGTCTGTTCCGGTTTTTGTACAAAGAAGCGAAAAGATTAACGACCTTTTAAAAGAACTCCAGACCAACAAATCGCACATAGCCGTTATACTTGACGAGTTTGGCGGAACATTGGGTATTGTTACCATGGAGGATATTTTAGAAGAACTTGTAGGCGAAATATGGGACGAGCACGATGAGGTTATAGAAGATTTTGAACTTATCGAAGAAAACAAATATATTGTTGACTGCTCTGCTGATTTTGAAGACTTTTGCGAACAGTTTGGTATTGAGGCAGATGAGGAAATTGCATCTATAAGCGGTTGGGTTATGGAACAACTTGACAGAGTTCCTGAAACGGGTGACGTGTTTGATTATCAGAATTTGAACATTACTGTTACAGAAACAGACTATCACAGAGTTGAAAAAATCCATGTAATTGTAAATGAACCCGAAATTGATGACGAGACAAACGACGATAATTAAAATATCGGAGTATGCTTTGGCATACTCCGATATTGTTGTATAAAAATCAGTATATAATTATATTTATCGCATCCTCACGGCGGATTGCTATAAGTGCTCCACGTATAAGATAAGCAGCCACACCGCCTGACGGACTTTTAAGCACTGCTTCAACCTCAGTTCCGGGCACTAAACCTAAGTCCAGCATACGTCTGCGGTTGCTGCCGGTGGAGTTAAGACCCGCCACACGGCATCTCTCACCCGTGGGGAGGTCGGCAAGACTGCGCACATTGGCTGACATTTTTAATACCTCCAAATATATTTGAATGCAAATTGGATTTGTCGTTTTAATA
Source organism: Clostridia bacterium (assembly GCA_017436905.1). Taxonomy (GTDB): domain Bacteria; phylum Bacillota; class Clostridia; order UMGS1810; family UMGS1810; genus SIG455. The sequence continues at coordinate 22,813 of JAFSCF010000002.1, read as the reverse complement.
TATTATATGGAGATTTGTGCCTTGCGGTTACGGATATTTTAAAGCGCAAAATCCTCTGCGCTGAATTTATCTGTATTAAGTTTAGGCGTGCGTTTTGGTATACGTTTTTGGGGGTCGTACCTGAACTTTTTGCAAATGCTGTTCTCGCACACAATTCCTGTTTTGCTGCATATCATATCAGTTGTAGCGGCAAGCGGTGCAGAATATGCGCAAAAAAAGCATTTTGGGTTTTCACATTCTCTGTATATCATGTTATCACCTGCAGTTTAAATATATTACATAACTATATTAGCATATTGTAACTGTAAAATCAATTAAAAAAACGCAAAAAACAGTTGTTTTTTAAATAAAAAGATTATATAATAGAATATATGCGCATGTTTTGGAGGAAAAAGGTATGTATTTGCTTATTGCAGTAGCGTCAATTATTGTATTACACTATATTTTTTATACTCCCGTTGCATTGTGCGAAATTTCTTCTGTTATGCAGAGGGACCCTGCTGCGCGCAGTAAGGCGGAAGTGTTCTTCTTGTATACGGGGCTTCATGCGTTGGTTTTTCACAGATATGCACATTTTTTCTATAACCATGGTATGAAGTTTGTTGCAAGACTTATATCGCAGTACAGTAAATTTGTAACCGGTATTGAAATCCACCCCGGTGCAACTATCGGCAGGGGGCTTTTTATTGACCATGGTACGGGTGTTGTTATCGGAGAAACTGCTATTATCGGCGAAAATTGTACTCTGTATCAGGGGGTAACACTTGGCGGTACAGGTAAAGATAAAGGTAAACGTCACCCAACTTTGGGCGATAATGTAATGGTTGGCTGCGGTGCAAAGGTGCTTGGACCTTTTACGGTTGGCAGTAACTCAAAAATTGCGGCAAACGCAGTAGTACTTTCAGAAGTTCCTGAAAACTCTACTTGTGTGGGTGTTCCGGCAAGAATTGTGAGAATAAACAATAAACGTATTTCTCCTAACGATTTGGACCATATTCATATGCCTGACCCAACGTCGCAGGAGATTTGTAAACTGCATAAGTTGATTGACGATTTGAGCAAAAGAGTTGACGAACTCAGTAAATAAAGCATTGGAAAGGAAAAGGTTGTTATTATGATTAAACTCTATAACAGTATGACAAGACAAAAAGAAGAATTCAAACCCGTGGAAGAGGGTAAGGTGCGTATGTATTCGTGCGGGCCTACTGTTTATAATTATTTCCATATAGGTAATGCGCGTCCTTTTATAATTTTTGATGCTTTAAGGCGTTTTATGGAATATATGGGTTATGAGGTGAGTTTTGTTCAGAACTTTACCGATATAGACGATAAAATGATTAAGCGTGCTAATGAAGAGGGAGTAACTGTTAAAGAACTCGCAGACAGATTTATAGACGAGTATTTTAAAGATGCAAGTGCACTTGGTATTAAATGTGCTACAGTTCATCCCAGAGCAACAGAGAATATTGACGCTATTATTGAACTAATAAAAACTCTGGAAGAAAAAGGATATGCATATAACGTAAACGGCGATGTGTATTTCCGTGTTAAAAAGTTTGATGAATACGGAAAACTCTCGCATCAGCCTTTGGAAAATTTAGAGGCAGGCGCACGTATTGACGTTGGCGAGCAGAAAGAAGACCCTATGGATTTTGCTTTGTGGAAAGCACAGAAAGAGGGCGAGCCTGCATGGGAAAGCCCCTGGGGTATGGGAAGACCCGGCTGGCATATTGAGTGCAGTGCAATGGCTAATAAATATCTTGGCAAAACTATTGATATTCACAGTGGCGGTATGGATTTGATATTCCCGCACCACGAGAACGAGGTTGCACAGTCTGAGGCTGCAAACGGCTGTAATTTTGCAAACTACTGGTTGCATAACGGCTATATAAATGTTGATAACAGAAAGATGAGCAAATCTCTCGGCAATTTCTTTACTGTGCGTGATGTTGTAAAAGAGTTTGAGCCTGAGGTTATAAGATTTTTTATGTTCAGTGCACACTACAGAAACCCGATTAATTTCTCGCACGATTTATTACTTCAGGCAAAATCAGGTTTAGAGAGAATTTATACCTGTATGGGTAACTTGGAGTTTATGGCAAAGAATGCTGCAGACGATGGCGCAGATGTATCAGATAAACTTGCCGGATTTAAGCAGAAGTTTATTGAGGCTATGGAAGATGATATAAATACTGCCGATGCCATTGCTGCTATATTTGATATTGTTTACTTTGCAAATACCGAGATAAATGCCGAAAGCAGCAAAAAAGCGTGCGAAGATACTCTTGCGCTTATTAAAGAACTCGGCGGCGTACTCGGCGTATTGAATACTGTAAAAGATGATAATCTCGACAGCGGGATTGAAGATATGATTGAGCAGAGAAATCAGGCAAGAAAAGCAAAAGACTTTAAAACTGCCGATGAAATCCGTGATAAACTCAAAGCAATGGGAATTATCCTGGAAGATACTTCTCAGGGTGTTAAGTGGCACAGGGAGTAAGATATGCTTGATTTTGAATTAGGACTGCCGCCTGAACAACTGTCACCGCTGACTCTTGCTTTTGTGGGTGATGCAGTATACGAAACATATATACGCACAAGAATTGCTAAAGATGTTAATATGCAGGTTGCAAAACTTCATAAAATTGCAATAAAATACGTCAGCGCAGTAGCACAGAGCAAAATTGTGCGTTCTATTGAGGATGTTTTTACGGAAGAAGAACAAAGTGTATATAAACGTGGCAGAAATGCGCACTCGCATACCTCAGCAAAAAATGCCGATATTGTAGATTATCGCCACGCAACCGGATTTGAGGCGCTGTTGGGTTATCTTTATTTAAAGAAAAACTCTGCCCGCCTTGACGAAATACTTAATATGGCATACGAAGCAGTAAATACAGCAGAATAAAATTATCGCCTCTGTTAAATATAATAGCAACACGTAAATTCAGAGGTGATAATTTGAAAAACTTTTTCAAAGAATTTTTCTTTATTTTGCTTGGTGCGCTTGTTATGGCTATAGGATTCAGTTATTTTTTGATACCGAACGAAATCGCCGCAGGCGGTGCCGGTGGTGTTGCTACTATTTTACATTCTAAATTTGGTTTACCCGTTTCTTTGGTTGTGCTAAGTATCAATGCAGTGCTTTTTGCAATCAGTTGGAAAACTATGCCGAAAAGCGTATTTGTTAAATCTGCTGTAGGCACATTGGCGCTTACATTGTTTTTAGAAATAACTGCAGATGCCACTCCTTTTACTGATGATATACTTATGGCTGCTGCATTCGGTGGTATACTGATGGGCACAGGTGTAGGTGTGGTTATAAAATACGGAGCGTCTACCGGCGGAAGCGATTTTCTTGCAATTATCCTGTATAAAGTGCTGAATAAACGTATTTCCGTTGCAAACCTTATTCTTATCATAGACGGTCTGATTATAATTACCGCAGGATTTGCTTTTGCGGACTACACTCTAATGCTTTATATGGTGGCTTCTGTTTATGTAAGTTCTAAAGTCGCCGATGCTATTGTAGAGGGCGGTAATGCCGCCAAGAGTGCCTATATTATCTCTGAAAAATCAAAAGAGATAAGTGATGAAATTATGAATGTTATGCGTCGGGGTACAACGGGCATCTACGGCAAAGGTATGTATACAAATCGTGACAGTACGCTTATTTTGTGCGTTGTTATACGTAATGAAATACCAAAATTGCGTACTATTGTAAAAAAAATTGACCCCAAAGCATTTATTATTCTCTCTGATGTGCGTGAAGTACATGGAGAGGGATTTTAATGACATAAAAATGTGCTCTGCAGCACAGAAAGGACACACACAATGAATAATTTGGACTTGAAAATCACCGCTTGTAAAATCAGAAAACACGCTCTTGATGCAGTTCATGCTGCGAAGTCCGGTCATCCCGGAGGTTCTATGTCGATAGCCGACATTCTTGCATTGCTTTATTTCGAAAAGATGAAAGTAGATGCATCAAATCCCAACTGGGAACTTCGTGACAGACTGGTTCTCTCTAAAGGTCACTGTGCGCCTGCACTTTATGGTGCGCTGGCAGAAGCCGGCTTTATTCCTAAAGAGGATATCAAGGGATTTAGAAATATACGCAGTTATCTGCAGGGGCATCCCGATATGAAAAAGGTGCCCGGTGTTGATATGTCGACCGGCTCACTTGGTCAGGGTGTCTGCGCTGCTGCGGGTATGGCTATTGCCGCTAAACTCGACAGAAAAAACTACCGTGTATACGCTATTTTGGGCGATGGTGAACTTGAGGAAGGTCAGGTTTGGGAAAATGCTATGTTTGCCGCACATCACAATCTTGATAACCTTACTGTTATTGTAGATAACAACGGCTTGCAGATTGACGGAAATATTGCAGATGTTATGTCACCGTTGCCGATAGACAAAAAATACGAGGCATTTAACTGGAATGTTGTTGTTGCAGATGCACACGATTTTGACTCACTTCGTGCAGCACTTGAAAACGCTGAAAACTGCAAAGGCAAACCAACTGCTATTATTGCAAAATCTGTAAAAGGTAAAGATATTTCATTTATGGAAAACGAAGCCGGCTGGCATGGTAATGCACCCAATGACGAACAGTATGCAATAGCCGCAGAAGAATTAGACAAAAAACTTGCAGAATTGGAGGCGCGTAAAAATGGCTGATAAAAAAGCAACAAGGGAAGCATACGGCGCTGCTTTGGCAGAGTTCGGAGTAGATGAAAGAATTGTCGTTTTAGACGCTGACCTTTCAAAATCAACAAAAACAGATGTATTCAAAAAGAAATTCCCCGAAAGATTTATAAACGCAGGTATTGCCGAGGCTGATATGATGTGTGTTGCAGCAGGTCTTGCATCGTGCGGTAAAATCCCGTTCGCAAGCAGTTTTGCAATGTTTGCCGCAGGCCGTGCGTTTGAACAGATAAGAAACTCAATATGCTATCCGCACCTTAATGTTAAAATCGGTGCTACTCATGCAGGCATTTCTGTAGGTGAAGATGGTGCTACACACCAGTGTTTAGAGGATATCGCACTTATGCGCTCACTTCCCGGTATGGTTATATTAAATCCTGCCGACGATGTAGAGGCACGCCTTGCAGTAAAAGCCGCTATTGAACACGACGGACCTTGCTATTTGCGTTTTGGACGTCTTGCGGTTGACCGCATATTTGATGTTGACTATAAGTTTGAGATTGGAAAAGGCGTTGAAATTAAAGAGGGTAAGGACGTTACCATTATTGCTACAGGTCTTATGGTTGGCTTTGCTTTGGAAGCCGCTAAAATGCTTGAAGAGGACGGCATAAGCGCAAGAGTAGTAAATATGGCTACCATTAAACCTATCGACAGAGATATAATCATTAAGGCATCTAAAGAAACAGGTGCTATTGTTACTGCAGAAGAACACAATATTATTGGCGGTCTTGGTAGCGCGGTTGCAGAGGTGCTTTGTGAGAGTGCGCCTTGCGTTATGAAACGCATCGGCACAAAAGATGTTTTTGGCCGTTCGGGAAAACCTGCTGAACTTTTTGAAGAATACGGATTAACTCCCGCTGTTATTGCAAAGAGTGCAAAACAGGCAATTTACGAAAAGGAAAACTGATTAATATCATAAAATACATTTTTGCCGCATAATGCTTTACCATGGAAAACTTTCATGGAGGTAGGCTTATGCGGCATATTTTTTTGTACTTCCGAAAAATTCCTTATGTACGTACGTTTGTCATGCTGTTATGCGTGATGATGATTACTTTAAACTTTAATATACAATTTGTAATGGCAGACGGCGAGCCGGAACTCGCTGCGCCGTCGGCATTGCTTATGGAAAACAGTACGGGTAAAATACTTTATGATAAAAACAGCCATGAACGCAGACCTATGGCGAGCATCACGAAGATTATGACTATGCTGCTTGCAATGGAAGAGATAGACGCCGGGCGTATGGAATATGACGATATGATTACCGGAAGCGCTTATGCGAAGAGTATGGGTGGCTCAACAATTTTTTTAGATGAAGGCGAACAACTTAGCGTACGTGATATTATGAAAGGTATAGCGGTATCTTCGGGCAATGATGCAGCCGTTGCTATGGCAGAACACATAAGCGGCAGTGAAGAAACATTTGTGGCTCGTATGAACGAGCGTGCTGCCGGGCTTGGTATGGTCGATACTCATTTTGTAAACTGTAACGGATTAGACGCCGAGGGTCATTATTCAAGTGCGTATGATATAGCACTTATGAGCCGTGAACTTTTAAAGCATCCCGATATTCATAACTTTACAACTATTTGGATGGATACATTGCGTGACGGAAAATTCACACTGTCGAACACAAATAAACTTATAAGATTTTATGAAGGCGCTACAGGTTTAAAAACCGGCTCTACATCAGATGCTCTATTTTGCGTATCCGGCACTGCTAAAAGAGATAACATGCACCTTATAGCGGTTATTATGGCATCTCCTACATCTAAAGAGAGAGTCGCCGATGCCAGCAAACTTTTAAATTACGGATTTGCCAATTACGCAATCAAGCCTGTTTCAAATGCAGGTGATATAGTGGGGGAACAGGCAATTTCAAAAGGTGTTAAGCGAACTACTGATTTATTGATTAAAGAGCCTTTTGAAGTCCTTGCTAAAAAAGGCGAAACGCCGCAGGTTGAAATGAAACCGGTTTTAACATCGGAGTTTGTTGCGCCGATTGAAGCAGGCACACCGGCAGGCATTATGGAATATTACATAGACGGACAAAAAGCCGGAGAAAGCGAAATTGTTTTCAGTGAAAATATTGAAAAAATCAAATTTTCAGATATATTTATGCGGATGGTGCGCTTATGGGCATCAGGCTGTGCACAAAGAGTATAAAACACAGAAATAATCAAACACCGCAGATGGACATATATCGTCTTTTTGCGGTGTTTTTGCACAATTTTTCTGTGTTTTTGTTTTTTTCTCTTTGAAAAGTGTTGACTTTATCTGTTTTTTGATGTATGATATAAATATCAAAATAGGAGGGTTAGAAATGAAAAAAGTTTATACTGCTGATATCCCTAAAACAGAACGTATACAAAAACTTATAGATGACCTTTATTCGGGTACACCTACTATAGAGTCAACACGTGCTGAAATTATTACAGAAAGTTATAAAAGCACAGAAGGCTTGCCCGTATATATAAGAAAATCAAGAGCATTCAGGGCTATTGTTGAAAAGTTGCCGGTTGTTATCCGTGATGATGAACTTATCGTGGGTTGCAACAGTTTTGCACGCAGAGGATGCCAGACATTCCCTGAGTTTTCTAACAAATGGCTTGAGGACGAGTTTGAAACAGTTGCAACACGTAGCGCAGACCCGTTCTATATTTCGGAGGAAACTGCCGCAAAATTAAAAGAGGTACATAAATATTGGCAGGGCAGAACTACAAGTGAACTTGCAACCTCTTATATGGCACCTGAAACTTTAAATGCTATTGAACATAATATCTTCACCACCGGTAACTATTTCTATAACGGTATCGGTCACGTAAGCGTTGACTATGATAAAGTTTTAAAAATAGGTTATAAAGGCATCTGGGCGCAGGCAAAGGCTGAAAGAGATAAATGCAATGTTTACGACAGCGATTACAACACACGTTATTATTTCCTTACTTCTGTTATGGAAAGTTGCGAAAGTGCTGTTATATTTGCAAAACGTTACAGCGTTGCTGCTCGTGAGATGGCAAGTGAATGTACAGATATAAAAAGACGTGACGAACTTTTAACCATTGCGGAAATCTGTGATAAAGTTCCTGCGAATGGTGCGCAGAGTTTTCACGAGGCTTGTCAGTCGTTCTGGTTTATACAACTTCTTATACAGACAGAGTCAAGCGGACACTCAATTTCACCCGGACGTTTTGACCAGTATATGTATCCTTATTATATTAAAGACCTCGAAAGCGGTAAAATAACACGTGAGCAGGCTCAGGAACTTATTGACTGTGTATGGGTAAAACTCAACAGCCTTAATAAAGTACGTGACCTTTTGTCTGCTGAAGGCTTTGCAGGATACAGTATGTTCCAAAACCTTATTGTAGGTGGTCAGGACATCAATGGCTTAGATGCTACAAACGATCTGTCGTATATGTGTATAAGCGCATCTATGCACGTTAATCTGCCGCAGCCGTCACTTTCTATGAGAGTGTGGAACGGCACACCGCACGACCTTATGGTTAAAGCGGCAGAACTTACTAAAACCGGTATCGGTCTTCCTGCTTACTATAATGATGAGATTATTATTCCTGCACTTATTTCAAGAGGACTTAGCCTGCAGGACGCTCGTGATTACTGTATAATAGGCTGCGTTGAACCGCAGAAAGGCGGTAAAACAGACGGTTGGCACGATGCTGCATTCTTTAATATGTGCCGTCCTATGGAACTTGTTTTCTCAAACGGTATGGACAAAGGTGTTCAGGTTGGTCTTAAAACAGGCGAACTTTCAGAACTTGATACATACGATAAATTCTTTGATGCATATAAAAAGCAGATGGACTACACTATCAAACTTATGGTTAACTCTGATAATGCCATAGACGCTGCGCACGCAGAGCGTTGTCCGTTGCCTTTCCTTTCTTCTATGCTTGATGATTGTATCAAAAAAGGTAAATCTGCTCAGGAAGGCGGCGCTGTTTATAACTTTACCGGTCCGCAGGGATTTGGTATTGCAAACGTGGCTGATGCTTTGTATGCTATAGATGAACTTGTTTATAAAACAAAAACAGTTACACTCCAGCAGTATTCTGATGCTCTTAAAAACAACTTTGGTATGCCATACAGCGATGCGTATGCTAAAAACCTTACAGTAGAGGTTGCAAAAGAAATCACATCAAAAGGATATGAAATTACCTCAGAGCAGATTGCTGAAATCTTTACACAGATTAAAGAGAACAATATTGATGCTGCTAAAAAGAATGAGTATAAGGCACTTTACGAAAAAATCAAATCATTGCCCAAATTTGGTAATGATATGGACGAGGTTGACCTCTATGGTCGTGAAGCCGCCTATACATATACAAAACCTGTTGAAAAATATACCAACCCCAGAGGCGGTATATATCATGCAGGACTTTATCCTGTTTCTGCTAACGTGCCTCTTGGTTTGCAGACGGGTGCAACGCCTGATGGCAGACTTGCAGGTGCACCTATAGCAGATGGTGTGTCTCCTGCAGCAGGCAGTGACGTAAATGGTCCTACAGCAGCGGCTAACTCAGTTGCTAAACTTGACCATGGTATTGCGTCTAACGGAACTCTCTTTAATATGAAGTTCCACCCGTCAGCACTTAAAGGTGCGTCAGGTATTGAAGCATTTATTTCTCTTATACGTGCTTTCTTTGACCAGAAAGGTATGCATATGCAGTTTAACGTAGTAAGCCGTGAAACTCTGCGTGATGCTCAGTTGCATCCTGAAAATTATAAAAACCTTGTAGTTCGTGTTGCAGGATATAGTGCACTCTTTACAACTCTTTCAAGGTCACTTCAGGATGACATCATCAACAGAACAGAGCAGGGAGGCTTTTAAAAGAGTATGACTGATTATTTGAATGTATCCGGCAGGATTTTCGATATTCAGAAATTCTCTGTTCACGACGGCCCGGGTATTCGCACTATTGTGTTTTTAAAAGGTTGTGCCTTGAGATGCAAATGGTGCTGTAACCCTGAATCACAAAAGTATGAAATACAGACTATGATTCAGAACGGAAAAGAAAAAACTGTTGGTCGTGATGTTACCGTTCGTGAGATAATCGATATCGTAAAGCAGGATATGCCTTATTATAGACGTTCCGGCGGCGGTATGACATTATCCGGCGGTGAAATGCTTTGCCAGAGCGAATTTGCATATGCGTTGCTAAGATGTGCTAAAGAGACTGCTATAAATACTGCTGTTGAAACTACGGGGTTTGCACCGTATGAAAAAATAGAAAAGATGCTCCCGTATATAGATACCGTGCTTATGGATATCAAGCATACAGATAGCGCAAAGCATAAAGCATTTACAACACAGCCGAATGAACGTATACTCGAAAATGCTGTAAAAATTGCAGAAAATGCAAATAAACTTATAATACGTGTTCCTGTTGTTCCAACATTTAATGATACAGAAACAGAAATTGCTTCTATAGCAGAGTTTGCTTCAAAGTTAAAAGGGGTAAATGAAATTAACCTTTTGCCGTATCATAACTTCGGTAAAGATAAATACATCGGATTGGGCAGGGAATACCTTATGGGTGAACTTCCTTCACCAACAGACGAACATATGCAAAAATTAAAATCCGTTGCTGAACGCTACGGACTAAAATGCAAGATAGGAGGGTAGGACAATGAATTACGATCTTTCGTTTCAGGACAAGATGCGCATAGTTCAGGAACTTGTTCCCGGTAAACAGATAACTATTGCGCACATCATTGCAAATCCTGATGACATTCTTTACAGAAAACTTGGTCTTGACCCTGCGGTCGAGTATTCAAAAACTGCAATCGGCATAGTTACTATGTCGCCCGCAGAAACTGCAATAATTGCCGGCGATATTGCTATAAAATCATCTGGTGTTGAACTTGGTTTTGTAGACCGCTTTAGCGGAACGCTTATAGTAACGGGTAATGTATCAGACGTTATGGCATCGCTTACAGCACTGGTTGATTACTGTAGGGATGTTTTAGGCTTTACCGTTTGTCCTATAACCAAAACATAATGAAAAAGTTAATTTTAATGGGCAGGAGCGAAAGCGGAAAAACAACGCTTACTCAGGTGCTCCGTGGTGAAGAGGTCAGTTACGATAAAACCCAATATATAAAGTTTGAAAACAGCCTTATTGATACTCCGGGTGAATATGCCCAGACCAATCACCTTGGCCGAGCATTGGCACTTTATTCGTATGAGGCTGATATGGTAGGGCTTTTAATTGCTGCCACAGAGCCGTATTCACTTTTTCCACCGTGTGTAACGTGTATGGTAAACCGTGAGGTTATCGGCATTGTAACAAAGTGCGAACAAGAGGGGGCAAATCCCGACAGAGCCGAAAACTGGTTGCGATTAAGTGGTTGCAAAAAAGTGTTTCGGGTAGACTCTATCACGGGATACGGAATTAACGAATTAATAACGTATTTGAATAAGTAAACGAAATTTCAAACAAAAAACAGATTTTCGAAGAAAAAAACAGAAAAATCGTTGACTTTCAAATAAATATGTAGTAAAATGTAAGTAGTACAAATGTAAATAATTTTAAAAAGGAGATAGATAAAAATGATGTCAGAATACGAAATCAAAAAACAAATTTGCGACATCGGTAAGAGAATTTACAACAGGAACATGGTTGCTGCAAACGATGGTAACATTTCTGTTAAACTCTCTGACAACGAGTTCCTTTGCACACCTACCGGTGTAAGTAAAGGTTTTATGACTCCCGAGTACATCTGCAAAGTTGATGCTAAGGGTAATGTTATCCGTGCAAACGGCAACTTTAAACCTTCATCAGAAATCAAAATGCATATGCGTGTTTATGAAAAACGTCCTGATGTAAAGGCTGTTGTTCATGCACACCCCACATACGCTACAAGTTTTGCTATTGCAGGTATTCCACTTACTCAGCCGATTATGCCTGAGGCAGTTATCGCTCTCGGTTGCGTTCCGATTGCTGAGTACGGCACACCTTCAACAGAGGAAATCCCCGATGCAGTAGAAAAGTATCTGCCTTACTTTGATGCAGTGCTCCTCGCTAACCATGGTGCACTCTCATACTCAGACTCACTTCTGGCTGCATATCACAAGATGGAATCTTTGGAATTCTATGCTGAACTTCTCTTTAAATCAAAACAGTTAGGTACTCCTATTGAGTTCTCTAAAGAGCAGATTGAAAAACTGTATGAAATTCGCAGAAAGATGGGTCTTCCCGGTAAACACCCCGCTAACCTCTGCCCTAACCAGAGAAAAGGCGAGATGAGTTGCCATAACTGCAACGGCTCTTGCGGACATCACAAAGAAGCAAAAACTGATGCTGATATGATTTCTGAAATCACAAAGAAAGTAATGGCACAGTTAAACAAATAATTTAGTTACATAAATAATCAAGATTGGAGCGATGACATTGAATATCAATTCACAAAATGTTGAGCAGATTGTCAGACAGGTGCTTCAGGAAATGAGCGGCAATAGCGCTCCTGCAACTGCAGGTTCAGCAACAGCGCCGGGCTCAATCCCTGCAAAAAGCCGTGCTGCAATGCTTACTTCTCTTGAGCATTATGAAATTAAAGAGTTCCCAATCCCCGAACTCGGCGACGACGATATCCTCGTTAAAGTTGAAGGTTGCGGTGTTTGCGGTACTGACGCTCATGAGTTCAAACGTGACCCGTTTGGTCTTATTCCCGTAGTTCTCGGTCACGAGGGTACCGGTGAGATTGTTAAAATGGGTAAAAATGTTAAAAAAGACAGCGCCGGAAAGCCTTTGAATATTGGTGACAAAGTCGTTACTTGTATGATTTTCAAAGACGATCCCGATATCACTATGTACGACCTTAATAAACAGAATGTAGGTTCTGGTGCTGACGTTTACGGTCTTATTCCTGATGACGACATTCACTTAAATGGTTGGTTTGCTGATTACATAGTTATAAGAGGCGGTTCCACCGTATTTAACGTAAGTGACTTAAACCTTGATGAGAGAATTCTTATCGAACCCTGCGCAGTTTTAATCCACGCAGTTGAGCGTGCTAAAACAACAGGTATTCTCCGTTTTAACAGTAGGGTGGTTGTTCAGGGTTGCGGTCCTATTGGTCTTATCTGTATCGCAATTCTTCGTACAATGGGTATTGAAAACATTGTTGCAGTTGACGGTGAAGAAAAAAGACTTTCATTCGCTAAAGAAATGGGCGCTACAAGCACTGTTAACTTTAAAGAACACGGTGGCATTGAAGCACTTGCGGGCGCAGTTAAAAACGCATTCGGCGGTTATCTTGCAGACTTTGCATTCCAGTGCACAGGTTCACCCGTAGCACACAGCAACATCTATAAGTTTATCCGTAGCGGCGGCGGCCTTTGCGAATTGGGCTTCTTTATTAACGGTGGTGACGCAACCATCAATCCCCATTTCGATATCTGCGCTAAAGAAATCACAACTGTTGGCTCATGGGTATATACACTCCGTGACTATGCTACAACATTTGATTTCTTAAAACGTGCAAAAGGCATCGGGTTGCCAATGCACAAACTTATCACTCATAAATTCCCTCTCTCTCAGATTAACGAAGCACACGTTACAAATCTGAAGATGGAAGGTTTAAAAATAGCAATAATTAATGAATAATTTTATTTGGAGGTAATTTAAAATGGCACAGGAAGCATTAGGTATGGTAGAAACCAGAGGTTTAGTAGCTGCAGTTGAGGCTGCTGACGCAATGGTAAAAGCTGCAGAAGTAGTTCTTATCGGTACTGAAAAAATCGGTTCAGGACTCGTAAGTGTTATGGTTCGTGGTGATGTAGGTGCTGTAAAAGCTGCTACAGAAGTAGGCGGCAGTGCTGCTGAAAAACTGGGCGAACTCGTTGCAGTACATGTAATCCCCAGACCCCACAGCGATGTTGAAAAAATCCTTCCCAAGTTCTAATAGGCGGTGACGGATATGGCTGAAAAGAAAACAACAGCAAAAAAACCGGCAACCAAGGAATCAACACCGGCCGCTGCACCTAAGGCAGCGGAAACTAAAGTAGTTTTAGAAGAAACAAAAATTATAAATAATATCAAGGAGGAAAAGAAAATGTCACATGAAGCATTAGGTATGATTGAAACAAGAGGTTTAGTAGCAGCAATCGAGGCTGCTGATGCAATGGTAAAAGCTGCAAACGTAGAACTTATCGGTACTGAAAAAATCGGTAGCGGTCTTGTAAGTGTTATGGTTCGCGGTGATGTAGGTGCTGTTAAATCTGCTGTAGAAGCAGGCGGCAGTGCTGCTACAAAACTCGGCGAAATCATTGCTACACACGTAATCCCCAGACCCCATGGTGATGTAGAAAAAATTCTGCCTACATTAAAATAATATCTTCCATCAAATTATTTACGGAAGGTGACTTGTAATGATAGTAGGTAAAGTAGTTGGCAGCGTTGTTGCCACCCGCAAGAATGAAAACTTGACGGGTAATAAATTTCTGATTGTAGAGCCGTACAGCAATATGGCAGGCAGCGGAAGAATAGTGGCTATTGATAACGTAGGCGCCGGTATTGGCGAAGACGTTTTGGTTGCTACCGGAAGTGCCGCACGTATTGGTTGTAATGTTGAAGCGTCTCCCGTAGATGCTGCAATTGTCGGCATCATTGATGACGCTATAGGACTGGAGTAAGTTATGCAATTAGAAAAATTAACGAAAATTTTGCAGGAGCACGGCATCGTCGGAGCAGGCGGTGCCGGATTCCCTGCCTATGCCAAGCTTGATAAGCGGGCAGACACAATAATATTAAACTGTGCTGAATGTGAGCCCTTGTTTAAGGTGCACAGGCAAATGCTTGAAAAGTATGCTTACGAGATTGTAAGTGCGTTTTCGCTTGTTGCCGATGCAGTTGAGGCTGAACGTGCCATTGTGGCAATCAAGCCGTCATATAAGGGCGCAGCAGAAGCAGTAAAGGCGGCTATGGTCGCTTTCCCAAAGGTATCTTTAGCTTTCTTGCCTGAGATATACCCGGCGGGTGACGAGGTTGTCCTTACATACGAAACCACAGGCAGAGCAATCAAACCGGGTAATATCCCGATTACTGTTGGTGTTACGGTTTTCAATGTGGAAACCATGTTAAATATCTATTACGCCGTAAACGACGGTATTGCCGTTACGCATAAGTACGTAATGGTAGCCGGCGAAGTTAAAAATCCGTCTGTGCTTAAAGTTCCGTTAGGTATGAACTTTAAAGAACTTGTGGATTTGTGCGGCGGAGCAAAAATTGAAGATCCTGCCTATCTTATAGGCGGTCCCATGACGGGTAAAATAGGTACCCCTCACGGTGTAGTTACGAAAACAACGAATGCGGTTATTTTATTGCCGCAGGATCATTATATAGTACAAAGAAAAACTGTTAAAGCCAATATCGGCATGAAACGTGCAATGAGTGCGTGTTGCAGTTGCAGAATGTGTACAGATTTGTGTTCGAGGAATCTTATGGGGCACCCCATAAACCCTCAAGCATTTATGCACGGAATATCGCATAATCACGTTTTTGACGCAAAACCGTTTTTAGATACTTTCTACTGTTCTCAATGCGGCTTGTGCGAGATGTATTCATGTATGCAGGGATTATCGCCCGCAACGCTTATAAATGAATACAGAACTGGTCTTCGGGCAAATGGCATAATGCCTTCAAAAGATACTGCTGAATTTACCGGAATATCCGATAAACGTGAGTACAGAAAGGTGCCCGTATCACGCTTGGTAAAACGTCTTGGACTCACCAGGTACAACGTAGAAGCACCTATTACAGAAAAAGAAATTAAAGTTAAAAGGCTCACCGTATCTTTAAACCAGAATATTGGTGCACCGTCAGTTCCGGTAGTAAACAAAGGTGATAAAGTGGGCGAGGGGGCAATGATTGCTTCTGCACCAGAGGGTAAACTTGGTGTTGCGCTTCATTCCCCGGTTGACGGTAAAGTTTTAGAAATTAACGATAAATATATTATTATAGAAAAGAGCAGGAAGTGAAATTATGGCAAATGCAATCGGTATGATTGAATATACTACCGTATCTACCGGAATACAGGCTGCCGATACACTCGTTAAAACTGCTGATGTGCAGATTATCGAGGCTCAGGTGGTTTGTCCTGGTAAATATATTGTTATTATTTCAGGTGAACTAAGCGCTATAAGAGCATCTGTAGATGCCGCCAAGGTACAACACAGCGAAAAACTTATAGACAGTTTTGTTCTTGGTAATGTTCACGAGGGCGTGTTCCCTGCGATATACGCTACGGTAGAAGTAGAAAATCCACGTGCTTTGGGTGTTGTAGAAACATTCTCAGGCGCATCTGCCATCGTTGCTGCAGATGCAGCAGCAAAAACTGCTGATGTAACATTGGTTGAGTTGCGCATAGCAAGAGGTATGTGTGGTAAATCATATTTAATAATGACTGGCGAGGTTGCTGCGGTTCAGGCTGCTGTAGACAATGCAAAAGCGGCTGCAGGTGATAAGGGAATGTTGCTTGATTATTCCATTACTCCAAACCCCGATCCAAGACTTTGGGAAAAAATACTTTAATTTGCATTACGAATATAACGAAAGGCTGTTGATTATCTATGAGAATTGATGAAAATCAGATAAGCGAAATCATTAAAAATGTGCTTGCTAATGTTGCAGGAGAGAACGTTACAGAAAATGCACGCTCGTACAAAGGTGTATTTGACAGTATGTCAGATGCTTTGGAAGCTGTTAATAAAGCGTACAAACAGTACCGTTCTTACACTGTTGAACAGAGAGAGCAGATTATATCTAAAATCCGTGAACTTACACTTAACGAAGCCGAAGAAATGGCTAAACTTGGTGTAAGCGAAACCGGTATGGGCAGAGTGTCTGATAAGATTATCAAACACCAGTTGGTTGCTAACAAAACTCCCGGTACAGAAGATTTGTCACCGTCTGTTATGACAGGTGATAACGGTCTTACTTTGGTGGAGATGGCACCTTATGGTGTTATAGGCAGTATTACACCTTCAACTAACCCGAGCGAAACTGTTATTTGTAATTCAATCGGTATGATTGCCGGTGGTAATGCAGTAGTGTTTAATCCACACCCTAATGCTTGCAAAACTGCAAACTACGCAGTTGATTTGGTAAACCGTGCAATCTTAGAGGCTGGTGGTCCTGAAAACCTCGTAGTTTCAGTATATAAGCCTACGATGGATACATCTAACGAAATGATGAAATCTCCAATCGTTCGTATGCTGGTTGCAACCGGTGGCCCCGGTGTTGTGCGCACACTTCTTTCGTCCGGTAAAAAGGCTATCGGCGCAGGTGCAGGTAATCCGCCCGTTATAGTTGACGAAACAGCAGATATTAAAAAGGCAGCACGTGACATTGTTGCCGGTGCAAGTTTTGATAATAACTTACCCTGTATTGCTGAGAAAGAGTGTTTTGCAGTTGACTCTATTGCAGATGCACTTATTGCGGGTATGCAGGAGGCTGGTGCATATCTTATCAAAGGCGACCAGGTAGATGCTTTGGTAAAACTTGCTTTAGTTGAAAAAGACGGTAAATATTCAATCAATAAAAAATGGGTTGGTAAAGATGCAGGTAAGTTCTTAAAAGAACTCGGCATTAATTCAGATGCACGTCTTATCATTTGCGAAACAAATGCACTTCACCCGTTTGTTCAGGTTGAGATGATGATGCCTGTTCTTCCTATAGTACGTGTACCTGATATTGACGATGCTATTGAAAAAGCAGTTGCTGCTGAACACGGTAATCGTCACTCAGCACATATTCACTCTAAAAATATTGATAACCTCACAAAGTTTGCACGTGCGGTTGAAACAACTATTTTTGTTAAAAATGCTCCTTCATATGCGGGTATTGGCGCAGGCGGTGAAGGTTACACAACCTTTACAATCGCAGGTCCTACAGGTGAGGGTTTAACTGCAGCACATTCGTTTACTAGACAGCGCCGTTGCGTAATGGTAGACGGTTTGCACATTGTTTGATATCCGACAGATTTTTAAGTTGACTAACGGAGGAATATTATGAACGCATTGGGAATGCTTGAGGTATATAGCTTTACAACTGCTGTTTGTGCAGCAGATGTTGCTGCAAAGGCGGCAGACGTTAAAGTTATTGCTTTTGATAGAACCAGACCGGGTAGCGAAAAAGTTCCTGCACCTTTGGTAATGCAAATGAAGATTGAGGGCGATAACGCATCTGTAAAAGCGGCTATAGAAGCCTCAAAAGCATATGCTGAAAACGAGGGTATGTATATCGTATCAAGCGTTATACCACGTCCCGGTCAGGATATGGAGAAGATGGCTTATCTTCTTGATATCAATAAAGACAAATACAATAAAAAACTACCAAAAACTTTTTATGGTGCTGATGTGGTAATTCCGCAGACTAATTTTGCAATTGGTTTGCTTGAAATTTCTGGTCTCGTTGCTGCAATAACCGGCTTGGATGCAATGGTAAAAGCCGCTGATGTAAGCCTTATCCATTCAGAAAAAAGGCTCGGTGGCCGTCTTGTAACTTTAATTGTAAAGGGAAGTGTATCTTCTGTTAAAGCAGCAATAGATGCAGGCGCAAAAGCAGCACAGCCACTCGGTAAATTACATGGTCAGGCTGTTATTGCAAATCCCCATGGCGAAATAATGAAGTTTTTTGATTTTGAAGATTAATAAACCGTTTAAAAAGGTGGCAATATTATGTACGATTTAAACGTAATAGAAAATGCAGTAAAAAAAGTTGTAGAAGAAATGAATATTACTGCTAAAACCAGTGCGAAAGACGATTATGTCAAAATCGGTGTTTCGCAAAGACATATACATCTGTCCCGTGAGGATCTGGACATTTTGTTTGGTGAAGGATACGAACTTACACCTAAAAAAGTTCTTATGGGCAGAGAATTTGCTTCAAATGAGGTTGTAACTTTAGTTGGACCGTCACTTAAAGCAATAGAAAATGTGCGTGTACTTGGCCCTGTTCGTAAGAATACGCAGGTAGAGATTTCACGTACAGATACATTCGTGTTAAAGGTGAGCCCACCCGTACGTCCTTCAGGAGAGATAAAAGGCTCAGAAAAGATTGTAGTGGTTGGCCCTAAAGGCAGTGTGTATTTAAAAGAAGGCGTTATCATCGCTAACCGTCATATACACTTGACTCCTGAATTTGCAGAGTCTTTAAATCTTAAAGATAACGATTATGTAGACGTCGTAATTGACGGAGTTAAACCGACTAAGTTTTATGATGTTCAGATTCGTGTGCGTGATGATTTTAACGTTGAAATGCATATCGATACTGATGATGCAAACTCATCTGGCTTAAAAAATGGTGATGTGGTACATATAATCACAAAATAATTTGCTCTAAAAAACACGAAACGGAGGAGCGAAATGCTTGCACTTGAAAGGCAGAAGAAAATACTTGAACTGTTAAGCATCGAGGGCGCCGTTATGGTAAGTAAACTCAGTACAGAATTGGGTGTTACCGAAGAAACCGTGCGTCGTGATTTGGAAAAATTAGAAGCGAAGGAATTACTTCGCAGAACACACGGCGGAGCACTGCCGATGGACGAAGGCAGTTATGAACTTTCGCTCGAAAAGAGAAAAGGCTTAAATGTGGAGGCAAAGCAGGCACTTGCACGTAAAGCTGTGCAGTATATTGCTTCGGGAGACAGCGTATTTTTAGACGCTTCTACAACCACATTTTATATGGCAAAAGAACTCAGGAATATGAAAAACATCACTGTTATCACAAACTCTATAAGGGTAATTAATGAACTTTCCGGAATTGAAGGCATCAAGGTGGTAGCAATTGGCGGAATGGTAAGCAATAACCAGTCTTTGGTTGGCGCTATGGCAGAGAATTATATCACAGATTATTTTGCTGATAAAATGTTTTTCTCAAGCAAGGGGATAGGCGAATCTTCTATTATTCTTGAGGGGAATGAGCAGGAATGCTTTATTAAACAGAGAATGATAGCAAATTCGCACGTTCACTATTATCTTTGCGATAAATCGAAAATCGGCAGAGTAGGCTATATGAAACTTACATCATTTGCAAATATCGAATATCTTGTTACTGATGCATATATAGAAGGCGAACTTGCTGATGCTCTGGCAGAGAATAATGTAGAAATTATAAATGTTGAATAATTGGACTTAGTCCTTTAAAAAGGTGGTAATCATATGAAGCGTGTATTGGCATTTGACTTGGGTGCTTCAAGCGGCAGAGGTATTCTGGCTGCTTTGGAAGACGGCAAGATTACTTTAAAAGAAATTCACCGTTTCCCAAATAACGGTGTTAAAGTACGTTCTACACTTTACTGGGATGTCCTTTATCTGTTCGACCAGATTAAGCAGGGTATTACCAATGCAAAACTTGAGGGCGGATTTGACAGTATAGGTATCGATACATGGGGTGTTGATTTTGGCTTACTTGATGCTGAGGGCAATTTAATCGGTAACCCCGTTACATACCGTGATGCACGTACTGACAATATGCCGGCAGAACTTTTTGAGATTATCTGTGCAGAAGATGTGTATAAACGTACTGGTATACAGATTATGAACTTCAACACTTTGTTCCAACTTTATTATATGTGCAAGTATAAAAAAGGCGAGGTTGACAGAGCAGATTCTATGCTCTTTATGCCTGAACTGCTTGGCTATTTCTTAACAGGAGTTAAGAAAAACGAGTATACTATTGCGTCTACTTCACAGATGATTAACCCAAACACACGCAATTGGGATTATGAACTGCTTGAAAAGGTAGGCATAAAGAAAGAACTTCTGGGCGATATTGTAATGCCCGGAGAAAAACTCGGCAAACTAACAGAAGAAATTTGCGAAGAACTCGGCATTGAACCCGTTGACGTTGTTGCTGTTGGTTGCCACGATACTGCGTCTGCAGTTGTGGCTGTTCCCACAGAAGTTGAAGATTTTGTATATATCAGTTGCGGCACATGGTCGTTGTTCGGTACAGAACTTAATGCACCCGTTGTAACAGATGAGGCATATAATTCATCATATACCAACGAGGGCGGCTACGGCGGTAAAATCCGCTTCTTAACAAACATTATGGGCTTGTGGCTTATTCAGGAGTCCAGAAGAACATGGAACAGACAGGGAAACGACTTTTCGTTTAATGATTTGGAAAAAGCCGCACTTGCCTGCGAGCCGTTTAAGTGCTTTATTGACCCTGATTATCCTGAATTTGGTAAACCGGGTGATATTCCTTCAAGAATTCAGAAATACTGTGAAAAAACAGGTCAGTATGTTCCGCAGACAGTTGGCGAGATTGTAAGATGTATTTATGAGAGTTTAGCACTTAAATATTATCATTCTTTCCTTAATCTTAAAAAGATTAGCGGTAAGAATTTTGAAAGTATAAATATCGTTGGTGGCGGCACAAAAGACCCGCTTCTTTGCCAGATGGCAGCAAATGCTTGTAATGTTACTGTGTATGCTGGCCCTATAGAGGCGACTGCACTTGGAAATATTGCAGTACAGATGATAGCAATCGGTGAAATTAAAGATTTAAAAGAAGCAAGAAAGATTATTAAAAATTCTTTCGACACCAAGCAGTATACACCTAATGATGTTGATGCTTGGCAAAAAGCATATGATCAATTTAAAACAATACTGTCTAAATAACAAACGGGGAGGAAATAGACAATGTTAGTAAATATGAATGAAGTTTTAAGACCGGCAAAAGCAAACAAATATGCGGTTGGTCTGTTCAATGCCGTAAACTTGGAACTTGCGCGTGGTATTATAAACGCTGCAGAATGCACAAGATCGCCGGTTATTATGGGTACTGCCGAGGTGCTTTTGCCTTACGGTCCGTTGGAAGAAGTTTCTTATTATCTGCTTCCTATGGCAAAAAAAGCATCTGTTCCGGTTGTAGTTCATCTTGACCACGGTCTTTCTTATGATACATGTATTAAGGCACTTGAACTCGGTTTCAGTTCTATTATGTATGACTGCTCAACCGATTCTTACGACGATAACGTGCGTAAGGTAAAAGAAATGGCTGATATTGCTCACTCTTACGGTGCAACAATTGAAGGTGAACTCGGTCACGTTGGTGATAATGAGGGCTCTGCAGAGGGTAGTTCACACCTTGATGATCCTTCAAAATATTTTACAGATCCCAAACTTGCTAAAGACTTTGTTGAAAAAACCGGTGTTGACGCTTTGGCAATAGCGGTAGGTAATGCACACGGTGCTTATAAACTGCCACCAAAACTTGATTTTGAAAGAATTCGCACAATTGCTAAAACCATTGATGTTCCGCTTGTACTTCATGGCGGTTCTGGTCTTACAGATAACGATTTCAGACAGGCCATTAAAGATGGTATCAGCAAGGTTAATATCTTTACAGATATCAACGTTGCAGCGGTTGAAGCAGAGTTTAAGAAGTTCTCAAGTATGGATAAAGGTCTTATCGATCTTATCCCCGCAGCAGTTGAGGCTGTTAAGCAGGAAAGTATGAAAAAAATGCAACTGTTCAGTAGCGACGGCAAAGCAGACTATGCTAAATCCTCTTCAATGTCTTCTGACAATATTGAAATGATTACAAAACTCGTAGCAGCAGAGGTTGCTAAGTATCTTAAAAAGTAATTGTAAAAATTCAAAGAGTTCGATTGATTTCGGACTCTTTTTTGTCATTGAAAAAAGAATATGCGTATGCCAATTGACGGCGTCGCAAAAATCTCCTTGCGAGCAAAGATTTTTGCTCCTGGTAAAATGATTTCTCGGCATCTAAATTGTTCACTAATTCTATAATGATTTCATCCAAGATGAAATCAATGAATAGTGAAGAATTAAGGAACAAATGCTACGCATTTGAATTAAAAGAAAATCGCAAGGCGATTTTCAACCACAATTATTCATCATTCATTATTCATCATTCATTATTCATCATTCATTATTCATTTAAAAGAGTGTCATCCATATTTAGAATTTTTTAAATATCTTCGCATAAAATAATACCAGTATTATTGTGGAGGCGGAATATGAAAAAATTCTTATCAGGGTTTTATACACGGATAAAAAAAGCAGATATATTTGGCAAAAAGGTTTTTATGGTTTTGTACTCGTCTG